>NZ_CP137892.1:642946-1285892 GCF_033547155.1 Pseudomonas benzenivorans
CGTGCAGATGCGCGGCAGCCTGACGGTATCCCAGCAGAGCGTCGGCTCGATCAATGCGGCGAGCGCCAGTTTCGAGCAGATCCGCGAATCGGTGGACGTGATTCGCGACATGAACAGCCAGATCGCCACCGCCGCCGAGGAGCAGCATCAGGTGGCCGAGGACATCAACCGGCACATCAGCCAGATCCACGGCGATGCGCAGCTGGTGGCCGAGCTGGCCGGCTCCACCCGCGATGACGCGCAGCGGCTCACCGGTCTGTCCGACGAGCTCAACGCCCTGGTCCGGCGTTTTCGCACTTGAGCGGGGGCGCCCCGTTCCCGGCATGGGTGCCGGGAGCGAGGCGATCGGAGGATGGGGGCAGAGGTCGCCGTGGCGGCGACCGGAGGGCGTCGCGGGGCGTCAGGCGAAGGCTTGCAGGGCGCCCATCTTGCCGCGGCAGTAGACCATCGGGATCACCTCCTGCTGCGGCACTATGAGGTTCTTCACCGCGCCGACCAGGATGGCGTGGTCGCCGCCCTCGTATTCGCGCCACAGCTCGCACTCGATGATCGCCGTGGCCTTGCTCAGGATGGGGTTGCCCAGCTCGCTGAGGGTCCACTCGATGCCCTGGGCCTTGTCGCTGCCCTTGCGGGCGAAGGCATAGGCTTCGCCCTGCTGCTCGGCCGACAGCAGGTGGATGGCGAAGCGCTTGCGCTTGATCAGCGCCGGGTAGGAGTCGGAGCTGTAGTTGGGGCAGAACAGCACCAGGGCCGGGTCCATCGACAGGGAGCTGAAGGCGCTGGCGGTCATGCCGACCAGCCCGCCGTTATCGTCCAGGGTGGTGATCACGGTGACGCCAGAGGGGAAGGAACCCATGACTTGTTTGTAGGCACTTGCATCGATCATCTGGGAGACCTCCGGAGACATGCTGCACCCGGCAGCGCAGGGGAAGGAGTCGGGGGTCGCCACCAGGCGGGTGGCGCGTTGTGTCTGATGGTATACCGTAATACTGGCTATGCAAGCGCTTTAGTCGCCTGTCGGCGATCCGCCGACAGGCGTAGCGGCCACCCTGTCCCGGCGTGCGCGCTGTCGGCCGGCGGGCGGCCCATGCCGAGGGCCGCCTGACGGCGCTTAGGCGCCGAAGGTCAGGGTTTCCACCACTTCCAGGTCGTAGCCGGTGAGGCCGGCGTACTTCAGCGGGGCGCCGAGGTGGCGCAGCTTGCCGACGCCGATGTCCTGGAGGATCTGCGCGCCGGTGCCGACCTCGGAGTAGATGCGCGACTGCGAGCGGTTGAACTGCTGGCGCGGCTGGGTCAGTTGCGGCACCCGCTCCAGCAGGGCCTGGGACGACTCGTTGTTGGCCAGCACCACCACCACGCCGCGACCTTCCTCGGCGACCTTCTGCAGCGCCGCCCACAGCGTCCAGTTCTGCGGTCCGGTGTATTCGGCGCCGACCAGGTCGCGCAGCGGGTCGATCACGTGCACCCGCACCAGAGTGGGGACGTCGCGCTCGATCTCGCCCATGACCATGGCCATGTGCACGCCGCCTTCGATGCGGTCCTCGTAGGTGATCAGGCGGAAGTCGCCGTGCACGGTGGGCAGCTCGCGCTCGCCGATGCGGGTCACGGTGTGCTCGGTGCTCAGGCGGTAGTGGATCAGGTCGGCGATGGTGCCGATCTTGATGCCGTGCTGGGCGGCGAATCTTTCCAGATCGGGGCGGCGGGCCATGCTGCCGTCCTCGTTCATCACCTCGACTATGACCGACGCCGGGCTGAAGCCGGCCAGGCGCGCCAGGTCGCAGCCGGCCTCGGTGTGCCCGGCGCGGTTGAGCACGCCGCCGTCGCGGGCGCGCAACGGGAAGATGTGCCCGGGCTGCACCAGGTCCTCGGCCTTGGCGTCCGGCGCCACGGCGGCCAGCACGGTGCGCGCGCGGTCGGCGGCGGAGATGCCGGTGGTCACCCCGCTGGCGGCCTCGATGGAGATGGTGAAGGCGGTGGAGAAGGCGCTGCTGTTGCTCGGTACCATCTGCTCCAGTCCCAGGCGCTGGCAGTGCGCGTCGGTCAGGGTCAGGCAGATCAGGCCGCGGGCCTCGCGGGCCATGAAGTTGATCGCCGCCGGCGTGCAGCGTTCCGCCGCCAGCAGCAGGTCGCCCTCGTTCTCGCGGTCTTCGTCGTCGACCAGCAGGACCATCTTGCCCTGGCGGTAGTCCTCGATGATTTCTTCGATGCTGTTGAATGCCATGCCAGTGCTCTCGGGGTTGCGATGGATGAGGATGTGCGGCAGGCTTTATGGTATACCATAATACGCACAAGTGACGAATAGCGGAGGCAGGATGAAGGCTTACTGGATCGCCCATGTCGAGGTGACGGACCCCGAGCAGTACGGCGAATACACCCGGCGGGCGCCGGCGGCGTTCGCCAAGTACGGCGGCACCTTTCTCGCCCGCGGCGGCCGCGCCCAGGCGCTGGAGGGGCGGGCGACGCCGCCGCGCAACGTGGTCATCGAGTTCGACTCCTACGAGCAGGCGTTGGCCTGCTACAACTCGGCGGAGTACCAGGAGGCCTGCGGCCACCGCCAGGGTGCGGCGGTCGCCGAGGTGATCATAGTCGAAGGCTGCGCGCCCTGAGGGCGCTGGGTCCGGCCCGCGAGGGCCGGCGGCCTCAGCGGATAAAGTGCACCTTGCCGCTGTCGTCGTTGCCGATGTAGATGCCGTAGACCCCGGCCTGGCGCTCCTCGATGTAACGCTCGAGGATCTGCCGGATGGCCGGGTAGTAGATGCTTTCCCAGGGAATTTCCTCGGGGGCGAAGAAGCGGTAGTCGAGGGTCTCCGGACCGAAGCTGCCGGTCACTTCCACCACCACGGCGCGGAAGATGATGTACACCTCGCTGATCTTCGGCACGCTGAAGATCGAATAGGGCGAGACGATGTCCGCGCGCACCCCGGTCTCCTCCCACACCTCGCGCAGGGCCGCCTGCTCGGTGGTCTCGCCACCTTCCATGAAGCCCGCCGGCAGGGTCCAGGTACCGGGGCGCGGGGCGATGGCGCGCTGGCACAGCAGGTACTTGCCGTCCTGTTCGATGATGCAGCCGGCGATGATCTTCGGGTTTTCGTAGTGGATGTAGGCGCAGTCCGCGCACATCAGCCGTTCATGGCTGTCGCCGGGCGGTACCCGGCGGCTCAGGCGGTCGGCGCCACACTGGGGGCAGAAGCGCGGGGCGGGCACGGCCTCAGCGTCCGATGCGCGGGTCTTTGAGGGCGATCGGCGTGGCGATCTCGCGGGGCGTGCCGGCGTCGTCCTGCTTGGACCTGAGGTAGTCCAGGGCCACCTTGGCGGCGGCGCGCACATGGTCCACCGAAGCCTGGTGGGCGGCCAGCGGGTCGCCGCTCTTGATCGCCGCGACGATGCGCTCCATCTCCTGGTTGCTGCTGCCGCGGCGGTTGGCCTGGGACACCGAGGTGGCGCGCAGGTAGCTGATGCGCGCCTGCAGCTGGCGCAGCTGGGTGGCGGCGATGTGGTTGCCGGAGCCTTCCAGCAGCACGTCGTAGAAGCCCTGCACCGAGTCGAGCACCTGCTGCAGCTCGCCCTCCTCGAGCACCCGACGGTTGTCCTCCAGGGCGCGCTCCAGGGCGCGGATGTCCTTGGCCTTGGCGTTGAGGGTGAACAGCTGGACGATCAGGCCCTCGAGCACGCAGCGTAGCTCGTAGATGTCGCGGGCGTCCTCCAGGGTGATGATGGCCACCCGCGGGCCGCGGGCGTCGGCGAACTCCACCAGGCCCTCGGACTCCAGGTGGCGCAGGGCCTCGCGCACCGAGGTGCGGCTGACCCCGAGGCGGTCGCACAGGTCGCGCTCGACCAGGCGGTCGCCGGGCAGCAGCTGGAAGTTCATGATGGCGCTGCGCAGCTTATCCAGCACGATCTCGCGCAGGGTAACGGGGTTGCGATTGACCTTGAAGCTATCGTCGAGGGGCAGGCGTTTCATGGATTCCGCTCTGGTTGAGACTGTCCGTAAAAAAGCAAAAAGCACCCAGATCCTGGATCGAGGGTGCTCGGGATGCTTCCTTCAGCCAGTTGTTACGGTTGGCTTTCGGCATCGGCCTCGGCGAAAGCCTCGCGGGCGATGCGGAAACTGTCCACGGCGGCTGGCACGCCGCAGTAAATGCCGACCTGAAGCAGGATCTCGCGAATCTGCTCACGGCTCAGGCCGTTGCGCAGGGCGCCGCGGATATGCAGCTTCAGTTCGTGCGGGCGATTGAGTGCCGAAATCATCGCCAAGTTTATCATGCTGCGTTCGGCCAGGGACAAACCCTCGCGGCCCCACACGTGGCCCCAGCAGTACTCGGTGACCAGCTCCTGCAGGGGGCGGTTGAAGTCGTCGGCGTTGTCGATCGACTTACTGACATAGGCCTCGCCCAGCACCTGGGTGCGGATCGCCAGGCCCTTCTCGTACTTGTCGTTGCTCATGCTGCTCTCCTTCGGGGGCGGGCCGTCACAGGCCGCCCATCAGGGTGTATTTGATCTCGAGGTAGTCCTCGATGCCGTACTTGGAGCCTTCGCGCCCCAGGCCCGAGGCCTTGACCCCGCCGAAGGGCGCCACCTCGGTGGAGATCAGCCCCTCGTTGATACCGACCATGCCATATTCCAGCGCCTCGCTCATGCGCCAGGCGCGGCCCAGGTCGCGGGTGTAGCAGTAGGCCGCCAGGCCGTACTCGGTGTCGTTGGCCAGCTGCACGGCCTCGGCTTCGCCGCTGAAGCGGAACACCGCGGCCAGCGGGCCGAAGGTCTCCTCGCGGGCCACCTTCATCTCCAGGCTCAGGTCGGCCAGCACCGTGGGCTGGAAGAAGCCGTGGCCCAGGGCGTGGCGCTCGCCGCCGCAGAGCAGGCGCGCACCCTTGCCCAGGGCGTCCTGCACGTGGTCTTCGACCTTGGCCACGGCACGCTCGTTGATCAGCGGGCCCTGGGTGACGCCGGACGCGAAGCCGTCGCCGACCTTGAATTCGGCCACTCGCTCGGCCAGGCGGGTCACGAACGCCTCGTAGATGCCCTCCTGCACCAGGAAGCGGTTGACGCACACGCAGGTCTGCCCGGCGTTGCGGTATTTGGCGATCAGCGCGCCCTCGACCGCACGCTCCAGGTCGGCGTCGTCGAAGACGATGAACGGCGCGTTGCCGCCCAGCTCCAGGGAGACCTTCTTCAGGGTGTCGGCGCACTGGGCCATCAGCAGCTTGCCGATCGCCGTGGAGCCGGTGAAGGACAGCTTGCGCACCGCCGGGCTGGCGGTCAGCTCGCCGCCGATGGCCACCGCGTCGCCGGTGATGACGTTGAAGATGCCCGCCGGGACGCCGGCCTGTTCGGCCAGGGCGGCCATGGCCAGGGCGGAGAAGGGCGTCTCCGGCGCCGGCTTGACGATGCACGGGCAGCCGGCGGCCAGGGCCGGGCCGGCCTTGCGGGTGATCATCGCAGCGGGGAAGTTCCACGGGGTGATGGCGGCGACCACGCCGATCGGCTCCTTGCTCACCACGATGCGCGCATCGCCCTTGTGGCTGGGGATGGTGTCGCCGTAGATGCGCTTGGCTTCCTCGGCGAACCATTCGATGAAGCTGGCGGCATACAGGACCTCGCCCTTGGCCTCGGCCAGCGGCTTGCCCTGCTCCAGGGTGAGGATTTCGGCCAGGGCGTCGGCGTGCTCCAGCATCAGCGCGTGCCAGCGCTTGAGGACGGCGCTGCGCTCCTTGGCGGTGCGCGCGCGCCAGGCCGGCCAGGCGGCGTTGGCGGCGGCGATGGCGCGCTGGGCTTCGGCGCTGCCCATGTTCGGCACCCGGCCGATCAGGGCGCCGTTGGCCGGGTTGAAGATGTCCTGGGTGGAGGCGTCCTGGGCGTCGCACCATTGGCCGTCGATATAGGCCTGCTGGCGGAACAGTTGCGCGGCTGCTGGGGTCATGTCGGCTCCGAAAATAAAAAAGGGGCCGCCACCAGGGTGAACGGCAGGCGACCCCGAAAAAGTCTGCGATCCGGCTCAGGCGATGGCGGGCAGGGCGCCGAGCTTGCCGCGGTGATAGACCATGGGCGTGACCTCGGTCTCGGGCAGGATCAGGTTCTGCACCGCGCCGACGATGATGGCGTGGTCGCCGCCGTCGTACTCGCGCCACAGCTCGCACTCGATGATCGCGGTGGCGTTGTTCAGCAGCGGGTTGCCCCGCTCGCTGAGGTGCCAGTCGATGCCCTTGGCCTTGTCCTTGCCCTTGCCGGCGAAGGCGTAGGCCTCGGCCTTCTGCTCGGCGGACAGCAGGTGGATGGCGAAGCGCTTGCTGGCGCAAAGCACCGGGTAGGAGTCCGAGGCGTAGTTGGGGCAGAACAGCACCAGCGCCGGGTCGATGGACAGGGCGCTGAAGGCGCTGGCGGTGATGCCGACGATGCCGCCGTCCTGGTCGAGGCAGGTGACCACGGTGACGCCGGAGGGGAAGGAGCCCATCACCTCTTTGTAAATGCCGGGTTCGATCATTTTTGCTCTCTCTGAATACGGTTGCGGTGCGCTCAACGCATCACGAAGGGGTCGGCCATGGGCGCCTGCGAGAGGTTGATCCACACCGTCTTCTGCTCGGTGTAGGCGAGCACCGAGTCGATGCCGCTCTCGCGACCGTAGCCGCTGTTCTTGAAGCCGCCGATCGGCGCCATGGCCGAGACCGCGCGGTAGGTGTTGACCCAGATGATGCCGGAGCGCACGTCGCGGGCCAGGCGGTGGGCGCGGCCCAGGTCGCGGGTCCAGATGCCGGCGGCCAGGCCGAACTGCGAGTCGTTGGCGATGGCCAGGGCCTCGGCCTCGTCCTTGAAGCGGATCACCGAGGCGACCGGGCCGAACACCTCTTCCTGCATGATCTTCATCGAGTTGCTGTCGCACTCGAACAGGGTCGGCTCGTAGTACCAGCCGTTGCCCTCGATCTGCGGGCGCTTGCCGCCCAGGCGCAGCTTCGCGCCTTCGGCCAGGGCGTCGGCGACCAGGCCTTCGACCACCGCCAGCTGCTGCGCGGTGGCCATGGGGCCCATCTCGCTGCTGTCGTCCTGCGGGTTGCCGATGCGGATGCGCCGGGCGCGCTCGACCAGGCGCTCGACGAATTCGTCGTAGATCGCGTCCTGTACCAGCAGGCGCGAGCCGGACACGCAGCTCTGCCCCGAGGCGGCATAGATGCCGGCGACGGCGCCGTTGATGGCGCTGTCCAGGTCGGCGTCGGCGAAGATGATGTTCGGCGACTTGCCGCCCAGCTCCAGCGACAGCTTGGCGAAGTTCTCCGCGCTGCTGCGCACCACGTGGCGGGCGGTGGCGGCGCCGCCGGTGAAGGCGATCTTGCGCACCAGCGGGTGGCGGGTCAGCGCGGCACCGGTGCTCGGGCCGTAGCCGGTGACCACGTTGACCACGCCCGGCGGAATGCCGGCTTCCAGGGCCAGGCGGGCCAGCTCGAGGATGGTCGCCGAGGCGTGCTCGGAGGGCTTGAGCACCACGGTGTTGCCGGCGGCCAGGGCCGGTGCCAGCTTGATCGCGGTGAGGTACAGCGGGCTGTTCCAGGGGATGATCGCCGCCACCACGCCGAGCGGCTCGTGCACCGTGTAGCCGAACATGTCGGTCTTATCCAGCGGCAGGGTGCCGCCTTCGAGCTTGTCGGCCAGGCCCGCGGTGTAATGGAAGAACTCCGGCAGGTAGCCGACCTGGCCGCGGGTCTCGCGGATCAGCTTGCCGTTGTCGCGGCTCTCCAGCTGGGCCAGGCGCTCCTTGTTCTCGGCGATCAGGTCGCCCAGGCGACGCAGCAGCTTGCCCCGGGCGGTGGCCGTCAGGCCGCGCCAGGCCGCGCCGTCGAAGGCCGCTTGCGCGGCCTGCACGGCGCGCTCGACGTCGGTTTCGGCGGCGTCGGGCAGCTCGGCCCAGGGCTCGGCATGGGCCGGGTCGAGGCTGTGGAAGGTCTTGCCGGAAAGGGCATCGACCCATTGGCCGTCGATGCACATCTGAAAGCGCGTGAGTGTCATGCAACGATCCCCTCTGCTGGGTTCTCTATGGTCTGGGCGCGATGGAGGAAGTCGAGCAGCAGCTGGTTGACCAGGCGCGGCGACTCTACCGGCATCATATGCCGCTGCTCGGCGAGTACGGCGACCTCTGCGCCGGGAATGCGCGCGGCCAACTCGCGGGCCATCTGCGGAGTCGAGCCGGGGTCCAGCTCGCCGGTGGCGATCAGGGCCGGCACGCGGATGCCGTGCAGGGCATCGGCCCGGTACATGTCCTGGGTGGCGAACAGCTCGTAGGTGGTCAGGTAGCCCTGCGGATCGTTGCTGGCCAGGGTCTGGCGCAGCGCGGCGATCTGCGCCGGGTTGGCCGCCTGGTATTCGCGGCTGAACCAGCGCGCCAGGGCCGCCTCGGCGTTGGCGTTGGGGCCGTGCTCGGCGACCTGGCGGGCGCGTTCGATCACCCCGGCGCTCTGCTCCGGGCTGCGGTTGAACACGCTGTTGAGCACCACCAGGCCGCCGGTGCGCTGCGGGTAGTGCAGGGCGAAGGCCCGGGCGATCAGACCGCCCATGGAGAAGCCGATGATGCTGGCCTGAGCCAGTTCCAGGTGGTCGAGCAGCTCGAGCAGCTGCTCGGCATAGCCGACCAGGTCCGTGCCGCTGGCCGGGCGTGGGCTGGCGCCATGGCCGAGCATGTCGTAGGCGATGACCCGGTAGTGCGGAGCCAGGCCGACGATCTGTCCGCCCCACATCTCTTTATTCAGGCCTACGCCGTGGATCAGGACCACGGGTTGGCCTTGGCCGGTCGCCAGGTAGCTGGTGCCGGCGGGGGTGCGTTCAGCGGTGAGTAGTGTCATGGGCGCTCCTGCACTGACCGGTGATTACTGAGCCTGCTGGGCTTGCTCGGCGGCCAGTTCTTCCAGGTCGATGTAGCGGCTGCCGATGCGCGGGTGCAGGCGGCCACCGTCGGAGGCGCCCAGGACCACGACGATCTCGTCGGCGCGCGGTGCGTCTTCGATCTGCATTTCCAGGGTGACGTAGTGCGAGCGTGCGCCTTCGTCGTCCTTGTGCATCATCGGGATCTGGATCGAGGTGCCAGGGCCGCCGCGCTTGTTGGTGAAGCTCAGGTAGCTCTTGGCGTTCACCGCCTGGCGGTAGTGGTTGCCGAAGCGCAGGTTGTGGATCACCGCGGAGGCGTGCTCGATCTCGCCGTCGGCGCCGACCACGGCGGCCTTGCCGTAGGCTTCGATCTTGTCGGCGCCGCCAATGGCGGCGCTCAGGCGCTCGACCATCAACGCACCCAGCTCGGAGGCGTGGGGGTTGAGTTCGGAGCGGATATCTTCGACGAAGCCGCGGCCGGCCCAGGGGTTCTTCATCACGACTGCCAGGCCGACCATGGTGATCGGCTTGTCGGTGGCCTTGCCACCTTCGATAAGGGTTTCTTCCACGTAGCTGACGATCTTGCGGATTTCGAAGCTCATGAGGCTCTCCTGGCTGCTGAAGGGGGGGCATCTAAGTCGGTATCATGGTATACCATAATACGACTTGTGCAAATCCTGTTGCAGTCGAGGTGCGACAGGGGGTGGCGCCTGTAGTGGAGGGCGAGCCTGTGGCTTCCCCGCTGGCAGGCACCCTGGCGATGTTCAGCTATCCGCTGATCTACCAGTTCTCCGGCATGAGCGAGCAGGCGTTCGGCATCTATATAGGCAGCACCGTGCACGAGGTGGCCCAGGCGGTCGCCGCCGGGGAGGCCGTAGGCGGCGAGGCGCTGCAAGCGGCGGTGGTGGTCAAGCTGATCCGGGTGATGATGCTCGCGCCCTTCATCCTGCTGCTCAGCACCTTCCTGGCGCGCCGCGGTGACGGCGAGGGCGGTGGCAAGCTGGTGATCCCCTGGTTCGTCCTGGGCTTCGTCGCCGCCGCCGGCAGCAACAGCCTGCAGGTCTTGCCGCCGGCACTCATGCCGGCCATTCGGCTCGTCAGCCAGTTCACCCTGGCCATCGCCATGGCCGCCCTCGGCGTGCAGACGCGCTGGAGCACCATTTGTCAGGCGGGCGCCGGGCCCATGGTGCTGGCGCTGATCCTGTTCCTGCTGCTGATCGTGGGCGGTTTTTTCCCCAATCAATGGCTGATCGGCGCGCGCTAGCTAGGCGGCGCTCCGTCGGATAGTTCTGGGGGCAAGAGGAGGTGCCGTAACGAGGCCACAGGCGGTTGCGTCAGAGTCTTTATCGCTGGGTGTCGAATGGGTTTACCGTATTATGGTGTGTGGTATACCATGGTCGGAGCGATTGCTGCTGCCTGCAGCTCTCTGGTTGCAGAGGGCGCGGGGGCCACAGTGCCCCTCGCGGTCGCGACAAGCACCTATGTGTGTCCCATACAAAAATAAGGAGGAGGCGCGCTCGTGAGCGAACATCCTATGCAAGGCACCCAGCGTCTGTTCGCAGGCGTCAATCCGACGATGGCCATCTCATCCCTGGTGATGGTGCTGGCCTTCGTGCTGTTCACCGTGTCCTACAGCGAGCTGGCCAACGGTCTGTACACCGGCATCAAGCAGTGGATCGAGAGCTCCCTGGGCTGGTATTACGTGGCCGTGGTCAGCGGCGTGTTGTTCTTCACCTTCTGGGTCGGGCTCAGCCGTTTCGGCAACCTGCGTCTGGGGCGCGAGGACGAGCGCCCGGAATTCAGCAACTTCTCCTGGTTCGCCATGTTGTTCAGCGCCGCGGTCGGTACCGGCCTGCTGTTCTGGAGCATCGCCGAGCCGCTGATGCACATGCAGGGCAACCCCTTCATGGACATGGCCGGGGTCGCAGCGAATACGCCGGAAGCGGCGCAGATCGCCCTGCGCGTGACCATGTTCCACTGGGGTCTGCACGGCTGGTGCATCTACATCATCGTCGGCCTGGTCCTGGCCTACTTCACCTACCGACGCGGCCTGCCGCTGACCGTGCGATCGGCGCTCTACCCGCTGATCGGCGAGCGCATCTACGGCCCCATCGGCCATGCCGTCGACCTGCTGGCGATCTTCAGCACCCTGTTCGGCACCGCCACCACCCTGGGGCTGGGCGTATCGCAGATGAACGCCGGTCTGAACTACATGTTCGGCGTCGAGATCTCCACCGCCAACCAGCTGATCCTGATCGCCGGGACCGCGGTGGTCGCCACCCTGTCGGCGGTCTCCGGGGTGCGCAAGGGCATTCTCTGGCTCAGCGAGTGGAACATCCGCCTGAGCAGCATCCTCTTCCTGTTCCTGCTGCTGGCCGGGCCGACCGTGTTCCTGCTGGGTCTGTACGCCACCAGCCTGGGCGACTACCTGGCCACCTTCATCCCCATGGGTATGTGGACCGACTCCAACCCCGAGCGGCAGTGGCAGGGCTGGTGGACCATCTTCTACTGGGGCTGGTGGCTGTCCTGGGGCCCGTTCGTCGGCATGTTCATCGCCCGCATCTCCCGTGGCCGCACCGTGCGCCAGGTAGTCCTGGGCGGCATGCTCGCCTCGACCCTGGGCGCCTTCCTGTGGATCGTGATCATGGGCGGTACCGGCGTGTCGCTGCAGCTGGCCGGCGCCATCGACCTCAACGCGGTGGCCAACTCCGACGTGACCATGGTGCTGTACAAGACCATCGAGGGCCTGAACGTGTCCTGGGCGACCATGGCCATGGCCGGCCTGGCGACCCTGATGATCATCAGCTGGTTCGTCACCTCGGCCGACTCTGCGACCCTGGTGATCTGCACCATCCTGTCCATGGGCAACCAGAACCCGCCGCAGCGCTTCCGCGTCATCTGGGGTCTGGGCCTGGGCGCCCTGGCCGGCGTGCTGCTGCTGGCCGGCGGCCTGAAGGGCCTGCAGGCGGCCACCATCGCCGCGGCGCTGCCGTTCTCCGTGGTGCTGCTGGTGATTTGCTACAGCCTGGTGCGCGCGCTGCATCAGGAAGAGGGCGAGGCGCTGTGCGCCCGCGCCGTCCCGGGCGCCTGAGGCCCGGACAACCTAGGCGTCGCCGCTGGTTCGGGGTGACGCCACTGGCCGGCCCGCGAGGTCCCTTGTCATCGACGAAGGGCCTCGCGGGCCGCGCCGTTCTGGCGCCGTTCGCGCTACAGTGGCGGCCTGCTTCATCGGCCGGCCCGCGGGCCGCTCGCAACGAGGGCTCGCGGGCCCGATAAGGATGTTGGCATGAGCCTGGACGTGCACCTGCTGTTTCTGCTCTGCGTGGCCCTGGCCACCTTTGCCCAGTGCCTGACCGGTTTCGCCTTCGGCCTGATTCTCATCGGCCTGGTGGCCATCCTGCAGCTGATACCGCTCGGCGAAGTGGCGGTGGTGATCAGCATCCTCACCCTGGGCAATGCCCTGGTCACGGTGGCCGGCCCCAAGCCGCAGCTGGATCGGCGCATCCTCATGCCCCTGTTGATCAGCAGCCTGCTCGGCGTGTGCCTGGGCATCTGGGGGCTCGGTGCCCTGGATGGCCGGCAGATCGCTTGGCTGCGCCTGTTGCTCGGCGGGGTGATTCTCGTCGCCAGCCTGATGCTGGTGGTACAGAGCAAACCGCGCGAACGGCTGTCCGGGGCGCCGGCGTTCTGGGTGGCCGGCGGCCTCTGCGGCGTGCTCAACGGCCTATTCTCCAGCGGCGGGCCGCCGATCGTCTATCACCTGTATCGCCAGCCCCTGGGGTACGAGCTGATCCGCAACACCCTGATCACCGTATTCGCCTGCAACGCGGCCATGCGCCTGGGCCTGGTGGCGGCCCAGGGCGAGCTGTCGCTGACCACCCTGTGGCTCAGCGCCGAGGCCCTGCCGCTGGTCATGTTGCTCAGCTGGCTGGTGCGCCGCTATCCGCCGAAGCTGTCGCTGCGCACGGTACGTTGGCTGGTCTTCGCACTGCTGGTGCTGGCCGGGGGCAGCCTGATCGCCGAGGCCCTGCCCGAGCTGCTGGCCCTGTATCGGGGTTGAGGCCGCCTCAGTCTGCCAGCTGTTCGCGGCGCAGCAGCGCCGCCTTGCGGGCCGTGCCCCAGCGATAGCCCCCCAGCGTGCCGTCGGCCGCCACCACCCGGTGACAGGGCACCAGCAGGCCCAGGGGATTGCTGGCGCAGGCCCGGGCCACGGCACGGGGGTGGCTGCCGAGCGCGGCGGCCAGTTCGCCGTAGCCGCGGGTCTGGCCCGCTGGAATCTGCCGCAGCGCCTGCCACACCTGCTGCTGGTAGGCCGTACCGCGTAGGTCCAGGGGCAGCCGGGCGGCGCGCTCGGGCTCTTCGATCTGCGCCACCACCCGTTGCAGCCAGTCGCCCAGGCCGGCGTCGTCGCGTTGCAGCTCGGCGGCGGCGAAGCGTTGGCGCAGCTCGTCTTCCAGTTGCGCGACCTCGTCGCCGAACAGCAGGGCGCACACCCCCTTGGCGCTGGCCGCCAGCAGCAGCTGGCCGAGCGGGCAGGGGGCGATACCGTAACGCAGGTATTCGCCGGCGCCGCCACGGCGGCGTTGCGCCGGGCTCAGGCCGTCGTCCCGCTCGTACAGCGCGCGGGTGCCGGAGTAGCCGGCCGCCAGCGCCGCGTCCAGCACCGAGTCGGCCCGGGGCAGGCGCGCCTCCAGCGCCGCGCGTCGCTGAGCGTCGATCCAGGCCTTGGGCGTCAGCCCGGTGCGGGATTTGAAGGCCCGTACCAGATGGGAGGGCGACAGGCCGATGCGTGCGGCCAGCTGCGCGAGGGTCGGGGTGGGCTGCAGTTCGCCGAGCAGCTGGCAGGCGGCGGCGACCAGCTCATCCAGCTGTTCGGCCGGGCTGGCGCCCTGAGGCGTGCAGCGCCGGCAGGCACGGAAGCCGGCGGCCTCGGCGCTGGCCGCGTCGGGGTGAAAGCTGACGTTGGCGCGCAGCGGTCGCCGCGCCGGGCAGCTCGGCCGGCAGTAGATGCCGGTGGAGCGCACGGCGAAGACGAACTGGCCATCATAGGCGGCATCGCGGCTGCAGACGGCTTGCCAGCAAAGGTCGGGGTCGAGCATGGCGCGGCTCCGTGGGACTATGGTTCGATTGTCGGCCCTGCTGGCGCCGTCGCCAATCCGAATCGCGCTTTCAAAATGCGCTCAGCGCCAGGTCAGTATTTGCGGGCGCCTGGACGGCTCACGGGCCGCACGATGGTCGCTGCGGGCTGGGCGCTGCGGGCCGATTGCCGTATAAGGGGCGGCATTAGCGCATTGGCCAGCCTAGGAGCCGCGATCCACACCGATGAAGACACCCAAACGTATTGAACCCCTGGTCGAGGATGGTCTGGTCGACGAGGTCATACGCCCACTGATGAGCGGCAAGGAGGCCGCGGTGTTCGTGGTGCGCTGCGGCGACGAGTTGCGTTGCGCCAAGGTCTACAAGGAGGCCAACAAGCGCGGCTTTCGCCAGTCCGTGGAGTACCAGGAGGGCCGCAAGGTGCGCAACAGCCGCGACGCGCGGGCCATGGCCAAGGGCTCCAAGTACGGCCGCAAGGGCCAGGAAGACGCCTGGCAGAACGCCGAGGTGGCGGCGCTGTTCCGCCTGGCGGGCGCCGGGGTGCGGGTGCCCAAGCCCTACGACTTCCTCGAGGGCGTGCTGCTGATGGAACTGGTCGACGACGGCGAGGGCGGCGTGGCGCCGCGGCTCAACGACGTCGACCTGCACCCGGAGGACGCCCGCGAGTTCCACGCCTTCATGATCCAGGAAGTGGTGAAGATGCTCTGCGCCGGCCTGGTGCATGGCGACCTCTCCGAGTTCAACGTGCTGCTCGGCCCCGAGGGGCCGGTGATCATCGACCTGCCCCAGGCGGTGGATGCGGCCGGCAACAACCACGCGTTCAAGATGCTCGAGCGCGACGTCGGCAACATGGCCGCCTACTTCGGCCAGTTCGCCCCGGAGCTCAGGTACACCAAGTACGCCAAGGAGATGTGGGCGCTGTACGAGGAAGGCAAGCTGACCCCGGACAGCCGGCTGACCGGCGAGTTCGCCGAGCCCGAGGACGCCGCCGATATCGACGCGGTGATGCGCGAGATCAAGGCCGCCCTGGCCGAGGAAGCACGGCGCCAGGCCCTGCTCAATGCCGAGGAGGCGCCCGCCGGCGCCGAACCGCCGCCGCCCTGGATGCAGTGATCCCCTCCCGGCGGCCCGCCCCCAGTCGGGGCGCCGCCCCTTCGCTCAGCCGCTCGCCGCCAAGGCCTCGAGAAAGCTCTCCAGCACCAGGTGCGGGCGGCGGCCCTTGCGCGTCACCGACGCCAGGCTGAGGTCGTAGTAGCGCGTGCCGGGTTTCAGCGCGCGCAGGCGGCCCTGCTGGACCCAGGCCGCGGCGTAGTGGTCCGGCAGGTAGCCGATATAGCGTCCGGTGAGGATCAGGAAGGCCATGCCCTCGCGGTCCGAGGCGCTGGCGGTGCAGTTGAGCTGCTGATAATGGCTCTGGATTTCCGGCGGCAGGCGGAAGGTCGGGGCGATGGCGTCCTGGGCATCCAGGCGCGCGTCCTCCAGCTCCCGGTCGTCGACGTAGAACAGCGGATGGCCCACCGCGCAGTACAGCAGCGAGCGCTCGTCGTACAGGCTCTGGTACTCCAGCCCTGAGAGGGCGCCGGCCTGGGGCACCACGCCGATGTGCAGGCGGCCGTCGAGCACCCCCTGTTCCACCTCGCTCGGCGGCGTCATGCGGATATGGATGCGCACCTCCGGTCCGCGCTCCTTGAGGCGCGCCAGGGCGTGGGTGATGCGCATGTGCGGCACCGTCACCAGGTTGTCGGTCAGGCCGATGTTCAGCTCGCCGCGCAGGTGCTGGTGCAGGCCGTTGACCTCGGTGCGAAAGCTCTCCAGCGCCGCCAGCAACTGCTGGGTCGACTGGTACACCTCGCGGCCTTCCTCGGTCAGGGCGAAGCCGGCGCGGCCACGCTGGCACAGGCGCAGGCCCAGGCGCTGCTCCAGGTCGCTCATCTGCTGGCTGATGGCCGAGCGACCGATGCCCAGCACGCTCTCGGCGGCGGAGAAACCGCCGCATTCCACCACGCTGCGAAACAGCTTGAGCAGGCGGATCTCGAAGTCGCTGACCTGGGCCAGCGGGACCGGGCGGTGGGTGGTCATTGGTTTAGCGTCCAGTTAACTAAAGATTAAAAGAGTTGTGTTTTACTGACTTTATGCCCGTGGCACCTTTACTCGCAAGTACCCCACACAAGAACACCGCCCTTCCTTGCGAGGCCGCCGATGAACATGCCGCAGACCGCCACCCCGTCCCTGGCCAGCCAGCTCAAGCTGGATGCCCACTGGATGCCGTTTTCCGCCAACCGCAACTTCCAGCGCGACCCGCGCCTGATCGTCGCGGCCGAAGGCAGCTGGCTGACCGACGACAAGGGCCGCAAGGTCTACGACAGCCTGTCCGGCCTGTGGACCTGCGGCGCCGGCCACTCGCGCCAGGAGATCCAGGAGGCGGTGGCCAAGCAGCTCGGCACCCTCGACTACTCGCCGGGCTTCCAGTACGGCCACCCGCTGTCGTTCAAGCTGGCCGAGCAGATTGCCGACCTGATGCCGGGCAGCCTCAACCACGTGTTCTTCACCGGCTCCGGCTCCGAGTGCGCCGACACCGCGGTGAAGATGGCCAGGGCCTACTGGCGCCTGAAGGGCCAGCCGGCCAAGACCAAGCTCATCGGCCGTGCCCGCGGCTACCACGGCGTCAACATCGCCGGCACCAGCCTCGGCGGCATCGGCGGCAACCGCAAGATGTTCGGCCAGTTCATGGACGTCGACCACCTGCCGCACACCCTGCAGCCGCACCTGGCCTACACCCCGGGCATGGCCGCAACCGGCGGCGTCGAGCTGGCCAACGAATTGCTCAAGCTGATCGAACTGCACGACGCCTCGAACATCGCCGCGGTCATAGTCGAGCCGATGTCCGGCTCGGCCGGGGTCATCGCGCCGCCGGTGGGCTACCTGCCGCGCCTGCGCGAGATCTGCGATCAGCACAACATCCTGCTGATCTTCGACGAGGTGATCACCGCCTTTGGGCGCATGGGCAAATGGAGCGGCGCCGAGTACTTCGGCGTGACCCCGGACATCATGAATACCGCCAAGCAGATCACCAACGGCGCCATCCCCCTGGGCGCGGTGATCGCCAGCAGCGAGATCTACGACACCTTCATGCAGCAGCCCTCGCCCGAGCACATGGTCGAGTTCGCCCACGGCTACACCTACTCGGCCCACCCGGTGGCCTGCGCCGCCGGCCTGGCCTCGCTGGAGCTGCTGGGGCGCGAGAACCTGGTGCAGCAGGCCGCCGAGCTGGCGCCCCAGTTCGCCGCGGCCCTGCATGACCTCAAGGGCGCCAAGCACATCGTCGACATCCGCAGCTGCGGCCTGGCCGGCGCCCTGCAGATCGCCCCGCGTGACGGCGACCCGGTGATCCGCCCGTTCGAGGCCGGCATGGCCCTGTGGCAGGCCGGCTTCTACGTGCGCTTCGGCGGCGACACCCTGCAGTTCGGCCCGACCTTCAACGCCAGGATGGACGACCTCGACCGCCTGTTCGGCGCCGTCGGCGAGACCCTGAACAAACTGGATTAAGCCCCAGGCTGGATCGGGACGCGTAGTCGGCGCCTTATCCACCCACAGACAAGACCGCACGGTGGATGAGCTTCGCCTTATCCACCCTACAGAATTCGATTAACGGAGAAGCCCATGACCCCCATCGCCCACCTGATCAACGGCGAGCGCATCGCCACCAGCGGCCGCACCGCCGATGTGTTCAACCCCTCCACCGGCGCCGTGACCGGCCAGGTCGCCCTGGCCGACCGCGCTACCGTGCAGCAGGCCATCGACGCCGCCAAGGCCGCCTTCCCGGCCTGGCGCAAGACCCCGCCGGCCAAGCGCGCCCAGGTCATGTTCCGCTTCAAGCAGCTGCTCGAGCAGCACGAGGCCGAGATCGCCAGGCTGATCAGCGAGGAGCACGGCAAGACCCTGGAAGACGCCGCCGGCGAGCTCAAGCGCGGCATCGAGAACGTCGAGTTCGCCTGCGGCGCGCCGCAGATCCTCAAGGGCGAGTACAGCCGCAACGTCGGCCCGGACATCGACGCCTGGAGCGACCTGCAGCCGGTCGGCGTGGTCGCCGGCATCACCCCGTTCAACTTCCCGGCCATGGTGCCGCTGTGGATGTACCCGCTGGCCATCGTCTGCGGCAACTGCTTTATCTTGAAGCCCTCCGAGCGCGACCCCAGCTCCACCCTGTACATCGCCGAACTGCTGCACGAGGCCGGCCTGCCCAAGGGCGTGCTGAGCGTGGTGCACGGCGACAAGGAAGCGGTCGACGCACTGATCGAGGCCCCGGAGGTCAAGGCCCTGAGCTTCGTCGGCTCGACCCCGATCGCCGAGTACATCTACAGCGAAGGCACCAAACGCGGCAAGCGCGTGCAGGCCCTGGGCGGGGCGAAGAACCATGCGGTGCTGATGCCCGACGCCGACCTCGACAACGCCGTCAGCGCGCTGATGGGCGCGGCCTACGGCTCCTGCGGCGAGCGCTGCATGGCCATCTCGGTGGCCGTGTGCGTGGGCGAGCAGATCGCCGACGCCCTGGTGCAGAAGATCACCCCGCAGATCCAGGCGCTGAAGATCGGCGCCGGCACCAGCTGCGGCCTGGACATGGGCCCGCTGGTCACCCGTGCCGCCCAGGAGCGGGTCACCGGCTATATCGACGCCGGCGTCGAAGCCGGTGCCGAACTGGTGGTCGACGGCCGCGGCCTGCAGGTGGCCGGCCATGAGCAGGGCTACTTCGTCGGCGGCACCCTGTTCGACAAGGTCAGCCCGCAGATGAGCATCTACACCGACGAGATATTCGGCCCGGTGCTGTGCATCGTCCGCGTCGACAGCCTGGAACAGGCCATGGCCCTGATCAACGAGCACGAGTACGGCAACGGCACCTGCATCTTCACCCGCGACGGCGAGGCGGCGCGCCTGTTCGTCGACGAGATCGAGGTGGGCATGGTCGGCGTCAACGTGCCGCTGCCGGTACCGGTCAGCTACCACAGCTTCGGCGGCTGGAAGCGCTCGCTGTTCGGCGACCTGCACGCCTACGGCCCGGACGGCGTGCGCTTCTACACCCGCAAGAAGGCCGTCACCCAGCGCTGGCCGGCGCGCAAGAGCCACGAGGCTGCGCAGTTCGCCTTCCCCAGCAATGGCTAAGCCTTGCTAGGGTGGTAACGCAAGAGGCCAGTCGCGAGACTGGCCTTCTTGTTTTGTGGGGCAACGCCTGATTCGACCTGCGTCGCGTAGGATGCGGTTGAGCGCAGGGATAGCCATCAACTCCCTCGAATCAAGGGTGGACAGGCTGCGCGTTGTCCACCCTAGGGATATCCAGGCTACTTGCTCATCCCATTCTACGGGCTATCCCAGCAACAGCACGCTCACGCCGCCCAGGTACAGCAGCAGAATGGCGACGCCCTCCACGCCAATCCGCGCGATACCGCGGCGCTCCCGGCGAATCAACCCCATGATCAGCACGCCGGACATGAGCAGGGTCAGGGCGATCCAGAAGGCCGAATCGGCGGATATCGCGTGGTAGATGGAGCCCGGCCGGTAGGCGATGTCCGACGCGGCGATGAACAGCACATCGAAGGCATTGCCGCCAATGATGCCGCCCACCGCGAGGGTCAGCGCGCCACGGCGGACGGCGGCGATCGAGGTGACCAGCTCGGGGATGGAGGTGCTGATCGCCGTCAGCATCACACCGACGACCGTATGGCTGATACCCGCCCGTGCGGCAATCACCGTGGCCGCCGGCTCCAGCACCCAGCCGGCGATGCCCAGTACCAGCATCAGCAGCGCGAACTCCTTCCACAGGCGCGCCAGGCTGGGCATCTGGCTGATGTCGTCCGGTTGGTCCTGACGGGTGTCGCGGGTGATGTCCGGGTGCCACTGGGGGAAGTGCTGAGCCCCCCGCACCAGCCACAGGCCATAGGCATAGAAGGCGAACAGCAGCGGGGTAGAGGGGTGGATATGCCAGAGGGTGGCGTCCGGCAGGTAGATGGTTAGCAGCACCAGGGCCAGCAGGGAGATCAACAAGGCGTTCTGCATCATGTTCGGCACGGACGCCGCCGCATGTTCCAGATTGGCCCGCGGGTACGCCAGGTCCGACAACACCAGAAAGAAGGTTTGCACGGCGATCCCGCCCAGGGCATTGCTGACGGCCAGTTCGGCATGGCCGTTCCAGGCGGCGGTGACCGACAGCACCGAACCGCCCAGCGAGGTCGAGGCGCCCAGCAGCACGGCGCCGGCCGCCGCCTCACCGATACCGGTCTGGTCGGCCAGCTGATCCACCACCCGGGTGATGCGCGTCCCCGCGAGGGCAATGACCAGGGCGCACAGGCCGAATACGCCGAGGCCTTGCAGCAATGTCCAGCTGTCAGGGTTGAAGAGAGACACAGGTGCTCCTTGATCCGTAGGCGGCGTGTATCGGGCTGGCCAGTGGCCTCGGCCCATGGGGCAGACCCGCCCCGATCCGCCTAGCAGGCCGTTGAAAAACTACCTACGTTGGCAATACTGCGTTAAAAACGGCCTCAAAATGCTCATTTACAGCACGTAAACTCCGCTTTTTCGGCCGTTTTTGCCTTGTCTTGCCTGCCTCGCCTACGTTTTTCAACGGCCTGCTAGGAAAACTGTAGCGGCTAATGCGCATCAGCCCCGGCGCGCTTGGCGCGAGGCAACCGGCAGTTGCCAGTTCGTAGGATGGGGCGAGCACAGCGACACCCATCGGGGCTCCCGTCAATCTTCGCCGCGCTCTCCGGCATCGATGTCCGTCCCCTCGCCACCCGCCCAATCCCCCGGCAACAAGCCCTCCCGTGCATAACGATGGAACGACGGCCACGGCCAATCGGCCACCCGCAGCACCTGCCCGTGCTTGCGCGGGTTGTGGTTGATGGTTCCCACGCTCAGCGTGGGAACCCCTACGGGGGCGCTCTGCGTCCCGCAGACGCGGAGCGTCTGTGGCTGCGTGCTCACGCAGAGCGTGGGCACGATCAGAATATGGGCTACTTGCTATGCTGCCGCGCGTGAATCATTGGATTCACCGAAGGTGGAGTCGCATCAAGGAGCGGTGGAATGACAAACGAATACAACATCGCGCTGGTGATCGGCGCCGGGCTCAGCCTGCTGGCGGCGCTGATGCATCTAGGGGTGATCATGGTCGGCCCTGCTTGGTATCGCTTGTTTGGCGCTGGCGAGCGCTTTGTGCAGGCGGCCCAGGCCGGACGCTGGTTTCCTGCGGTGGTCACGGCGGGAATTGCCCTGATACTCGCTACATGGGCGGCGTATGCGCTGTCCGGTGCTGGGGTGATCGAGCCCTTGCCTCTGCTGCGCCCTGCATTGTGCGCGATTACCTTGGTCTATCTGCTGCGTGGTCTGTTGGGACCGTTCGCCTTGGCCGGCACTGGGCACAGCGTTCGCTTTATCGTGGTCAGCTCGGCGATATGCCTGGTCTATGGGCTGGTGCATCTGCTGGGCGTGGTGCAAATGTGGGGAGCGTTGGCCTAGGGGCGCGTTTTCTCTTTGGTTACTTTCTCTTGCGCGCCGGGCGTCGCTACGCGAGCAAAAAGAAACGGAGCGAAGCGGAGTAAACAGCCGCAGGCTGGCCCGAAGGGTGAGCGAAGCGAATCAAGTAACTCGGCGTAAGGGCGAAAAGCATTGTGGCGGATCTATGCAGGTTTCGTGAGATCGAAGGTGGACAAGCTTCGCGTTGTCCACCCTACAGATATCCAGGCCACATGTTGGTCAAGGCTCCACAAGTTTTTTGGGGTCATTAACTAATGTCAGTTCGAGGGTTGCTTGGTCCTCTAAGAATTTTCTCAGTGGTGAGTTTGTTTTGTATGGCACCTGGCTTGATGGGACAATTTTTGACGCGGGCTCTACATGGACTTTTTGGTCATCAAAAAATATGTGTGGGCGCAATGCTTTAAGTATTTTGTCCTTGGGTAGCCCTCCAAGAAAGAAAGCTTGATCCACATAGACGTTCCAGTTGCGAAGGGTTTTTATTACTCGTACATGCGCCGGGCTGTTCCTGGCGGTTACAATAGATATTTTAATTGGAGATGTCTCAGAGCCGATCTCCTTGTGAATTGTTGACAGCACGCGAATGAATTTTGCGAAGGGTCCATCTTTTAGTTCTATGTCTTCGTTGTTTAGTTCGTTGGTTTGGAATTGCCTCATTCCTCTGGTTTTGTATATATATTCGGACTCCTCTGAGAAAATTACTGCGTCGGCGTCAAATGCAAAACGAATTCTCTCCTCGTCTGGCAGGTAGTCGGAGGGTGGGTCATAGATAGTTGCTGCAGCACATTGCTCTGTATCAATGGCGGTTTGTACATCCTCACTGTGTTTGGTCAAGAGTAGGTCTACATCGAATGCTTGGAGAAATGGGGCAAGGGATTCTCCACCTGAGAAGGCTGATCTTGTTATGTCAAGATTGTAATGCTTTATTGAGTTGTGTATCCGTAGGCCGGTGTCGGGGGAGTTTTTTGACATCACTATTACTTCTACTAGGCGCTGCCCTGGTTGTTTTGAGTATTTGTTGAGTTTTAGGAGGGCTTCGACTAAAAAGTATGCGGCGCCTTTTTCTAATACTACATCTTCGTGCTCGAGTTGGTAGGTCCTGTAGTCGTCAATGGTCCCGGTTTCGAATACTATATTTTCTTTTTCTAGGTTGAAGAGCGCTCTAGATGAAACGCCAATTACTAAGGTGTTTTTAAAGTCAATGGCCATGGACTGAGGGCTCACTAATTGATCTGTTTTGGGCTTGCAAAGGACCGTCTATGTTTTGGGGCGTCGTATTTATTTTTCTGTTTTGCGATTCCGCACATACAACGCCTCACCCCCCGTCGCACTGCTCCCGCGCACCTGCAACTCGAAGCGCTTGGCCTGGCCCTTGATCAGGTCGCTGAGCTTCTTGAAGCCATAGAGGCGCGCGTCGAAGGCCGGGCGCAGCTTGCTGATGTTCTGCCCGAGCACACCCAGTTCGACCCAGCCGTCCTCGTCGTCGATGTCGTCGATCAGTTTGGCGATGAAGTCCACCGGCACCTTCTGCGGTTTCTTCTTGGCGGCGGGCTTGGCCGGTTCGGCGGGGGCGGGGGCCTTGGCTTTGTCGCCATTGGCGGGCGGTTCGTCCACGGCCTGGGCCGCGTCGGCACGGAGGATCTCGGTGTAGATGAACTTGTCGCAGGCCGAGACGAAGGGGGCGGGGGTCTTCTCCTCGCCGAAGCCGTACACGGTCAGGCCTTCCTCGCGCAGGCGGGCGGCCAGGCGGGTGAAGTCGCTGTCGCTGGAGACCAGGCAGAAGCCGTCGAAGCGCCGGGTGTAGAGCAGGTCCATGGCGTCGATGATCAGCGCGCTGTCGGTGGCGTTCTTGCCGCGGGTGTAGGCGAACTGCTGGATCGGCTGGATGCTGTGGTCGAGCAGCACCTGCTTCCACTTGCCGAGGTTCGGCTGGGTCCAGTCGCCGTAGATGCGCTTGACGCTGGCGACGCCGAACTTGGCGATTTCCTCGAACAGGCCCTCGACCATGGCGGCCGAGGCGTTGTCGGCGTCGATCAGCACGGCGAGGAGCTTCTGTTGCTGCGGGGCGCTGGGTTTGGCGGCCATGGTCGGTCCTTGATAGGTGCGTGTCCCGAACATACTGCGGATGCTGTCACGGCGCCATAGGGAGCCGCTGGCTGCGGCGGTGGATAGGCGGAATCTGCACTTTGCTTGATCTGTGCCGGGGTTTGCCGCGGCACGGGGCCCTATAGTCCCGCGCTGTTATTCACCCGCGATCAATCAGAAAAGGACTTCCGCCATGCGTGCGTTCGCCCTTGCATTGCTCTGTTGCCTCGCCAGCCTGGCCCAGGCCAGCAACGAGGCGATGCAGCGTTTCAATCAGTTATCCGCCGACCCGCTGTTGCGCCAGCAGGCCTACGAGGCCGGCCACGAGCGCATCCGCTTCTGCGGCAATTGCCATGGCGAGAACGGCAACAGCCGGCGCCCGCACATCCCCAACCTGGCGCAGCAGAATCCGGTGTACCTGTTCAATGCCTTCGAGAAGTTCGCCAGCGGCGAGCGCACCGACTATGTGATGTCCAAGCTGGCGCCGAACCTGAGCCTGGAGGACAGGGTCAACGTGGCCATCTATTTCGGCCAGCAGCAGTTGCAGGGGCACGACGAGGCGGTCGACCCGGTGCTGCGCCAGGCCGGCGAGGCGACCTTCAAGACGCTCTGCACGGGCTGCCACGGGGTGAACGCCGAGGGCCGCGACAATACCCCGCGCCTGGCCGGCCAGCCGGCCGAGTACCTGCGCCGGGCCCTGACCCGTTTCCGCGACAAGGACCCGAGCCGTGCCGGCTCGGTGATGATGACCATCGCCGACGGCTTCAGCGAGCAGCGCATCGCCGCGCTGGCCGCCTACCTGCAGCAGTTGCAGCCGCAGGCCGAACTCAGCGTGGGGGAAGTACGCCGATAGCGTGCAGGCCCTGTTCGATCAGCCGGTGACAGCCGGCGGGGTTTTCCAGCGGCAGCAGGTGGCCGTGTTCCAGGTCCTCCAGGAACTGGGTTTGCGGGCAGCGCCGTTGCCATTCCTGCCACAGCTGTTCGCTGAAGAACACCGAGGGTTTGCCGCGGATCGCCACGCAGGGCATCGGCAGGCGCTGCAGCTGCGCCATCACGTTCGGCGGCTGGGTGTAGTTGTGCGCTTCCCAGTGTTTGGGGAAGGCCAGCTGCACCTGGCCGTCGGCGCCCTCCACCAGTCCATGCTCGGCCAGCGCCTGCAGCGCCTCGGGACCGAAGCGCTTGTAGCCGCGGGCGTTCTGGTAGTGCTGAAGGAACGCCTGGCGGTCGGGCCAGCGGTCGGCTTTGCGCAGGGTGCTCCTGGCCGGGTCGGTGCGGTTCATCAGCGCCTTGGGCAGCCAGCGCACCAGCCGCGCCAGGGCGGGGGAGACCATGGCCGGTTCGATCAGCACCAGCGCCTTGAACAGCTCGGGGCGCTTGGCGGCGGCGAGGATGGTGGAGGTGGCGCCCAGGGAGTGGCCGATGCCGATGATCGGCGCCTGGTACTCCTGCTCGATGAAGGCGATCAGGTCGTCGGCATACAGCTGCCAGTCGCGTCGCCGCGGCGGCGGGCCGATGTCCGGCCAGGTCGCGCGGCAGGCCAGGCCGCTGAGCGCCAGGCTGCCACTCAGGCGACCGAGCAGCGGCTCGTAGACCCGCAGCGGAAAACCGTTGGCGTGGTAGAAGTGGGCGGGCGCGCCCTGGTTGCTGCAGTGCAGCCACTGCGCATTGGCCGGCAAGCGCGCGGCCGCGGAGCTGGGTTTCATGGTCTTTCTCATGGCCTGCGGAACGTGCGGATCACAGTAGGGATTGGCGGGGAACGAGGCAAAGGGGGATCGCGCCAGAATGCAGGGGCAACTGTCCTTTCGCGGCCATCCGGCCGCCGGTCAGCGGACGGGGCCGTGGATTGGGTACAATCCCCGGCCCTTTTCCGCGCCACGCCTGGCGCGCTCTGCCGAGGTTGCCCATGTCGCCCCTTGAACTCTGCGCCGCCACGCTCGGCGTGATCGCCGTCTGGCTGACGGTCCGACAGAACATCTGGTGCTGGCCGGTCGGTCTGGTCATGGTGTTGATGTACAGCTGGATCTTCTTCGAGGTGAAGCTGTATTCGGACATGCTCTTGCAGGGGGTGTACGCCGGCTTGCAGCTCTACGGCTGGTGGCAGTGGCGGCGCGGCGGCGAGCAGCACCAGGGCCGCGAGGTCAGTCGCCTGAGCGCCGCCGGCCTGGCCTTGAGCCTGGCCATCGGCGCCGCCGGTAGCCTCGGCCTGGGCTACCTGATGGCCACCTACACCGATGCCGCGGCGCCCTGGCTGGATGCCGCGCTGACCGGCTTCAGCCTGGTGGCCCAGGTGTGGATGGCGCAGAAGCGCCTGGAATGCTGGCCGTTGTGGCTGGCCCTGGATGTGGTGTTCGTCGGCCTGTTCGTGCACAAGGCGCTGTACCCCACTGCGGTTCTCTACGGGCTGTTCTGCCTGCTGGCGCTGTACGGCTGGCAGAGCTGGCGGCGCGCCCCGGCCCTGGCCCGCGCATGAGGGTGCTGGTGCTGACCGGCCCGGAGTCGAGCGGCAAGAGCCGCCTGGCCCAGGTTCTGCAGGCGCGCTTCGGCGGCCTGGTGGTCGGCGAGTACGTGCGCCACTTCATCGAGCAGCAGGGGCGTGACACCTGCTACGGCGACATCGAGGCCATCGCCCGGGGCCAGCTGGACTGGGAGGACCGCGCCCGCGCCAGTGCGCCGCCGCTGCTGATCCTCGACACCCACCTGCTGAGCAACCTGCTGTGGAGCCGGACTCTGTTCGGCGACTGCCCGGTTTGGCTCGAGCCGGCCCTGCTGGCGCGGCGCTACGACCTGCACCTGCTGCTCGACCCGCGCGGCATGCCCTGGGTCGACGACGGCCAGCGCTGCCAGCCGCACCTGGCCGAGCGCCTGCGCTTCCACCGGGGCTGCCGCGACTGGTTGCAGGCCCACGGCCAGGCCGTTGTCGCGCTGCAGGGCGACTGGCCGGCGCGTGAGCGCCAGGCCCTGGCTCGGGTCGGCGCCTGGCTGGGCGAGCCGGAGCGGCGTGAGTCGGGGGATTGAGGCTGGTCTAGGTGGCTTCCGCCTGTTTCCCAGTGGGGCTCACACCGCCCGGCGGCCTGCGCTTGCGCCGCCGATAGGCTACTGGCTAAATGATGGCGTTATAGGCCTTCGTGCGGCGCTGCCCTGGGTCGACGAGCGGCCGAGGGCCCATAACAAAAACAGCGAGCCCGCTGTCTAAGCATGGGGTTGCCCCCTGTGCCTGCGCGTCGGCAGGGATACGAGCCGCGAGCGCGTGCCTGCAGTCGAGACATCGCAATGACCATCGAGAAAGCCGATGCAGTGCCGGCGCGCAGCTCGCTGCGAACCCTGATCATCGTGCGTGGCGCGCTGCGCAGCCTGGTCATCGCCGGGCTGTTGTGCGTGGCCAGCTACTTCCATGTCGTGAGCATCCTCGAGGAGGAGCTGGTCGAGCAGCTCGAGCAGTTCATCGCCGAGCGCGGCCTGCGCGATTCGCAGCAGTTCCTGCAGAGCGAGCGCCATCATCTGGCCGTCGAGCAGGCCCTGCTGGAGCAACTGCAGGCGGTGTCGATCCCGGCCGGCGCGGCGTTGTTCGACGACTATTTCGAGCCCTGGGCCGATGGCACCTGGCGTACCCGGCGCGGCTGGTACGACGGCCAGTTGGCCAGGGACGGCCTGCAGCACCGCGGCTTCACCGGCTTTATCGGTCGCGACGTGGCGCTGACGCCCGAGCTGCGCCAGCGCGCCGCGCTCATCGCCGCCATCCTCGAGTGGTACGGCACGGCCTGGACCGCCACCGGGCAGTACATCAACTACTACCTGTCGGCCCCGGAGAACCTGCTGGTCGGTGAGTTCGTCGGTCTGCCCTACCTGCATCAGGTGCCGGCCGACAGCTATTTCCCCGACGAGATATTCGTGTCCCTGGCCAACCAGGCGCAGAACCCCGAGCGGCGCACGGTGTGGAGCCACTTCTATTTCGATGAAACCGCGAAGCTGTGGATGGTTAGCAGCCTCAGGCCGGTCTACCTGGAGGAGCGTCTGGTGGCGACCCTGGGCCAGGACATCCTCCTGGACGAGTTCATGCAGCGCACCCTGCGGGATGCCCGGGAGGGCACCGACAACCTCGCCTTCGACGGCGAGGGCACCTTGATCGCCTACGAGCCGCTGCTGGCCGATATCCAGGCCGCCGGGGGCACGCTGAAGATCGATGCAAGCCGCCCGGGACTGCAACGCATCTACCAGGCCGTCAGGGCCCAGGGGCGGCACAGCGGCGTCACCGAGACCGATGAGGCCTTTCTCGCCTACACGCGCATCGACGGGCCGGGCTGGTATCTGGTCAACATCTATCCCAAGCAGTTGCTGCAGGACAAGGCCCTGGCCGCCGCGGCGATCATCCTCGGCATCGCCTTGCTTGGCCTGCTCTCGGAGTTCGCCGTGCTCTGGCTGTTGATTGCGCGCTATGTGCTAGCGCCCTTGCGGCGCTTCGTGACGGTGACCGAGAAGGTCGGGCAGAACGGTTTGGCCGAGCTGCGCGACAGCGACCTGCCGCAGCGGCAGGACGAATTCGGTCTGTTGGCCAGCCGCTATCGAGAGACGGCGCGGGAGCTGGAGGAGTCCCGCCGGGCGCTGCTGGCCGCCAACCGCGATCTCGACGCCCAGGTCGCCAGGCGCACCGCAGAGCTGACCCAGGCCAACGAGCGGCTGGCCCGGTTGGCCACCATCGACGAGCTGTCGGGGTTGTACAACCGGCGTCAGTTCCACAGCCTGGTGCCGCTGGAGCTGGCACGCCTGGGCCGTCTGCAGAAGATGCCGCCATGGGTGACGCTGGCGATAGTCGATATCGACTATTTCAAGCGGGTCAACGATGCCCATGGGCATGCGGCCGGCGACGAGGCGATCCGCCGCATGGGCGCGTGCCTGGCGCAGCTGTACCGGCGTGCCGGCGATTACTGCTTTCGCCTGGGCGGCGAGGAGTTCGCCCTGTTTTCCAGTGGCGAGCCGGTCGCCGCCGCGGTGCTGGAGAAGACGGCGGCGCAGTTGCTGAATGCGGTGCGTCAGCTGGAGATCCCGCTGGCGGGTTCGACGGTGTCCTGCAAGTTGACGATTTCCCTGGGCATCGTCCATGCCCAGGTCGTGCCTGGCCTGACCCTGGAAAGCCTGTACAAACTGGCCGACGACGCGCTCTACGCCGCCAAGGCGGGAGGGCGTGACCAGGGCCGGATTGTGCTGCTCGGCGCCGAGCCCGCTCGCCACATTGAGCGGGACGTGCGTTGACGGGGCTCAGTGTTCCCAGCGGCGGTGGATGGCCTCCAGCTCGCCCGTGCTCCGCAGGCGCTCCAGGGCATCGGCGAAGAGGTCGGCGCGCTGCTGGTCCTCCTGGCCGAAGGCGACGTAGCGTGGCATCTCCACCAGGGGCTGTGGCAGCACGCGCACCCGCTGCTCGGCATTCAGCTCGCGGGCGAAATAGAGTAGCTGGGTGCGGTCGCCGACTATCACGTCGAAGCGCCCGGCCAGCAGCATGGCCACCAGCTGCCGCGGGGTCTGGGCGATGGCGTCGCGACGCAGCTCGGCGCGGTCGAACGCGGTCTCGTAGGCATAGCCCTCGACCTGACCGATCCGGTAGGGCGCCAGGTCGCTCAGCTGTCGCCAGTCCTCCAGCGCCGTCTTGGATGTGGTCATGAATACCGTGGTGCCGGTGCGCAGGGGGCCGACCAGCCGATACTGGGCCCGGCGCTCCGGGGTGCCGGCGAACTGGAAGGCCATGGTGGCTTCGCCACGTTCGAGCATGGCCTTGACCCGCAGCCAGGGATACAGGCGCAGGTGGTAGTCGACGCCTGCGGCCTGCAGCACGGCGTCGACCAGCTCGACGTCCAGCCCCAGGGGGGCGTCATCGTCGGGGGCTACATAGCTGTAGGGGGCGAACTGCTTGTCGCCGACCACCTGCCATGGCTCTGCCAGCGACGGGGCGCAGAGGGCGAGGAGCAGGCAGCACAGCAGTAAGCGCATCGGTGGGTTCCAGCTGGCGAGTGATCAAGCATGGCGCCCGCGCCAGTCGCGGGCAATTGCGGACGCTCGACGGTTCAACGGTAGTTGTTTCCGGCCGCTTTTGCACTCAGCCGCTGTGTCGCGGGGCGTCGCCGGCGTGGCGCAACGGCGTGCAGCGCTGCCGGTCGATGGCGCCGACATAGGGGTTGCCGTGGCCCATGACGCAGCCGACCTGCTGGTTGCGCCAGCGTTCCCAGTCGCTGACCGGGTACAGGCGGTGCCAGGCCTCGTAGGTGCGCCGGTCCTGGCGCGACAGGCGCAGCCGGTAATGGTCGGCCATATACAGGTAGATGCGCGCCGAGGCGCCGCGGGCCGGCTCCGGTGGCATGGCGGTCCTGGCCTTGAAGTCGACGCGCATCGGACAGGCGCCGTACTGCTTGGGGCTGGCCCCGAGCATGCCCAGGGCATAGTTGGAGCGGTCGCCATTCACTTCACCGATGCTGGGCACCAGGTTGTGCAGGTCGGCCTCGGCGGCGCGGAATACCGGGTCGTTGCGCGTGCAGTTCTTGCGCCCGCCCTGCTGCCAGCACTGGCGCTGATGGCCGATCACCCAGGCCGGCACCACGTGCTCCCACTCCAGGCGTTGCGCGCGGCGTGGCTGCTTGCGCGGGACATAGCCGCAGCTGGCCAGGTCCACCCGGTTGCCCTGGTAGGCGCAGCCACAGTAGAAGGTGGTCTGTTGCGGGGCGTAGAGCTTCCAGGCGATCTTCTTGGCGGCGGTGAAGCTTTGCGGGGCATCGGCGTGGGCGGGGAGGGTGAACAGCAGGCACAGCAGGACAAGCAGGCGGGGCATAGACGGCTCTGGGCAAAAAAAGCCGCGCATGATAACCGCTGCCGGAGGCGAGCGGGAGCGTCTAGGACGCAGTTTTCACCCTGTGCCGACACCCCTGGCGGGGCGCCGGAGGCAAAGGCGTCAGACCTTCCTGACGAACTCGGACTTGAGCTTCATCGCACCGATGCCGTCGATCTTGCAGTCGATGTCGTGATCGCCGTCGACCAGGCGGATGCTCTTGACCTTGGTGCCGACCTTGACCACCAGTGAGGAGCCCTTGACCTTGAGGTCCTTGATCACGGTGACGCTGTCGCCGTCCTGCAGGGGATTGCCCACCGCATCCTTGATCACCCGGGCGTCGTCATCGGCGTCCGGCGTCTCGGTGTTGGCGGACCACTCGTGGGCGCACTCGGGGCAGACCAGCAGCTGGCCGTCTTGATAGCTGTATTCGGATTGACACTGGGGGCAGGGTGGCAGGGTGCTCACTGGGGCTCCTCGGGGACGCTGAGGTGGGAAGCCGCACAGTGTATAGGGATTTGCCGCCCTTGCGGGCACCGCGCCCGATCGGGGCGCGGCCCGCGACGACTACCAGCGGGGGCGGTAATGGCCGTGCCGATGATGGCGGTGGTGCCGGTGATAGTGCGGGCGATGCTGATGCTTGTACTGATGCGCTCGGTAGCCGTAGTGCGGTACCACCACCCGTGGGTAGCTCCGATAGTAGGGCCGTGGCGAGTAGTAGTCCGGATAGGGCTCCTCGTAGTAACGATAGTGGTGCGGCGGTGGGCCGATCTCGACGTACACCGGCACGCGCTCGTAGCGGCTGTTGGCGACGATCACGCCGCCGATCACCGCGCCGACCACGGCCCCGGCAATTGCGGCGTCGCGGCCGGAACCACGGGCCGAGGCGTCAGCGCTGAACACCAGGCTGGCAAGCAGCAGAGTCAGTAGGGGAATGCGACCAAACATGGACGGACCTCCTTCTACGGTCGGCAGGTGCCGGTTAAATTTCGACCACTGTCGCCGGCGAATATCGCGCCCGGGCTAGGTAAAGCTTGTGTAAAGCCGCCGGTTGCCGCCTCGCGGCGAGCCTGGTGAGGGGCGCCGCGCCGGGCCCTCAGTCGTATTCGGCTTCCGCGTGCTCGCCCAGCAGGCGGCGCTGCCGGGGCGTGCAGGCGGCCAGCACCGCGGGGTTGAAGCGCCAGGCCAGATAGGGCGAGAACTTCTGCGCGACCATGCGCCGGCCGTAGTGCACCTGCAGCAGGTAGCGGCTGCGGTCTGTCGTGCGGTTGCGGCTGCCGGCGTGCCACAGCTCGCTGCGCAGCATCAGCACGTCGCCGGCCCGGCACAGCACCGGCTGCGCCGGGGTGCCCTGCCAGCTATCCTCCCCCGGCCGCGGTCCCCGTCCGGCACGGTGGCTGCCGGGGATCACCAGGGTGGGGCAGAGGTCGGCGTCGATGTCGTCGAGGTACAGCTGGGCGGTGCAGATCTGCATGGGCAGCGCGAAGCCCGGGTCGGCCAGCAGCGCCGGCGGCAGCTGCAGCACCAGGTAGTCCAGGTGCAGCGCGGCGCCGACGAAACCGGGGTGGCAACGCCAGGCGGTCTGGCCGATCACGTGGCAGTCGGTGCCGAGGGCCGCCTCGGCCAGTTCGATCACCCCCGGCGGGTCGAGGTAGGGCAACCACAGCGGGTCGCGGTTGAACACGCACTTGTAGTGGTCCAGCAGCCCGCTGTAATCCCAGTGCTGCGGTTGCAGGCGGTCGATGGCCGCGCGCAACTCGGCCACCTGTGGCGCCTCCAGCACCCCGGGCAGCAGGACGAAGCCGCGCCCGTGCAGGGCACGCAGGCGCGCCGCGGTCAAGGCGGGGGCGGGGCTGTCCGGCATCGGCGGGCTCCTCGGGCGGCGCCGGGGCGGAGCGCCGCACCCCTTGAGCGTAGCCGAGCGCGGCTGCCGCCGGTCGAGCACGCGGCGCCTGCCCGACCGGAACGGGCGGCTATCCTCAGGGTATCGGCCGCCCCAGGCCGCCCCTAACCGCAGCGCAGGCAGCGAGCATGCAACTGGACGAGTTCACCGGCAACCTCCTCGAGACCCTGTGGCGCTGGGCGACCACGCCCTGGCTGCAGATCGGCGAGACCGACCTGCACCTGGCGCGGCTGATCGGCCTGGCGCTGATCCTGTTCTTCGCCTGGTGGCTCTCCTCCCTGTTGGAGCGCGGCCTGCGCAATGTCGCGGCGCGCAGCAAGGGCACCCACATGAACTCCTCGGGGATGTATGCGCTGACCCGCATCATCCGCTATGCGGTGTGGATCATCGGTACCCTGGTGGGCCTGCGCTACCTGGGCCTGGACCTGACCAACATCGCCCTGGTCGGCGGCGCCATCGGCGTCGGCATCGGCCTGGGCCTGCAGAACATCTTCAGCAATTTCATCTCCGGATTGATCCTGCTGCTGGAGAAGACCCTCAAGGTCGGCGACTTCGTCGATCTGCAGTCCGGGGTGATGGGCCGGGTCACGGAGATCGGCATGCGCTACACGCGCATCACCACCAACGATCTGGTCGACATCATCGTGCCGAACTCCGAGTTCGTGACCGGTCGGGTGACCAACTGGAGCTTCGACGAGAAGTTCCGGCGCATCCACGTGCCCTTCGGCGTGGCCTACGGCAGCGACAAGCACAGGGTCAAGGCCGCCGTGCTCAAGGCGGTGGAGGCGGTGCCCGGCTGCATCACCAGCCTGCCGGGGCGGCAGCCGGATGTGTGGTTGACCCGCTTCGGCGACAGCAGCCTGGAGTTCGAGCTGGTGGTCTGGGTCGAGCACGACCTGATGATCTCCCCCGGTGCCACCCATGCCCGCTTCATGTGGGCCATCGATGATCAGCTGCGCCTGGCCGGAGTGGAGATTCCCTTCCCCCAGCGCGACCTGCACCTGCGTTCCGGCAGCCTGCGCCTGGACCTGGGCGAGGGGCAGCGGCTGCAGGTTTCCGGCGCGCCGCCGCGCGACGACGAGCCGGGGGCCGGTTAACCCAGGCGACGAGCTGCAGGCGACCAGGCGCGCTGGTCTTTCGCACAAAACCCATGGATATCAGTCATTTGGCCTTCCGCTTGGGAATTGTCTGGGTGGCTAACGTAATTTTGACTTGCCCGCCCTCGGCAACTAATACCTTAGGTACGCTCCGCAGAGGAGCGCACCACGCGCCGCAGGCGGGGCGTCGGGCCGGTGCACCGCTAGGGCAAAGGTGCGTGGTCCGCCCGCCGCGACCGGCCTCGCGCGGCGCCTCGTTCAAGCCTGCTTCCGGGAGCCGCTGGCGTGCCTGCGCGCGTGCCGCCGTGCCCGGCCGCTGGGCGTGTTGCGACCTTGCCCTTTCGGCGTCGCACAGGAGGAGGGCGGTGAGATGGCCGGCATGCAGGACAGAGGCGCAAGGGTTCGCTCGACCCTCATCGGTCTCCACTGCGGGGCTCTGGTGCTGCTGGCGGCGACCCTGTTCGCCGCCCTGGTCGCGGTCGACCTGGTGCTGGGCGACGAGCAGCCCGTTGCCGCGCAGGCGGGCAACGACAAGTGGCTGGAGCCGGCTCGCAGCCGCTTGATGCAGGCGCGCGAAGCCCTACCCTTCTTCCCGCATCGGGCCAACACCCGGGGCAATGTCGTGCTGCAGCCGCAGGACTTCGAGAGCGCCGAGCTGTGCGGCGCCTGCCACACCGAGATCTACCGCCAGTGGCGCAGCTCGATGATGGCCCAGGCGTGGGACGAGCCGGTCTATCGCGCCCTGCTCAAGCTGGCCAGCGAGGCCACCGAGGGACGGGGGGACACCTTCTGCACCGGCTGCCATTCGCCGGTCGGCCTCACCACCGGGCAGATCACCACCGCGCTCAACCGCTCCTCGGTCGAGGACAGCGCGCGGGATCATCCGCTGCCGGGCGTCGATTGCGAGAGCTGCCACAACATCAGCGCCCGTACCGGGCTGGACAACGGCGCCTATGTCATGACGCCCCGGGCCCACGGTCGCCCGACCAAGTTCGGCCCGCGCCAGGATGCCGTGTCGCCCTACCACGACACCGTCTACTCGGCGCTGCATACCCGCTCGGACTTCTGCGCCACCTGCCATAACGTCACCCACCCGTTCAGCAGCGTGGCGGTGGAGCGCACCTACGACGAATGGCTGGAGAGCGCCTACAGCCTCAACGGCGAGACCTGCCAGGACTGCCACATGCCGGGCTTCGCCGGCCGCGCGGCAAGCATGGGGCCGCAGCGCGAGCACGTCGCCTCGCACTGGTTCAGCGGCGCCAATGCCACGCTGCTCAGTCATCTGGGCCGGGAAGAGGCGGCGCAACGCGCCCGCGACTTGCTGGCACGGGCGGCCCGCATCGAGTTCGAGGCCCTGCCGGAGCGGGTGCGGCCCGGGCAGGACGTCAGGCTGGCGGTCAGGGTGAGCAATGTCGGCGCCGGCCACAAGCTGCCGACCGGCTTCCCCGAGGGCCGCGAGATCTGGATCGACCTGCGCGTGAGCGATGCCCGCGGGCGCCAGGTCTACCGCCTGGGGGCGGTCAGGGACGGCGAGACCGAGGCCGGTACGCGCAACTTCAAGGTGCACCTGGGGGATAAGGACGGCAACGAGCTGGACATCGAGGTGTGGAACGCCACGCAGATCCTTTCCGACAACCGCATCCTGCCCAAGGGCTACATCGTCCGCGAGTTCAGCTTCCGGGTGCCGGCCGATGCCGTCGGGCCGCTGAGCCTGCGTGCGGACCTGAACTACTGGCCGTTCTCGCAGAAGCTCGCCGACTTCCTGCTCGGCGCCGGGGCGCTGCAGGTGGAGGTCACGCGCATGACCCAGGCCCGCGCGCGCCTGGCCTTGAGCCGCGAGCTGGCCCGCACCCCCTAGGCGGTGCGGGCAGCCCGGCGCGTGGCGTCAGGGCTTGGCGAGGGTCGGGTAACCCTGGCTGAACACCCAGTCGCTCTGCTGCGCCGGCACATGGCAGCCGCGGCAGGTCTCGGCGAAGCCCTTGGACACGTTGGCGGCGGGGTTCTTCGCTTCGTACAGCCCCCAACCCCAGCCCTCGGCCCAGTGCGGGTTGTCCGGGAAGCGGCCCTGGCGGTCCTTGACCATGACGAACCAGACGTTGGCGTCTCCGGCCCACTGGGCCTGGCCGGTGGTCTGCGGCCCTTGTTCGACCGCGCGAATCTCCTTGATCAGCACCGCGCCGTCGGGGAACGCCCCGGTCTTGCGGTAGGCCGCGACGGTTTCCGGCTGGGTGTAGACGTCATGGAAGCCATAGCCCGGGGCCTGCTGGTCGGCGACCACCCAGGAACCCAGGTGAATCCAGGTGCTGCGCGCATCGGCGGGCAGGCGAATGTCGCCCTTGGCGTCGACGTAGGTGCTGAAGGTCTGTTCGGCCAGGTCCGCCCCCTGGGCCGACAGGCTGGTCAGGGCGATGGTGAGAGCCACTAAGGGTTTCATGGCATGACTCCTGTGTTGCGGTGGGTGGCGGCGCCCAGGGCGCCGCGGCGTTACAGGGCGGCGGGCACCGGCGGGAAGTCGATGTCGGTGTGCGCCAGGTTATTAGTGAAGTTGGTCAGCACGTTGAGCGCGACCTGGGCCACCACCTCGAGGATCAGGCCGTCGTCCAGCCCGGCTTCGCGGGCGGCGACCAGCTCTGCGTCGCTGAGCCGGCCGCGTTGCGCGAGGAGGCGTGCAGCCAGTTCGGCGACGGGCAGCTCCCCGGCACTGGCGGTGCGGCCGGCACGGGCGGCGAGCAGTTCCTCGCCATTCAGACCGGCCCCCTTGCCCAGCAGGCTGTGGGCGCTCAGGCAGTAAGCGCAACCGTTGGCCTGGGCCACGGCGAGGGCGACGAGTTCCCGCTGACGTGCACTCAGACGGCCCTGACCGAGGGTGTCCGACAGGCCCAGGTAACCCTGCAGCGCCGCAGGCGCCTGGGCCAGGGTGGTGAACAGGTTGGGCAGCATGCCGAGCTTGCCTTTGACGGCGCTGAGGGCGGCGGCGGTTTGGGCGTCGGCGTGGCTGAGATCGAGGGGGGCGATACGGGGCATGGTGTTTCTCCTGTGTGATAGCCGGATGGCTGAGTTCACTTTGACGAAGAGGTCGAGATTAGTGATGATGATTAGTCTCGGAAATCATGCAGATCGTATCGAATGGATCGTCTTTCGCCCTTGCTGGCGCGTTTCGCCCTCAGCGCCCAGGTGTTCCACAGCGGGCCGCTGTGCGGACTCTCCGAACACTTCGACGGCGACAGCTTTGGCCGTCTTCACCTGCTGCGCAGGGGCCGCCTGCGCGTCTCCGGCCCGCACATCCGCAGCTACCAGATCGATCAGCCCACGCTGTTGCTGTTCCCGCGGCCCTGCGGCCACCGCCTGGAGGGCGAGGGGCCGGACGGCGCCGAGCTGCTCTGCGCCACATTCGATTTCGGCGGCGGCTTGGGCAACCCGTTGGTGCGGACCCTGCCCGGCGAGCTGCTGGTGCCCTTGCAGGCAATCCCCAGCCTGGAGCCGGTGCTCGACCTGCTGTTCGACGAGGCCTTCGCCGACCATTGCGGACGTCAGGCGGCCATCGATCGTCTGGTCGAGTACGTGCTGATCCTGCTGATGCGCCATGCCATGGATGCCAACCTGCTGCGGGTCGGCATCCTCGCCGGTCTGGCCGAGCCACGCCTGGCCAAGGCGATCAACGCCATGCACGAGCAGCCGCAGGCGACCTGGACCCTGGCGAGCCTGGCCCAGCGCGCGGGCATGTCGCGGGCCCGCTTCGCGGTGAACTTCCGCGAGGCGGTGGGCATGACCCCGCTGGACTACCTCACCGAGTGGCGCCTGAGCCTGGCCAAGGGCCTGCTCAAGCAGGGCAAGCCGCTGGGGTTGGTGGCGCCGGCCGTCGGTTACACCAGCCCGGAGGCGTTGTCGCGGGCGTTCAGCCGCTATGTCGGGCAATCGCCGCGGGACTGGCGCAAGGAGCTGGGGGCGCCTTGAGGCGAGGCGGGTTATTCATTGGCTATAAGCGAGCGGTTCGTTATTTTTATGATTGTCTTAAAGCATTGGAAATCAATGGCTTGCCGTTATTGTGGTCTGGTTATAGGGCTTTGCCGGCTTCTTGACGTCTGCGCGCTGCGCAGCTAAACCGATAAAACGGTAGGGGTGTAATACGTATGACCACGCTTGCCGTTGGCGGAGAAGAAGTTGCATCGGCTGGGACGCCTGACCATAGAGAATGACCGTCGAATCCGGCGGTTCGACGGATCTCAGCAAAGGGCAGGACGATAAATGGGCAGCAAGAGCAGTACCGGGTTGCCGGGTGGTCATCCGCGCGCATCACGTGCGATGCCCAGTCGTTATGCGGGGAGTGATACCGGGCATTGGTCCGATGCCGACGCACCACTGATCGCCGGACACTATCTGACCGGCCTCCTGCGGGACGCGAGCAGTCCGGATCACGGCGCGCGCCTCCTGCTTGCCCTGCACCAGCCACCTCGGGCGCTCTCCTGGGGGCTATCCCTGATGACCTGGTTCCGTGGCGTCTGGCTGTGGCTGAAGCACGCACTCGGCGGATCGGCCGGTACCATGGCGACGACCGCACCCTGCCTTTCCGCCACGCGGCGCCTGAGCCCTGGCGGCTGGCGGCCAGGGCGGGGGACTCACTGAGACGCCTGAGGCTCGGCCTTTCGACTCAAGTCCACGGGCGCGTGGGAGCACGGACGCCGCCGTCTTCAGGGCGTGGTCCTGGGGGCCGGCCAGTGCAGCACGCCCTGGTCCTCGAAGCGGGTCGTGCCGAACAGCCCGCCCGCCAACTTGCCGCTCAACGCATAGGGTAGCCCTTGCCCCGGCTGATAGCCGGCAGCTCCCCAGGCCTGGCGCATGGCGGAGAAGGCGGAAATGCTCACCGGTACACTGAGCAGCGCCTCGCCGAAGCGCGGCACCTGTCCTTGCTGGTCGCTCACTCCGCTGGCCAGCGGCTGACCGTTGACCTCCAACTCCAGCGCCACGCCGTCGTAGTCGAGTGCCGCATCGTTGGGGTTCTGAATCCGCAGTTTCAACGCGAAACGCATCTCCAGGCCCTGCCCCGGGAGCGGCTCCAGACCGACAAGATCGATGCGCAGCGGATCGCGCAGAGCCAGGGTGCCGCAGGCGGAAAGGGTTCCGGCCAGTAGCAGCGACAGCAGGGCGTGCAGCAGGAGGCGTGGGCTAGCAGGCATGGAGGGGGATTCCGCGACGGGCTGTGGCTAGAGCATAGAAGAGCCTGCGGGGCCGGTCAGCGGCGCGGTGTGTCATTGCGGCTATCGACACTTTTTCGACACCCAAAGAAAAACCCCTGAAAAACGCTAGGCTCTTCAGGGGCTTATTTGGTGGAGCCGGGGGGATTTGAACCCCCGTCCGCCAGTTCTCCGCTATCGGTTCTACATGCTTAGCCATCTCTATTGAGTTAACTCATCGCGGCCCGAGTGGCAGGGCGCTTTGAGCGAGCTGTATGAGTTTTAGCCGTTACGTCTACAGCGAACTTGGCGGCGATCCTGTTCTATATGACTGACCAAATCTTCGGGTTTACAGGCATCCCCTAGGGTCAGCTAGCGGCACTTAGGCGGCTAGAGCGTAGTTGTCGTCGTTGGCAACTATAAGTTTGCAGCAGCGAATTTACGAGTTCTGCTACCAGCTCGGCATGCCCCTCAAGTTTTGCTACCGGCGTCGAATCCTAATCGGCCCCAAAACTGTCGTGGGTAAAGCTAGGACGCGCAGTGTACGGCATAGGTTCCGCGGCGTCGACCCGGCGATGTCCGTTCGGACGCGGGATCCCGAGTGCGGCTATGATTAGACACCTGAGTTTCAGTCATGTCTTTGGGACGAGACCTTACCTATGCCGCGCGCGTCGCGTTATCCCTTGCGCCAGTGGATCTGGCGCGCCTTTGTACAGAGTGCGTTGATCCCGCTGATCCTGGTCGAGTCGGTGCTGATTACCATCTATTTGCTGAGCAATGCGGCGATTCGCGATGCGCAGATCGGTTACTTGCAGCAGAGCGCGCTGGGGGACCTGGCGGCGGCCGTGGCCCGTGAGGGGCAGGTAATCGACAGCCGGCTGCGGGCGGTCGAGGCGCAGGTGCAGATTTTTCGCGATGCGACGTTGCAGGCGCTGCAGAACACCGGCTTCCAGCCCGATGAGCTGGAGCGTCAGCGCCACGCCTCGACTGCCAGTGGGGTGTACTACAGCCGCAGCGACGACGGCCGCGCGGCGTCCTTCTACGCCAACAGCACACCCGCGGAACGGCAGGATCGTGCCAAGGCCCTGCGGCTGTCGCAGATCGACCCGCTGATGCGCTCGATCCGTGCGGCCAATCCGCTGGTCGCGGCGGTCTATTTCAACAGCTGGGACAGCTACAACCGCATCTATCCCTTCTTTATGACCCCCGAGCAGTATCCCCATGACATGGTGATACCCGACTACAACTTCTATTACCTGGCCGACGCTCGCCACAATCCGGAGCGCAAGGTGGCCTGGACCGATGTCTATCTCGACCCGGCCGGCCAGGGCTGGATGATGTCGGCGGTCGCCCCGGTGTATCAGGGCGAGTTCCTCGAAGGCGTGGTGGGGTTGGACATTACCGTCGGCCAGATGCTTACGGAGATCGGCGAGCTGGACGTGCCCTGGCAGGGCTACGCGATGTTGGTCAGCCGCGATCACAACATCATGGCGCTGCCGCAGGCCGGTGAGCGGGATTTCGGTCTGCGCGAGCTGACCGAGTACTCCTATGCCGAGGCGGTGCGCCGCGAGGTGCTCAAGCCCGAGGACTTCCGCCTGGACAAGTACGCCGACCTGCAGCCGCTGCTGCAGGCCATGGCGGCGGGGCAGAACAAGGTACAGGAGGTGCAACTGGGCGGGCGCAATCGCCTGGTGGCCTGGAGCGAGATTCCGCAGACCGGCTGGCGCCTGCTGCTGGTGGTGGACGAGGAGCAGATCTTCAGCGAGACCAACCGCCTGGCCGAGCGCTACCTGCAGATCGGTTACCTGCTGATCGTCGGCCTGGCCCTGTTCTATCTGCTGTTCTTCGCCTGGATGTGGTGGCGTTCGCGGCATCTGAGCGATCAACTGGTACAGCCGATTGCCGGTATCGGCGCGATGATGCGACGGATCGGCCAGGGGGATTTCCATCCCAGCGCGCCCGCCAGCCAGATTGCCGAGCTGAGCTCCATGGCGCAGGCGGTGCAGCATACCGGTGAGCAGCTGCAAGCCAGCGAGACCGAGCGCCGTCAGGCGCAGCGGATTCTCGAGCTGGTGCTGGAGAGCACCACCGAGAGCTTGTGGGAAGTGGATTCGCTGAACATGACCATCAAGCTCAGCGGCCGCTTCCTCAAGCGCTTCGGTCTGAGCCAGGAATGCATGACCCTGAGCGAATTCAATCAACGCATGCATCCGGACGACCTGGAGCGCATTCGTCACCTGCGCGGGCAGTTCGCCAGCAGTGGCGAAGACCAGTTCGAGGCCGAGTACCGTTACGCCGACGCCCGCGGTGAATATGCCTGGTTACTCAGCCGCGGCAAGGTGCTGGAGCGCGATGCGCAGGGGCAGGTACTGCGCATCGCCGGCACCCATGTCGACATCACCCGGCTCAAGCAGGCCCAGGAGGAGCTGCGCCGCGCCAGCCTGGAGGCCCAGGCGGCCAGCCAGGCGAAGAGCCGCTTCCTGTCGAGCATGAGCCATGAGCTGCGTACGCCCTTGAACGCGATCTATGGCTTCGGCCAGTTGATCGAGATGGAGGCGCAGGAGAAGGCCGGTACGCAGCAGGAGGCGAATTACGCACGGGAAATCGTCAACGCCAGTCGCCACCTGACGTCCCTGGTCGACGACATCCTCGACCTGTCGAGCATCGAGAGTCGTCGCCAGCAGCTGAACATGCAGCCGGTGGAGATCGGTCCGTTGCTGACCGGTTGCGCCGAGCTGGTGCAGCCGGAGGTGCAGCAGCGGCACCTGCGACTGGAGGTGCAGGCCGATGTAGACGCGGCGCTGTATGTGCAGGCTGACTTGCGCCGTGTGCGTCAGGTGGTGCTCAACCTGCTGTCCAATGCGATCAAGTACAACAGCCCCCAGGGCGTCATTCGCATGGGTTACGAGCTGCGCTCGGATGGTGTGCGACTGTGGGTCGAGGACAGCGGTCCTGGCCTGACGCCCGAGCAGCAGGCGCAGTTGTTCCAGCCGTTCCAGCGGCTCGGGCGGGAGAACTCGAGTACGCCAGGTACCGGTATCGGCTTGGTCCTGAGCCGCGAACTGGCCAGCCTGATGGGGGGAGAGATGGGCTTCGAGAGTCACGTGGGGGTCGGCAGTCGTTTCTGGATCGACCTACCCAGCGCCGCGGCGCCGGCCTCGGACGCCACGCCTGAGGCTGATGCCCCGCGGGTGGCTCCTTAAGCGTACATTCGGGTCGATAGTCGCCTATCGGGCGTTGCTCGCGTCGCGGGTCATGCGCCGCCGGTGTACCCGATCAGTCCCGCGGCCGGGACCGGTGGCCCCGGCCGCTAGGGCTTAGTGCTTGGCCTCGAGCAGTTTCAGGGCTTCGCCGAGCACCTCTACGGACTGGCCGTGATTGCCGCTATTGTGCAGCTCCTCGCCTTCGGCGCGGAGTTTCTGCACTTGCGCCAGCACGGCCGGGTCGCTGGGCGGGTTGCTTTGCAGCAGGGCATCGATCTTCGCCATATCCGCAGGACAGTGGGCGGCCCAGAGCGGGGCGCTGAGCAGGGCGGCGGCGAGGAAAGCGACTAGGCGGCGCATGGTGTGGCTCCTTCAGGGAGTGGGACTTTCAGTATAGAAAGTGCCGCACGGGGCCCAGGGCCGCTGGTCTGCTTTCCCTGGCCGGCCCCGTATCGCGCGGCCAGGCTAGGCGTCGCGTTGGCTGTACCTGCTAGTAGCGGGCACTGGGTCGGGTGACCCGGTCGACCAGGTAGACCAGGCCGTGGTAGTCGATGCCGCCGTGCTGGGACAGGCCGACCTCGCAGGTGCGGCTGGTGGAAATGCCTTCCGCGCAGTGCTGCACCGCCTCCTTCAGGCTGCGTAGCGCGTGGGCGTTGAGCTCCGGCGTGGTGAAGCCCTTGTCGCCGGCGAAGCCGCAGCAGTGAATGCCTTCGGGCACCACGACTTCCGTGGTGCAGCGCCGGACGATGTCGATCAACCCCTGGGCCTCGCCCAGATGCTGGGTGCTGCAGGTCACATGCACCGCCACCGGCTCGGCCTGGGGGTGGAACTCCAGGCGCTCGAGCAGGCGTTCGCGGATGAACTTCACCGGGTCGAACAGCTGCAGGCGCGGGTCGAGGCCGTCCTGCAGCAGGCGCAGGGTGCAGGGGCTGGTGTCGCAGTAGATCGGGTCGAGGCCGCCGCGGCTGGCGGCGAGCAGTGCTGCGACCAGCTCCTCGCGCTTGGCGTCGCCCTGGGCCGGGTAGCCCTTGGAGGCGAAGGGCTGGCCGCAGCAGAGGCTGTCCTGGTTCGCCGGGAAGACCACCTGGAAACCGCCTTTCTCCAGCAATGCGCGGGTCTTGTCGACGAGCGTCGCCTGCTCGCCATCACTGCAAGCCGGGCCCATGGCCCGGGACACGCAGGCGGCCAGGTAGACCACCCGCGGCCGGTCGTCCTCGACCGTCGGGGCGATGCGTATGGGTTGGACGGCCTGCGGCATGGCCGGGGTCCACTGCGGCAGGCGCTGGCCGGAGGCCTGGCGCAGGCGCGCGGAGACCTTCGTCAACAGCGGGGCGCCGAGCAGCCGGCGCGCCGCGTCGGCGGCCAGCAGGCTCAGGCGGGTGCCCTTGAGCGCCATGGCGAAGTGCCCGGCCAGCCAGTCGGCCGTGGCCTGGTGCGTCGCCGTGCGGGCGCGCAGCTTGCGCACCAGGTCGCCGGTGTTGATCCCCACCGGACAGCGCTGGGCGCACAGGCCGGTGGCGGCGCAGGTGTCGACGCCCTGGTACCGATACTCGCGCTCCAGGGCCGCGGTGTCTTCGCCGCGCCGCCGCCGCGCCTGGATGTCGCGCCAGATGACGATGCGCTGACGCGGGCTCAGGGTCAGCTCCTTGGACGGGCAGACCGGTTCGCAGAAACCGCATTCGATGCACTTGTCGACTATTACGTCGGCGGCCGGCAGGGGCTTGAGGTGCTTGAGATGAATTTCGGGGTCCTCGCTCAGCACCACGTCCGGGTTGAGGATGCCCAGGGGGTCGAGCAGGCGCTTGATCCGCCACATCAGTTGATAGGCGTCCGCGCCCCACTCGAGTTCCACAAAGGGCGCCATATTGCGCCCGGTGCCGTGTTCGGCCTTGAGCGAGCCGCCGAACTCCACCGCCACCAGCTGCGCGACGTCCTGCATGAAGGCCTCGTAGCGCGCGACCTGCAGCGGATCGTCGAAGCCCTGGGTGAAGACGAAGTGCAGGTTGCCCTCCAGGGCATGGCCGAAGATGATCGCCTCAAAGTAGCCATGCTTGTCGAACAGCGCCAGCAGGCCCTTGACGCCCTCGGCCAGCTGCTCGACCGGGAAGGTGACGTCCTCGATGATCACCGTGGTGCCGGTCTGGCGTACCGCGCCGACGGCCGGGAAGGTGTCCTTGCGGATCTTCCACAGCAGGTCGTAGACCGCCGGGTCCTCGCTGAAGTCGACCCGCTTCTCCAGGGGGAAGGGCGCGAGGGCGGCCATGATCTGCGCCAGTTGCTCGTGCAGCAGGCTCTGGCTGGCGGCGCGGGACTCGATCAGCAGGGCGCAGGCGCCGTTCGACAGGGCCTTGACCCACTCGGGCATGCCCGGCTTGTCCTGCACCGAGCGCAGGCTGCGCCGGTCCAGCAGTTCCACCGCCGAGACCGGCTGGTGCTTGAGTAGCGTCACCGCGCGGCAGCAGCTCTCCACCTCGGGGAACACCAGCAGGGCGCTGGCCTTGTGCGGGTGGTCGGGCACCGTGCGGTAGGTCACCGCGCTGATAAAGCCCAGGGTGCCTTCGGAACCGACCAGCAGGTGGCTGAGGATATCCAACGGCTGATCGAAGTCGATCAGGGCGTTGAGCGACAGGCCGGTGGTGTTCTTCAGCCGGTATTTGTGGCGGATGCGCGCGGCCAGCGGCTGGTTGGCGCGGGTCTCGCGGCCGAGCCGGGCGAGCTGTTCGAGCAGCTCGCCGTGGCGGGCCTGGAAGGCTTCGATGCTGGCCGCGTCCTCGGTGTCCAGCACGCTGCCGTCGGCCAGCACCAGGCGCATGCCGGCCAGGGTGTGGTAGCTGTTCTGCGCGGTGCCGCAGCACATGCCGCTGGCATTGTTGGCGACTATGCCGCCGATCTTGCAGGCGTTGATCGAGGCCGGGTCGGGGCCGATCTTGCGCCGGAAGGGCGCCAGCGCGGCGTTCGCCTGGGCGCCTATGACGCCTGGCTGCAGGCGGATCTGCGCGCCCTGGTCGCGGATCTCGCGGTCGTTCCAGTGGTCGCCCAGCACGATCAGCAGCGAGTCGCTGATGGCCTGGCCGGACAGGCTGGTGCCGGCGGCGCGGAAGGTCACCGGCACGCGATGGGCGCTGGCCAGTTCGAGCAGGCGCACCACTTCCGCCTCGCTCTCGACCCGTACCACCAGCTTGGGGATCAGCCGGTAGAAGCTGGCGTCGGTGCCGAAAGCCAGGGTCGACAGCGGGTCATCGAAGCGCCGCTGGCGCGGAATCAGGCGATTGACCTCGGCGAGGAAGGGGGCAGGCAGGCTCATGCAGGCTCCGGGAGTCAGGGGGCGGGCCGCGCGGGCGGCCTCGTCGGCATAGGGAGGCGCGGCTTAGCGCGCCAGTTCGCGTACCAGGGCGTCGGCGTTGATCTCGCCGACCGATTTGGCGCCGGTCAGCACCATGGCCACGCGCATTTCCTTGTCGATCAGCTCCAGCAGGTTGCTGACCCCGGCACCGCCGGCGGCGGCCAGGGCATAGACGAAGGCGCGGCCGAGCAGCACGGTGTCGGCGCCGAGGGCGAGCATGCGCACCACGTCCAGGCCGGTGCGTACGCCCGAGTCGGCGAGGATCGCCAGCTCGCCCTTGACGGCGTCGGCGATGGCCGGCAGCGCCCGGGCGCTGGACAGCACGCCGTCGAGCTGACGGCCGCCGTGGTTCGATACGACGATGCCGTCGGCACCGAACTTGACCGCATCCTTCGCGTCCTCCGGATCGAGGATGCCCTTGATCACCATGGGGCCGTCCCAGAAGTCGCGGATCCATTCCAGGTCCTGCCAGGAGATCGAGGGGTCGAAGTTGGCGCCCAGCCAGCCGATGTAGTCGGCCAACCCCGTCGGATTACCGCGGTAGGCGGAGATATTGCCCAGGTCGTGGGGGCGGCCGTGCAGGCCCACGTCCCAGGCCCAACTCGGGTGGGTCATGGCCTGCAGCATGCGGCGCAGCGGTGCGTTGGGGCCGCTCATGCCGGAGTGGGCGTCGCGGTAGCGCGCGCCGGGTACCGGCATGTCCACGGTGAACACCAGGGTGCTGACCCCGGCGGCCTTGGCGCGCTCCAGGGCGTTGCGCATGAAACCGCGGTCCTTCAGGACGTAGAGCTGGAACCACATGGGCCGGTCGATGGCCGGCGCCACCTCCTCGATCGGGCACACCGAGACGGTGGACAGGGTGAAGGGCACGCCCTTGGCCGCCGCCGCCTTGGCCGCCTGCACTTCGCCGCGGCGCGCGTACATGCCGGTCAGGCCGACCGGGCCCAGCGCCACCGGCAGCGCCAGGGTCTCGCCGAACAGGCGGGTCTCCAGGCTCAGCTCGGCCATGTTGCGCAGCACGCGCTGGCGTAGGGCGATGTCGGCCAGGTCGGCGACGTTGCGCCGCAGCGTGTGCTCGGCGTAGGCGCCGCCGTCGAGGTAGTGGAACAGGAACGGCGGCAGCTTGCGCTGGGCCGCGGCGCGGTAGTCGGTCGAGGCGGAAATGATCATCGGCTTCTCTCGAGTGCCAGAATTAAGGGTTCGGGGTCGACAGGCCGGCAGCGGTGGCCGGCCTGTCGAGACAGGGGGTGAAGAGGCGCGCCGCGACCGAGCCGAAGCGCGCGGGGCTATCAGCGGCCGACGCTCAGCGGGTCGCTGACGCCCAGCAGGTAGATCGCGACGAGGGCGATCAGCCCGGTGAACAGCACGTAGTACAGGGTAGGCCAGACGGTCTTGCGCAGGGTGGTGCCCTCGCGACCGAGCAGGCCGACCGTGGCCGAGGCGGCCACCACGTTGTGGATGGCGACCATGTTGCCGGCGGCCGCGCCGATGGCCTGCACCGCGACGATCAGTGCGCCGGAGATCCCCAGGCTATGGGCCACGCCGTACTGGAACTGGCTGAGCATCATGTTGCTGACCGTGTTGGAGCCGGCGATGAAGGCGCCCAGGGCGCCGACGCTGGGGGCGAGCAGCGGATACACGCCGCCGACGCTGTCGGCCACATAGCGGGCCATGGCGATGGGCATGCTCGGCAGGTCCGCGGCGTTGACTCCGGAGTTGATCAGGATGCGCACCATGGGCACGGTGAACAGCAGGACGAAGCCGGCACCCAGCAGCACCTTGCTCGACTCGCCGACGGCGGCGGTCAGTTCGCGCAGCTTCATGCCGTGCAGGAAGAAGGTCGCCAGCACCACAGTCACCAGGATGCCGCCGGGCAGGTACAGCGGCATGAAGTCCGCCTTGATGCCGCTTTCGCCGAGGATGTCGGGGAATACCAGCAGCACCGACTTCAGGGCGCCGCTGACCTCCGGGAACACCCGGCTGATCACCAGCAGGGCGCCGACCAGCACGTAGGGCAGCCAGGCACGCAGGCTGCTCATCGGCTTGGCGGTCAGCTCGTCCAGCTTCATCTCCACGCTGCCGAGCCACTCGCTGGGCCAGTCCTGGGCCGGGGCGAAGTCCCAGGTGTTCTTCGGCACCAGGAAACCGGCGCGGGCGGCGCTGGTGACGATGGCCAGGCCGATCAGGCCGCCGGCCAGGGACGGGAACTCGGGGCCGAGGAATACGCCGGTGGCCATGTACGGCAGGGTGAAGGCCAGGCCGGCGAACAGCGCGAAGGGCAGCACCTCGAAGCCGGCCTTCCAGCTTTTCTCCTTGCCGAAGAAGCGCGTCAGCATCAGCACCATGATCAGCGGCATCAGGCTGCCGACCAGGGCGTGGATGATCGCCACGTTGCTGGTGATCAGCTGCAGGAAGATTTCCCAGCTGGAGCCCTGGGCGCTCAGTTGCGCCCCCAGGGCGGCGCTGTCCAGGCCGCTGTTGATGCCGATGATGATCGGCGTGCCGACCGCGCCGAAGGACACCGGCGTGCTCTGCACCAGCATGCCCAGCATCACCGCGGCCAGCGCCGGGAAGCCGATGGCCACCAGCAGCGGTGCGGCGATCGCCGCCGGTGTACCGAAGCCCGAGGCGCCCTCGATGAAGCAGCCGAACAGCCAGGCGATGATGATCGCCTGGATGCGCCGGTCCGGGCTGACGGTGGCGAAGCCGGCGCGGATCGCGGTGATGCCGCCGGAGTGCTTGAGGGTATTGAGCAGCAATATGGCGCCGAAGATGATCCACAGCACGCCGGCGGTGATCACCAGGCCCTGGAGCGAGGAGGCCAGCACGCGGTTGAGGCTCATGTCCCAGGCGAACAGAGCGATGCCGGCGGTGAGCAGGTAGACCAGCGGCATGGCGCGTTTGGCCGGCCAGCGCAGGCCGATCAGCAGGATGGCGGCGAGTAATATGGGGGAGAAGGCGAGTAGGGCGAGTAGTCCGGATGACATGGCGAGTCCTCCGCTCAAGGGCGCACGGGGCGCGGTGAGTTCGAGAGGGACTGCGTTGCTGCGAGCGTAGCGGGCATGGGAGACCTCGTAAGCATCTTGGAATTGTTATGGTCATTCGATAATTGGTAAGACCAATTAACAAAATGGCCCGCTCAGAGTAAGAGCCCATGCGCCGGCCTGTCAATTGGCGGGCTTACGACTTTGGTCGCGGGGGCTCGGCTTGTAAGGGGGCGGTGGGCGCTATAGGCTGGCCAGGCAAGTGTCTGAGCAGGCACGTAAAGCTGGTAAAACCAATGGGGAGCGGGTTATGGAAGTAGGTCAGGTGCGCCAGCGCCGTTTGTCGGACGATATCGTCGCTCAGCTGGAGACCATGATCCTGGAAGGCACGCTCGGGGCCGGTGAGCGGCTCCCGGCCGAGCGGGTGCTGGCCGAGCGCTTCGGCGTGTCGCGGCCGTCGTTGCGCGAGGCGATCCAGAAACTGGTGGCCAAGGGGCTGCTGGTCAGTCGTCAGGGGGGCGGCAACTATGTGGCGGAGTCACTGGGCTCGACTTTCAGCGACCCCTTGCTGCACCTGCTGGAGAGCAATCCGGAGGCGCAACGCGATCTGTTGGAGTTCCGTCACACCCTGGAGGGTTCCTGCGCCTATTACGCCGCGTTGCGCGCCACCGAGCTGGACCGCGAGCGCCTGAGCGAGGCCTTCGCCGCCCTGCAGGACTGCTACAGCCGCAGCGGCAAGGTCACGCGTGTCGAGGAGGGGGCGGCCGATGCGCGCTTCCACCTGGCCATCGCCGAGGCCAGCCACAATGCGGTGTTGCTGCATACCATCCGTGGCCTGTTCGACCTGCTCAAGCGCAATGTGGTGACCAATATCGGCGGTATGTACGCCCAGCGTGACGAGACCCGCGACATGCTGATCGCACAGCACCGCGCGCTGTTCGAGGCGATCATGGCGGGGCATGCCGAGGAGGCGCGGGAGCTGTCCAACCGGCATATCGACTATGTGCAGGAGGTGCTCGCCGAGGTGCGGGAGGAGGCCCAGCGGGTGGCGCGGGCCCAGCGTCGCGGTTTGCGTTAGGGCTGCGGCCTCTCTTACTCGTCCTTGCCCTTGCTGCGCATGGCGCGCTGCACTTCGCGGTCGGCGTCACGCTCCTTCTCGGTGTGGCGCTTGTCGAAGTCCTTCTTGCCCTTGGCCAGGGCGATCTCGCACTTGACCAGGTGCTGCTTCCAGTACAGCGACAGGGCCACGCAGGTGTAGCCCTTCTGCTGCACCGAGCCGAACAGCTTGTCCAGCTCGCGCTTGTTCAGCAGCAGCTTGCGCGTGCGGGTCGGGTCGGCGATCACGTGGGTGCTGGCGGTCTTCAGCGGGGTGATGTGGCAGCCCATCAGCCAGGCCTCGTCGTCCTTGAGCAGCACGTAGCTGTCGACCAACTGGGCCTTGCCGGCGCGCAGGCTCTTCACTTCCCAGCCGGACAGGGCCAGGCCCGCCTCGAACTTCTGGTCGACGAAATAGTCGTGCAGCGCCTTCTTGTTCTGCGCGATGGTGCCTTGTGGGTGTTTCTTTTGTTTAGCCATAGGGCGCGCATTATAGGGAGTCGCCGACGCCGACGCCATGCGCCGGGCGGGGCAAAAACGCGGTTTTTCGCCGGCCTGCGGCGGGCCTTCGTTCGGGCCGCGCTTGAGCCGCTTTCATGAATCCCCGACAATGCGCGATCTTTTTCCCAATCAGAGCGAACGCATCGCACATGGCGAACGACAAGGTCTCGATTCACGGCGCCTGGGCCAGCCGCTGGGTCTTCATTCTCGCGGCGACCGGCTCGGCCGTAGGCCTGGGCAATATCTGGAAGTTTCCCTATATGACCGGGGTCTACGGCGGCGGCGCCTTCGTCGTCATGTACCTGATCTGCATCGCCCTGGTCGGTGTGCCGATCATGCTGGCCGAGACCCTGATCGGTCGGCGCGGCCGGCAGAGCCCGGTCAATGCCATGAAGAGTCTGGCCATCGAGGCGGGGGCCTCGCGCCACTGGTCGCTGGCGGCGCTGATGGGCATGGTCGCCGCCTTGCTGATCCTGTCCTTCTACAGCGTGGTGGCCGGCTGGTCCCTGGAGTACATCCTCGGCATGGGCAGCGGGCGCTTTGAGGGCATCAGTGGCGAGGGCGCCGGCGCCGCATTCGGTGGCCTGACCGGCGACCCCTGGCGCCTGACCCTGTGGCATACGCTGTTCATGTTCCTCACCGCGCTGGTGATCGCCCGCGGCGTGGTGGCCGGCCTGGAACGCAGCCTGCGCATCATGATGCCGCTGCTGTTCGTCCTGCTGCTGGTGCTGCTCGGCTACAGCCTGACCACCGGCTATTTCCGGCAGGGCTTCGACTTCCTCTTCCATTTCGACCCGAGCAAGGTGCAGGGCGGTATTCTCGCGGCCATGGGCCATGCCTTCTTCACCCTCAGCGTGGGCGTCGGCTCGATCATGGTCTACGGTGCCTATATGCCGAAGAACGCCTCCATCGGGGGTACCGTCATGGCGGTGGGCCTGCTCGACACCCTGGTCGCGCTGACCGCCGGCCTGGCGCTGTTCCCCATCGTCTTCGCCGCCGGCCTGGAGCCGGGGGCGGGGCCTGGGCTGATGTTCGTCACCCTGCCGATCGCCTTCGGCAATATCGCCTTCGGCCAAGTGATGGGGCTGGTGTTCTTTATTCTGGTGGCGGTGGCGGCCTGGAGTTCGTCGATTTCCATGCTGGAGCCGGCGGTGGCCTACTTCGTCGAGCGCAGCGGGCGCAGCCGCGCCCAGGTGACGGCGGTGCTGGCGCTGCTGTGCTGGGTGGTCGGCATGGGCACGGTGCTGTCGTTCAATGTCGGCGCCGAGGCCAAGTTCTTCGTGTTCGGTGAGGAAGGCTTCCGTCTGTTCCAGTGGGGCGCCGAGGGCGGCAAGACCTTCTTCGACAGCATCGACTACCTGACCAGTCGTATCCTCCTGCCGCTGGGCGGCCTGGCCTTCGCCCTGTTCGCCGGCTGGGTGCTGAGCCGCGAAGCGCTGCGCGAGGAGCTGGCGGCGAAGAGTCCGCTGCTGTTCAACCTGGCCCTGTGGCTGATCCGGGTGGTCGCGCCGATCGGCGTGCTGGTCGTGTTCGTGGCCGAGCTGAGCAAATGAGCGCGGTCGATCCGATGAGCGAGGTGGCGGGCCTATGAGCACCCATATCCACCGTTCGGCCTTGCTGCCCTATCCGGCCCAGGCGCTGTTCGAGCTGGTCAACGATGTGGCGAGCTATCCGCAGTTCCTGCCCTGGTGCTCGACCAGCGAGGTGCTGGAGGTCAGCGAGACGCGCATGCGCGCCAGCCTGGCGGTGGCCAAGGGCGGGCTGAGCCAGCGCTTCGTCACCTGCAACAGCCTGGTGCCGGGGCAGTCGATCGAGCTGAATCTGGAGGAGGGGCCTTTCACCCAGTTGCACGGGCGCTGGGAGTTCAAGGCGCTGGGGGAGAAGGCCTGCAAGATCAGCCTGGACCTGACCTTCGACTACGCCGGTCCGCTGGTGCGGGCGACGCTCGGCCCGCTGTTCAACCAGGCCGCCAACACCCTGGTGGACGCCTTCTGTCAAAGGGCCAAGGAGCTGTATGGATAACAGAACCATAGTGGTCGAGGTGGTCTACGCCCTGGCCGACAAGCAGAAGCTGCTGCGCCTGACCCTGCCCCACGGCACCACCGTGCGCCAGGCGGCGCTGCAGTCCGGAATGGAGGCGCATTTCCCGGGGCTGGATCTGGCAAACAGCCCGCTGGGGATATTCGGCAAGGCGGTGGCCAAGCCGGACGAGCGGGTGCTGGAAGACGGCGAGCGAGTGGAGATCTATCGCCCGCTGATCGCCGACCCCAAAGAGGTGCGCAAGCAGCGTGCGGCCCGGGCGGCCAAGGCCAAGGCCGAGGGACAGGACGCTTGAGGTCGCGGCGGCAGACATAAAAAAGCCCGGAATTTTCCGGGCTTTTTTGTGCGCGACGCTTATTGCGGTGAGCTTTCCAGTGGCTCGGGGGTGGGCACCGGCACGGTCTTGACGCTGTCCACCTCGCGCTGGATCTGCTCGAGCAGGGAGCCGGGCGCCGGCGGTGCGTCCTCGACCCGCGGCTTGTCGGCGGCGGTCGCGCTGGTGTCGCTGCCTTCGCCGAGGATTTCCTGGTCGCGGCTGACGCCCGGCATGAAGTCGCCGGCCAGGCCGATCAGTTGGTCGTTGCCGTCGAAGGCCAGGCTCACGCGCTCCTGCAGGCGCTGGCCGCCGCCCGGCTGGATGCTGTAGAGGTAGTCCCAGCGATTGCTGTGGAAGGTGTCGGTCAGCAGCGGGTTGCCCATGATAAACCGCACTTGGCGGCGGGTCATTCCGGGGCGCAACTGGTCTATCATGTCCTGCGTCACGACATTGCCCTGTTGGATGTCGATCTTGTAAACCCCGGGGAATGAGCAACCGGCGAGTGCGAAGAGCCCCGTGAAGGTGAGGCTGGTCAGCAGGAGCTTGGCATTTTGCATCGGTGGGTGACTTCCACTATCTTGGCTGGGCAACGTAAACCCGGATCATACCCGCAATAAGGGAAGCTGCGAAACCGCTTCCACGAGAAAGCAGACCATGGTTGAAAATAGCGAACTACGCAAGGCTGGCCTGAAAGTGACCCTGCCGAGGGTCAAGATTTTGCAGATGCTCGACTCCGCGGAGCAGCGCCACATGAGTGCAGAAGATGTCTACAAGGCGCTGATGGAGGCGGGCGAGGATGTCGGCCTGGCCACGGTGTATCGCGTGCTGACCCAGTTCGAGGCGGCGGGCCTGGTGGTGCGGCACAATTTCGACGGCGGCCATGCGGTGTTCGAGCTGGCCGACAGCGGTCATCACGACCATATGGTCTGCGTCGACTCCGGCGAGGTGATCGAGTTCTTCGATCCGGAGATCGAGAAGCGCCAGAAGGAGGTCGTACGCGAGCACGGCTTCGAGTTGGTCGATCACAACCTGGTGCTCTACGTGCGCAAGAAGAAGTAAACGCGCCGGCACCGCTCACGAAAAAGGCGACCCCTGGGTCGCCTTTTTCGTGTGTGCAGTTTGCCGCGTCTTATGCCTGGGCGCTGCCGACCATCTGCCGGGCGTGGGCCAGGGACTCCTCGGTGAGGTCGACGCCGCCGAGCATGCGGGCGATCTCCTCGACCCGCTGGTGACGCTCCAGCTTGCTCACCGCGGTGCGGGTCGCGTCGCTGTCCCGCAGCTTGTGCACGAACAGGTGCTGATGGCCCTGGGCGGCCACCTGCGGCAGGTGGGTGACGCACAGCACCTGGCCGCGTTCGCCGAGGCGGCGCAGCAGCTGGCCGACCACCTCGGCGGTCGGCCCGCCGATGCCGACGTCGACTTCGTCGAAGACCAGGGTCGGTACCCGCGAGGTCTGCGCGGTGATCACCTGGATGGCCAGGCTGATGCGCGACAGTTCGCCGCCGGAGGCGACCTTGGCCAGGGGCTTGAGCGGCTGGCCCGGGTTGGCGCTGACCAGGAATTCGACGAGCTCCAGGCCGTTGGCTTGGGGCTCGTCGCTGCTGTTGGCGCGCAACTGGATGCTGAAGCGTCCCCCGGGCATGCCCAGGCTGTGCATTTCTGCCTCAACGGCGCTGGCCAGGCGCTGGGCCGCCGCGCTGCGCAGCTGGCTCAGCTCGCCGGCCTTGTCCTGGTAGTGGCGGGCATAGGCGCAGAGCTCCTCGCTCAGGCGCTCGACGGCCTGGTCGTCGGCGTTGAGGCTCTCCAGCTCCTCGAACAGCTGCTGTTGCAGGGTCGCCATGTCGTTGGGCTGGATGCGGTGCTTGCGCGCCAGGGTATAGATGCTGTCGAGGCGCTCTTCCAGTTGCTGCAGGCGCTCGGGGTCGGCATCGAAGTGGTCGAGGAAGCGGTTGAGCTCGCCGACCGCCTCCTCGACCTGGATCTGCGCGCTGGCCAGCAGGTTGATGGCCTCGCTCAGCGCGCCGGGCTGGCCCTGGAAGCCGCTGAGACGGTTGAGGCTGCCGGTCAATGCCGACAGCACGTTGCCGGCGTCGTTCTCGCTGCATTGTTCGATCACCAGGCGACAGGCGCTGAGCAGGCTCTCGGCATTGGTCAGGGTCTTGTGTTCCTGTTCCAGCTGGTCCAGCTCCTGCTCGCCGAGGGCCAGGTTGTCCAGTTCCTCCAGCTGGTAGCTGAGCAGCTGGTGGCGGGCGCGCTGCTCGTCGCCGAGGCCGGACAGCCGCTCCAGCTCGCTCTTGGTCTGCTTCCAGCGCTGCGCGGCCAGCTGTACCTGGCGCGCCAGTTCCTGGCTGCCGGCGTACTCGTCGAGCAGGCGGCGATGGGTGTCGGCTTTGAGCAGGGACTGGTGCTCGTGCTGGCTGTGGATGTCGATCAGCAGCTCGCCCAGGGCCTTGAGGTCGCCCTGGGGGCAGGGCGCGCCGTTGATGTAGCCGCGCGAGCGGCCTTCGGCGGTGATCACCCGGCGCAGGATGCACGGGCCGTCTTGTTCCAGGTCGCGCTCGGCCAGCCAGGCGCGGGCCTCGGGGATGTCGTGCAGGTCGAAGCTGGCGAGGATGTCCGCCTTGTCCGCGCCGGGGCGGACCACGCCGCTGTCGGCGCGGTCGCCCAGGCACAGGCCGAGAGCGTCGAGCATGATCGACTTGCCGGCGCCGGTTTCGCCGCTGATCACGCTCATTCCGCCGTCCAGTTCCAGGTCGAGATGTTCAACGATGGCGTAGTTGTGTACGGACAGGTGCACCAGCATGGTGAGGCCCCTCGGAATGAAAGTCTGGTTATTTATACAGTGTTTGTTTTGTGCCTGACAATCCTCCCGCCACCCTTGAAGCGGGAAATTTCGGCCCCATATAGGCGGCAGGTGCGCGGGTTCCGGCCGGCGCCAAATTTTCAGAGGAGAGATGCATGGCAGACGAACAGACCCAAGATAACCAGCTTCCCGAGGTTTCCGCCGAAGTCGAGGCGGCGGGTGGCGAGTTGGATGCGCGTATCCAGGTTCTCGAGGAAGAGTTGGCTGCCGCCCAGGACAAGGCCTTGCGCGTGGCGGCCGACCTGCAGAACGTGCGTCGCCGCGCCGAGCAGGATGTGGAGAAGGCGCACAAGTTCGCCCTGGAGAAGTTCGCCAGCGACCTGTTGCCTGTGGTCGACAGTCTCGAGCGCGGCCTGGAACTGTCCAGCCCGAATGACGAGGCGATCAAGGCGGTGCGCGAGGGCATGGAGCTGACCCTCAAGCTGTTCCAGGACACCCTCAAGCGTTATCAGCTGGAAGTGGTCGACCCGGAGGGCGCGCCCTTCGATCCGGAGCACCACCAGGCGATGGCCATGCAGGAGAGTACCCAGGCCGAGCCGGGCAGCGTGCTCAAGGTGTTCCAGAAGGGCTACCTGCTCAACGGCCGGCTGTTGCGCCCGGCCATGGTGGTGGTCAGCAAGGCCCCGGCCGAGGTGCCACCGTCCATCGACGAGCAGGCTTGAAATTCGCCATCGAGCCCCCATTTGTTGAATCAAGCGTTTTAGTGCTACCGCGGCCGGCCTAGCGAGGCGGCGGGAATATCCAAGTTTCGGGAGAAGTGAATATGGGCAAAATCATCGGTATCGACCTGGGGACCACCAACTCCTGCGTCTCCATCCTGGAAAACGGCAGCGTCAAGGTGCTGGAGAACGCCGAAGGCGCTCGCACCACGCCGTCGATCATCGCCTACAGCAACGATGGCGAGATCCTCGTCGGTCAGTCGGCCAAGCGCCAGGCGGTGACCAACCCGCACAACACCCTGTACGCGGTGAAGCGCCTGATCGGTCGTCGTTTCGAAGAGAACGTGGTGCAGAAAGACATCCAGATGGTGCCCTACAAGATCGTCAAGGCCGACAACGGTGACGCCTGGGTGGAGGTCAAGGGCCAGAAGATGGCGCCGCCGCAGATCTCCGCGGAAGTGCTGAAGAAGATGAAGAAGACCGCCGAAGACTATCTCGGCGAGCCGGTGACCGAGGCGGTGATCACCGTGCCGGCCTACTTCAACGACAGCCAGCGTCAGGCCACCAAGGACGCCGGGCGCATCGCCGGCCTGGACGTCAAGCGCATCATCAACGAGCCGACCGCCGCGGCGCTGGCCTATGGCATGGACAAGGCCAAGGGCGACCACACCGTGATCGTCTATGACCTGGGTGGCGGTACCTTCGATATCTCGGTCATCGAGATCGCCGAGGTCGACGGTGAGCACCAGTTCGAGGTGCTGGCCACCAACGGCGACACCTTCCTCGGTGGTGAGGACTTCGACCTGCGTCTGATCGACTACCTCGTCGAGGAATTCAAGAAAGAAAGCGGCATGAACCTCAAGGGCGACCCGCTGGCCATGCAGCGCCTGAAGGAGGCCGCGGAGAAGGCCAAGATCGAGCTGTCCTCGAGCCAGCAGACCGACGTCAACCTGCCCTACATCACCGCCGACGCCAGCGGTCCGAAGCACCTGAACGTGAAAATCTCCCGTTCCAAGCTGGAGTCCCTGGTGGAAGACTTGGTGCAGCGCACCATCGAACCGTGCCGCATCGCCCTGAAGGACGCCGGCATCGACGTGGGCTCGATCCATGACGTGATCCTGGTCGGCGGTCAGACCCGTATGCCGCTGGTGCAGAAGACCGTTGCCGAGTTCTTCGGCAAGGAAGCGCGTAAGGACGTCAACCCGGACGAGGCCGTGGCCATGGGCGCCGCCATTCAGGGCGCGGTACTGGCCGGCGACGTCAAGGACGTGCTGCTGCTGGACGTCACTCCGCTGACCCTGGGTATCGAGACCATGGGCGGGGTGATGACCGCGCTGATCGAGAAGAACACCACCATTCCGACCAAGAAGTCCCAGGTGTTCTCCACCGCCGACGACAACCAGAGTGCCGTGACCATCCACGTGCTGCAGGGCGAGCGCAAGCAGGCCTCGCAGAACAAGTCCCTCGGCAAGTTCGACCTGGCCGAGATTCCGCCGGCGCCGCGCGGCGTGCCGCAGATCGAAGTGACCTTCGACATTGACGCCAACGGCATCCTGCACGTCGGTGCGAAGGACAAGGCCACCGGCAAGCAGCAGTCCATCGTGATCAAGGCCAACTCCGGCCTGTCCGAGGAAGAAATCGAGCAGATGGTGCGCGACGCCGAGGCCAACGCCGAGGAGGACCGCAAGTTTGAGGAACTGGCCACCGCGCGCAACCAGGGCGATCAGCTGGTGCATGCCACCCGCAAGATGCTCGCCGAGGCTGGCGACAAAGCCACCGAGGACGAGAAGGCGGCCATCGAGAAGGCCCTGGGTGAGCTGGAAGTGGCGGTGAAGGGCGACGACAAGGCGGCCATCGAGGCTAAGATGACTGCCCTGTCCGAGGCGACCACGCCGCTGGCGCAGAAGATGTATGCCGAGCAGCCGCAGCCGGGCGCTTCCGCCGAGGCGGGTGAGCAGGCCAAGAACGCGGGCGACGACGTGGTCGACGCCGAGTTCGAAGAGGTCAAGGAAAACAAGTAAGCGCAGGCTTGGCCCACAGGGAGGTGGGAAATGCAGCAGGCCGCCGGGAGCGGCTGCTGCCAGCAGCTCCGTCCGGCGCGACAGGCGTCGCGTTTAGGAGGAACCGTCGCGCGGGAGCTTGCTCCCGCGTTGGCGTGTCTGGAGGAGGCGATTTGAGGGTGTTGAGGATCTATGTCTAAACGTGACTATTACGAGGTGCTGGGTGTCGAGCGCGGTGCCAGCGAGGCCGAGCTGAAGAAGGCTTACCGGCGCCTGGCGATGAAGCACCACCCGGACCGCAATCCCGACGACAAGGTGTCGGAAGAGAAGTTCAAGGAGGCCAACGAGGCCTATGAGGTGCTGTCTGACGCCAGCAAGCGTGCGGCCTACGATCAGTACGGTCATGCCGGGGTCGACCCGAGCATGGGGGGCGGCGCCGGTGCGGGTTTCGGCGGGGCGAATTTCTCCGATATCTTCGGCGATGTGTTCAGCGATTTCTTCGGTGGTGGTCGTGGTGGTCAGCGCGGCGGTGCCCAGCGCGGCAGCGATCTGCGTTACACCCTGGAACTGGACCTGGAGGAGGCGGTGCGTGGCACCACGGTGACCATCCGCGTGCCGACCCTGGTCAATTGCAAGACCTGCGACGGCTCGGGCGCCAAGAAGGGCACCAGCCCGGTCACCTGTACCACCTGTGGCGGTATCGGCCAGGTGCGCATGCAGCAGGGCTTCTTCTCGGTGCAGCAGACCTGTCCGCGTTGCCATGGCAACGGCAAGATGATTACCGACCCCTGTGGTAGCTGCCATGGCCATGGTCGGGTCGAGGAGCACAAGACCCTGTCGGTGAAGGTGCCGGCGGGTGTCGATACCGGCGATCGCATCCGTCTGTCCGGCGAGGGCGAGGCGGGTGCCATGGGCGGCCCGGCCGGTGACCTCTACGTGGTGGTCAACGTGCGTGAGCACGCGATCTTCCAGCGCGACGGCAAGCACCTGTACTGCGAGGTGCCGATCAGCTTCGCCGACGCGGCCCTGGGCGGCGAGCTGGAGGTGCCGACCCTGGATGGCCGGGTTAAGTTGAAGATTCCCGAGGGTACCCAGACCGGCAAGCTGTTCCGCCTGCGCGGCAAGGGCGTGGCGCCGGTGCGCGGCGGTGGCGCTGGCGACCTGATGTGCCGGGTGGCGGTGGAGACGCCGGTCCATCTGGATCGACGCCAGCGCGAGCTGCTCGAGGAGTTCCGCCAGTCCCTGGCGGGCGACAGTTCCCACTCGCCCAAGGCCAATGGCTGGTTCGAGGGCGTCAAGCGCTTCTTCGGCGATCTGTAATTAACCGGCCGGACCCGGGAGTGAGTTTGTGTTCCCGGGGCCGGTTTCCGGCTTCCAGCTTGGAGCTTGTAGATATGCAGCGTATTGCAGTGATGGGCGCCGCTGGGCGCATGGGCAAGACCCTGATCGAGGCGGTGCGGCAGGCCGAGGGCGTCGCCCTGAGTGCGGCGGTCGACCGGCCGGACAGCAGTCTGGTGGGCGCCGACGCCGGCGAACTGGTCGGGGTCGGCAAGATCGGTGTAACTCTGTCCGGCGAGTTGGCGGCGGTGCTGGACCAGTTCGATGTGCTGATCGACTTCACCCACCCCTCGGTGACCCTGAAGAACCTGGAGCTCTGCCGCCAGGCGGGCAAGGCCATGGTCATCGGCACCACCGGCTTCACCGCGGAGGAGAAGCAGCGGCTGAATGATGCGGCCAAGCAGATTCCCATCGTCTTCGCCGCTAACTTCAGCGTCGGCGTCAACCTCTGCCTCAAGCTGCTGGACACCGCGGCGCGGGTGCTGGGCGACGAGGTGGATATCGAGATCATCGAGGCCCATCACCGGCACAAGGTGGACGCCCCCTCCGGCACCGCCCTGCGCATGGGCGAGGTGGTGGCCGATGCCCTGGGGCGTGACCTGCAGAAGGTCGCGGTCTACGGGCGCGAGGGGCAGACCGGCGCCCGTGAGCGCGAGACCATCGGCTTCGCCACCGTGCGTGCCGGCGATGTGGTGGGCGACCACACCGTGCTGTTCGCGGCCGAGGGCGAGCGGGTGGAGATCACCCACAAGGCCTCCAGCCGCATGACCTTCGCCAAGGGAGCGGTGCGCTCGGCGTTGTGGCTGCAGGGCCGGGCCGCAGGCCTGTACGACATGCCGGACGTGCTGGGGCTCGACTGAGCGCCCGCGAGGCGGGTAGAGGGCGTATCTGGCGGTGGACCGAAAGGCCACCTTCCTGTAAGCTTCCCGCTTTAGTGTGTCCACTAAAAGTTACGCAGAATGAATCAGATAAAAAAGCGGGGTGACGGTCGATACGTCATCCCGCTTTTTTACAATCTGCGTTTGCTTCAAGCCTTGATCGACGGGAGGTCTTCTTGACTAAGCCAGCCATACTCGCCCTTGCTGACGGCAGCATTTTTCGCGGCGAGGCCATCGGTGCCGATGGCCATACTATTGGAGAGGTGGTGTTCAATACCGCCATGACCGGCTATCAGGAAATCCTCACCGATCCCTCCTATGCCCAGCAAATCGTCACCCTGACCTACCCACACATCGGCAACACCGGCACCACGCCGGAGGACGCCGAGTCCAACCGGGTCTGGGCCGCCGGCCTGATCATCCGCGATCTGCCGCTGATCTCCAGCAACTGGCGCGACAAGCAGCCGCTGGACGAATACCTCAAGGAGAACGGTACCGTCGCCATCGCCGGCATCGATACCCGCCGCCTGACCCGCATCCTGCGCGAGAAGGGTTCGCAGAACGGCTGCATCCTCGCCGGCGCCGATGCCACCGAGGAAAAGGCCCTGGAGCTGGCGCGCAGCTTCCCCGGCCTCAAGGGCATGGACCTGGCCAAGGTGGTCAGCTGCAGCGAGCCCTACGAGTGGCGCGAGAGCACCTGGAACCTGAAGGACGACAGCCATCCGCAGATCCCGGCGGCCGAGCTGCCCTACCACGTGGTCGCCTACGACTACGGGGTCAAGCTGAACATCCTGCGCATGCTGGTGGCGCGCGGCTGCCGCCTGACCGTGGTGCCGGCGCAGACCCCGGCCAGCGAGGTGCTGGCCCTGAGCCCGGACGGCGTGTTCCTGTCCAACGGCCCGGGCGATCCCGAGCCGTGCGACTACGCGATCCAGGCGATCAAGGACGTGCTGGAGACCGATATCCCGGTATTCGGCATCTGCCTCGGCCATCAGCTGCTGGCCCTGGCCTCCGGCGCCAAGACCCTGAAGATGGGCCACGGCCACCATGGCGCCAACCACCCGGTGCAGGACCTCGACTCGGGCGTGGTGATGATCACCAGCCAGAACCACGGCTTCGCCGTGGACGAGAGCAGCCTGCCGGGCAATGTCCGCGCCATTCACAAGTCGCTGTTCGACGGCACCCTGCAGGGCATCGAGCGCACCGACAAGGTCGCCTTCAGCTTCCAGGGCCACCCCGAGGCGAGCCCCGGCCCGCACGACGTCGCGCCGCTGTTCGACCGCTTCATCGAAGCCATGGCCAAGCGCCGCTAAGCCACGCCGACTGACCCAAGGATTCGAGTAAGACACATGCCAAAACGTACAGACATCAAAAGCATCCTGATCCTCGGCGCCGGCCCGATCGTCATCGGCCAGGCCTGCGAGTTCGACTACTCCGGCGCCCAGGCCTGCAAGGCCCTGAAGGAAGAAGGCTTCCGCGTCATCCTGGTGAACTCCAACCCGGCCACCATCATGACCGACCCGGCCATGGCCGACGCCACCTACATCGAGCCGATCAAGTGGTCGACCGTGGCCAAGATCATCGAGAAGGAGCGCCCCGACGCCCTGCTGCCGACCATGGGTGGCCAGACCGCGCTGAACTGCGCCCTGGATCTGGAGCGCCATGGCGTCCTGGAGAAGTTCGGGGTCGAGATGATCGGTGCCAACGCCGACACCATCGACAAGGCCGAGGACCGTTCGCGCTTCGACAAGGCGATGAAGGACATCGGCCTGGCCTGCCCGGTTTCCGGCATCGCCCACAGCATGGAAGAAGCCTACGGCGTGCTGGAGAAGGTCGGCTTCCCCTGCATCATCCGTCCGAGCTTCACCATGGGCGGCACCGGCGGCGGCATCGCCTACAACCGCGAGGAGTTCGAGGAAATCTGCGCCCGCGGCCTGGACCTGTCGCCGACCAACGAGCTGCTGATCGACGAGTCGCTGATCGGTTGGAAGGAATACGAGATGGAGGTGGTTCGCGACAAGAAGGACAACTGCATCATCGTCTGCTCCATCGAGAACTTCGACCCCATGGGGGTGCACACCGGCGACTCCATCACCGTCGCCCCGGCCCAGACCCTGACCGACAAGGAATACCAGATCCTGCGCAACGCCTCCCTGGCGGTGCTGCGCGAGATCGGCGTGGAAACCGGCGGCTCCAACGTGCAGTTCGGCATCTGCCCGAACACCGGGCGCATGGTGGTGATCGAGATGAACCCGCGGGTGTCGCGTTCCTCGGCCCTGGCCTCCAAGGCCACCGGCTTCCCGATCGCCAAGATCGCCGCCAAGCTGGCGGTCGGCTACACCCTCGACGAGCTGCAGAACGACATCACCGGTGGGCGCACCCCGGCCTCGTTCGAGCCGGCCATCGACTACGTGGTGACCAAGATCCCGCGTTTCGCCTTCGAGAAGTTCCCCAAGGCCGACGCCCGCCTGACCACCCAGATGAAGTCCGTGGGCGAGGTCATGGCCATCGGCCGCACCTTCCAGGAGTCGGTGCAGAAGGCTCTGCGCGGCCTGGAAGTCGGCGTCGCCGGCTTCGATCCCAAGCTCGACCTCAACGACCCGGAAGCCGAGAGCGTGCTCAAGCGCGAGCTGACCGTGCCGGGTGCCGACCGCATCTGGTTCGTCGCCGACGCCTTCCGTGCCGGCAAGAGCGTCGCCGAAGTCTTCGAACTGACCCGCATCGACGAGTGGTTCCTGGTGCAGATCGAGGATCTGATCAAGGACGAGGAGCGGGTCAAGACTCTCGGCCTGGCCAGCATCGACCGCGAGCTGATGTACAAGCTCAAGCGCAAGGGCTTCTCCGATGCGCGCCTGGCCAAGCTGCTCGGCGTCACCGAGAAGAACCTGCGCAGCCAGCGCCATAAGCTCAAGGTGCTGCCGGTGTTCAAGCGTGTAGACACCTGCGCCGCCGAGTTCGCCACCGATACCGCCTACATGTACTCGACCTACGAGGAAGAGTGCGAGGCGGCGCCGTCCGCCCGCGACAAGATCATGATCCTCGGCGGCGGTCCCAACCGCATCGGCCAGGGCATCGAGTTCGACTACTGCTGCGTGCACGCGGCGCTGGCCATGCGCGAAGACGGTTACGAGACCATCATGGTCAACTGCAACCCGGAAACCGTGTCCACCGACTACGACACCTCCGATCGCCTGTACTTCGAGCCGGTGACCCTGGAGGACGTGCTGGAGATCGTCCGCGTCGAGCAGCCCAAGGGCGTCATCGTGCAGTACGGCGGGCAGACCCCGCTGAAGCTGTGCCGCGCCCTGGAAGAGGCCGGCGTGCCGATCATCGGCACAAGCCCGGACGCCATCGACCGCGCCGAAGACCGCGAACGCTTCCAGCAGATGGTCGAGCGCCTCAACCTGCGCCAGCCGCCGAACGCCACCGCGCGCAGCGAAGACGAGGCCCTGGCCGCATCCAAGGCCATCGGCTATCCGCTGGTGGTGCGTCCGTCCTACGTGCTGGGCGGCCGCGCCATGGAAATCGTCTATCAGGAAGACGAGCTCAAGCGCTACATGCGCGAGGCGGTGCAGGTGTCCAATGACAGTCCGGTGTTGCTGGATCACTTCCTCAACTGCGCCATCGAGGTGGACGTGGATGCGGTGTGCGACGGCGAGACCGTGGTGATCGGCGCGATCATGCAGCACATCGAGCAGGCCGGCGTGCACTCCGGCGACTCGGCCTGCTCCCTGCCGCCCTACTCGTTGCCGGCGCACATCCAGGACGAGATCCGCGAGCAGGTCAAGAAGATGGCCCTGGAGCTCGGCGTGGTCGGTCTGATGAACGTGCAGATGGCCGTGCAGGGCGAGGATATCTTCGTCATCGAGGTCAATCCGCGCGCTTCGCGTACCGTGCCGTTCGTTTCCAAGTGCATCGGCGAGTCGCTGGCCAAGGTGGCCGCTCGGGTCATGGCCGGCAAGAGCCTGGCCGAAGTCGGCTTCACCGAGGAAATCATCCCGCCCTTCTACAGCGTCAAGGAGGCGGTATTCCCCTTCGCCAAGTTCCCCGGCGTCGACCCCATCCTCGGCCCGGAGATGAAGTCCACCGGTGAGGTCATGGGGGTCGGCGACAGCTTCGGCGAGGCCTTCGCCAAGGCCCAGCTGGGGGCCAGCGAGATCCTGCCGAACAGCGGTTGCGCCTTCATCAGTGTGCGCGAGGATGACAAGCCGGCCGCGGTGCAGGTCGCTCGCGACCTGGTCGAGCTGGGCTTCGAGGTGGTCGCCACCGCCGGTACTGCCCGGGTCATCGAGGCGGCCGGTCTGCCGGTGCGCCGCGTGAACAAGGTGACCGAGGGGCGTCCGCATGTCGTTGACATGATCAAGAATGACGAGGTCACCCTCATCATCAACACCACCGAGGGGCGTCAGTCCATCGCCGACTCCTACTCGATTCGTCGTAACGCCCTGCAGCACAAGATCTACTGCACCACCACCATCGCGGCGGGTCAGGCGATCTGTGAGGCGCTCAAGTTCGGTCCCGAGAAGACCGTGCGCCGGCTGCAGGATCTGCATGCAGGAATCCAGGCATGAATAAATACCCGATGACCGTCCAGGGCGCGCGCGCCCTGGAGGAAGAACTGGCTCATCTGACCAAGGTCGTCCGTCCCAAACTCAGTCAGGACATCGGCGAGGCGCGCGAACTGGGCGACCTCAAGGAGAACGCCGAGTACCATGCCGCTCGCGAGCAGCAGGGCATGGTTGAGGCGCGCATCCGCGATATCGAGGGGCGTCTGCAGAACGCCGTGATCATCGACGTCACCACCATCGCCCACACCGGCAAGGTGATCTTCGGCACCACGGTGGAGATCGCCAACGTCGAAACCGACGAGAGTGTGGTCTACAAGATCGTCGGCGAGGATGAGGCCGACATCAAGCAGCGCAAGCTGTCGGTCAGCTCGCCCATCGCCCGCGCCCTGGTGGGCAAGGAGGAGGGCGATGTGGTGGCGGTGCATACGCCGAGCGGTCTGGTCGAATATGAGATCGTCGAGGTTCGCCATATCTGAGCGACAGGCCTTGGGTGCCGGCGCCATCAGCTGGCTGCTGGCCCAGACCTTCTGGGTCGGCGGCTTGTGGCTGCTGAAGTTCCTGGTGCTGCCGGCGCTGGCCAAGCTGGGGCTGGCGCCGCTGCTGATCGAGGAGATCGGCGCGACACTGACCGCGCTGTTGATCGGCCTGGCGGCCTGCTGCGTCCTGCTGCAGCTATGGGTGCTGGTGCGGGTCGAGCGTCTGGCGAGTCTGTGGCGGGACCTGCGTGGTCAGCTTCTGCTGACCGTGTTGCTGATGGCGGGCGGTTACTTCGTGGTACGCCAGTGGTGGCCGGACGCCCAGCGCTGGCTGCTGTTCAGCTACCTGGTGTCGGCGTTCTGTGGATTGCTGCTGGTGTTGCAGCCGGTGCCGGTCCGTCGCGACTGACAGGCGAGGCAAGCCGACGGCGGCGAGGCGGTCGGCTTGTGCCGCATCAGCCCTGGAAGCGGCTGATGTTGGAGAGGTTCTTGTTCGGCTTGGGATTCTTGCGGTAGATCAGCGCCATCTTGCCGATGACTTGCACCAGTTCGCCACGGCCGGCCTTGCACAACTCATCGATCGCGGCCAGGCGATCTTCGCGTTCGGTGATGCGCAGTTGAACCTTGATCAGTTCGTGGTCGTTCAGTGCGCGCTCCAGTTCGGCCAGAACGCCCTCGGTCAAACCGTTGTCGGCCACGATCAATACCGGTTTCAGGTGGTGGCCGATAGATTTGTATTGTTTCTTCTGCTCCTGAGTGAGCGGCATAATCTGACCCCTGCTTCTGATCTGGTAAAAAAGCGGCGGCTAGTTTACCCGAGCGCCTTCGGGCCCGCCCAGTTATTCACGACCTGCACAAATTAGAGGTGCCGTGTGGCCCGCTCCAAGACCAGCCCCCGTTGGCTGAAAGAACACTTCGACGATCCCTACGTCAAAATGGCGCAGAGGGACGGTTACCGTTCGCGCGCCAGCTACAAGCTGCTGGAGATCCAGGAGAAGGACCGCATCCTGCGGCCGGGCATGACGGTGGTCGACCTCGGCGCCGCTCCGGGCGGCTGGTCGCAGGTGACCAGTCGCCTGATCGGCGACAAGGGCACCCTGATCGCCTCCGACATCCTGGAGATGGACAGCATCCCGGATGTCACCTTCATCCAGGGCGACTTCACCGAGGACGCGGTGTTCGCGCAGATCCTCGAGGCGATCGGCGGCAAGCCGGTGGACCTTGTGATTTCCGATATGGCCCCCAATATGAGTGGGGTAAGGGCGGCCGACCAGCCGCGCGCCATGTACCTGTGCGAGTTGGCCCTGGATCTGGCGGGGCGCGTGTTGCGCCCGGGCGGCGACTTCCTGATCAAGATCTTCCAGGGCGAAGGTTTCGATCAGTACCACAAGCAGGTGCGCGAGATGTTCGACAAGGTGCAGATGCGCAAGCCGTTGTCGTCTCGCGATCGCTCCCGTGAGCAGTATCTGTTGGCCCGTGGCTTCCGCGGCGCCTGACACCGATGCAACCAAGGGCGGGGCTGTCAGTCCAACGCTTTGACGGTAGGGTGTTCGACGGCGGGGCTGTTGGCGTCAAATAAAGGGTTACAGACCGCGTCTGCCAGCAGCAGGCGTTGTGTAGTAAGTTAGATCGGTACATAACTGGTCGTCATGCGAAGCACGCTTGCGCACGGGGCCTGCTTCAGAGGGTAGCTAATTGAACGACATGGCAAAGAATCTGATCCTGTGGCTGATCATCGCTGCTGTTTTAGTCACGGTGATGAACAATTTCTCCAGCCCGAGCGAGACGAATAAGCTCAACTACTCGGACTTCATCGAGCAGGTTCAGGACGGCCGGGTTCAGCGGGTTACCGTTGACGGCTACATCATCAACGGGGTGCGCATCGACGGCTCGTCCTTCGAGACCGTGCGTCCGGCCATTCAGGACAACGGCCTGATCAAGGACCTGATCGACAACAACGTCGAGATCGTCGGCAAGCAACCGGAGCAGCAGAGCATCTGGACCCAGTTGCTGGTGGCCAGCTTCCCGATCTTGGTGATCATCGCCGTGTTCATGTTCTTCATGCGCCAGATGCAGGGCGGTGCGGGCGGCAAGGGCGGGCCCATGAGTTTCGGCAAGAGCAAGGCACGCCTGCTGTCCGAGGATCAGGTCAAGACCACCTTCGCCGATGTCGCCGGCTGCGACGAGGCCAAGGAGGAGGTCAGCGAGCTGGTGGAGTTCCTCCGCGACCCGGGCAAGTTCCAGCGCCTCGGCGGGCGCATTCCGCGCGGCGTGTTGATGGTCGGCTCACCCGGTACCGGCAAGACCCTGCTGGCCAAGGCCGTGGCCGGCGAGGCCAAGGTGCCGTTCTTCACCATTTCCGGCTCCGACTTCGTCGAGATGTTCGTCGGTGTCGGCGCCTCCCGCGTGCGCGACATGTTCGAGCAGGCGAAGAAGCATGCCCCTTGCATCATCTTCATCGACGAGATCGATGCGGTCGGTCGTCATCGTGGCGCCGGCATGGGCGGCGGGCATGACGAGCGCGAACAGACCCTCAACCAGTTGCTGGTGGAGATGGACGGCTTCGAGATGAACGATGGTGTGATCGTCATCGCCGCCACCAACCGTCCCGACGTGCTCGACCCGGCGCTGCTGCGCCCCGGTCGCTTCGACCGTCAGGTGGTGGTCGGCCTGCCGGATATTCGCGGCCGCGAGCAGATCCTCAAGGTGCATATGCGCAAGGTGCCGATGAGCGAGGACGTCAACCCGGCAGTGATCGCCCGCGGTACCCCGGGCTTCTCCGGTGCCGACCTGGCCAACCTGGTCAACGAGGCCTCGCTGTTCGCCGCTCGCGCCGGCAAGCGTCTGGTGGAAATGAAGGAGTTCGAGCTGGCCAAGGACAAGATCATGATGGGCGCCGAGCGCAAGACCATGGTCATGTCCGAGAAGGAGCGCCTCAATACCGCGTTCCATGAGGCCGGTCACGCCATAGTCGGGCGTCTGGTGCCGGAGCACGATCCGGTCTACAAGGTGTCGATCATTCCGCGCGGCCGCGCCCTGGGCGTGACCATGTTCCTGCCGGAGGAAGACCGTTACAGCCTGAGCAAGCGGGCGCTGACCAGCCAGATTTGTTCGCTGTTCGGCGGGCGTATCGCCGAGGAAATGACCCTGGGATTCGAAGGGGTCACCACGGGGGCGTCCAACGACATCCAGCGTGCCACCCAGCTGGCGCGGAACATGGTGACCAAGTGGGGCCTGTCCGAGAAGCTCGGCCCGCTGATGTATGTCGAGGAAGAGGGCGAGGTGTTCCTCGGTCGCAGCATGGGCACCCAGCACAGCAACGTCTCCGCCGACACGGCGAAGATGATCGACCTGGAGGTGCGCAGCATCATCGATCAATGCTATGCCACCGCCAAGCGCCTGCTGGAGGAAAACCGCGACAAGCTCGACGCTATGGCCGAGGCTTTGATGAAGTACGAGACCATCGACGCCGAGCAGATCGATGACATCATGAACGGTCGCACGCCCCGTGAACCGAAGGGGTGGGGTGGTGGCGATAGCGCGGGCAAGCCTTCGGCCAAGGCCGACGAGGCGGATAGCTCCGAGAAACCTATCGGTGGTCCCGCCGCCGAGCATTAAGGTCGCACATGTCCCTAGCCTTAGATGCGAACCGGCTGCCCTGTGGCAGCCGGTTTCTTGATTTGTCCCGTCCACAGGTGATGGGCATCCTCAACGTAACCCCTGACTCGTTCTCCGATGGCGGTCGCTTCAGTCGGCGCGATGCGGCGCTGCGCCATGCGGCCGAGATGGTGCGCGCCGGGGCGACGCTGATCGACGTCGGTGGCGAGTCGACCCGCCCCGGTGCCCGCGCGGTATCGCCCGTCGAAGAGCTGGAGCGCGTAGCGCCGGTGGTGGAGGCCATTGCCGCCGAGCTCGATGTGATCATCTCGGTGGATACCTCGACGCCGGCGGTCATGCGCGAATCCGCGCGCCTGGGTGCCGGATTGATCAATGATGTGCGCTCGCTGCAGCGCGACGGCGCGCTGGAGGCCGTCGCCGCCAGTGGCCTGCCCGTGTGCCTGATGCACATGCGCGGCGAGCCGAGCACCATGCAGCAGAGTCCCAGCTATGCCGATATCTTGTGCGAGGTGCGCGGTTTTCTGGCCGAGCGGCTGGCGGCCTGTGCGACGGCCGGTATCGCCGCCGAGCGGGTGATCCTCGATCCGGGCTTTGGCTTCGCCAAGACCCTGGAGCACAATCTCAGTCTATTCAAGCGCCTGGAGTCGTTGCATGAACTCGGGCGGCCATTGCTGGTCGGTGTTTCGCGCAAGAGCATGATCGGTCGGGTGCTCGGTCACGAGGTGGGCGAGCGCCTGTACGGCAGCCTGGCCCTGGCGGCGCTCGCCGTGGCCAAGGGCGCGCACATCGTTCGGGTTCACGACGTGGCGGAAACGGTCGACGTGGTGCGCATGATCGCCGCGGTCGAAGCGGCCGAATAATTCAGAAGGAAGTCTGGTTATGGGTAGAAAATATTTCGGTACTGACGGTATTCGTGGGCGTGTCGGTGAGTTTCCCATCACCCCGGATTTCATGCTCAAGCTCGGCTGGGCAGCCGGCATGGCGTTTCGCAAGCAGGGCAAGTGCCGCATCCTGATCGGCAAGGACACGCGCATTTCCGGCTACATGTTCGAGTCGGCCCTGGAGGCCGGGCTGCTGGCGGCCGGTGCCGACGTGATGCTGCTGGGGCCCATGCCGACGCCGGCGATCGCCTACCTGACCCGCACCTTCCATGCCGAGGCGGGCATCGTCATCAGTGCCTCGCACAATCCGCACCATGACAACGGCATCAAGTTCTTCTCCGGCCAGGGCACCAAGCTGCCTGACGAAGTGGAGCTGATGATCGAGGAGCTGCTCGACGCGCCCATGACCGTCGTCGAGTCCGAGCAACTGGGCAAGGTAACGCGTATCAACGATGCGGCCGGTCGCTACATCGAGTTCTGCAAGGCCAGTGTGCCGACCAGTACCGACTTCACCGGGCTGAAGCTGGTGGTCGACTGTGCCCATGGCGCAGCCTACAAGGTGGCGCCCAGTGTATTCCGCGAGCTCGGCGCCCAGGTGTCGGTGCTTTCCGCGCAGCCCAACGGGCTCAATATCAACGACGGCTGCGGTTCGACCCACATGGACGCGCTGCAGGCCGAGGTGGTCGCCCAGCAGGCCGATCTGGGTATCGCCTTCGATGGCGATGCCGATCGGGTGCTGATGGTCGATCACACCGGCGCCCTGGTCGATGGCGACGAGCTCTTGTACATCATCGCCCGCGACCTGCAGGAGCGAGGCAAGCTGCACGGCGGGGTGGTCGGTACCCTGATGAGCAATCTCGGTCTGGAGCTGGCCTGCGCCGACCTGGGCATTCCCTTCGTGCGCGCCAAGGTCGGTGACCGTTATGTCATTGCCGAGTTGCTCGCGCGGAGCTGGCAGCTCGGCGGGGAGAACTCCGGCCATCTGGTGTGTTTCCAGCACACCACCACCGGCGATGCGGTCATCGCCGCCTTGCAGGTGTTGCTGGCGCTCAAGCGCCGGGGGCAGAGCCTGGCCGAGGCTCGCCAGGGCATGCGCAAGTGCCCGCAGGTGCTGGTGAATGTGCGCTTCGCTGGCGGCGAGGACCCGCTCGAGCATCCGGCGGTGCAGGATGCCAGTGCGCGGGTGACCGAGCGCATGGCTGGGCGTGGGCGTGTACTGCTGCGTAAATCCGGTACCGAGCCGCTGGTGCGGGTCATGGTCGAGGGCGACGACGAGGGCCAGGTGCGCGGCTATGCCGATGAATTGGCTAAAGTTGTTGCCGAAGTTTGTGCTTGATGCGGCTTGCCAGGCCGAGAGCTGTTGGGTAACATCTGCGCCCTCTTTGACCTACGAGGTAAAGCATGCGTCGCCCCCTGGTTGCTGGTAACTGGAAAATGCACGGTACCCGCGCCAGCGTCGCAGAGCTGATCGAAGGTCTTCGCCGGCAGTCGTTGTCGGGTGATGCTGAGGTGGCAGTCTTTCCGTCCTGCCTGCATATCGCGCAGGTCGTAGAGGGGCTGGCTGAGGTGCCTGTGGTGATTGGTGGTCAGGATTGCGCGGTCGAGCCCCAGCAGGGTGCACTGACTGGCGAGGTGGCTGCCAGTCAGTTGCGGGAGGCCGGTTGTGCGATGGTGCTGGTTGGGCACTCGGAGCGCCGTTTGTCCCTGGGCGAGTCCGATGAGGTTGTGGTGCGCAAGTTTGTTGCGGCTCAAGCCTGTGGTTTGATTCCGGTGCTCTGTGTGGGGGAGACCCTGGCGCAGCGTGAGGCGGGTGAAACCTTGGTCGTGGTGGGGCGTCAGCTGGCTGCGATTGTCGATGCTCAGGGGGTTGGGGTGTTTGCCCGCGCTGTAGTGGCGTACGAGCCGGTCTGGGCGATAGGCACCGGGCTGACGGCCTCGCCCGAGCAGGCGCAAGAGGTGCATGCGGCCATACGGGCGCGGCTCGCGGCGCAGGATGCCGATGTGGCGGGTAAGGTAAGAATTCTTTATGGCGGCAGTGTCAAGGCTGCCAATGCTGCCGAGCTGTTCGGCATGCCGGATATAGATGGGGGGCTTGTGGGTGGAGCCTCTCTGAATGCGGATGAGTTCGGTGCGATCTGTCGCGCCGCGGGAAACTGAAAACATGCTGGAAACAGTCGTAGTAGTTCTTCATCTGCTGGGTGCGATCGGTGTGGTCGCGCTGGTGCTGTTGCAGCAGGGTAAGGGTGCCGATGCGGGTGCGTCTTTCGGGTCGGGTGCTTCTGCTACCGTTTTCGGTAGTCAAGGTTCCTCTACCTTTCTGAGTCGTGTTACTGCTATACTTGCCACCGCTTTTTTCTTAACCAGCTTGGGCTTAGCGTTCTTTGCTAATCAAAAAGCTGATGTGTTGAGCCAGGTGGGGCTGCCAGCCCCGGCGGTTGAGGAAGTGCAGCAAGAAAGACCGGCAGCTGAAGATGTGCCGGTGCTCGAAGAGCAGAAGTCGGCGGCGGAAGCGGCGGACGTACCTCAGGCTCCAGAGCAGCAGTAAATGCGGTAATTAGCTTCAAACGATTTTGCCGAGGTGGTGGAATTGGTAGACACGCTACCTTGAGGTGGTAGTGGCCATAGGCTGTAGGGGTTCGAGTCCCCTCCTCGGTACCAATTTACGAGAAGGCCCGCTACATGCGGGTCTTTTCGTTGCTGGAGCTTCGGTTGACCCCTCTGTGGGTTCGGCCGTATACTTCGGCCCCAGCTTTGACGCGGGGTGGAGCAGTCTGGTAGCTCGTCGGGCTCATAACCCGAAGGTCGTTGGTTCAAATCCAGCCCCCGCAACCAGTAGTAGCGGAGCCCCTGTCAAGGGGCTTTTTGCTAGCTGGGAGACAGTTTTTTCGGCCGGTCGAGCCGAATCGAAGGGATGGGCGTTTCGCCCATTTTTTATTTGTACAGCATGCGCGAGGGGTTCAGGTGTCGAGCAAGCTAGAACAGTTGCAGGCCTTGGTGGCCCCGGTAGTCGAGGCACTCGGCTATCAATGCTGGGGTGTCGAGTTCCTGTCGCAAGGGCGGCATTCGCTGCTGCGTATTTATATCGATCATGCCGACGGCGTTCTGATTGACGATTGCGAGAAGGTCAGTCGGCAGGTCAGTGGCGTCCTCGATGTCGAAGACCCGATCAGCGCGGAGTACACCCTGGAGGTGTCTTCGCCGGGCATGGATCGACCACTGTTCACGCTGGAGCAGTTCGCCAGCTATATCGGTGAACAGGTGAAGATCAAGCTGCGTTCGCCGTTCGAAGGGCGTCGCAACTTTCAGGGTCTCCTTCGCGCTGTGGAGGAGCAGGACGTGGTGGTGCAGGTGGATGACCACGAGTTCCTGTTGCCGATCGACTCGATCGACAAGGCCAATGTTATCCCCCGGTTTGATTGAGACGCGGATCCCGCGGGGTACGCGGATTGCGTGGATCCCAATGGATTGCGAAAGGCGAGGCGTACGATGAGCAAAGAAGTACTGCTGGTTGTTGAGTCGGTGTCCAACGAAAAGGGCGTTCCGGCCGGCGTGATTTTCGAGGCGCTGGAGTTGGCCCTGGCCACTGCGACCAAGAAACGTTTTGAAGATGAAGTCGAGTTGCGGGTGGCAATCAATCGCCTGACCGGCAACTACGAGACTTTCCGCTGCTGGACAGTGGTAGAAGAGGAAGAGTTCGAGGACCCGGCCTACCAGCTGACCACGGACATGGAGCGTGCGCGCGAAGCCAATGCCAAGGTCGGCGATGTGCTCGAGGAGAAGATCGAGTCCATCGAGTTCGGTCGCATCGCCGCGCAGACCGCCAAGCAGGTGATCGTGCAGAAGGTGCGCGAGGCCGAGCGGGCGCAGGTGGTCGAGGCCTATCGCGAGCGTCTGGGCGAGATCATCTCCGGCACCGTGAAGAAGGTGACCCGCGACAGCGTCATCGTCGACCTGGGCAACAACGCCGAAGCCCTGCTGGCCCGTGAAGACATCATCTCCCGCGAGACTTTCCGTGTCGGTGCGCGTCTGCGTGCATTGCTCAAGGAAATCCGCACCGAGAACCGCGGCCCGCAGCTGATCCTCTCGCGCACCGCACCGGAAATGCTGATCGAGCTGTTCCGCATCGAAGTGCCGGAGATCGCCGAGGAGCTGATCGAAGTCATGGCGGCATCCCGCGACCCGGGTTCGCGCGCCAAGATCGCGGTGCGCTCCAAGGACAAGCGCATCGATCCGCAGGGCGCCTGTATCGGCATGCGTGGTTCGCGCGTGCAGGCGGTTTCCGGTGAGTTGGGCGGCGAACGGGTGGATATTGTGCTGTGGGACGAGAACCCGGCGCAGTTCGTCATCAACGCCATGTCGCCGGCGGAAGTGGCGGCGATCATCGTCGACGAAGATGCCCATGCCATGGACATCGCCGTCGCCGAGGACAACCTGGCCCAGGCCATCGGCCGCGGCGGTCAGAACGTCCGTTTGGCCAGCCAGCTGACCGGCTGGACGCTGAACGTGATGAGTGAGGCGGACATCCAGGCCAAGCAGCAGGCCGAGACGGGCGACATCCTGCAGCGCTTCATCGACGAGCTGGAAGTCGACGAGGAGCTGGCCCAGGTGTTGGTGGAAGAAGGCTTCACCAGCCTGGAAGAAATCGCCTACGTGCCGATGGAAGAGATGCTCAGCATCGAGGGGTTCGACGAGGAAATCGTCAACGAACTGCGCGCGCGGGCTAAGGACCGCCTGCTGACCAAAGCCATCGCCACAGAAGAAAAGCTGGCAGACGCCCACCCGGCCGAAGACCTGCTCTCTCTTGAGGGCATGGAAAAGGGTTTGGCGCAGGAACTGGCAGTGCGCGGCGTGGTTACCCGCGAAGACCTGGCCGAGCAGTCGATCGACGACTTGCTCGACATAGACGGCATCGACGAAGAGCGTGCCGGCAAGCTGATCATGGCCGCCCGAGCCCACTGGTTCGAGTAAGTTTTACGGCCTGAGGAGAGAAATGCATGTCGCAAGTCACGGTGAAAGAACTGGCCCAAGTGGTCGACACACCGGTAGAGCGCCTGCTGCAGCAGATGCGAGAGGCGGGTTTGCCGCACAGCAGTGCCGAGCAAGTTGTCACCGATAACGAGAAGCAAGCCCTGCTGGCTCATCTCAAGAGCAGCCACGGCGATAAGGTCGAAGAGCCGCGCAAGATCACCTTGCAGCGCAAGACCACCAGCACCCTGCGGGTGGCTGGCAGCAAGACCATCAGCGTCGAAGTGCGCAAGAAGAAGACCTTCGTCAAGCGCAGCGCCGAAGAGATCGAAGCCGAGAAGCAGCGCGAGCTGGCCGAGCAGCGCGCAGCCGCCGAGGCGGCGCGCCTGAAGGCCGAGGAAGAGGCCAAGCGTCGCGCCGAGGAAGAGGCCAAGCTCAAGGCGGCCTCCACCAAGGTCGAGGAGAGCGCCCCGGCGCCGGCTTCTGCGACCGTGGTCGAATTGCCGGTGGCCGCTCCGGTGGTGGAAGAGCGCAAGAAGGAAGAGCCGCGTCGCGCCGACAAGGTGCGTGGCGATGACGATCGTCGTGGCGAGCGCAAGACCACCCAGCATCGCCCGACCGTCAAGGAGAAGGCGCCGGCCCCGCGCGTCGCGCCGCGCACCATCGACGAGGAGAGCGATGGCTTCCGTCGTGGCGGCCGCGGCAAGTCCAAGCTGAAGAAGCGCAATCAGCATGGCTTCCAGAGCCCGAGCGGGCCTATCGTCCGCGAAGTGGCGATCGGTGAGACCATCACCGTCGGCGAGCTGGCTCAGCAGATGGCGGTGAAGGCCGCCGAAGTGATCAAGTTCATGTTCAAGCTGGGCACTCCGGTGACCATCAACCAGGTGCTGGATCAGGAAACCGCGCAACTGATCGCCGAAGAGCTGGGCCACAAGGTCAAGCTGGTCAGCGACAACGCCCTGGAAGAGCAGCTGGCCGAGTCCCTGAAGTTCGAAGGCGAGGCGATCTCCCGTGCGCCGGTGGTGACCGTGATGGGCCACGTCGACCACGGCAAGACCTCGCTGCTCGACTACATCCGTCGTGCCAAGGTGGCGGCGGGCGAGGCCGGCGGCATCACTCAGCATATCGGTGCCTACCACGTGGAAACCGACCGCGGCATGGTCACCTTCCTCGATACCCCGGGCCACGCCGCGTTCACCCAGATGCGTGCCCGTGGTGCCAAGGCCACCGACATCGTCATCCTGGTGGTGGCGGCCGACGACGGCGTCATGCCGCAGACCCAGGAAGCCGTGCAGCACGCCAAGGCTGCCGGTGTACCGATCGTGGTCGCGGTGAACAAGATCGACAAGCCGGAGGCCAACCCGGACAACATCAAGAACGGCCTGGCCGCTCTGGACGTGATTCCGGAAGAGTGGGGCGGTGACGCACCCTTTGTCCCTGTCTCGGCGAAGATGGGTACCGGCGTCGACGAGCTGCTCGAAGCCGTGCTGCTGCAGGCCGAAGTCCTCGAGCTCAAGGCCACGCCGACCGCCCCTGGGCGCGGCGTGGTGGTGGAATCGCGTCTGGACAAGGGCCGTGGCCCGGTGGCGACCCTGCTGGTACAGGACGGCACCCTGCGTCAGGGCGACATGGTCCTGGTCGGCTCCAACTATGGCCGCATCCGCGCCATGCTCGACGAGAACGGCAAGCCGGTGAAAGAGGCCGGCCCGTCGATCCCGGTCGAGATCCTCGGCCTGGACGGTACGCCGGATGCCGGTGACGAGATGACCGTGGTGGCCGATGAGAAGAAGGCCCGCGAGGTCGCCCTGTTCCGTCAGGGCAAGTTCCGCGAGGTCAAGCTGGCCCGGGCTCACGCCGGCAAGCTGGAGAACATCTTCGAGAGCATGGGCCAGGACGAGAAGAAGACCCTCAACATCGTCCTCAAGGCCGATGTGCGCGGTTCGCTCGAGGCCCTGCAGGGCTCGCTCAGCGGTCTGGGCAACGACGAGGTGCAGGTGCGTGTGGTCGGTGGCGGTGTCGGTGGTATCACCGAATCCGACGCCAACCTGGCGCTGGCCTCCAACGCCGTGCTGTTCGGCTTCAACGTGCGCGCCGATGCCGGCGCCCGGAAGATCGTCGAGCAGGAAGCGCTGGACATGCGTTACTACAACGTCATCTACGACATCATCGAAGACGTCAAGAAGGCCCTCACCGGCATGCTCGGCAGCGACGTTCGCGAGAACATCCTGGGTATCGCCGAGGTCCGCGACGTGTTCCGCTCGCCGAAGTTCGGCGCGGTGGCCGGTTGCATGGTCGTCGAGGGCGTGGTGCACCGCAACCGTCCGATCCGCGTACTGCGCGACGACGTGGTGATCTTCGAGGGCGAGCTGGAATCCCTGCGCCGCTTCAAGGACGACATGTCCGAAGTGCGGGCCGGCATGGAATGCGGCATCGCGGTGAAGAGCTACAACGACGTCAAGGTCGGCGACAAGATCGAAGTGTTCGAGAAAGTCCAGGTGGCTCGCAGCCTCTAAGGCGACGAGTCGCAACATGCAGCGCCCGGCCCCGCTCTCGCGCGGCCGGGCGTTTGCCGCTTTTGAGCCCGATGCCGTCGACGCGTCGCGGCGAGTGGAAGGTAGTAGAGATGGCAAAAGACTATAGCCGGGCCCAGCGAATCGGCGACCAGATGCAGCGCGAGCTGGCGCAATTGATCCGTCGTGAGGTCAAGGACCCGCGCCTGGGGCTGGTGACCATCACCGCCGTGGAAGTCAGCCGCGACGTCGGCCACGCGAAGATCTATATCACCGTGATGGCGGCCGAAGATGGCGTCGACCAGGTGGCCCAGAGCCTCAAGGTGCTCAACGACGCCAGTGGTTTCCTGCGCATGCAGCTGGGCAAGGCCATGAAGCTGCGCAGCGTGCCGCAGCTGCGCTTCCATTACGACGAGAGCGTCAGTCGTGGCGCCCACCTGTCGGCCCTGATCGATCGTGCCATGTCGGAAGACAGCCAGCATGACGCTGGCAAGACCGAGGAGTAGCCGATGGCCCAGGTAAAACGTGTACGTCGCCAGGTCAATGGCATCATCCTGCTGGACAAGCCGCGCGGCTTCAGCTCCAACGCGGCGCTGCAGAAGGTGCGCTGGTTGCTCAATGCCGAGAAGGCCGGACACACCGGCAGTCTCGACCCCCTGGCCACCGGCGTGTTGCCGCTGTGCTTCGGCGAGGCGACCAAGTTCTCCCAGTACCTGCTGGATGCCGACAAGGGCTATGAAACCCTGATGCAGCTGGGGGTGACCACCAGCACCGGGGATGCCGAGGGGGAAGTGCTCGAACGCCGCGCGGTGACCGTCGGTCGTGCCGATATCGAGGCGCTGTTGCCGCAGTTTCGCGGCGAGATCAGGCAGATACCGCCCATGCACTCGGCCCTCAAACGCGACGGCCAGCCGCTGTACAAGCTGGCGCGTGCCGGCGAAGTAGTGGAGCGCGAGCCGCGTTCTGTTACTATTGCGCGCTTGGAGTTGCTGGACTGCGAGGCGGAGCAGGCGCGCCTGGCGGTGGACTGCAGCAAGGGCACCTATATTCGCACCCTGGTCGAAGACCTCGGTCAGCTGCTCGGCTGCGGCGCCCATGTCGCCGAGTTGCGCAGGACCAAGGCCGGCCCCTTCGCCCTGGCGCAGACGGTCAGCCTGGAAGCGTTGGAGCAGGCTCACGCCGAAGGCGGCAACGAGGCCTTGGACCGCTTCCTGCTGCCGGTGGACAGCGGCTTGCAGCACTGGCCGCTGCTGCAGTTCTCCGAGCACAGTGCGTTCTATTGGCTGCAGGGGCAGCCGGTGCGCGCGCCCGAGGCGCCGAAGTTCGGCATGGTGCGGGTGCAAGATCACAACGGCCGCTTCATCGGTATCGGTGAAGTGAGCGAAGACGGGCGCATCGCGCCGCGTCGCTTGATTCGGTCGGCATGACCGTAGCGCGGGCCTGGGGTTTCGGCTCTGGTCCGCGTGTATCGAGGGTGGCTGTTAATAGGCACGGTCATACCTCACTTAAAAACACGGGAAGCGATTCCCGGCCTATTGCGACTGCTTCGGCAGTTGCCTTACTGAGAGGATGCCCCCATGGCACTCAGCGTTGAAGAAAAAGCCCAGATCGTAAACGAGTACAAGCAAGCTGAAGGCGACACCGGTAGCCCGGAAGTGCAGGTTGCCCTGCTGTCGGCCAACATCAACAAGCTGCAAGGTCACTTCAAGGCCAACGGCAAGGACCACCACTCCCGTCGTGGTCTGATCCGCATGGTAAACCAGCGTCGTAAGCTGCTGGATTACCTGAAGGGTAAGGACACCACTCGTTACAGCACCCTGATCGGTCGTCTGGGTCTGCGTCGCTAAGCAATGCTTACGCGTAGCTGAATGCCGAAGCTGGAAGTGGGGCTGGCCCCCACTTCCAGCTTTTGCGTTTCAGCCCGGCGCATTTTGGACAGGCTCGGGTCCGACTCCCGTAACTGCCCACGAATTTTGCACTATCCAGATTTCCCCAAAGGCAACAGAGAGAAGGAAAACACCGTGAACCCGGTAATCAAGAAATTCCAGTTCGGTCAGTCGACCGTTACCCTCGAGACTGGCCGTATCGCCCGTCAGGCCTCCGGCGCCGTGCTGGTCACCGTCGACGACGACGTCAGCGTGCTGGTGACCGTGGTCGGTGCCAAGACCGCCGACCCGAGCAAGGGCTTCTTCCCGCTGTCGGTGCACTACCAGGAGAAGACCTACGCCGCCGGCAAGATCCCCGGTGGCTTCTTCAAGCGCGAAGGCCGTCCTTCCGAGAAGGAAACCCTGACCTCGCGCCTGATCGACCGGCCGATCCGCCCGCTGTTCCCGGAAGGCTTCATGAACGAAGTGCAGGTCGTCTGCACCGTGGTCTCCACCAGCAAGAAGACCGACCCGGACGTCGCCGCGATGATCGGCACCTCGGCCGCCCTGGCCGTCTCCGGCATTCCCTTCGATGGCCCGATCGGCGCCGCCCGCGTGGCCTTCCATGAAAGCACCGGCTACCTGCTGAACCCGACTTACGAGCAGCTCAAGGCCTCCAGCCTGGACATGGTCGTGGCCGGCACCGAGGATGCCGTGCTGATGGTCGAGTCGGAAGCCAAGGAGCTGACCGAGGACCAGATGCTGGGCGCCGTGCTGTTCGCCCACCAGGAGTTCCAGTCGGTGATCCAGGCGGTCAAGGAACTGGCGGCCGAAGCCGGCAAGCCGACCTGGGACTGGCAGCCCAAGGCGGAGAACACCGCACTGTTGGACGCCATCCGTGGCGAGTTCGGCGCGGAAATCTCCAAGGCCTACACCATCACCGTCAAGCAGGACCGCTACAACCGTCTGGGCGAGCTGCGTGACCAGGCCGTGGCCAAGCTGTCCGGCGAGGAAGGTCAGCCGAGCGCCGGCGAGGTCAAGGACGCCTTCGGCGAGATCGAGTACCGCACCGTGCGCGAGAACATCGTCAACGGCCAGCCGCGTATCGACGGCCGCGACACCCGCACCGTGCGCCCGCTGGCCATCGAGGTCGGCGTACTGGGCAAGACCCACGGTTCGGCGCTGTTCACCCGTGGCGAGACCCAGGCCCTGGTGGTCGCCACCCTCGGCACCGCCCGCGACGCCCAGCTGCTCGACACCCTGGAAGGCGAGAAGAAAGACCCCTTCATGCTGCACTACAACTTCCCGCCGTTCTCGGTCGGTGAGTGTGGGCGCATGGGGGGCGCCGGTCGCCGCGAGATCGGTCACGGCCGCCTGGCCCGCCGCAGCGTCTCGGCCATGCTGCCGAGCGCCGACGAGTTCCCCTACACCATCCGCGTGGTCTCGGAAATCACCGAATCCAACGGCTCCAGCTCCATGGCCTCGGTCTGCGGTGCCTCCCTGGCGCTGATGGACGCCGGTGTGCCGATGAAGGCGCCGGTGGCCGGTATCGCCATGGGTCTGGTCAAGGAAGGCGACAAGTTCGCCGTGCTGACCGACATCCTCGGCGACGAAGACCACCTGGGCGACATGGACTTCAAGGTGGCCGGTACCGCCAAGGGCGTCACCGCGCTGCAGATGGACATCAAGATCCAGGGCATCACCGAAGAGATCATGGAAATCGCCCTGGGCCAGGCCCTGGAAGCGCGCCTGAACATCCTCGGCCAGATGAACCAGGTGATCGCCCAGTCGCGCAGCGAGCTGTCGGCCAACGCCCCGACCATGCTGGCGATGAAGATCGACCAGGACAAGATCCGCGACGTGATCGGCAAGGGCGGCGCGACCATCCGTGCCATCTGCGAAGAGACCAAGGCCTCGATCGACATCGAAGACGACGGCAGCATCAAGATCTTCGGCGAGACCAAGGAAGCGGCGGAAGCGGCCAAGCAGCGCGTGCTGGCTATCACCGCCGAGGCCGAGATCGGCAAGATCTACGTCGGCAAGGTCGAGCGCATCGTCGACTTCGGCGCCTTCGTCAACATCCTGCCGGGCAAGGACGGCCTGGTGCACATCTCGATGCTGAGCGATCAGCGCGTCGAGAAGGTCACCGACGTGCTGAAGGAAGGCCAGGAAGTGAAGGTCCTGGTACTGGACGTGGACAACCGCGGCCGGATCAAGCTGTCGATCAAGGACGTCGCCGCGGCCGAGGCCTCGGGTGTCTGATAGCGGGCGACTGCCACGCTGAAAAAGAGGGCCGCATTGCGGCCCTCTTTTTTTGCCTGGACAATAGCGCCGCTGCAGGGGCCGGCCCGCGCAGTGCCGTGGCCTCTGGCGGCCGCCGTGAACCGCATCAGGACATATCGCTTATGGATAAGACCCTCTGCCGCTACCATCCGGCGCAACCGGCCACCTGGCAGTGCCCGCCCTGCCAGCGTGCCTATGGCAACTGCTGCATTCCCTTGAATGCCGATGCCCCGGACGAAACCCCTACTTGCCCCCTGTGCGCCGGCTGCTTGCAGTTTCTCGGCGCAGCCAACACGGCCCAGCCGTTCTGGGAGCGTATCCCCGCATTCTTCGTCTACGCCCTGCAGGGCGGCCCTTTGGCGTTCGCCGCCCTGCTGGCCCTGGCCAGCCTGTTCATGCCGCGCTGGATAGTGCTGTGGATCCTGCTGTTCAGCGTGGCGACCAAGTACTTCCACAGCGTGATCGAGGCCAGCAGCCAGGCCGACCGGCAGGCCCCGAGCCTGGCCAGCGCCTTCGGCGGCGAGGGCTTCAGCCTGTTCTTCAAGCAGCTGGCGGTGTTTCTGATCGCCTTCGCCGTGCTGTGGCTGGCCGCCGACTTCGACAGCGAGGCGCTGTACTGGGCGGTGAATATCGGCCTGCTGCTGGCATTGCCGGCCAGCATCATCCGCCTGGCGCTGGACAAGGAGCTGGGCGCGGCGCTGAGCCCGGAGCAGATCGGCCAGGTGATGGGGGCCATGGGCTGGCGCTACCTGATCCTCTGCGCCTTCCTGTTCATCCTCTGGCAGTCGCCGAGCTGGGTCACCTATATGCTCTCCAGCGGCCTGCCGCGAGTGGTGCTGATGCCGGTCGCCGCCTTCCTGTTCGGCTATTTCGGCGTGGTGATGTGCGCCATGATGGGCTATGCGGTATTCCAGTATCAGGGCGCCCTGGGCTATGTGATCGCCGATGAAAACGCCTCTGCGGCCTATCCGGCCCCGGAGTATCTGCGCCGGCGCGCCCTGGCCGAGGCGGAAGTACGCCTCAAGGAAGGCCAGAGCGGCCAGGCCCTGGAAACCCTGGCCAAGGCCCTGGAACGTGACGCCGACGACCTCAAGCTCAACGAGCGCTTCCATCAGCTGTTGTTCGGCCTCAATGCCCGCGAGCGCTGCTTGCGTCACCTGGCGCATTATCTGCCACTGGCTGCCCGGCTGAATCCGGCGCTGGCGGCGACGGCCGTGCTCAATGCGCGCCAGCTCGGGGCCGACTACCTGCCCGACGATGCCCTGGTCTGCGAGAGGGTGGCCGAGGCGCTGTTGCAGCGGCACAAGACCCGGGAAGGCCTGAGCCTGTTGCGCAACCTGCACCAGCGCTTTCCCGACTACCCGCATATTCCCCGGGCCTACCTGCTGGCCAGCCGCGGGTTTGCCGAAGGCCTGGGACAGCTCGGTCCGGCGCAGAGGCTGCTGACCTTCATCCGGACGCGCTACCCGCAATCGCCTCTGCTGGGGGACGTCGCCGCCCTGGAGGCGACCCTGGGCAAGCTGACCGAGTCGTCCTGACGGCCCTGTGCCCAGGGGCCGTGCTGCTCAGCGTGCCAGGTGGCGCCGGAGCAGGCCGAGTTGTACGGTCTGCTCGGCCTCTGGGTAGCGTTGACTGAGGAACTGACCGAGCTCGGCGAGGCCGCCCATGTCCTGCTGGCGGCCGAGTAGCTTGCCCAGGCGCAGGGTCAGCGCCGGCAGTTCGGCGGGCTGCTGGGCGGCGCGGCTGAGACGGCGCCAGGCGGCCAGGGCCAAGGCGTGCTGCTCGGCCTGCAGCAGGTGGCGCAGCAGGTGCAGCTGCACGGCCGGGTGCTGCAGCAGGGGCTGGCCGGCCGCCCGGCTGTCTTCGGCCAGGCGCTGCAGCAGGGGTAAACTGGCGGCCTGCTGCGGCAGGGTGAATAGCTGGCGTAGCACGTCGCCGAGCAGGGCCTTGTCCTGACGGCTATGGGCCAGCGGGTAGAGGCGCTCGAGCAGCTCCAGGCGGCCGGGGTGACGCTCGAGCAGTTGCCGGCCGCGGCTGGCGGCCTGGTCGAGGGCGAAGTTGCCGATCGCGCGGTCCAGGCTCTCCAGTTCGCGTTTGAAAGGCGCGTCCGGGTCTTCCTTGTGCAGGTAGGCCTCATCGACCCGCAGTTTGCCGCCCAGACGCGGCAGCCAGACCGTGAGGAAACCGGCACCCAGGCCGCCGAGGTGGGCGTAATAGTTGACGTTGTCGTCGGCCAGCAGCAGGCCGTACAACTCCTTGCCCAGCCACACCGGCAGGATCCACAGGGCCGGCGCGCGGAAGTAGCCGAACAGCGGGCCCAGCCAGTAGAAGAAGTTGATCCGGCGCAGGCCGTAGACCCCCAGGTACATGCCCATCAAACCGGAGATGGCCCCGGAGGCGCCGACGCCGCAGACCCAGACCGGGTCCATGATCCACCACAGCAGGTGCGAGGCCACCCCGCTGAGCAGGTAGAGGCCGAGGTACAGCCAGCGGCCCAGGGCGATTTCCAGGGCGAAGCCGAAGATGAACAGGAACAGCATGTTGCCGGCCAGGTGGCCGAAGTCGCCGTGCAGGAACATGGCGCCGAACAGCCCCTCGACACTGAAGCGGGCCGGGATGAAGCCGAAGCGCATGCTGCTGATACGGTCGCGCGCCGCTTCCGCCTGCGCGCGCGCGGCCTGCCAGGCCGAATCGGCCAGGTAGTCGGGGTTGTGGTGCAGGCGGCTCTCGAACTGCAGGTCGTAGAGCACCAGGCGGGCCAGGTCGCTGCGGCGCATGGCGTCGACGTAGCGCCGCTGCTCGGCATCCAGCTCGCGGCGCTCGCTGAAGGACTCGAGAAACAGCGTCCGCTCGCGGTTGAGCAGGCCGCCGTCGAGGTAGGTCTGGATCGCCTGCGCCTCGCGCGCCTGATCGCCGCCCTGGTAGCCGAAGTAGATCAGCACATTGAGCAGGATCAGCAGCAGGGTGACGACCGGCGGTTTCTTCCAGTCCAGCGGGTGTTCGGCAGGCAGGATGAGCATGTGCTGATGGCCCCGCCCGCGTCAGTTGCCGCGCTGGCTGTCGATGCGCTGCAGGCGACCGCCCTGGAAGGTCAGGTAGTAGTACATGCCGTTGCGCGGGCCGTAGACCCACTCCTCGATCGGCAGTTCCTGGTTGCCGTCGGCGTTCTGGGTATAGCCGACCAGGCTGCGGCTGGCGGCTTCGCCACACTTGGCCTGGACTTCGCTGGTGCGGTCGCCCTTGTCGGCGATGCCATGTTCGCAGCGCAGGGAGGCCTGGGCGCAGGTGACGCTCAAGAGCAGGGTGGTGAACAGACCGATTCGGCGCATGGTGGAGCTTCCTTGTTCCGGGGCAAAGCGGCGAGCCTAGCAGGCGCACCGGCGCTTGTCAGTTGCCGCGCTCGCTGTCGATGCTGTCCAGGCGATTACCCTCGAAGCGCAGGAAGTGGTACATGCCGTTGCGCGGGCCGTAGGTCCACTCTTCCACCGCTACTTCGCTGCGAAAGCCGTAGTAGTCCACCACTTCGCGGTAGCCGAGGAAGTCGCGACTGCGCGGCTCGCCGCACTTGTCGAGGACCTCGGCGGCGCTGTCGTCGCGACTGACCAGGGCGCTGCCGCAACGCAGGGTCGAGGCGGCAACGAGCGAAGTCGACAGGCCTAGCGCGAGGATGAGGATGAGGGCTTTCATCGGGGCCACCGGGAACGGCTTGGAAGGCTTCAGCCTATACCCTGGCAGGGTGGACGTCAGCGCTGGCGTCGCCGTTCGATGCGGGTCAGGCGGTTGCCCTCGAAGGTGAGAATGCTCAGCACCCCGTTGCTGGGGCCGTAGACCCACTCCTCGATCTTGAACTCGCGCCGCTCGTAGGGGCCCAGGGTGTAGCCGACCAGATCGCGAAATGCCGGCTCGCCGCATTTCTGCTCGACCTCGAAGCTGCGGTCGCCGAGGCTGACCAGTTGGCTGCCGCAGCGCAGGGTGTCGGCCTGGGCGAGGGCGGCGCAGCCCATGAGCAGGGCCAGGCTTAAGGCTTTCATGATCATCGGCTTCAGCTTATTCGCTATCGAGGTGCAGGGGGGTGGCCACTCGTCCGTCCGCCTGGGCCTGGCCCAGGCGGACATCCAGCAGGTAGATGCGCGTGTCGGCCAGACCGCCGCGCTCGACCAGGTAGTCCTTGATGGCGGCGGCGCGGGCCTGGGCCAGTTGGCGTTGCAGCAGCTTGCTCTGGGCCCAGGACTGCAGCACGGCGTCGCGCAGCCTGGCGGCGCGCTCTGACGCGTTCAGCTCGAGCCATTCGGCAGGGGGCTGCTGTTTCAGGCGGGCCCGGTAGATGCCTTCGAGCAACGCGGCTTTCTCGTCCTCGGGCACCTGCAGCTGGGCCGGTTCGTCCGGTACGGCTTCGCCGCGGCGCTGGAGGATCTTGTAGTAGGTGTTCTGGTATTCGCGCTGCAGGCGTTGTTCGGCCAGTGGCGGACCATCGCTGTCCTGGGCGCTCAGGCCCTCGACCTCCAGGCGCAGCGCCGGGCGTTCGTTCAGCGCGCCTGCCAGGGTATCCAGGGTGGCCTGGGCGTCGGCATCGAGCTGCGCGCTGCCGACGGCGAACGGCACGTTGCTCAGGTCCAGGTCGGCGCCGCCGCCGACCAGGCCGCCGATGAACTTGAACGGCGCCTGGGCGGCCCGCAGCACCAGGTTGCGCAGGGTCTTCCAGACGATCGGCATCACGCTGAACTCGGGGTTGTTGAGGTCGCCCTGGACCGGCAGTTGGAGGGCGATCCGGCCATCGGCATCCTTGAGCAGGGCGACGGCCAGGCGTACCGGCAGATCCACCGCGCTGGGGCTGTCGACCTTCTCGCCCAGTTGCAGCTGCTCGACCACCACGCTGTTCTCGGCCTGCAGCCGGCCCTTGCTGATGCGGTAGTGCAGGTCCAGGTTGAGGCGCCCCTTGCGGATGCGGTAGCCGGCGAACTTGCCTGAATAGGGGGTGAGGGTGGTGAGCTCGACCCGCTTGAACTGGGTGGCGATATCCAGGCTGTCCAGCGGGTCGAAGGGGTTGAGGCTGCCCTCGACGCTCATCGGCGCGTAGCGGTCGACCTTGCCGTTCAGGGTCACGCTGGCCGGCTTGGCGCTACGGCTGTCGAGGGTGCCGATACGGCCGTCCAGCTGCTGAATGGCGGTGGCGAAGTTGGGGGTCAGGCTGAAGTCGGCGAAGTTGGCCGAGCCGTCGGCGATGCTCACCTCGCCGATGCGAATGCCCAGCGCCTTGCCGGCGGGCGTCGCTGCGGCGGCTGGGGCTTCTGGCTGAGCGATCAGCAGTTCGTTGAGGTTGGTGCTCAGGTCCTCGTTGATGATGAAGCGTGCATAGGGTTGGTGCAGGCGCACTTTGTCGATGTTCAGGCTGTCGCCGTGCCGGTAGTCGAGGCCATCCAGGTCGAGGCGCTGCCAGCGCACGAAGTCGCGCTCCTTGATTGTGTCGAGGCTGTGCAGCTGGTTGATCTGAGCCTGGCCGCGAATGCTGAAACTCAGCGGCTGGAGGCCGGCCAGCTCGACCTGCAGGTCGCTGCCGAGCTGGCCGCTGCGCAGTTCCAGGTGCAGGTAAGGGCTGAGGTAGGCCTGGGCCAGGCGCAGGTCGATATCGCGACTGGCGACTTTCAGGCTGGCCGTGGTGGGGCTCAGCTGCACCTGGCCCTCGGCCTGCAGTCGGCCCTGCTTGCCCAGTCCGGTATCCAGCTCGAGGACGAAGGGCGAGGTGCCGCGGCTGTCGAAGTCGCTCAGGTCGAGCGCGAGGGGGCCGAGCTCCAGTTCCACCTGCTGCTGCGGTACGCGGTCGGCCAGGTGGGCCCGGTACTCGCGCAGCTGCACATCGCGCAGTAGCACCTGCCAGGCGGGTTCCGGGGTGGCCTTGCTCGCGGCCGCTGGCGCATCCTGCTCGGCGGCAGCAGCGGGGCGCGGCGAGGATGGCGCAGTGGCGGGCTGGCCTGCCAGCAGCTTCTGCCAGTCCAGCTGGCCGTCGGCTTCGCGGGCGGCCCAGGTTTCCAGGTTGCGACTGCGCAGCTTGCCGACCACGACCTGGCGTTTGCCCAGGTCCACGCGGGTCTCGTCGATGTCCAAGCGTTCCAGGCGCAGCAGCGGCTTGCCGTCCGGGGCGGCCAGGGCCACGGAGGCTACGCCGACGGCCGCGTTGCTCAGTTGCAATTCGGTGCCCTGGGCCAGGCTCAGGCGATAGTCGGTGTTCAGGTCGAGCTCGCCGCTTTCCAGGGCCAGGGGCACGGCTTGGCGCACATAGGGCCAGAAGGTGCGCAGGCGGATGCCGGAGACGCGCAACTGGCCACTGGAGGCGAGGGGGGCCAGGCTGAGCTGGCCTTGCCAGTCGATTCGCGCGCCCTGGGGGCCGCTGGCGACCAGGCGCATGTCGGCGCTGCCGCCTGGCAGGGTGCTGAGATTGCGCAGCTCCAGGTCGAGCGAGTCGTAGGCGAGCGCCACCGGCTCGCCGGGTCGCAGGTCTTCGAAGCGCAGGCTCGACTCGCTCAGACGCAGTCGCTCGATGCGCAGCGGGAAGGGGGCGGCGGCCGGCTCTTCGGGGGGCTGCTCCTGAGGGGGCGGCAGCTTGAACAGCTGGCTCAGGTTGAGGGTGCCGTCCCGGGCCAGCCGCACCTCGCCATGGCCCTTATCCAGCTCGATGGCCGCCAGGTGCAGGACGCCGCGCCACAGGCTGTCCAGTTGCAGGTCGGCGTACAGACGCTCGAAGGCCAGTTGCTCCTGGCCCGACTCGCCGATGCGCAATCCCCACAGGCTGAGTTCCAGGCTGAAGGGGTTGAGTTGCAGGCGTTCCACCCGGGCGGGTTGGGTGGCGTACAGCGCCAGCTGCTGGTTGGCGATGCGCAGGGCGATGCCGGGCAGGATGAGGAAGCCCAGCAGGCTGTAGAGGACGCTGGCGATCAACAGGGCGCCGACGGCGCGTTTCAATCCTTTGTACATGAAGCGGCAACTGTTCCGATGCGAAGTGCCTTGGATTATGGCACGGGCCGCGGGTTCAAAATGCCGCGGATGCCGGCTTTTCGGTCGCTGCGGCCTGACTCAGAACCTCAGGATCAGGGTCTTCAGCGGCGGCTGGCCATCCTGGGAGGGGAAGTCCGCCGCGGGGCTCAGCACCTGGCAGTCGCGTACCGGGCGGCCGAGCTTGCTGGCGCAGCGCAGCACCTGCTCGCGCCAGTCGGCCAGGGCGACCTTCGCCAGGTTGTTGCAGCAGACCAGCACGCCGTCGTCGGCGGTGGCGAGGATCGCCGGCTTGAGCAGGCTCTGGTAGTCGCGCAGCAGGTCGACGGTGCCGAAGGCGCTCTTGGCCCAGGCCGGCGGGTCGAGGAAGACCAGGTCGAACTGGCGTGGCGCCAGGCGCGGGTAGTTCGGCAGCTTCTGTCCGCGGCGCTGGGCGATCGGCAGGCCGGCCAGCTGGCGAATCGCCGGGAAGTAGTCCGACTGGACGAACTGCATGGCCGGTAGCTCGGGGTTGAGCGCGCCGTTCTCGCGGCCGACCGCCAGGTTGCCCTCGGCGAAATCCAGGTTGACCACCTCGCGGGCGCCGCCGGCTGCTGCGGCGAGGCCGACGCCACAGGTGTAGGCGAACAGGTTGAGCACCGACTGGCCGGCGCAGTGGGCCTTGACCCAGCCGCGGGCGTTGCGCAGGTCGAGAAACAGCAGCGGGTCCTGTCCGGGGTGGCGACCACGCACCCGATACTTTAGCCCCCATTCGTGGCCGACCAGGTCCGCCAGGGCGGCCTCCTCGGCGCGGTAGACCGGGTCGCTGCGGTCGATCCGCGAGTTGCCGCCGGAGCGGTCGTTGTACACCAGCAGCAGGGGCTGCTCGAGCCACTCGCGGCACTGCTCGGCCAGGCTCAGCAACTGCTCGCGCTCGAGGGGCCGGTGGAAGCTTTGCACCAGCAGCTGCGGGCCGTAGCGGTCCAGGGTCAGGCCGCCGGCGCCTTCCTGGCTGCCGTGGAACAGGCGGTAGCAGTCGCTGCCTTGCCCGTGCAGTTCCTCGAGCAGCGCCTGGCGGTTGTGGAGGGCGGCGCGCAGCGCCTGATCGAGAGAGGACATGCGCGGCGACTCGCTAATAGAGGGGCGCGCAGTCTAGCAAGAAAAACGCCGGCGCCTTCTTTGCGCAGTCACGCCGGCGTTAAGTCGCGCGGTGGCGGTGCTTAGCGTTCGATGGCCAGGGCCACGCCCTGGCCGCCGCCGATGCACAGGGTGGCCAGGCCCTTCTTGGCGTCGCGCTTGAGCATCTCGTGCAGCAGGGTCACCAGCACCCGGCAGCCGGAGCCGCCGATCGGGTGGCCCAGGGCGATGGCGCCGCCATTGACGTTGACCTTCTCGGCCTCCCAGCCCAGTTCCTTGCCGACCGCCAGGGCCTGCACGGCGAAGGCCTCGTTGGCCTCGATCAGGTCCAGCTGCTCCAGGCTCCAGCCGGCCTTGTCCAGGCAGCGGCGGGTGGCCGAGACCGGGGCGATGCCCATGATCGCCGGATCGACCCCGGCGTTGGCGTAGGCGGCAATCCGCGCCAGCACCGGCAGGCCGAGGGCCTCGGCCTTGGCTGCGCTCATCAGCAGCACCGCGGCGGCGCCGTCGTTGAGGCTGGAGGCATTGCCGGAGGTGACGCTGCCGTCCTTCTTGAATGCCGGCTTGATGCTGGCCAGGGACTCCAGGGTGGTGCCGGCGCGCGGCTGCTCGTCGGTGGCGAAGGCCAGGGGCTCGCCCTTGCGCTGGGGGATGAGGATCGGGGTGATCTCCTCCACGAAGCGGCCCGACTCGATGGCCGCCGCGGCCTTGCGCTGCGACTCGGCGGCGAAGGCGTCCTGCTCCTCGCGGGAAATCCCGTATTTCTCGGCCAAATTCTCTGCCGTTATGCCCATATGGTAGTCGTTGAAGGCGTCCCACAGGCCGTCGTGGATCATGCTGTCGATCAGCTTGCCGTGGCCCATGCGCAGGCCGCTGCGCATGTTGGGCACGACGTGGGGCGCCAGGCTCATGTTCTCCATGCCGCCGGCGATGATCACCTCGGCGTCGCCGCAGCGAATGGCCTGGGCCCCCAGGTGCAGGGCCTTGAGCCCGGAGCCGCAGACCTTGTTGAGGGTCAGCGCCGGTACCGCGTGGGGCAGGCCGGCGTGGATCGCCGCCTGCCGCGCGGGGTTCTGCCCGGCGCCTGCGGTGAGTACCTGGCCGAGGATCACCTCGTCGACCTGGGCGCCCTCCAGACCGCTCTGCTCGAGCAGGCGGCGGATCACCGCGGCGCCCAGCTCGACGGCCGGAATGCCGGACAGCGAGCCCTGGAAGCTGCCGATGGCGGTGCGGGTGGCGGCGACGATGACGACTTCTTGCATGATCGATCCTCACGAATGGCGGGCGCGGCAGGCCGCGAAGGAGGGCTATGTTGGCACAGAGCCCAGGCCGCCGGCCAGCGGCCGAACCGCCCGGTCAGGTGCTTGGCGCCTGGCGCAGGGGGCAGCGCCCCGTCGCGGTGGACGGGGCGGCGGTTGCCTCGTTCAGCGATTGAGGCGCTGGTCGATCAGGCCGTCGACCACCGAGGGATCGGCCAAGGTCGAGGTGTCGCCGAGGCTGTCCAGCTCGTTGCAGGCGATCTTGCGCAGGATGCGCCGCATGATCTTGCCGGAGCGGGTCTTCGGCAGGCCCGGGGCCCACTGCAGCAGTTCCGGCTTGGCGAAGCTGCCGATTTCCTTGCCGACCAGGGCCAGCAGTTCTTTCTTCAGCTCGTCGCTCGGCGCCACCCCGTTCATCGGCGTGACGAAGGCGTAGATGCCCTGGCCCTTGACGTCGTGGGGGTAGCCGACCACCGCGGCCTCGGCCACCGCGTCGTGCAGCACCAGGGCGCTTTCCACCTCGGCGGTGCCGATGCGGTGGCCGGAGACGTTGATCACGTCGTCGACCCGGCCGGTGATCCAGTAGTAGCCGTCCTCGTCGCGGCGGGCGCCGTCGCCGCTGAAGTAGTAGCCGGGGTAGGGCTTGAAGTAGGTGTCGATCAGTCGCTGGTGGTCGCCGTAGACGCTGCGGATCTGGCTCGGCCAGCTGGCCTTGATCGCCAGCACGCCGGCGCCCGGCCCCTCGATTTCCTGGCCCTGGTCGTCCAGCAGCACCGGCTGTACGCCGAAGAACGGGCGGGTCGCCGAGCCGGGCTTGAGGTCGGTGGCGCCGGGCAGCGGGGCGATCATGATGGCGCCGGTCTCGGTCTGCCACCAGGTGTCGACGATCGGGCAGCGGCGCTCGCCGACCACGTTGAAGTACCACTCCCAGGCTTCCGGGTTGATCGGCTCGCCCACCGAGCCGAGCAGGCGCAGGCTGCTGCGCGAGGTGCTCTTGACCGGCCCCTCGCCCTCGCGCATCAGGGCGCGGATGGCGGTCGGCGCGGTGTAGAAGATATTGACCTGGTGCTTGTCGATGACCTGCCAGAAGCGCGAGGCGTCCGGGTAGTTCGGCACGCCCTCGAAGATCAGGCTGGTGGCGCCGTTGGCCAGGGGGCCGTAGACGATGTAGCTGTGGCCGGTGACCCAGCCGACATCGGCGGTGCACCAGTAGATGTCGCCGTCGTGGTAGTCGAACACGTACTTGTGGGTCATCGCCGCCTGCAGCAGGTAGCCGCCGGTGGTGTGCAGCACGCCCTTGGGCTTGCCGGTGGAGCCCGAGGTATAGAGGATGAACAGCGGGTCTTCGGCTTCCATCGGCTCGGGCGGGCAGTCGCCGCTGGCGCCGTGCAGGGCCTCGTGGTACCAGAGGTCGCGCCCGGGATTCCAGGCGATGTCGCCCTGGGTGCGCTGCACCACCAGCACCGTGGAGACGTTCGGGCAGCTCTGCAGGGCCTTGTCGACGTTGGCCTTGAGCGGCACGTACTTGCCGCCGCGCACGCCTTCGTCGGCGGTGATCACGGTGCGGCAATCGGCATCCAGGATGCGGTCGCGCAGGGCGTCGGGGGAGAAGCCGCCGAACACCACCGAGTGCACCGCGCCGATGCGCGCGCAGGCGAGCATGGCATAGGCCGCTTCCGGGACCATCGGCATGTAGATGCACACCCGGTCGCCCTTCTGCACGCCGCGGCTCTTGAGCACGTTGGCCAGGCGGCAGACCTGGTGGTGCAGCTTGTTGTAGCTGATGTGAGCGGACTCGCTGGGGTTGTCGCCCTCCCAGATCAGGGCGATCTGTTCGCCGCGCTGCAGCAGGTGGCGGTCGATGCAGTTGTAGCTGACATTCAGCTGCCCGCCCTTGAACCAGCTGGCCTGGCCTTTGTGCATGTCGACGTGGTGCACGCTGAGCCAGGGTTTGAACCAGTCGAGGAAGGCCTTGGCCTGCTCGGCCCAGAAGCTTTCCGGCTGTTCGACCGACTGCCGGTACAGGCGCTCGTAGGCCTCGGCGTCGAGGTGGGCGCGCTGGCGCACGGCGTCGGCCACGGGGTGGCGGGTGATCTCAAACATGGCGGGTCCTTTTGTCGTTGTGTCCGCGATGCCCGTAAGGGTAGCACCCCAGCGGCGGCCGGTTTCAAGTCCCGGCCGCGGGCAGGTTCAACCGCGGTGGCGGGCGCGGAAGAAGTCGATCAGGCCCTGGGTGGACTGATCCTCGGCGGTGCTCTGTTCGGCGCCGAGCAGGCGCGAGTAGACGTTCTTGCCCAGTTCCTTGCCCAGTTCCACGCCCCACTGATCGAAGGCGTTGATGCCCCAGATCGCGCTCTGGGCGAACACCTTGTGCTCGTACAGGGCGACCAGGGCGCCGAGGCGCCGTGGACTGACCCGTTCCAGCACCAGGGTGTTGCTCGGCCGGTTGCCGGGAATCACCTTGTGCGGCGCCAGGCGCCGCACCTCGTCCTCGTCCAGGCCCTGGGCGCGCAGTTCCGCCTCGGCCTCCTCCAGGGTCTTGCCGCGCATCAGCGCCTGGCTCTGCGACAGGCAGTTGGCATAGAGCCACTGGTGGTGGTCGGCCACCGGGTTGTAGCTGACCACCGGCACGATGAAGTCGGCCGGGATCAACAGGGTGCCCTGGTGCAGCAGCTGGTGATAGGCATGCTGGCCGTTGCAGCCGACCCCGCCCCAGATCACCGGGCCGGTGGCGCAGGGCGCCGGAGCGCCGTCCTGCAGCACGCGCTTGCCGTTGGACTCCATGTCCAGCTGCTGCAGGTGCTTGGTGATGTTCCGCAGGTAGTGGTCGTAGGGCAGGATCGCCTGGGTCTGGGCGCTCCAGAAGTTGCCGTACCAGATCCCCAGCAGGGCCAGCAGCACCGGCATGTTCTGCTCGAAGGGGGCTTCCCGGAAGTGCTGGTCCATGCTGTAGGCGCCGGACAGCAGCTCCTTGAAGTTGGACATGCCGATGGACATGGCGATCGGCAGGCCGATGGCCGACCACAGCGAGTAGCGGCCGCCGACCCAGTCCCACATCGGCAGGATGTTCTCCTCGTGGATGCCGAAGGCCACCGCCGCTTCCTGGTTGCTGGTCACGGCGATGAAGTGGCGATACAGCTCGGCCTCGGAGCCGCCCTGGGCCAGGTACCAGCGCCGCGCGGCCTGGGCGTTCTTCAGGGTCTCCAGGGTGCCGAAGGACTTCGACGAGACGATGAACAGGGTGGTCTCGGCCCGCAGCCTGGCCGCCAGCTCATGGAAGGAGCTGCCGTCGATATTGGCCAGGTAGTGGCAGCGCACGCCGCGCTGGGCGAAGGGCAGCAGCGCCTCGGAGACCAGCTGCGGGCCGAGGAAGGAGCCGCCGATGCCGATGTTGACCACGTCGGTGATCGGCTTCTCGCTGTAGCCGCGCCACAGGCCGTCATGCACCTTGCCGACCAGCTCGGTCATCTGGTGCAGCACCCGGTGCACCTCGGGCATCACGTCGACACCGTCGACCAGCACGCGGTCGCCTATCGGTCGACGCAGGGCGGTGTGCAGGGCCGGGCGGTTCTCCGAGGCGTTGACCGCCTCGCCGTCGAACAGGGCGTCGATCGCCCGTTGCAGGCCGCAGTCCCGGGCCAGGCGTACCAGCAGGTCGCGGGTCTCGCCGGTGATCAGGTTCTTCGAATAGTCGAGAAACAGGCCGCAGCTGCTCAGCGACAGTCGGTCGAAGCGCTCGGGGTCGGAGTTGAACGCCTCGCGCATGCTGAAGTTCTGCAAGCGGGCCCGATGGTCCTGCAGCGCCTGCCAGGCCGGCAGGGCGGTGACATCGAGCGGGTGCTGGTAGTACGTCATTGCGGGGCTTCCTTCTGCTGGTGCGGTCGCGGGAGCGCGCTCCCGGGACAATAAAAAGCCCGGAGCACTGGCCGTGTCCGGGCTTCGAGTGTAACCGGGCTGGTGCCGGCTCAGGCAACCTGCACCGGGATCGCGTTGCTGGTGTGGCTCAGTTCGTTGCCCGGCGCCATATACAGCATGCGCGGCTTGAAGCTGGCCAGTTCGGCCTCGCTGTAGTGGGCATAGGCGCAGATGATCACCCGGTCGCCGACCTTGGCCTTGTGCGCCGCGGCGCCGTTGACCGAGATCATCCGCGAACCGGCTTCGCCGCGAATCGCGTAGGTGGTGAAGCGCTCGCCGTTGTCGATGTTGTAGATCTGGATCTGCTCGTATTCGTGGATGCCGGCCAGGTCCAGCCATTCGCCGTCGATGGCGCAGGAGCCTTCGTAGTCGAGCACGGCATGGGTGACTTCGGCGCGGTGCAGTTTGGCCTTGAGCATGATCGCATGCATGGCGTTCTCCTAAAGCGGGTAAGGGCGGCAGCCGGTGTCTGCCGGGTCAGGGGGTGGCGTCGAGGTCGAGAGTCAGGTTGTCGATCAGCCGGGTGCTGCCGAGGAAGGCCGCAACCAGGATCACCAACTGGCGGTCCGCGGCGGTGGCCGGGCGCAGGCTGTTCGCCTCGCGAATCTCCAGGTAGTCCGGGCGGAAACCGGCGTCCTGCTGTTGCTGCTGGGCGGCGGCGATCAACTGGGCGAAGTCGCGCTCGCCTGCGTGCAGCGCCGTGGCGATCTGTTGCAGGCCGCGGTACAGGGTGGGCGCCACGGTGCGCTGTTCGGGTGTCAGGTAGCCGTTGCGCGAAGACAGTGCCAGGCCGTCCGCGGCGCGCACCGTCGGCTCGCCGATGATCTGGATCGGCATGTTCAGGTCGCGCACCAGGGTGCGGATCACCGCCAGCTGCTGGAAGTCCTTCTGGCCGAACACCGCCAGGTCTGGCTGGACCATGTTGAGCAGCTTGGTCACCACGGTGGCGACCCCCTCGAAGTGCCCGGGACGGCTGGCGCCGCACAGGCCTTCGGCGACCCCCGGTACGCTGACACGGGTCTGCCCGGCCATGCCGTCCGGGTACATCTCCTCGACGTCCGGGGTGAACAGCAGGTGGCAGCCGGCGTCGAGCAGTTTGTCTTGGTCGTCGGCGAGGGTGCGCGGGTAGGTGGCGAGGTCTTCGTTGGGGCCGAACTGCAACGGGTTGACGAAGATGCTCGCCACCACGAAGTCGGCGCGCTGGGCCGCCTTGGTCACCAGGGCGGCATGGCCGGCGTGCAGGTTGCCCATGGTCGGCACGAAGCCGATCTGCTTGCCCTCGGCGCGGGCCTGGGCTACGGCGGCGCGCAGATCGCGGATGGTCTTGACCGTGTTCATGCGGAGAATCCGTGTTCGGCGGCGGGGAAGCTGCGCTCCTTGACCGCCCTGACGTAGGCGGCGAGCGCCGCCGGGATGCCGTCCTGGCCGGCCATGAAGTCCTTAACGAACTTGGGCGTACGGCCGCTCAGGGACAGCCCGAGCATGTCGTGCAGCACCAGTACCTGGCCGTCGGTGGCGCCGCCGGCACCGATGCCGATCACCGGGATGCGCACCGCCTGGCTGATCTCCGCAGCCAGTTCGCTGGGCACGCACTCAAGCAGCAGCATGGCCGCGCCGGCCTGTTCCAGGGCCATGGCGTCGGCGCGCATCTGCCGTGCCTGGGCTTCCTGGCGGCCCTGGACCTTGTAGCCGCCGAGCAGGTTGACCGCCTGAGGGGTCAGGCCCAGGTGGGCGCAGACCGGCACGCCGCGTTCGGCCAGCAGGCGAATCGGCTCGGCCAGCCAGGCCGCGCCTTCCAATTTGACCATGTGGGCGCCGGCCTGCATCAGGGTGGCGCAGTTGGCCAGGGTCTGCTCGTGGGTGGCGTAGGCCATGAAGGGCAGGTCGACGAGAATCAGGGCACCCTGGTTGCCGCGTTTGACGGCGGCGACGTGGTAGGCCATGTCGGCGACGCTGACCGGCAGGGTGCTGTCGTGCCCCTGCAGGACCATGCCGAGGGAGTCGCCGACCAGCAGCACCTCGACCCCGGCCTGGCAGGCGACCTGGGCGAAGGTGGCGTCGTAACAGGTCAGCATGGCGATCTTCTCGCCGCTCTGCTTGAGGCTCTGCAGGGTGCTCAGGGTAACGTCAGGCATGAAAATCGTCCTCACTCAGGCGTCCAGCCGGCAGTCGGGCTGCTTCTAAAGGGCCTGCATTGGCCTCGGTTTTCACCGGTGCGGGGCAACGGGACGCCTATAGTCCTGATGGGGCGGCTCGAAGTCAATTGCGGGTGTTACCGACTTGTTACGGGCGTTACCGGGCATATTGCGCCGGGACCTCAGCCCAGGCGCTCCAGGCCGACGAAGGGGCAGGCGGCGAGCAACTCGCTCAGGCAGCGGCCATCCGGCAGGCGCAGCTCGGGGGCCAGTTCGGCCAGCGGGTAGAGCACGAAGGGCCGGGCATGCATGTGGTAGTGCGGTACGCACAGGCGCGGCTCGTCCAGGGTGCGCTGGCCGAACAGCAGGATGTCCAGGTCCAGGGTGCGCGGCCCCCAGCGTTCGGCCTTGCGCGTGCGCCCCTGGTTCAGCTCTATGGCCTGCAGGGCGTCGAGCAGGGCCAGGGGGGCGAGCGCGGTGTCCAGCGCGGCCACGGCGTTGACGTAGCGCGGCTGGTCCGCCGGGCCGAGCGGGTCGCTGGCATAGAAGGACGAGGTGGCCGCGAGCCGCGAGTCGGGCAGCTCGGCCAGGGCGGCGAGAGCGCCGCGCAGTTGCTGCAGCGGTTCGGCCAGGTTGCTGCCCAGGCCGATGTAGACCCTTTCCATCAATCGTTACCGGGCTTGGCCGTGCCTTCGCCGGCGCCGCGTTTGCGCCGGCCGCCACTGCGCTTGCGCTTACGCGGCGCACCGGGGCCGTCTTCCTTGCCGCTGAGGTCGCGGATCATGCTGCGCCGCTCGCTGTCGCTGGCGTCCTGATAGGCGGTCCACCAGTCGCCCAGGCCGCCGGTCTGCTCGCCCGCGCTTTCGCGCAGCAGGAGGAAGTCGTAGCCGGCGCGGAAGCGCGGGTTCTCAAGCAGCAGGTCGGCGCGTTTGCCGCTGCGCCGCGGCAGGCGCTCCTGCATGTCCCAGATCTCGCGGATCGGTAGGGTGAAGCGCTTGGGAACGGCGATGCGCTGGCACTGTTCGCTGATCAGCTCGTGGGCCGCTTCCTGCATCGCCGGGATCGGTGGCATGCCGCGCTCCTGCAGCTTCAGTACGCGGGCCGGCAGCGCCGGCCAGAGCAGGGCGGCGAAGAGGAACGCCGGGGTCACCGGCTTGCCCTGCTGGATGCGCAGGTCGGTGTTGGCCAGGGCGTTGTGGATAAGGGTATCGGTGTAGTCCGGGTTGTGCTTGAGCGCCGCGGCACTGGCCGGGAACAGCTGGCCGAACAGGCCGTAGTCCACCAGCAGCTCGTAGGTGTAGACCGCATAGCCGGCGAGGAACAGCTTGAGCACCTCGTCGAACAGGCGCGCGGCGGGAATCTCGCCGAGCATGGGCGCCAGCTTGTAGATAGGTGCGGCGCTGTGTTTCTCGATGTCGAAATCCAGCTTGGCGGCGAAGCGCACCGCCCGCAGCATGCGTACCGGGTCTTCCTGGTAGCGCTGGGTCGGGTCGCCGATCAGGCGGATCAGGTGGTTGCGGATGTCGTGCACGCCGTGGGCGTAGTCGAGGATGCGTTCGCTGCCCGGGTCGTAATACAGCGCGTTGATGGTGAAATCGCGGCGCTGGGCGTCGTCCTCCAGGCTGCCGTAGACATTGTCGCGCAGGATGCGTCCGCTCTCGTGGCGCGACGCCCGCGGATCGTCGTCCTCCTCGTCCTGGGGGTGGTTGGCGCGGAAGGTGGCCACCTCGATGATCTCGCGGCCGAAATGCACGTGCACCAGCTTGAAGCGTCGGCCGATCACCCGGGCGTTGCGGAACTCGGCGCGGACCTGCTCGGGCGTGGCGCTGGTGGCGACGTCGAAATCCTTGGGGTCGAGGTCCAGCAGCAGGTCGCGCACGCAGCCGCCGACCAGGTAGGCCTGGTAGCCGGCATTCTGCAGGCGCTCGACCACGCTGATGGCATAGCGGCTGATGTCCCCGCGGTGGATCGGGTGCTGACGGTTGCTCAGCACTTCGGGGGTGCTGTGCGATTGTTTCGCGCGGCGCAGCGGGGAGCGTAAAGACTTGAACAGCTTTTTCAGCATGGGAGGCACTGTGTGACGGAATGACTGGCCAGAACGGGTGATGGCCGCGAGAGTGGCGCGGATTCTAGCATCGAGTCGGGAGATGGTGTAGGAAGCGGCGGGAGAACGGCGTGCTGCGCGGGGTAGAAGCTACTGGGGGAGCCTAGGCTCCCCCCCAAGTAGGTGCGTGCTTCGTTTTTATTGTTATGGCGAACGTGTTGTTCTTGTTGAGGTGTTCGCTTGATCGGGTCAGCGACCCGGGGACAAGCTCCCAAGCCGGGAACCAATAGCAAACGGATTACTTTGGATGCTGACGCTACCTTGATCATTCCATGACCCAACCAGTTCAGGAGCTGCCTCGTGGCAGTTTTATTGTTCTCGGCCTGGTTGTGGGGCGAACCCCAAAGGCAATTCCGTTCCAAAATGATCAGTTAGCTGCGCCTCCGCCCTGTTGTTTTTGTTGTGCTGGAGCCGATACGTCTTATTTTTATTGTTTTGGGTCGTGCTTGTTATTGTTGTTGTGCGCTAGAGAGAGCAGGACTCGTGCCATTTTTTTAGAGCCCTTTAAAAACAAAGACTTACTAGGTTTCTGTGGCGTGCGGCGGCAATAAAAAAGCCGGGTCTTCGTTACCGATAGACCCGGCCTTTGTTACGAGATGTCGATTGGGTAACGGTTTTAGGGAACCTTTCGCGTGCTGTCCTTGTCGGCGCTACTGGCCACTCAGGTGCCGGTCACCGCGCCGGATTTGCGTCTTGGGATGCCCAGGCGCTGGCGCCGCTCCCACAGGCACTTGCGGCTGATGCCGAGCTTGCGCGCCAGTTCGGTCTCGGTCATGTGGTCCTGGTGTTCCAGCACGAAGTGCTGGAAATAGTCTTCCAGTGACAGGTCCTCGGTCGGCTCCATACTGCTGTTGCCGGCCTGGGTGGGGGCACCTGCGAATTCGTCGTCGCTGTCGTCCAGGTTGTCCAGCTCGATGTCGATGCCCAGCAGCTCGGCCGAGATGGCGGTGTTCTCGCAGAGGATCACCGCGCGCTCGATGGCGTTCTCCAGTTCGCGGACGTTGCCCGGCCAGGCGTAATGACGGATCGCCTGTTCGGCGTCCGGGGCGAAGTGCAGGTCGTCACGCCCCATGCGGGTGCACTGGCGCAACAGGAAGGCGCGGGCGATCTCGATCACGTCGTTGCCGCGCTCGCGCAGGGCTGGCAGCTTCAGGGCGATGACGTGCAGGCGGTAGTACAGGTCCTCGCGGAACTGGCCGACCTTGGCCAGGCCCTTGAGGTCGCGGTGGGTGGCGGCGATCAGGCGCACGTCGACCTTCTGCGACTGCACCGAGCCGACCCGGCGGATCTCGCCTTCCTGCAACACGCGCAGCAGGCGGGCCTGGGCCTCCAGCGGCAGCTCGCCGATTTCGTCGAGGAACAGCGTGCCGCCATCTGCGGCCTCGACCAACCCGGCGCGGCTGGCGCTGGCGCCGGTGAAGGCGCCTTTCTCGTGGCCGAACAGTTCGGACTCGATCAGGGTCTCCGGGATCGCCGCGCAGTTGACCGAGATCAGCGGTGCCTTGGCGCGCCTGGACAGGTTGTGCAGGGCGCGGGCGACCAGCTCCTTGCCGGTGCCGGATTCGCCCTGGATCAGCACATTGGAGTCGGTCGGCGCGACCTTGCGGATCTTGCCGTAGAGCTCCTGCATGGGGGCGCAGGAGCCGATGATGCCGATCTCGCCGCTGCCGGCCTCGGCGCCCTTGTCGGCGCCGCCGCGGCTGCTGGCGGGGCGCTCGCCTGGGCTGCTCTTGGCGGTCTGGCGGTCGCGCAGGATGCGCGCCACGGTCTGCAGCATCTCGTCATGGTCGAAGGGTTTGGCGATGTAGTCGACCGCGCCCATTTTCATCGAGTCCACCGCCGAGCGCAGGCTGGCATAGCTGGTCATGATCAGCACCGGGGTGCCCTCGGCCAGCTTGATCATCTCGGTGCCGGGGGCACCGGGCAGGCGCAGGTCGCTGACGATCAGGTCGAAGCCGGGGATGCTGAAGCGTTCCTGGGCCTCCTGCACCGAGCCGGCTTCGCTGACCTGGTACTGGTTGCGCTCGAGCAGGCGGCGCAGGGCGGAGCGGATGATGGTTTCGTCTTCGACGATCAAAATATGAGGCATTAATCTGGTCTCTCGACGGTCTCAGGTCGCAGGTTCAATTCGCTATGGACGTCGCCTCGACATGCCGCGGCAGGGTCACCCGGATGCGGGTGCCGCGCTGGTGCTCGGGGTCGGCCGGGCTGTCGATTGTTATCTGTCCATAATGCTCCTCCACGATGGAATAGACCAGCGCGAGGCCGAGGCCGGTGCCCTTGCCGACCTCCTTGGTGGTGAAGAAGGGTTCGAACAGGCGATCCATGATCGCCTTGGGAATACCGCTGCCTTCGTCCTCGACTATGAGGTCGACGGTGTGCTCGGAGGCCTCGCTCTTGACCCGGATCGCCGCGCCCGGCGGGGAGGCGTCGCGGGCGTTGGACAGCAGGTTGATCAGCACCTGGGCCAGGCGTTGGGCGTCGCCTTCGGCCCAGTGCTCGGGGTCGCACAGGTTGAAGAACTGCACCTCGACGCTGCGCCGATTCAGCGCCAGCAGGCCAATGGCGTCCTGTGCCACCTGGGCCAGGGACACCGGCTCGTCGGTCTGCAGGTGGGTGCCGGAGTGGGCGAAGCTCATCAGCGACTGGACGATGCGCGAGACCCGCTTGGTCTGTTCGAGTATCTGTTCGCTGATCTCGGTCAGTTCACCGTCGTCTTCGCGTTCCTCGCGCAGGTTCTGCGCCAGGCAGGCGATGCCAGTGATGGGGTTGCCGATCTCGTGGGCCACCCCGGCGGCCAGGCGGCCGATGCTGGCCAGGCGTTCGGAGTGCACCAGCTTGTCTTCCAGCAGCTGGGTCTCGGTGAGGTCCTCGACCAGCAGTACCAGGCCGCTGTTGCCGGGCGCCAGCGGCTCGTCGATGGCCGCCTTGTGCAGGTTGAGCCAGCGCACCTGGCCGTCCAGCTTCAGCTGCTGCTTGTGCAGGTGCTGGTCGGGCAGTTCGATGAAGCGGGTGAGCAGGCCGAGCCAGGGCTCGCCGAGGGTGGCCAGGCGCGAGCCGACCACGCGCTGCGCGGGAATCTCGGTGAGCTCCTCCATGGCCCTGTTCCACATGAGGATTTCCTGGTCCTTGGCCAGCGAGCAGACGCCCATGGGCAGCTCCTGCAGGGTCTGGCGGTGGTAGCGGCGCAGGGCGTCGAGCTCGGCGGCCAGGCCGGTGAGGCGCGAGTGGTAGTCCTCCAGGCGACTCTCGATGAAGTGGATGTCCTCGGTGACGTAGCTTTCGCTGCCGGCCTTGTAGGGCAGGAAGGTCTCGACTATGTCCTGGGCCACGCTGGGCCCCATCAGCCCGGAGAGGTTGGCCTCGATGCGGTCGCGCAGGCGGCGCAGGGCGTAGGGCCGGCCTTCGTCGAAGGGCAGGTGCAGGTCGCGCAGGGCCTGCTCGACCTCGCGCTGGGCGGTCTTGGCGCCCAGGGGCTTGGCCAGCTGGGCGGCGAACTCCTGGGGCGACAGGGCCAGCAGCTCGCGACGTTGCGGGCGGCGCACGTTGTCCACCGCGCAGGCCTCGGCGGCGCTCTTCTCCTCGGGGCTGGCCTCGGTGAACAGCGAGACCAGGGTGAACACCAGCACGTTGACCGCCAGCGAGCCGATCGCGGCGAAGTGCCAGCTGCTGTCGTCCAACACGTAGACCAGGTTGAACAGCGGCAGGTAGAAGCCCTGCAGGTTGCCGACCATCGGCAGCAGCATGCCCACCACCCAGACGCCGATGCCGGCCAGCAGGCCGGCGATGAAGCCGCGGCGGTTGGCGGTCGGCCAGTACAGCACCGAGAGCACCCCGGGGAGGAACTGCAGGGTGGCGACGAAGGCGACTATGCCCAGGTTGGCCAGGTCCTGCTCGGCGCCGAGCAGGTGATAGAAGCCGAAGCCGGCCATGATGATGGCGAAGATCAGCGCGCGGCGGGTCCACTTCAGCCAGCGGTAGATGTTGCCTTCGGCCGGCGGCTGGTACAGCGGCAGTACCACATGGTTGAGGACCATGCCCGACAGTGCCAGGGTGGTGACGATGATCAGCCCGCTGGAGGCCGACAGGCCGCCGATGTAGGCGATCAGCGCCAGGGTCTGGCTGTTCAGCGCCAGCCCCAGGCCGAGGGTGAAATACTCCGGGTTGGTGGTCGCGCCCAGGCGCAGGCCGGCCCAGAGGATCAGCGGCACCGCCAGGCTCATCAGCAGCAGGAACAGCGGCAGGCCCCAGCTGGCGCTGACCATGGCCCGCGGGTTGAGGTTCTCGGTGAAGGTCATGTGGTACATGTGCGGCATGACGATGGCCGAGGCGAAGAACACCAGCAGCAGGGTGCGCCACGGGCCTTCCTGCAGCGGCGTGTGCAGGCTGGTCAGCGCGGCCTGGTTCTGCACCAGCCAACTCTCCAGCGCCTGGGGACCGTCGAACACGCCGTACAACGCATAGAGGCCGATGGCCGCCAGCGCGCCGAGCTTGACCACCGACTCGAAGGCGATGGCGAACACCAGGCCCTCGTGCTTCTCGCGGGTGGCGATATGGCGGGCACCGAACAGGGTGGTGAAGAGGATGATCAGGCCGCAGAAGGCCAGGGCCACGCGGTCTTTCACCGGCTCCTGGGTGAGGATGCCGATGGAGTCGGCCACCGCCTGGATCTGCAGCGCCAGCAGCGGCAGCACGCCGATCAGCATGAACACCGTGCTCAGGGCGCCGGCCCAGGTGCTGCGGAAGCGGAAGGCGAACAGGTCGGCCAGGGACGACAGCTGGTAGGTGCGGGTGATGCGCAGGATCGGGTAGAGCAGCACCGGCGCCAGGAGGAAGGCGCCGGACACCCCCAGGTAGCTGGCGAGGAAGCCGTAGCCGTACTGATAGGCCAGGCCGACGGTGCCGTAGTAGGCCCAGGCGCTGGCGTAGACGCCGAGCGACAGGGTGTAGGTCAGGGGGTGGCGGATGATCCAGCGCGGGATCAGGCCGTGTTCGCTGACCCAGGCGACGCCGAACAGCACCAGCAGGTAGGCGGCGCTGATCAGGATCAGTTCGGTCAGGCTAAAGCTCATCGGCATCTCGTTGGCTCTGCGGATAAAGAGAGTGGGCGGTCACTGGGCGCCGCTGCGGATCAGAGCTCGTCGGTAGCGCGCAGGCTCTGCGAAGAATGATAAAGGGCGGTCACCGGGTTTCCCCGGCATGCTTCAAAGTTCATCGGTATCGCGCTGGCTCTGCAGGATAAAGGTCACCACGATGAGGATCAGCCACAGCAGATAGGGCCGGTACCAGGCGCCGTTGGGGTCGGTCCACCAGTCCATGATGGCCGGGGAGAACAGGTAGATCCCCACCACCAGGATCAGAACCAATCGATAGATATACATGCCGCTTCTCGTCTCGGGAGTGTCGCGATGGTAACGGATGCGCGCCGGCCTGCGTAGGGCGCCATGACGGCCTGCACGCCCGGCGGCATGGGGATGGCAGGGGCGCGGCAGTGCAGTCCGAGGGCGCCCGCGGCGCCTGCTGGGGCGCGCGATGGGGGGCGAGGGACTAGAGTCTTTGTAACAGAGCTAAGGCATTAGTCTTGCGCAGCGTGCGTACCGTCCAGGCTCGCAGGAGGCCCACCGTGTCGATCCATGTCGCCCTGCACCACGTCAGTCATTATCGCTACGACCGTGCGGTCCAGCTTGGCCCGCAGATCGTGCGCCTGCGTCCGGCGCCCCACAGCCGCACCCGGGTGCTGTCCTACGGCCTGAAGGTCGAGCCGGGCGGGCACTTCCTCAACTGGCAGCAGGACCCGCAAGGCAACTACCTGGCGCGCCTGGTGTTCCCGGAGAAGACCCGCGAGATGAAGGTGGAGGTCGACCTAGTCGCCGAGATGGCGGTGTTCAACCCCTTCGACTTCTTCCTCGAGCCTTATGCCGAGCAGATCCCCTTCGCCTACACCGAGGGCGAGCGGCGCGAACTGGCCCCCTATCTGGTGCAGCTGCCGGCGACCCCGCTGTTCGCCGAGTACCTGGCCGGCATCGACCGCACGCCGACGGCCAGCGTCGATTTCCTGGTGGCGCTGAACCAGCGCCTGTCCTGCGACATCGCCTACCTGATCCGCCTGGAGCCGGGGGTGCAGCCCCCCGAGCAAACCCTGGAGAAGGGCTCGGGCTCCTGTCGCGACTCGGCCTGGCTGCTGGTGCAGCTGCTGCGCCACCTGGGGCTGGCCGCGCGTTTCGTCTCCGGCTACCTGATCCAGCTCACCGCCGACGTCAAGGCCTTGGACGGCCCGTCGGGCACCGAGGTGGACTTCACCGACCTGCACGCCTGGTGCGAGGTCTATCTGCCCGGCGCCGGCTGGATCGGCCTGGACCCGACCAGCGGCCTGTTCGCCGGCGAGGGCCACATTCCCCTGGCCTGCAGCCCGGAGCCGTCCTCGGCGGCGCCGATCAGCGGCGGGGTGGACGAGAGCGAGTGCGAGTTCTCCCATGAGATGCGCGTCGAGCGCATCTGGGAGGCGCCGCGGGTGACCAAGCCCTACAGCGCGGCGCAGTGGCAGGCGATCGAGGCCCTCGGCCGGCGGGTCGACGAGGACCTGCAGCGCGGCGACGTGCGCCTGACCATGGGCGGCGAGCCGACCTTCATCGCCCTCGACTATCCGGACGACCCCGAGTGGAACACCGCCGCCCTGGGGCCGAACAAGCGCCGCCTGGCCGCCGACCTGTTCCACCGCCTGCGCGAACACTACGCGCCCGCGGCGCTGGTGCATTTCGGCCAGGGCAAGTGGTACCCCGGCGAGCAGCTGCCGCGCTGGTCGCTTAACTGCTACTGGCGTCGTGACGGCGAGCCCATCTGGCACGATGCCCGGCTGTATGCCGACGAGCAGAGCGATTACGGCGTCGACGCGATCCTGGCCGCGCATTTTCTCGCGGCCCTGGCGCCGCGCCTGGGCATCGGCGGCGAACATTGCTTCGCCGCCTACGAGGACTTCCTCTATTACCTGTGGCGCGAGCGCAAGCTGCCGAGCAACGTCACCCCCGAGGATTCGCGGCTGGCCGACCCGCTGGAGCGCGCGCGCCTGCGCCAGGTGTTCGAGCAGGGCCTGGGCAAGGTGGTGGGCCACGTCCTGCCGCTGGCCCGGCGCGCCGACGAGCAGGGCTGGCAGAGTGGCCCCTGGTTCCTGCGTGACGAGCACTGCCGGCTGCTGCCGGGCGACTCGCCGCTGGGCTACCGCCTGCCGCTGGAGTCGCAGCCCTGGGTCAGGGAGGCCGACTACCCCTATGTGAACCCGGCCGACCCGTCCCAGCCCTTCGCCCCGCTGCCCGGCGCGGCGCAGATCGTCCGGCAGTTGCGCGATGGCGCATCGGAGCAGGGCGCCGAGGTCGCCGCGCCGCAGCCCGGGCAGTCGGCCGCGGCCCTGGTGCGCACCGCCTTGTGCGCCGAGCCGAGACACGGGCGCCTGTACCTGTTCATGCCGCCCTTGAGCCGGCTGGAGGACTACCTGGAGCTGGTCGCGGCCATCGAGGCCACCGCCGCCGAGCTCGACTGCCCGGTGCTGCTGGAAGGCTACGAGCCGCCGGCCGACCCGCGCCTGCAGTTCTTCCGCGTGACCCCGGACCCGGGGGTGATCGAGGTCAACATCCACCCGGCGGGCAGCTGGGCGGAGCTGGTCGAGCGCACCGAGTTTCTCTACCAGGCGGCGCGGGAATGCCGTCTGTCCAGCGAGAAGTTCATGGTCGACGGCCGCCATACCGGCACCGGCGGCGGCAACCATTTCGTCCTCGGCGGTGCGACCCCGGCCGATTCGCCCTTCCTGCGCCGTCCCGACCTGCTGCGCAGCCTGATCGGCTACTGGCACAACCATCCGTCGCTGTCCTACCTGTTCTCCGGCCTGTTCATCGGCCCGACCTCCCAGGCGCCGCGGATCGACGAGGCGCGCAACGATGCGCTCTACGAGCTGGAGATTGCCTTCGCGCAGATGCCCGAGGCGGGCCGGCAGTGCCCGCCCTGGCTGGTCGACCGGCTGCTGCGCCACCTGCTGGTGGACGTCACCGGCAACACCCACCGGGCCGAATTCTGCATCGACAAGCTGTATTCGCCGGACTCGGCCAGCGGCCGCCTCGGCCTGCTCGAGTTGCGCGCCTTCGAGATGCCGCCCCACGCGCAGATGAGCCTGGCCCAGCAGCTGCTCCTGCGCGCCCTGATCGCGCGCTTCTGGCAAGAGCCCTATGCGCCACCGCGGCTGGTGCGCTGGGGCACCGAGTTGCACGATCGCTTCCTGTTGCCGCACTTCGTCGAGCAGGACTTCGCCGATGTGCTGCAGGAGCTCTATGCCGCCGGCTACCCGATACGCGCCGAGTGGTTCGCCCCGCACTTCGAGTTCCGCTTCCCCAAGGCCGGCGACTTCAACGTCAAGGGCATCGAACTGGAGCTGCGCCAGGCCCTGGAGCCCTGGCACGTGCTGGGCGAGGAGGGCAGTGCCGGCGGTACCGTGCGCTATGTCGATTCGTCCCTGGAGCGCCTGCAGGTCAAGGTCAGCGGCATGCCGGCGGATCGCTATATGCTGACCTGCAATGGCCGGCCGGTGCCGCTGCGGCCCACCGGCACGGTCGGCGAGTTCGTCGGCGGCGTGCGCTTCCGCGCCTGGCAGCCGGCCTCCTGTCTACAGCCGAACATCGGCGTGCATGCGCCGCTGGTGTTCGACCTGGTCGACGGCTGGATGAGCCGCTCCCTGGGCGGTTGCCAGTATCATGTCGCCCATCCCGGCGGCCGCAATTACGCAAGCCTGCCGGTCAATGCCTACGAGGCGGAAAGCCGGCGCCTGGCCCGTTTCTTCCGGATCGGCCATAGCCCGGGTACGGTCACGGTCATGCCGCCCACGGCCAACCCGGAGCTGCCGATGACCCTGGACTTGCGCCGCGGCTAGGCGCCGGGCGTTATCCCATCCCTTATCCGTCATTTGTTGAGTGAGCCATGTCCGATCTGCTTGCCGATTACCACCTGACAGATGCGGCCTACCACGAGCTGGTCGATGGCAAGGGCAAGGTGCGGGCACACTGGCGCCGCCTGTTCGAGCGGCTGCAGCGCAGTACCCCGGCGCAACTGGCGCAGCGCCTGGCCCTGGTGGAACGGCAGATCCAGGAAAACGGCGTGACCTACAACGTCTACGCCGAGCCCGACGGCGCCGACCGGCCCTGGGAGCTGGACCTGCTGCCGAACCTGATCCCGGCGCAGGAATGGCAGCAGATCGCCGCCGGGGTGGCGCAGCGCGCCAGCCTGCTGAATGCCGTGCTGGCGGATATCTACGGGCCGCAGCGGCTGATCGCCGACGGCCTGCTGCCGGCCGAGCTGGTGTTCGGCCACAACAACTTCCTCTGGCCGTGCCAGGGCGTACAGCCGCCGGGCGGCACCTTCCTGCATCTGTATGCGGTGGACCTGGCGCGGGCCCCGGACGGCCGCTGGTGGGTCACCGCCGATCGCACCCAGGCGCCATCCGGTGCCGGCTACGCCCTGGAGAACCGGCAGATCGTCTCGCGCACCCTGCCGGAGCTGTACCGCGAGCTCAACGTGCAGTACCTCGGCGGTTTCTTCCGTACCCTGCAGGACAGCCTGGCGCAGCAGGCGCCGGCCGACGGCGAGACGCCCCTGGTGGTGTTGCTGACCTCCGGGCGCTTCAACGAGAGTTACTTCGAACATCTGTATCTGGCGCGTCAGCTCGGCTATCCGCTGGTCGAGGGCAGCGACCTGACCGTGCGCGACGCCACCCTCTACCTCAAGACCCTGGGCGGCTTGCGCCGGGTGCATGCGGTGCTGCGCCGGCTGGACGCCGATTTCTGCGATCCCCTGGAGCTGCGCACCGACTCGGCGCTCGGCGTGCCCGGGTTGCTGGAGGCGGTGCGCCGCGGTCGTGTGCTGGTGGCCAATGCCCTGGGCAGCGGGGTGCTGGAGTCGCCGGGCTTGCCGGGCTTTCTGCCGGCGATCGGCCAGCGGCTGCTCGGCGAAGAACTGTTGCTGCCGAGCATCGCCAGCTGGTGGTGCGGTGAGCCGCCGGTGCTGGAGCAGGCGCTGGAGAAACTGCCGGAGCTGCTGATCCGGGCGAGTTTCCCCTCCCAGAGTTTCGCCCCGGTGTACGGGCGCGATCTCGATCCGGCCCAGCGTGCGGCGCTGGCCGAGCGCCTGCGGGCCAGGCCCTATGCCTATGTCGCCCAGGCCCTGGCGCAGTTGTCCCAGGCCCCGGTCTGGCTGGGCGAGGCGGGTGGCCTGCAGTCCCGTGCCATCGGCATGCGGGTGTTCGCCGTGGCCAGCGCCGAGGGCTATCGGGTCATGCCCGGTGGCCTGACCCGGGTGGCCGCCGAGGCCGATGCCGAGGAGGTGTCGATGCAGCGCGGCGGGTCGAGCAAGGACACCTGGGTGCTCGGCGAGCGTCACGCCGCCGGCGAGCCCTGGCAGTGGCGGCGTTCGCTGGGGGTGGCCGACCTGGTGCGCAGCGACCCCTTCCTGCCGTCGCGGGTGGTGGAGAACCTGTTCTGGTTCGGTCGCTACAGCTCGCGCTGCGAGGATGGCGCACGCTTGCTGCGCATCATGCTGGCGCGCTATGTCGACGATGACGACGATCCCCAGGCCCTGCAGACCGCCCTGGCCTTGGGGGAAAGCCTCGGCCTGCTGCCCGAGGAGGAGAGCGGCGAGCTGGAGCAGCGCCTGCTGCAGGCCCTGCTCGGGGTCGACTGGCCGGCCAGCCTGAAGGCCAACCTGCAGCGCCTGCAATGGACCGCCGGCAGCGTGCGCGGCAAGCTGTCCCAGGGCAACTGGCAGGTGCTGCTGGAGCTGCAGCGCGAGGCCCAGCGACTGGACGCCGAGGTCGAGGACTTCGGCGAGTTGCTGGACTACCTCGACGGCCTGCTGATCTCGCTGGCGGCCTTGTCCGGCTTCGCCCTGGACGACATGACCCGCGACGACGGCTGGCGCTTCCTGCTGCTCGGGCGCAGCATCGAGCGCCTGCACTTCATGGCCGAGAGCATCGCCGGTTTCCTGCGCAGCGACGCCGTCGCCGACGCATCGGCCCTGGGCTGGCTGCTGGAGCTGGGCAACAGCAGCATCACCTATCGCACCCGCTACCTGGCCTCGGCGCAGCTGATCCCGGTGCTCGACCTGTTGCTGCTGGATGCGCAGAACCCGCATGCCGTGCTGTTCCAGCTGCGGACCCTGCTGCGTTCGCTCAAGCGCCTGGGCGAGCACTTCGAGTTGCCTGTCGAGGTGCCCCTGTTGCAACTGGAGCGGCAGTTGAGCGGCTTCAGCCTGGCCAGCCTGGAGAACCCGCTGTTCGGCCCGAGCAGCGTGACGGCGGTGCTCGAGGGGCTGGCCGAGCTGCTGGAGCGCATCGCCCAGGCCGGCGAAGACGCCTCCGAGCATCTCGGCCTGCGCTTCTTCGTGCATGTCGATCCGAGCCAGGGGACCCAGTCGACATGAACAGTGCGACCTATCAAGTCATCCACGACACCCGCTACCGGTATTCGGCCTCGGTGTCCCTGGCCCAGCAGCTGGCGCATTTGTGGCCGCGGCCCTGCCCCTGGCAGCACTGCCACGAGCGTCGCTTGCAGGTCAGTCCGTCACCCAGCCAGCGCCGCGACGAATTCGATGTGTTCGGCAACCCGCTGACCCGGCTGGTGTTCGAGCGTCCCCATGATGCCCTGGTGGTGGGCACGCGCCTGCGCATCGAGGTACTGGCCCGGCCGCCGCTGGCACTGCGTGATTCGCCGCCCTGGGAGAGCATCAGCGGCGCCCTGAGCTACAGCGGTCAGGCGTTGCCCGACGCCTTGCTGGAGGCTGCCCGCTACCGTTTCGAGTCGCCCTATGTGCGGCTCAAGCAGGCCTTCGTCGACTACGCCGCCGACTGCTTTCCGGCCAGGCGCCCGCTGTTGCTGGCGGTGCAGGCGCTGATGGGCAAGATCTTCGACGAATTCACCTTCGATGCGGTGGCCACCCAGGTGGCCACGCCACTGCTGCAGGTGCTGGAGGCGCGCCGCGGGGTATGCCAGGACTTCGCCCACCTGATGCTCGCCTGCCTGCGTTCCCGCGGCCTGGCCGCCCGCTACGTCAGCGGCTACCTGCTGACCCAGCCGCCGCCGGGGCAGCCGCGGTTGATCGGGGCCGACGCCTCGCACGCCTGGATCTCGGTGTACTGCCCGCGCCAGGGCTGGGTCGACTTCGATCCGACCAACAACGTCCTGCCGGCCCTGGAGCACATCACCCTGGCCTGGGGGCGCGACTTTGCCGATGTCTCGCCCCTGCGCGGGGTGATCCTCGGCGGCGGCAGCCACGACCCCGAGGTGAGCGTCACCGTGCTGCCCCTGGCCGCGCCCGAGGCCGCGGCGCCGGCCTGAGACGGCTCAGCGCGCGGTCGCGGGCTTCAAGGCCCGCCACAGCCGGGTGGCCAGGGTGACGGCGACCAGGGTGATGGCGCCGGCGACTATGCCGCCCAGGCCATTGATCAGCGGCGGGACCAGCGCGCCCAGCAGGTCGTGGCCGGTGGCCTGGGCCAGCTGCTCGATGGCGTGGTGGGCGACGGGCACGCCATGGCTGAGGATGCCGCCGCCGACCATGAACATCGCCGCGGTGCCGAGCACCGACAGGCCCTTCATCAGCCAGGGCGCCGCCCGCAGGATGGCGCAGCCGAGCCCGCGTTGCAGGCGAGCGACCAGGTCCGCGCCGGCGCGCCGGTTGAGGTACAGGCCGGCGTCGTCGAGTTTGACGATGGCGGCAACCAGGCCGTAGACCCCGGCCGTGATCAACAGGGCGATGCCGGTCAGCACCATCAGCTGCTGGCTGAAGGGGGCCGCCGCCACCGTGCCCAGGGTGATGGCGATGATCTCGGCGGAGAGGATGAAGTCGGTGCGCACCGCCCCGCGAATCTTGTCGCGCTCGAAGGTCAGCATGTCCACCTGCGGGTCGGCCACCGCCTGCACCAGCTGCTGGTGCTGCACCAGGTCTTCCTCCGGCGCGTGGAGGAAACGGTGCGCCAGCTTCTCGAAGCCCTCGTAGCAGAGGAAGGCGCCGCCCAGCATCAGCAGGGGCGTCACCGCCCAGGGTGCGAAGGCGCCGATCAGCAGCGCCGCCGGCACCAGGATCAGCTTGTTCTTCAGCGAGCCCTTGGCCACCGCCCAGACCACCGGCAGTTCCCGTTCGGCGCGTACGCCGGTGACCTGTTGGGCGTTCAGCGCCAGGTCGTCGCCGAGCACGCCGGCGGTCTTCTTCGCGGCGACCTTGGTCATCAGGGCGACATCGTCGAGCAGGGTGGCGATGTCGTCGAGCAGGGTCAAAAGGCTGGCGCCGGCCATGCAAGGGTTCCTTCTCTTGGGGCGTTTGAGTGATGGGGGCCGTGGCCGCTCAGTCGGGGTGGCGATCGACCCACTTCGGCGCCGCGCTCGGTTGCCACTGGCGCAGCGTCTGCAGCAGTTCGCCCGGCGAGTCGCCGAGCTGGAGCATGGCGCGGTGCTGGGAGCGGACGAAACGCTCGGCCACCAGGTGGTCGAGGAAGTCGCCGAGCTTGCTGTAGAAACCGCCGACGTCCAGCAGGCCCAGGGGCTTGCTGTGGTAGCCGAGCTGGCCCCAGGTCCATACCTCGAACAGCTCCTCCAGGGTGCCGAGGCCGCCGGGCAGGGCGATGAAGGCATCGCTGAGTTCGGCCATGCGCGCCTTGCGCGCATGCATGCCGTCGACCACCTCCAGGCGGCTCAGGCCCTGGTGGCCGATCTCCGCCCGCTCCAGGCTCTGCGGGATGATGCCGATGACCTCGCCACCGGCGGCCAGCGCCGCGTCCGCGACGACGCCCATCAGCCCCACCGCGCCGCCGCCGTAGACCAGGCGCAAGCCCTGCTCGGCCAGGTGGCGGCCGAGGCTTTCCGCGGCCTGGCGGTAGAGGGGCTGGGCGCCGGGGCTGGCGCCGCAGAACACGCAGATGGATTGCAGGGACATGGTCACTCCTGAAGGCGAATCGAGGCGCTCAGGGTAGCGGTTGTGCCCGCCGCGACCAAGTCGTTACAGCGGTAGTTCGGTGCCGCTGGCGCCGCAGGCATAGCTGGCGAGCAGGCGTTGCAGCAGGGTGGTGATGGCCATGGTCATTCTCCGACGAGGGGCTGGCCACAGTGTAGGCGTCGCCGCCGCCGGCGATCCGCTTGATTGTCTCGATGGGGGCGATAGTCGGAACGCCGCGCACGCGACGGATGCATCACCAAATGGAATGACATGGCGAATAAAGGTTGTTTGTTGTCGGCCTCGCAGCCGGCTATTACTTCGGGCCAGATGAGCCGTTGCTCGGTTGTTCGGGCGATATTTGCCGTGCCCTTGTAAGGATTGCTGGATGAGCCTACGCCAAGAGTGTTTGTGGGAGAGACTGACGCCCCAACGGCCCAGCGCCGAGGCGCTGCGCGGTGAGTTGAAGGTCGATGTCTGTGTGGTCGGCGCCGGCATTACCGGGCTCAGCGCCGCCCTGCACCTGCTCGAGCAGGGCAAGACGGTGTGCGTGCTGGAGGCCCATGAAACCGGCCATGGCGGATCCGGGCGCAACGTCGGCCTGGTCAATGCCGGAATGTGGATCGCACCGGACGAGGTCGAGCGCAAGCTCGGCGCCGCGGTGGGCGGTAAGCTGCTGGCGACCATGGGGGCGGCACCGGCGCTGGTGTTCGCCTTGATCGACAAGTACGGCATCGACTGCCAGGCGCGCCGCGAAGGCACCCTGCACATGGCGCACAACGCCCGCGGCCAGGCCGACCTGCAGAGTCGTTGCGAGCAGTGGCAGCGCCGCGGTGCGCCGGTCGAGCTGCTCACCGGCGCGGCCTGCCAGCAGGCCACCGGTACCCGGCGGATCGCCGCGGCGCTGCTCGACAGGCGCGCCGGCACCCTCAACCCCATGGCTTACACCAGCGGCCTGGCCCGCGCGGTCATCGGCCTGGGGGGGCGGCTGTTCCATCATTCCCCGGTGACCAGCCTGGAGCGCCAGGGGCAGGGCTGGTGCGTGATCACCCAGGGCGGTGCGGTCAGCGCCGAGCAGGTGGTGCTGGCGTCCAATGCCTACACCGAAGGCGAATGGAGCGAGCTGCGCCGCAACTTCTTCCCGGGCTTCTACTACCAGGTGGCTTCCGCGCCGCTGCAGGGCGAGCCGGCCGCGGGCATCCTGCCCGGCGGACAGGGCGCCTGGGACACCCGCCAGGTGCTCAGCAGCATTCGTCGCGACGCCGAGGGCCGCCTGCTCCTCGGCAGCCTGGGCAACGGCGCGGCCAAGCCGCTCTGGTTCCTGCGGGCCTGGGCGGACCGCATCCAGCAGCATTACTTTCCCCAGTTGGGACGAGTGCAGTGGCAGAGCACCTGGACCGGCTGCATCGCCTTCACCCCGGACCACTTGATGCGCCTGTTCGAGCCGGCGCCCGGCTTGCTCGCCGTCACCGGCTACAACGGCCGTGGGGTCACCACCGGCAGCGTGGTCGGCAAGGCCTTCGCCGATTACCTGTGTCAGGGGGGCGCGCAAGCCTTGCCGATGCCCGTGCAGCCGATGCGCAAGGTCAGTGTCGCCGGGCTGCGCAGCGGCCTCTATGAGGCGGGGTTCTCGCTGTACCACGCCGGTCAATGTCTGCGCGTGGTGATCTGAATGGCCCCGCGGCGGGCCCGGTGGGTCATAAAGACGCACCCGTGGCGCCGTCTTGGTGCAGCCATCGCCCGGCCGTTACCGAAAGTAAACGGCATCGATCGGCCTTATCGCCATGATCGGCTCCGGCTTATCTGGAATAAGAAAATGTCTATCAAGAACTTCCGGTTTTTTTGCAAAAACCTCTTTTTCTGCCGGCTGATTCCCCGGTAGAAAACCGTGGCATGCCATTTGCTCATGCCATTTGCTGCAACCAACAAGAAAAGTAGCGGTACTCACACCCACCATATGGAGTAACAAAGCTATGTCGCAGATGATTTTCAAAAAGGGTTTTCTGGCACTCGCGGTCACCGGTGCCATGGGCCTTTCCTCCCTGGCCCAGGCCGACTTGGTGATCGGCGTCGCGGGGCCGCACACCGGGGCCAACGCGACCTTCGGCGAACAGTTCTGGCAGGGGGCGAAGCAGGCGGCCGAGGACATCAACGCCGCCGGTGGCGTCAATGGCGAGATGATCAAGCTGATCAAGGCCGACGATGCCTGCGAGCCCAAGCAGGCGGTGGCCGTGGCCAACCGCCTGGTCGATCAGGACGGCGTCAACGGCGTGGTCGGGCATTTCTGTTCCTCCTCGACCATTCCGGCTTCCGAGGTCTACGACGAGGCCGGGATCATCGCCATTACTCCGGGCTCGACCAATCCCCAGGTCACCGAGCGCGGCCTGCCGGGCATGTTCCGCATCTGCGGCCGGGACGACCAGCAAGGCATCATCGCCGGCGATTACATCGTCGATACCCTCAAGGCCAGCAAGGTCGCGATCATTCACGACAAGGACACCTACGGCCAGGGCCTGGCGGATGCGACCAAGGCCCAGCTGAACAAGCGCGGGGTCACCGAGGCGATCTACGAGGGGCTGACCCGCGGCGAGAAAGACTTCAACGCGCTGGTCACCAAACTGCGCGCCGCCGACGTCGAGGTCGTGTACTTCGGCGGCCTGCATGCCGAGGCCGGCCCGCTGGTGCGGCAGATGCGCGAACAGGGGCTGACCGCGACCTTCCTCTCCGGCGACGGCATCGTCACCGACGAACTGGTCACCACCGCCGGCGGGCCGCAATACACCAAGGGCGTGCTGATGACCTTCGGCGCCGACCCGCGCCTGATCCCCGATGGCCAGGCGGTGATCGAGAAGTTCCGCGCCAACGGCTTCGAGCCCGAGGGCTATACCCTCTACTCCTATGCCTCGGTGCAGGCCCTGGCGGCCGCCTTCGGCGGTGCCGGCAGCAACGACAGCGCCAAGGCCAGTGCCTGGCTGAAAGCCAATCCGGTGCAGACCGTGATGGGCCAGAAGGAGTGGGACGCCAAGGGCGACCTGAAAGTCTCCGACTATGTCGTCTACGAGTGGGACGACCAGGGCAAATACCACCAGCAGTAAGCTCGGGGTGCCTGGCAGGCTCGGGGCGTCCCGCTGGGGATGTCCCGGTCCGGCCGGCGCCTTGCTCGGCTAGCCCTCGGCGGCGCAGCGTCGCCGCAGGACTAGTGCCTTCCGGGAACTGCTGAGTCGTCGACCCCGTCCGCCGCCGCACCTCGTGCGGCGGCGCTCAGCAGTACCCGTCTGACCACACCTGAGGCGCCCGGCCCGACCCGGCCGGCAGCCCAGCAGACGAGACTGAGTCAATGGACGGTATCTTCCTGCAGCAAATGATCAACGGGCTCACGCTCGGTGCGGTCTATGGCCTGATCGCCATCGGCTACACCATGGTCTACGGCATCATCGGCATGATCAACTTCGCCCACGGCGAGGTGTACATGATCAGCGCCTACCTGGCGGCCATCACCCTGGCCATACTGGCCTACTTCGGCCTCGAATCCTTTCCGCTGCTGATTCTCGGCACGCTGCTGTTCACCATCTGCATCACCGGTGTGTACGGTTGGGTGATCGAGCGGGTGGCCTACAAGCCGCTGCGCAACTCCACCCGCCTGGCGCCGCTGATCAGCGCCATCGGCATGTCGCTGGTGTTGCAGAACTATGTGCAGATCAGCCAGGGCGCGCGTCAGCAAGGCGTGCCGACCCTGCTCGAGGGCGCCTTCAAGCTGAACATCGGCGAAGGCTTCGTGCAGCTGACCTACACCAAGGTGTTCATCCTCATCGCCGCTTTCGCCGGCATGGCGCTGCTGACCTATGTGATCCGCTGCACCAAGCTCGGGCGCATGTGCCGCGCCACCCAGCAGGACCGCAAGATGGCCTCGATCCTCGGCATCAACACCGACCGGGTGATCTCCTACGTGTTCGTCATCGGCGCGGCCATGGCGGCCCTGGCCGGGGTGCTGATCACCATGAACTACGGCACCTTCGACTTCTATGCCGGCTTCATCATCGGCATCAAGGCCTTCACCGCCGCGGTGCTCGGCGGCATCGGTTCGCTGCCCGGAGCCATGCTCGGCGGGCTGATTCTCGGCGTGGCCGAGGCGCAGTTCTCCGGCATGGTCAACACCGACTACAAGGACGTGTTCAGCTTCTCGCTGCTGGTGCTGATCCTGATCTTCCGACCCCAGGGCCTGTTGGGCCGTCCCCACGTGGCGAAGGTGTAAGCATGTCCTCAACCCTTGCAAGCAAGCGTCTAGATGTGAAAAAGAGCCTGGTCGACGCGGTACTCGCCGGCCTGATCGCGCTGATCGTCTTCGGCCCGATCGTCGGGGTGGTCCTCGACGGCTATGCGTTCAACCTGGAGACCCAGCGGGTGGCGGCGATCGTCGGCGTGGTCATGCTCGGTCGTTTCTTCCTCAGTCTCTTCCTGCAGACCCCCAAGGGCCTGGCGATCCTCGCCGGCTTCGAGACCACCGGCTCCGGCGTGCATGTGCTGGCGCCGGAGCACAAGAGCCAGCTGCGCTGGGTCATCCCGCTGCTGGTGGCGGTCGCCCTGGTGTTTCCGTTCTTCGCCAGCAAGTACCTGCTGACCGTGGTCATCCTCGGCCTGATCTATGTGCTGCTCGGCCTCGGCCTGAACATAGTGGTCGGCCTCGCCGGCCTGCTCGACCTGGGCTACGTGGCCTTCTATGCCATCGGCGCCTATGGCCTGGCCCTGGGCTACGAGTACCTCGGCCTGGGCTTCTGGACGGTGCTGCCGCTGGCCGCCGTGGCGGCGGCGGTGGCGGGGGGCATTCTCGGCTTTCCGGTGCTGCGCATGCACGGCGACTACCTGGCCATCGTCACCCTCGGTTTCGGTGAGATCATCCGCCTGGTGCTGAACAACTGGCTGGAGTTCACCGGCGGGCCGAACGGCATGTCGGCGCCGTCGCCGAGCTTCATGGGCCTGGAGTTCACCCGCCGGGCCAAGGACGGCGGGGTGCCGTTCCACGAGTTCTTCGGCATTCCCTACGACTCCAACCTGAAGTTCCTGTTCATCTACCTGGTGCTGTTCCTGGTGGTGCTGCTGGTGCTCTACGTGAAGAACCGCCTGACCCGCATGCCGATCGGCCGGGCCTGGGAGGCGCTGCGCGAGGACGAGATCGCCTGCCGCGCCATGGGGCTGAACCACGTGCTGGTCAAGCTCTCAGCCTTCATGATCGGCGCCTCCACGGCCGGTCTGGCCGGGGTGTTCTTCGCCAGCTACCAGGGCTTCGTCAACCCGGCCTCGTTCACCTTCTTCGAGTCGGCGCTGATTCTCGCCATCGTCGTGCTCGGCGGCATGGGCTCGACCGTCGGCGTGGTCTTGGCGGCCTTCGTCCTGACCGTCGCCCCGGAGTTGCTGCGCAGCTTCGCCGAGTACCGGGTGCTGCTGTTCGGCATCCTGATGGTGTTGATGATGATCTGGCGCCCCCGGGGCCTGATCCGGGTCAGCCGCAACGGTGTGCAACCGCGCCAAGGAGTAGCGCCATGAGCGAAGAAATTGTCCTCTCGGTAGACCGCCTGGCCATGCACTTCGGCGGGATCAAGGCGCTCAACGATGTCAGCCTGACCATCAAGCGCAACTCCATCTCGGCCCTGATCGGTCCCAACGGTGCCGGCAAGACCACGGTGTTCAACTGCCTGACCGGCTTCTACAGCGCCACCGGCGGCAGCATCAAGCTCAAGGCCCGGGGCAAGACCACCGACGTGATCAAGGTACTCGGCGAACCCTTCGCCCTGGGGGACTTCGTCTCCCCGCCGAAGTTCTTCAGCCGCCTGTACTACAAGATGTTCGGCGGTACCCACCTGGTCAACCGCGCAGGCCTGGCGCGCACCTTCCAGAACATCCGCCTGTTCAAGGAGATGTCGGTGGTGGAGAACCTGCTGGTGGCCCAGCACATGTGGATCAACCGCAACCTGCTGGCCGGCGTGTTCAATACCCCGGGGTTTCGCAAGGCCGAGAGCCAGGCGCTGGACCATGCCTTCTACTGGCTGGAGGTGGTCGACCTGGTCGACTGCGCCAACCGCCTGGCCGGCGAGCTGTCCTACGGCCAGCAGCGCCGCCTGGAGATCGCCCGGGCCATGTGCACGCGGCCGCAGATCATCTGTCTGGACGAGCCGGCCGCCGGCCTCAACCCGCAGGAAACCGAGGCGCTGAGCCGGATCATCCGCCTGCTGCGCGACGAGCACGACCTGACCGTGCTGCTGATCGAGCACGACATGGGCATGGTCATGAGCATTTCCGACCATATCGTCGTGCTCGACCACGGCCTGGTGATCGCCCAGGGCGGTCCCGAGGCGATCCGTAACGACCCCAAGGTGATCGCCGCCTACCTGGGCGCCGACGAGGAGGAACTGGTATGAGTCAGCCGATCCTCGAACTGAAACAGCTGGACGTGTTCTACGGCCCGATCCAGGCCCTGAAGAAGGTCGACCTGCACATCGACGAGGGCGAGACGGTCAGCCTGATCGGCGCCAACGGGGCGGGCAAGTCCACCCTGCTGATGTCGATCTTCGGCCAGCCGCGGGCGGCGGCCGGGCAGATCCTCTACCGCGGCACCGACATCACCCTGAAGTCCTCGCACTACGTCGCCTCCAACGGCATCGCCCAGTCGCCGGAAGGGCGGCGGGTGTTCCCCGACATGAGCGTCGAGGAAAACCTGATGATGGGCACCATCCCCATTGGCGACAAACATGTCGACGAGGACAAGCAGCGCATGTTCGAGTTGTTCCCGCGCCTCAAGGAGCGGCGCAACCAGCGGGCCATGACCATGTCTGGCGGCGAGCAGCAGATGCTCGCCATCGCCCGGGCGCTGATGAGCCGGCCCAAGCTGCTGCTGCTGGACGAGCCGAGCCTGGGCTTGGCGCCGATCGTGGTCAAGCAGATCTTCCAGACCCTGCGCGAGCTGGCCCGCAGCGGCATGACCATCTTCCTGGTCGAGCAGAACGCCAACCATGCGTTGCGCCTGTCCAACCGCGGCTATGTGATGGTCAACGGCGAGATCCGCCTGAGCGGCACCGGCGAGGAGCTGCTGGGCAACGAAGAGGTACGCAAGGCCTATCTGGGCGGGCACTGAGTTCCGTCACCCTCCAGAGCGCGCGTGCCGTGGCGGCACGCGCGACTCCTTCGCTGAACCGAGGTGGCTGGCGCACTGCTGGCCACGCAGCGTTGGCCCCTCTTATCCCTCGAGTGGCCCCCGGCGAGCCGCTGCGGCCAGTTGCCCACAAAGTCTGTGGAACGAGTTGTGGATAAAGTGGTGGTAGAACCGTGCAGGCCTTGCCGGATGGTCCTTCTGGGGCCTTGGTCAATTTTCGAACTATCCGCTTTTATTCACTTAAAACAGTAACTTAGAGGGATGTCCGGGCGAGCCTGGGCGTGCCCGAGTTGTCCACAGCTACTGTGGGTAGGCCTGTTGATAACTGCCGGTGAAGTCGCTGCAGGCCAGACAGGCCCTGGGTTTTCGCGGATCGGGTGTTTTTTGATCAGCGCTCGGTCGTCTTGTGCGAGTGCCTCAGCTGCGGCCCGGCGTCAAGCCAAAATTCAGGGCTGCACTATCCGTGCGGAGTTATCCAGGCAAACTGTGGAAGGTGCTGTGGATAAGCTGCGGGCGCCTGGCGCCAAGCCAGGCGGAGAGCGGCCTGGCGGGCGCTGGTCGAGTTTTGATCGCTGGGCGGGGCTATTCGCCCAGCGCGCCGATCCGGGTCGAGCGACCGAGCAGCTGCAAGGCACGGTCCGGGTAGTCGGTGATCAGGCCCTGGGCCCCCATGTCGAGCAGACGGCGCATGGCCGGCTGTTCGTTGATGGTCCACAGCTGCACGTTGAGCCCGCGCTCCCGGGCGGTGTGCAGCAGGCCGGCGCTGGCGATCGGCAGGCCGCTGTGGCGCTCGGGGATCTGCAGCGCCTGGTAGGAGGGGGAGAGCACGCCGCCCAGGCCCAGCCAGTCGAGCGCCACCAGCAGGCGTACCGAGCCGGGGCCGGCGGAGGTGGCAACCCCCGGGCAGTGTTCGCGGAACAGCTGCAGGCTGCGCTCGTAGAAGCTGCCGACCAGCACCAGGTCGCGCTGGCCATGGGCCTGCAGCATTGCGCACAGCTGCGCCTCCATGCCGACGTCCGGCACCTTGATCTCGACCACCTTGGGCTTGTCCGGGAAACGCTCGAGGACCTCGGCGAAGCTCGGGATACGAATGCCCTGGCCGCGGTAGGGGTGGCTCTCGCCGCCGTCGGCGGTCCAGCGGTAGCCGGCATCCAGGGCTTGCAGTTGGGCGAGGCTTTGGGCGGCGACCGGACCCTGGCCGTCGGTGGTGCGCTCCAGGGTGCTGTCGTGGATCACCACCAGCTCGCCATCGCTGGAGAGGTGCAGGTCCATCTCCAGCATGTCCACGCCCAGGGCGCTGGCGCGTTCGAAGGCGAACAGGCTGTTTTCCGGCCACAGACCCTTGCCGCCGCGATGGGCGATCACCAGGGGCCGCTCACCCAGGGCCGCGAGCACGGCCGGCGGCGACGCCGGGTGGCTGGTCAGCATCAGGGTCAGCAGGGCGATGGCAGTCAGCAGCAAGGGCGCGAGAAGAAAACGGGCGAGGCGCAGCATGGAGGCTTCCGAGGTGGCTGTGAAAGGGCGAGCCCGGACTATGACAAAGGAAAGGGGGGCCGGCGAGAGGTGAATCGCGACAGCCGGCACACCTTTGCGGACAGCCTGGGTGATCGGGGGGTGTAGTGCGAATGCCGCGCCCGCTCAGTAGCCGCCCCCGCCGCCTATGCCGACCGGCCTGCGCGCTCGGGCGCGTTCGTCGTCTTCCATCTGCGTGCAGGTGCGGAAGCCCTTGCCGTCGACGCGTCCGGCCGAGTCGAAGCTGACATGGTAGGCCTGGGGCTGGCCGTCCCGGGTGAGGATGTAGTCGTGACAGCTGCCCGGGTTGACACTGCGCGGCATCACCCCGGACGGGGCTCCGCCGATCTCCAGGACCTGCTGCTTGCTCATGTCCCGGGCGACTTGCGCCACCAGCGGTTCGTCACGATAGGTCAGGTAGGCGTTCGGGTTGCCCAGGGAGCCGGCGCAGCCGGACAGGATGCTCAACAGGGCGAGGACGCCCAGGGTTTGCTGGTGCATGGTGGCCTCCGCGGGGCACGTGGTGTCAGGCTCCACTATGCGTTGCCGCAGGCGCTCGCCACATGACCTCTGCGTGGCGTGCCGGGCCCTGGAGCCCCTGTTGTTATGGTAGCTGCTCAGGCGAGCTTGCCACCCCTGGCGCTGATCGGCGGGAGACTTGCGGGGCCGTTGGGCGGGTTGGAATTGAGCGTGCCGCTGCGCAGGCGCGCGGTGGTCCGGTGCGGCCGGCGTTAGCCGGCTCGGCGGTGCTCCAGCAGGCGTTCGGCCCCGCCTTCGGCGAGGCGCAGGCGCTGCTGGCCGGGGGTGCGCTCTGCGCCGCCTTCGGCGAAATGGCGGTCCAGCGGGCGCACTTCCTGCTGGCTGTCCTTCGCCTCGCCGAGCAAGGGTTGCGGGTTGAGGCTCGGCAGGGCGAAGGCGTTGGCGGCGAACAGGCCGAGGACCAGGCTGAGGGCGAGTTGGCGTTTCATGATGGCTCCTCCCGTTGGAGAACAATGGCTACGGGAGGAGATGTTAAGGACTTGCCCGCGGATAAGAAGTCGAGTGCCTCGATAGTGCCCATCGATCTTGGTGATGTTGGGGCATAAGCGCTTTTAACCGGCGTCTTCGCGGGTTTTTCCTGCAACTTGCCCAGGGCCTGCGCCGGCCTGGCGCCCGCGCGAGGCCGCCAGGCCCGTCGGCCGCGCGCGCCTCGCAATGGCGCGTTCACCTCTTTCGCGGCGAGTTGGCATTGGGAAATCTTCGGCTAGTCTGACGGGATAACATCTATTTCGAAGAGAACTGAATGCCCAAGGCGATTCGGCTGTTCGTGCGGGGAGTGGACGCGATGAACCGGGTCATCGGCCGGTTCGCCATGTACCTGATCTTCGCCATGCTGGCGGTGCTGCTGTACTCATCCATCAGCAAGACCTTCGCCGACCCGGCGATCTGGACCCTGGAAACCGCGCAGTTCCTCATGGTCGCCTACTTCCTCCTCGGCGGCGGCTACTCCATGCAGCTCGATGCCCATGTGCGCATGGACCTGTTCTACAGCCGCTGGTCGCCGCGCACCAGCGCGATCATGGACGCCATCACCGTCGGCTTCCTGATCTTCTACCTGATCTTCCTGCTCTACGGCGGCATCTCCTCGACCCAGTACGCCCTGCAGTACGGCGAGACCAGCTACTCGGCCTGGTCGCCCTATATGGCGCCGATCAAGATCATCATGACCCTCGGCGTGGCGCTGATGCTGCTGCAGACCATCGCCACCTTCTTCAAGGATATCGCCGCCGCCCGCGGGGAGACGCTGTAATGAGTTACGAGCTCATCGCCCTGCTGATGTTCTCCTCGATGATGTTGCTGTTGCTCACCGGCAAGCGGGTGTTCGGCGCCATCGGCTTCGTCGCGGTCAGCGCCGCCCTGCTGTTGTGGGGCGACGGCGGTTCGGAGATCGCCTTCAGCGCGGCGATGAAGCTGATGAAGTGGTACCCGCTGCTGACCCTGCCGATGTTCGTCTACATGGGCTACATGCTCTCCGAGTCGGGGCTGGCCGAAGACCTCTACCGCATGTTCCACGTGTGGATGGGGCCGCTGAACGGCGGCCTGGCCATCGGCACCATCGGCCTGATGGTGGCGATCTCGGCGATGAACGGCCTGAGCGTCGCCGGCATGGCCATCGGCGCCAGCATCGCCCTGCCGGAACTGCTGCGCCGCGGCTACGACAAGATCATGGTCACCGGGGTGATCCAGGCCGGCAGCTCCCTGGGTATCCTCATTCCGCCCAGCGTGGTGCTGGTGCTGTACGGCATGATCGCCCGCCAGCCGGTGGGCCAGCTGTGGCTGGCCGGGGTGTTCCCGGGGCTGATGATGGCCGGGTTGTTCGTCCTCTACATCGTCATCCGCTGCCGCCTGCAACCGCGCCTGGGGCCGGCCCTGGCCGAGGAGGAGCGCCAGCAGATCGGCTGGGGCGAGAAGCTGCGCCTGCTCAAGGCCGGCATCGCCCCGCTGTTCATCTTCTTCTGCATGACCGGGCTGTTCCTGATGGGCATCACCAGCCTGGTGGAAAGCTCGGCGGTGGGCGCCGCGGCCGCCACCTTCACCGCCCTGGTCAAGGGCCGGCTGAGCGCCCAGGTGATGGAAGACACCTTGCGCAAGACCCTCGGCATCAGCTGCATGTTCATGTGGATCATCCTCGCCGCCCTGTGCTTCGGCGCGGTGTTCGACGGTCTCGGCGCGGTCAACGCCATCGAGGCCTTCTTCATCGACCGCCTGGAGCTGGGCCCCTGGCAGGTGCTGATCATGATGCAGCTGTCGTTCATCCTGATGGGCATGTTTCTCGACGACACCGCCATGCTGGTGATAGTCGCGCCGCTCTACGTGCCCCTGGTCGGCGCCCTGGGCTTCGATCTGATCTGGTACGGCGTGCTCTACACCATCACCTGCCAGATCGCCTACATGACCCCGCCCTTCGGCTACAACCTGTTCCTCATGCGCGCCATGGCGCCTCCGGAGGTGACCCTGCGCGACATCTACGTCTCGGTCACCCCCTTCGTGCTGATCATGGTGCTGGCCCTGGTGCTGGTGATGATGTTTCCGCAGATCGCGCTGTGGTTGCCCCAGTGGCACTACGCGCGCTGACCCACAGAATTCAGGAGAGGCTCGGACGCAGTTGGTTTTTTCACCCCGAGCGGCGACAGGCGCTGGCCGCCCTGTGGGGTAACGCGCCCACCTGAACACGCTGCACCGACCTCGCCGGGTCGCAGTGGTGCCATGCGGTTGTATGACATCTGGATCGACATTCATTGGAGATAACAGCATGAGTACGAGACGCAAGTTCCTCAAGACCGCCGCGGTCACCACCGGCGCGGTGGGCGCATCGGCCCTGGGCTCGGCGCATATCTACGCGCAGGAGCCGAAGAAGATCACCTGGCGCCTGCAGACCTACGCCGGCCCGGCCCTGGCCGAGCACGTGATCAAGCCCTCGATCGACGCCTTCAACCTGGCGGCCAAGGGCGAGATGGAGATCCAGCTGTACTTCGCCGACCAGCTGGTGCCCACCGGCGAGCTGTTCCGCGCCATGCAGCGCGGCACCATCGACGCGGTGCAGAGCGACGACGACTCCATCGCCGCGCCGGTGGACGTCTCGGTGTTCGGCGGTTACTTCCCCTTCGCCACTCGTTACAGCCTGGACGTGCCGGTGCTGTTCGAGAAGTACGGCCTGCGGCAGATCTGGGAGGAGGCCTACGGCGAGGTCGAGGGCGTCACCTGGCTCGGCGCCGGCGCCTGGGACCCCTGCCACTTCGCCACGGTCGAGCCGATCCGCAGCCTGGCCGACCTCAAGGGCAAGCGCATCTTCACCTTCCCCACCGCCGGCAAGTTCCTCTCGCGCTTCGGCGTGATCCCGGTGACCCTGCCCTGGGAGGACGTCGAGGTGGCGGTGCAGACCGGCGAGCTGGACGGCATCACCTGGTCGGGCATCACCGAGGACTACACCGTCGGCTGGGCCGACGTCACCAAGTACTTCCTCACCAACAACATTTCCGGCGCCTGGATCGGCTCCTACTTCGCCAACTCGGAGAAGTGGGCCGAGGTGCCCGCGCACCTGCAGACCCTGTTCAAGCTGTGCATGGACAGCTCCCACTACTACCGCCAGCACTGGTACTGGGGCGGCGAGGCGCAGCTGCGCGTGGAGGGCGGCAAGCTCGAGCTCACCACCATTCCCGATGCCGAGTGGAAAACCGTGGAGGACGAGGCGCACAAGTTCTGGGACGAGATCGCCAAGGCCAGCCCGCGCAGCGCCAAGGTGGTGGAGATCTTCAAGAAGTACAACGCCCTGATGGCCAAGGCCGGCCCACCCTATCGCTACTGATACCGGCGGCCACGCCGTCGGCGCCCAGGCGCATGCCTGTGCCCGGATTGCTCTCCGCGGGCATGGGCGCCCTGCGTTGGCGCGCCGGTCGGCGTTCGGGGCAGTGGACACAACCGACAGGGGACGTCGGCCATAACAATAGATGGGGGTGCATATGCTCAAACCGCGAGAAGTGAAGACCGTCGAAGATGCCAAGCGCATCGTCGAGGAGCGCGGGCTCAGTCACATCAAGGTCGGGGTGTTCGACAACGACGGGGTGATGCGCGGCAAGTACCTGAGCCGCAGCAAGTTCCTTTCCGCGCTGGACTCGGGCTTCGCCTTCTGCGACGTGGTACTGGGCTGGGACGTCAAGGACCAGCTCTACGACAACGCCAGCTACACCGGCTGGCACACCGGCTACCCGGACGCGCCGGTGCGGGTGCTGCCGCACACCTGCCGGGAGATTCCCTTCGAGAACGGCATGCTGCTGTTCATCTGCGAGTTCGACCAGCAGGCCGAGGCGGTCTGTCCGCGCGGCACCCTGCGGCGGGTGGTCAAGCGCTGCGAGGAGATGGGCTTCGATCCCTTCGCCGCGCTGGAGTACGAGTTCTTCATGTTCGACGAGACCCCGGAGTCGGCGCGGGAGAAGGGCTTTCGCAACCTCAAGCCGTTCACCCCGGACTGGTTCGGCTACTCGATGATCCGCAACTCGGTGCATGCCGAGCTGTACCACCAGATTCTCGAGCTGGGCGAGCAGATGGACTTCCCCATCGAGGGCCTGCACACCGAGACCGGCCCCGGCGTGCTGGAGGCGGCACTCGCCTACGACCAGGCCGAGGACGCGGCGGACAAGGGCGCGCTGTTCAAGACCTTCATGAAGGTGCTGGCCCAGCGCAACGGCCTGATGGCCACCTTCATGGCCAAGTGGTCGGGCAAGTACCCGGGGCAGAGCGGCCATATCCACGTCTCCCTGCGTGAGCGCGAGAGCGGCAAGTCGGCCTTCCACGACCCCAGCCAGCCGCACAACATGAGCCAGGTCCAGCGCCAGTTCCTCGCCGGCCAGCAGCGCCTGATGCCCGAGTTCCTGTGCATGGTGGCGCCGACCCTGAACAGCTACCGCCGGCTGATCCCCGGTTTCTGGGCGCCGACCGATGCCACCTGGGGCGTGGAGAACCGCACCGCGGCGTTGCGGGTGATCCCCGGCAGCGACAAGTCGCAGCGCCAGGAATATCGCCTGGGCGCTGCCGACGGCAACCCCTTCCTGGCCCTGTCGGTGGCCATCGGCTCCGGGCTGTACGGGGTGATGCAGGGCTGGCAGCCGACCGATCCGGTGTCCGGCAACGCCTATGCGCAGAAGCACCCGCCGGAACTGGCCCTGCCGCGCACCCTGTGGGACGCGGCGCAGCGCCTGAAGGCCTCCCAGGCGGCGCGGGAGCTGTTCGGCGACCCGTTCGTCGAGCACTACGCCGCCAGCCGCGAATGGGAGGAACGTGAATACCGTCGGCATGTCAGCGATTGGGAGCTCGATCGCTACTTCGAAATCATCTGATCGCCGGGGAGGCGCCACGGTGCCGCCTCCGGTTCTGGAGCGTCGCAATGAGCAAGTTGCAGTGCATATCACCGGTCGACGACAGCCTCTACGTCGAGCGCGAGCTGGCCACGGCCGCGCAGATCGAGGCGGCCCTGGCCAAGGCCGAGCAGGCCCAGCGGGCCTGGAAGACCACCCCCCTGAGCGAACGGGTCGCCATCGGCCGCAAGGCCATCGCCGCCTTCGCCGCCAAGGAAGAGCAGCTGGCCGAGGAGCTGTGCTGGATGATGGGCCGGCCGATTCGCTATTGCGCCGGGGAAGTCCGCGGCTTAGTCGAGCGCGCCAGCCACATGGCCGATATCGCCGAGAACGCCCTGGCCGACATCCGCCTGCCGGACAAACCCGGCTTCACCCGTTTCATCCGCCGCGAGCCGCTGGGCGTGGCGCTGATCATCGCGCCCTGGAACTACCCCTACCTGACCGCCGTGAATGCGGTGATGCCGGCATTGCTGGCCGGCAACGCGGTACTGCTCAAGCATTCGGCGCAGACCCCGCTGTGCGCCGAGCGCATGGTCGAGGCCTTCGTCGAGGCCGGCCTGCCGGACGGGGTGTTCCAATACCTGCACCTCAGCCACGCCGACACCGAGCGGCTGATCCAGGCGCCGGCCGTGCAGTACGTGGCCTTTACCGGCTCGGTGCCGGGCGGCGCCATGGTCGAGCGGGCGGCCGCCGGACGCTTCATCGGCACCGGCCTGGAACTGGGCGGCAAGGACCCGGCCTACGTGCGCGCCGACGCCGACCTGGCCCACGCGGTGGAGACCGCCATCGACGGCGCCTTCTTCAACTCCGGGCAGTCCTGCTGCGGCATCGAGCGCATCTACGTGCACGAGGCGCTGTTCGAGGCCTTCGTCGAGCAGGCGGTGGCCCTGGTCAAACGCTACAAGCTGGGCCGCCCCGACGACCCTGCCACCACCCTGGGGCCGTTGGTACGGGCCGAGGCGGCGGATTTCGTCCGCCGGCAGATCAACGAGGCCCTGGCCCAGGGCGCCACTGCCCATATCGACCCGAGCAGCTTCGCCCTGGATCGACCCGGCTCGGCCTACCTGGCGCCCCAGGTGCTGACCAACGTCTACCACGGCATGCGGGTGATGACCGAGGAGTCCTTCGGCCCGGTGGTCGGCATCCAGAAGGTCAGGGACGACGAGGAGGCCCTGGCGCTGATGAACGACAGCGAATTCGGCCTCACCGCCGCCATCTTCAGCCGCGATGCCGAGGCCGCCCTGGCCCTGGCCGAACGGGTCGAGGCCGGCACCGTGTTCCTCAACCGCTGTGACTACCTCGACCCGGCCCTGGCCTGGACCGGGGTCAAGCACTCCGGCCGCGGCTGCACCCTGTCGAGCATCGGCTACGAACAGCTGACCCGGCCGAAATCCTTCCACTTCAAGACCCAGTTGTGAGGCGCGCCATGGACCTGAACCACTACCGCATGAACTGGAACTACCCCACCGCGATCCGCGTCGGCGCCGGGCGTATCCGCGAGCTGCCCGCCGCCTGCCGCGAGCTGGGTATGGCCGCGCCGCTGCTGGTCACCGACCCTGGCCTGGCGGCCCTGTCGATCATCGATGACGCCCTGCTGCAATGCCGCGACGATGGCCTCAAGGCTGGGCTGTTCTCGGCGATCAAGGGCAACCCTACCGGGCAGAACGTGATGGACGGCGTGGCGGCCTTCAAGGCCGGCGGCCACGACGGGGTGATCGCCTTCGGCGGCGGTTCGGCCCTGGACGCCGGCAAGGCCATCGCCCTGATGGTCGGCCAGGACCGCCCCCTGTGGGACTTCGAGGACATCGGCGACAACGCCAGCCGCGTCAAGGTCGCCGGCATGGCCCCGGTGGTGGCGGTGCCGACCACCGCCGGCACCGGCTCGGAGGTCGGTCGCGCCTCGGTGATCACCGACGAGGCGGCGCATATCAAGCGCATCATCTTCCACGCCCGCATGCTGCCGGCGCTGGTCATCCTCGATCCGCAACTGACCATCGGCCTGCCGGCCAAGGTCACTGCCGCCACCGGCATGGACGCTCTGTCCCACTGCCTGGAGGCCTACTGCTCGCCGCTGTTTCACCCCATGGCCGAGGGCATCGCCCTGGAGGGCATGCGCCTGGTGCAGCAGTACCTGCCGCGGGCGGTGGCCCATGGCGCGGATGTCGAGGCGCGGCTGCAGATGCTGGTGGCGTCGACCATGGGCGCCACCGCCTTCCAGCGCGGCCTGGGTGCCATGCATGCCCTGGCTCATCCCCTGGGCGCGCTCTACGATGCCCACCACGGCCTGCTCAACGCGGTGCTGATGCCCTACGTGCTGCAGGCCAACCAGGCCAGCATCGGCCCACAGATGTACCGCCTGGCACGCTACCTGGGCCTGAGCAAGGCGGGGTTCGACGGCGTACTCGACTGGGTGCTGGAACTGCGCAGCGAGGTCGGCATCCCCCATTGCCTGGCCGATATCGGTATAGATGACACGCGCCTCGAACAGGTCGGGCAGATGGCCGAGGCCGACCCCTCGGCCGGCACCAACCCGGTCGCCTTCAGCGCGCGGGGGTACAGCGCGTTGTTCGAGAAGGCCCTGAGCGGCGCGCTGTAGGGCGGCCGGCTATTTCGGGGGCTTGGGCGGCAGGGATTGCACGAAGCTATGGCAACGCTGGACCCAGGCCGCCAGGTCCCCATCCTCTGCGAAGCCGGGCGGTTCGACGAAGACATAGCCCCTCATGGGCTTGCCGGTGAAGTCCATCGCGCGCACATGCGGCAGGGCGAGTGCCTGCTCATAAGCACCGGGCCCCACCCGCGCCATCAACACATCCCCCAGAATCCCGACGCACATATGGCCGCGCACCATAAAGGCCATGCCGCCGAACATCTTTCGCTCGGTGATATCCGCCTGGCCTTGCAGGGCTTCGCGCAGCCTTTCGGCCAGGCCTTCGTCGTATGCCATGGGGGTATTTAAATCCAAATATCATTTTGGGCAGTACGATCACCGCCTTCATGACCGGTATTCAGTACGCCTCGGGGTTCAATAAGTAGAATCTTTACTTCTTCCTCGGCGAAAGGTTTGTGCTCCTTGCCTTTCGGTACGACGTACATCTCGCCTTTCGATAGGGTTACATGCCCATCACGAAAGTCGATTCGTAATTTCCCGTCCAGCACAATAAAGGTCTCGTCCGTGTCCTTGTGGTCATGCCAGACAAAGTCACCTTTGATTTTAACTACCTTAAACTGGTAGTCATTCATCTCGGCGATGACTTTGGGTGCCCATTGCTCGTCGAAGAGCGCAAGTTTGCTTTCGAAGTTGAGTGCCTCATATTCCATTGAGTGCTTCCTCTAGATTACCGTTCAGTTAAAGGGCGGTTTTCGCCCGCCCTGTGTAAACCCCGCGAGCAGACTGCGCCGCTTGTTAGACCTCATTGCCCCGGTCACGCCGGCAGTGAGTGAGTACCGCCTGTATGAAAGGGGCTTTGGCCGCTGTGTACGCTTCGCGGTCAGTGCGATGTTGAGCAGCAAGTTGTAGTTTCAAGGCGGCATACTGTGCAGCGAGCTCAGGGTTTGAGCGCAATGCATCTCGGAATGCCAGCCGATCAAGCCACGTCGGGCTGTTATAAACCAAGATATGAAGGTGGTGCGTGCGAAATGTAGGCGAAGGCTTGCAGAACCAGTGCATGTCTTCGGGTTTATACGGGTAGTGCTGATAGCGCAAATGGCGCAGTGCCTCAATAGCCCCGCGGGACGCTGCCAGCGACCTGGCCGGCGCAGCAATGTCGATGATCGGTTTGGCAACCAAGCCAGGCACTGAAGTGCTGCCGACGTGCTCGATGGGGCCGACAAGCCACGGTTTAAGAACCTCGGCAAGTAACGCCTGCTCCTCTGCGAAAATTCGCGGCCAAGCAGGGTCGTACGCGGTAATTTCTATTGGGGCGTCTTCAGTTGCAGTGGAGGCTCGCATGGCTTCTTCTGTGGTCCCAAACTTGGATTAAGGGTTGGGCGTTAGCCCATCCCGCGGGAGTGGGGCCTGTGCATGAATTACAGGCCAGATATACGAATTCAACCGCACTGACGATAGGGTTGGAAAAGCTATTTCTCACCGTTTGTGGGGAGAGTCCATATACGCTATTTAGAGGGAGAAGTAATTTTTCTCATTATGATAATTTTCTCAATGCCTTCATGCTCTTCGCGCACCTTCGCGTATCCTAGCCTCTGATAAAACCCTTCGGCAGTAATTGATGAAGGTACAGTCAGTTCTTTTATTTCATATTTTGAAGTCAGCTCTTCTATGTGCTTCATTAGGGCTAGGCCAATACCGAAGCCCTGATGTCTTGGCATTACGAAAATAGATCGAATGGTATTTTTGTCTAAGCTTGCAGTTCCGGTGATCTCTCCGTCTTTCACGGAAACGAAAGTTTCTCGGGTCAGCATGCGGCTTGCTATTTGCTCGGGGGAGGAATTATCTGGTAATTTCTCAATAAGAGAGGCGGGATAGTCTTTGGCGTTAGTCTCTTTAATGGCAGAAATTATGAGGGCGCTGATTTCCACCGCGTCTTCCGGGCGTGCTTCTCGAATAGATATGGCCAACAGCAGTACCTCTACCTAAAATTGAACATCCAGTGGTGCGATTAAGTGCGCCATTTGGTGGATAACATTCCCTGCCGTTGCCAGTGCAACCTCTCAATCTTGAGGTGTCCAGCTTGCGGCAGGGGCCTTTGGGGGTGTTGTGCACCAGGGCTTATCGGCAGCACAGGGCAAGTATTCGCATCGGCGGATGGTTCCGTTGAAAACGGCCTATGCGAGCAGGGGGAAGATAACGGGCGTCCTGCCTGCGGGGTGCTTCATTGCGTGGGTTGAAGCTACCCGAATGCGGCGCGTCGCCACAAGTTGTTGTGGCAAACAGCTTCCTTTCATCGGGCTTGCCCTGCACTTGGTGCCGGGCTAGAGTGCGCCGGTCACGGTCAATCCCGTGACCGGGTGTAGGAACCCGATCTTCACGAAGGCGCGGTAGCGCCATAGCCGAGAGCAGGCGCTTTTTTGTGCCTGCTGTTTTCTCGCGCAGTTATGGCGGGCCGTGCGGGGCAGGCTTCGGCCTGGCCGGTTCCCTCGGACGCCGGTATTTCGACCCCCGTACGGTCCGCCACCCAACCGAGTCGAAACGAGAGGTTGGCGGCTCCTTAAATGGTTCGAGGAGCATAAGGAAAATGCGCTATCCACCTTTTACCCAAGGGCTCCACCTTGGGCGGTTTCCCCTGTCATCGGCCTCCGTTCTGGAGGTGCGCCATGGCTAGCAACAAACTCGCTGTCATTCCCTTCCCGAAACCTGTCGAGCCGCTTGGTTTGCCGGCTGCCTCTGTCTGCCATTTCCAGCTGGCTGCCGAATTGCGTGTGGCGATGCTGCACAAGTTGTTCAACAAACTGGCGAGCTCGGGGGCTACGGCCTGCGCAGCAAGGGACTTGCATGAGCTTTGCCAGGGCGCCCGCGAGTTGCTGAACGATGTGGTGGTGCTGTATCGCAGCTCGCTGGCGCAAGCGGCCGAGGAGGGCGAGCGATGAAGAGGCCCTGCACCAGTTACTTGCCAACGTACGATGGCCATCGCGGCGCGATCATCAAGTGGCCACAGGATTGCCTGCAGGCGTTCGACAAGGGTGTGGCCAGTGCGCAAGCCTGGCTAACGACAGACGACACCGGCTGGTTGTGGGCCAACCTGATTATCGAGCGTGATGCCTTGCCCCCAGGGTTGCAGCGGCGCGCCTTCGAAATCGGGTTTCTCAGCCGGGTGCATCAGCGCTTGTGCTCGCCGTATGGCGGCAACCACCAAGCCTTGAAGGCCTGCCTGAAGCTCTGACGGGGCGGGCGGCCTCGCCGTGGCGGTGCCGGCCAAATGGTTGGGCTGTCTACGGCGAGGCCGTCTGAATTCCTGTGCATATACTTGCGCAGCCCGTGCCGCAGCTGCGGATCGCCGCATAGTTCGGGGGTTTGTCGATTGCGACGGGTGCTGCTTTTGCGGCAAGGTCTCGGCCCTGCCGTAACCGATAAGGAGATTGGTCATGTCTGGCAAACCCGCCGCCCGTGTCACCGACCCCACCGCCTGCCCCATTCCCGGGCATGGCACCAACCCCATTACCGCCGGCTCGCCGGATGTTCAATTCGACGGCCTGCCCGCCGCCCGCCAAAACGACCCCACCGCTTGCGGCAGTGCCCTGGTCGGCAATGTGATACCTAATGTGCTGATCAACAACATGCCGGCCACCACGCTCGGCACCATCGGCAGCCATGGCAATGTGGTGATTGGGGGCTCTGGTAGCGTGATCATCGGCAACAGCCATGCCCCCGCCGCGTTCAGCGCGCCCGAGCCTTTGGCCATCGCGGCCTCTGCCGCCCAGGCCTTGGCCCCCAGCACACCGGCCTCGCCGCAACCGGCCGCCGACACCCTGGCGCGTAATTGGCAGGAAGAGCCCGGCGATGCGGCGCCGTTGGGGCTGGAGGAAGAGGACGAAGAGGAAGAACTGGAGGAGGACGTACAGCAGGGCATCATCCTGCGCGTGGGCTTCTTCTTCGACGGCACCGGCGACAACGCCGACAACGTGGCGCGGGGCCAGCAATGCCGCGCCAATCAATTCGGCTACGACGCGGCCGATGAGCGTGCCCTGCTCGAATACTGCCCGCCCCATCAGATGGACCCGATGAGCAGTTATGGGCGGCAAGGGACGAATATTGTGAGGTTGTACGATATTTATCGGGATGACTCTTCCGTATCGATTGCAAGCGACGCTGTTACAGCCTGTATGCCCGTTTATATAGAAGGTGTTGGCACCGAGTCAGGCAAGGCCGATAAATCTTTCCCCGACATGGCGCTTGGCACTGGAGAGACCGGCGTACTTGAGAAGATAGAAAAAAGTACGCAGGGAGCGCTTTCTAAGCTGGCCATAATGAAAGCCAACAATCCTGATTTGATGGTGGAAAGATTAGAAATCGACGTTTTTGGTTTTAGTCGAGGAGCTGCCGCCGCTCGCCATTTCGTCAACGATTTGCGCAGAGAAGCGTCTTCGCTCTTGGCCCGCGCGCTGCGCCAAGGTAAAGCTCCTTTAAGCGAGAACTTTGCCTGGCGCTTCGGTCAGGATGTGCAGGTCAACTTGATCGGGCTGTTCGACACCGTGGCGGCGATTGGTGACCTGAGCGATGGTTGGGACGTGAACGACGATCAGAACGGCGACCTGAAACTGCACCTGGCACCGGATAGCGCTAAACGCGTGATTCATTTGGTGGCAGGCGATGAATACCGTTACAACTACTCGCTCAACAGCACGCAGCCGAATTTTGCCGAGATCGTTCTGCCGGGTGCCCATGGCGATATCGGTGGCAACTACCCGCTGGAGGCCGAGGAGAAGCTGTTCCTCACCCGACCCTTCCATGACGAGGTGGATAACCGTCTACCCAACGAGGAGAGCCAGGCCTGGAAGCAGGCCAGCCGCGCCTTGGAGTCGTGGCAGCAACGCGGCCTGATCGATCCCGTGCGCCCGAATGGCAAGCTGTATATCGACTGGCGGCAAGTACGCTCTACTGACAACCCCATACGCCGCAAGGTGATCTATGCCCAGGTCAAACTGGATCGCCGTGTGCGTGGCGAGTATGGGCGCATTCCTCTGCGCATCATGCATGCCCTGGCTCAGGAGGCCGGGGCACCGTTTCGGCCTATGCCCAATACCCGTGAGCTGAGGCTGCCTGCCGAACTGGTCCCCATTGCCGACAAGTTGATGGCCTATGCCCAAGGCAAGGCGCCGTTGAACCTTGCGTACGAGGAGCAGGATCTGCTTTATGCCCACTTCCTGCACCAGGCGGCCCATTGGAATGTCCACCTTGGCGAAAGCGGTGCATTGACCGTGCACTTCGTAAACCGTCCGACGAGGGACGGTCAACGCACCGTCCACCCGAACAAGCCAGACCCGGTAAACCTGCTATGAAGCGTTTTCTATTTATCTTCCTCACTCTTTTTCCGTTGTTCGTAAACGCCAAATCGGCCACCGATCTGGTCGGCCGCTACGTTCTGCAGGGCGTTCGGGAAACCGGCTCCACGTTACTGCTCAAGTCAGACGGCAGCTTCGAGGCGACCTATGCCTTCGGCAACCTGGACGGGCATATCAAAGGCCGTTGGCAGCGTACCGATGACACCGTAACCCTGGCTTCCGACGGGCATTCGGATGTGGCCGAGTTGTTCAAGGATGTGCCGCTGGCCGTTGGCGAGCACTGCCTGATTCGGGACATGGGGGACTACAAAGCGTGCTATATGCGTCAGCCGCGGCTGCCTTTCTCTGGAGGGTGGTACTTGGGTTTTATGGCTCCCGACTATATGGATGTCTGGCTGGAAACGGCCGACGTCACGGATGTTCGTGGCATCACCTTTACGACTGCCGTCAGGGGCACGGTTGCCGTTAGTCAGCCGGAGAACGGAAAGGGCAATGCTAGAGGGTGGCCTGGGCCCTATGTTCGCGGCAAAGGTATGGCACTTGAACGTCTTGACTTACCTGAGCGCATCTTCATCCGTTGGCAGTCTTTGACCGAACCTCAAACCTATCGCGCCACCCTGGAAGTTCCGGAGTCAGCTCGTGAGTTGATGCTCCGGGAGGAACGGATCGATTGCCCTATGGGTGGGTGGCAGTCTGCTTATCGGGATGCAGTCGTGATCGGCCTGGCTCCTGGTGGGATTGCCAAGCTCTGGGTCAGTGGTCCCTGCTTCAAAGGTACGGAAATCCTGCGTGTCCAGGCCGAGGTCGAGCCGATGGGCCCCGATCAAGGGCAAAGCGATGGGCAATATGCCTTGCCGCTGGAGCCCGCTGCCAAGGCCTATATCGAGCAGCACGGCATCCCCTATGGGTCGTGGTAAGTGGGCAGGGTGATGCTTGTTTTAGCACTCGTCGCCCCTCTGACCGCTTTTGGCAGTTCGTCCGAACCGCCCAAGCCGTTCAAAGCGTGGTACCTGAGTTTTTTCGCACCGGACTATATGGATGTCTGGCTGGAAACTGTGGATGTCACCGATATCAGGGGCAATACCTATGCCGAAGCCATGCAAGGAACGGTTTCAATCCATCAGCCGGAAGATGGCTCCGGTGCCCCTGCGGGGTGGCCTGAATATGTCGGAGCAGGGGCTGGGGTCCACCTCAATCGTTTGGAGTTGCCTGAGCGTATCTTTGTTCGTTGGCAGTCGCTTACAGAGCCGCAAACCTATCGCGCTACGCTGGAAATACCGGAGTCAGCCCGTGAGTTGATGCGGAAACCGGAAAAAGTGAATTGCCCGATAACCGGTTGGGAGACCGATTACCGCAATGCCGTAACCATCGGCCTGGCCCCTGGTGGGATTGCCAAGCTCTGGGTCAGCGGGCCCTGTTTCAAAGGTACGGAAATCCTGCGTGCTCAGGCTGAGATCGAGCCCAAGGGACCCTATCAGGGGCTATCAGAGGGGCGGCATCGCCCATTGAAACCCGCTGCCAAGGCCTATATCGAGAAGCACGGCATCCCCTATGGGTCGTGGTAAGTGGGCAGGGTGATGCTTGTTTTAGCACTCGTCGCCCCTCTGACCGTTTTTGGCGGTTCGTCCGAACCGCCCAAGCCGTTCAAAGCTTGGTACCTGAGCTTTTTCGCACCGGACTATATGGATGTCTGGCTGGAAACTGTGGATGTCACCGATATCAGGGGCAATACCTATACCGAAGCCATGCAAGGTACGGTTTCAATCCATCAGCCGGAAGATGGCTCCGGCGCCCCTGCGGGGTGGCCTGAATATGTCGGAGCAGGGGCTGGGGTCCACCTCAATCGTTTGGAGGTGCCTGAGCGTATCTTTGTTCGTTGGCAGTCGCTTACAGAGCCGCAAACCTATCGCGTCACCCTGGAGGTCCCTGAGTCAGCTCGTGAGTTGATGCGGAAACCGGAAAAAGTGAATTGCCCTATTACCGGTTGGGCGACCGATTACCGCAATGCCGTAACCATCGGCTTGGCCCCTGGTGGGATTGCCAAGCTCTGGGTCAGCGGACCCTGCTTCAAAGGGACGGAAATCCTGCGTGTCCAGGCTGAGATCGAGCCGATGGGGCCCGATCAAGGGCAAAGCGATGGGGAATACGCCTTGTCGCTCGAGCCCGCTGCCAAGGCCTATATCGAGAAGCACGGCATCCCCTATGGGTCCTGGTGAAGGGGGCAGGGCATGAAGCATTTCTTGCTGATCCTGTTTGCCCTTTTCCCTCTGCTGGCAAGCGCCAAGCCGGCCACTGATCTGGTTGGCCGCTACGTTCTGCAGGGCGTCCGGGAAACTGGCTCCACGTTATTGCTCAGGGCTGACGGCAGCTTCGAGGCGACCTATGCCTTTGGCAATCTGGACGGGCACATCAAAGGCCGCTGGCAGCGCACCGAGAACACCGTAACCCTGGCTTCCGACGGGCATTCGGATGTGGCCGAGTTGTTCAAGGATGTGCCGCTGGCCGTCGGCGAGCACTGCCTGATCCGGGACATGGGGGATTACAAGGCGTGCTACCTGCGTCAGCCGCGGCTGCCGTATAAAGCTTGGCGCCTGGGCTTCTTCGCGCCTGATTACATGGATGTCTGGCTGGAGACCGCCGACGTCACGGATGTTCGTGGCATCACCTCCATCGGCGCCGTACAGGGGACGGTATCCATCCGTCAGCCCGAAAACGGCTCCGGCAAGCCTGCGGGTTGGTCCAAGCGATTCGGCTGGGGAGCTGGTCACTATCTGAGTGGTTTGGATCTGCCCGAAAGTATTTTCATCCGCTGGCAGTCCTTGGCTGAGCCGCAAACGTATCGCGCGACGCTAACGATCCCAGCTGACACCCGTGCCATCATGCTTCGTCAAGAGCCTGCAAAGTGTGGGGCAAGTGGCCGCACTTCGGACTATCGACTAGCCATTGTCATCGGCCTAGCGCCTGGCGGGATTGCCAAAGCCTGGGTGATGGGGGCCTGCCTGCCACCAATAGAGATTTCCCGTATCCAGGCTAAGATCGAGCCCAAGGGACCCTATCAGGGGCTATCAGAGGGGCGCCATCGCCCATTGAAACCCGCTGCCAAGGCCTATATCGAGCAGCACGGCATCCCCTATGGCTCGTGGTAAGTGCTGCCGTTTCGTAGCCTGGGTTACATCTGGGCCAATCCAGGCTACGGGCCGAAGGGTGGCGAGCTGTTGCGCGCGGCGCCGTTACTCGGCCTGGGCCGCCTTCATGGCCTCGTAGGCCGGCGCCGCATAGATACCCACCTCCACCGCCAGCTCCAGCACCCGCGGCAGGTCGCTGCTGTACACCAGCACGGCCTGCAGCTCGTCGTCCAGCGGTTCGCTGAAGTCCACCAGCACGTAGCCCTGGGTTTCCGGCGACAGGCTGGAGAGCTGCACCTGGATGCGGTTGAGCGCCTTGAGCGGCTCGGTCTTGGCCAGCTGCTTGGGCTTGAGCACGAAGTTGACGTTGGCGCCGAAGGATTCGGTGATCTGCTGGAACAGCTGCTCGTAAGTGTCGGCCTGGAACAGCACGGTGTCCGGCAGGCTGCCGACCACCACCCACTCGCCGAGGGGGATGGGGAAGTCGTCGTCGTAGTTGATGTCCGGGTTGGCGGCGAGGAAGGCCTGTGGGTCGGCGTAGGCCTGGGCGGCCTCGGCGGCGATGCGGGCGATGTCGGTGGCCTGCATGCAGCCCGAGCTTATCTTGCCGATCAGTTCTTCGAGTTGGGCTTGCATGGCGACTTTCCTGGCGACAAAAGGGGCGGCAAGGATAGCCGAAATCGCCGCCCCCGCGCCCGCCGGGGTGCGCACTCAGGCGAGGGGCGGCGCCTCGTCGCGGGCCGTGTCGGAACCGTCCTCGATGGGTGTTTCGCCTGCGCTGTCTTCCCCCGGCATCGACTCCATCAGCACCGAGCCCACCGGGAAGGGCGCCTGCATCTGGAAGGGGTTGGCGCTCTCGCTGGTGGCCGGGAAGGGATCGGTGATGCGCTTGTACAGGGCATGGGCGGCCATTAGCCCGGCCATCACCGCCAGGCTCCAGAAGAAGCTGGCCGGGCCCCAGCGGTCCATGGTCAGGGAGATCAGGAAGGGGCCGATGCTGGCGCCCACCCCGCCTACCAGCAACAGGGTGCTGCTGGCGCCGGTGGCCTGGTCGGCCTCCAGCTGGTCGTTGGTCAGCGCCAGGTACAGGGCCAGCAGGGGGAAGCAGGTGCCGCCGAACAGCAGCGCCAGCAGCAGATGACTGTGATTGCTGGTGAAGCCGACCTGGGCGCTGACCAGGGCGCACAGCAGGGCGGCGACGGCCGCCGCGGCGATCACCGTGCGCCGGTCGCGGCTGTCCGACAGTCGGCCCAGGGGCCATTGCAGCAGCATGCCGCCGAGCACCAGCAGGGCCATGAACAGCGCGATCTGTTCGACCCGCATGCCCAGGCGGCTGGCGTACACCGAGCCCATGCCCAGGACCATGGCGTAGCAGGCGTTGATCAGGAAGGAGCCGACCAGGCCGGTGGGTGCCAGGCGGTACAGGGTGGCGATGCTCACCGGGCGGGCACTCTCGAAGGCCGGCATCGGCGTGGCGGTGATCAGGATGGGGATGGCCGCCAGGCTGATCAGGATGGAGATCAGGGTGAACAGCTCGAAGCCGGCCGGGTCGGACAGGTTGAGCAGGAACTGGCCGGCGGACAGCCCGGCGAGCATGGTGATCATGTACAGCGACAGCAGCTGGCCGCGGGTGCGGTTGTCGGCGGCCTGGTTCAGCCAGCTCTCGGCCACCACGTAGATGGCCGACACCGAAAAGCCGGTGAGCAGGCGCATCAGCCCCCACACCCAGGGGTCGACGAGCACCGAGTGGACCAGGATGGTCATGGAGGCCAGGGCGGTCAGCGCGGCGAAGGCGCGCACATGGCCGACCCGCTGGATGATCGCCGGCGCGCGCAGCGAGCCGAGCAGGAAGCCGACGTAGTAGCAGGACATCAGCAGGCCGGTGGCGCGGGTGTCGAAGCCCTCCAGTTCGGCGCGAATGCCCAGCAGCGAGCCCTGGGCGCCGATGCACAGGCCGATGATGCCCAGGCCGAAGAACAGCGGCCAAACGGAACGGACAGTCTGCTGCAGCATGAATCCCCCCAACGATGCCAGGCGCATCAGGCAAAACGGCTCTGCCGCGCAGGTGCGCGGCAGAGCCGGGTGGTGGCGGACGGGACGGCTGTTCCGCCCGCTTGAGGCCGAGCTTAGCTGGGCAGGAACTCCTTGGCCCAGCCCAGGCTGGCGATGTTGCGCGCGAGCATCGACTCGATCTCGCTCGAGCTGTAGCCGGCATCGGCCAGCACCTCGCGGGTCGAGTGGCCCCAGCGCTCCGGCAGGCTCACCGCCTTGATGCCGGCCTCGCTCGGGCGGATCGCCAGGTGGTCGATCTGCGTCAGGCAGTGGCCGCTCGGGTGGTCGCGGTGGATCGAGAAGGCGAAGCTGCCCCGGTCGATGCCCACGCGACCATCGCCGTCGCGGCTGTACTGTTCACGCAGCGACTCGATGGACAGCGGCACCGCCGCGGCGATGTCGGCGGCCTGCAGCTGCTCGGCCCAGTAGGCGGCCGGTGCGGCCTGCAGCGCCTGCTCGAGGAAGGCGCCGACGTCGGTTGCGGCGGCGATGCCGGCCAGGCCCTCGATGCGCTCCAGCTTCGCTAGTTCGGCGGGCTTGGAGTCGAGGTACAGCCAGCCGTCGGCGGTCTGGTAGAAGTGCGACAGGGCGTGGTGGCCCAGCACCTCGCGGCCGGACGGCTCGTCGAAGGGCGCGCGGCCGGCGTAGTCGAAGGCGAACGACAGCTGCGCCAGGTTGGTGATGGCCGACAGCGAGGTGCGTGCGCGGGTCGCCTGGCCGGTCTTGAGCTTGTGGTAGATCGACACCGCCATGCCCAGGCCGGCGGCGAAGCCGCAGTTGACGTCCAGGGTGCCGAGGTGGGCGTGCTCCTCCGGCGTGTCCGGGCCGCCGAAGCGGCTCATGATGCCGCTGTGGGCCTGGATGATGTCGTCGTAGCCGATGTAGTTGGTCTTCGGTCCCGGCAGCGGGCCGCCGAGGCAGTCGAGGCGGCAGAACAGCACGCCCGGGTTGACCGCCTGCAGGCTGTCGTTATCCAGGCCCAGGGGAGCGAGCTGACGCTCGGGGGCGTTGATCACCACCATGTCCACCGAGCGCACCAGGCGGTTGAACACCTCGCGGCCTTCGGCGCTCATGATGTCGACCAGGGCGCTGCGCTTGCCCATGCTGGTCTGGAAGCTGAACAGGGTGCCGATCAGCGGGTCGTACAGCGGTTTGACCGGGTCGAGCTTGATCACCTCGGCGCCGAAGCGGGCGAGGAAGGCGGTGGAGTGCGGTCCGGCGATCACGTTGGTCAGGTCGAGGATGCGCAGGCCGTCGAGCCAGCCGGCCTTGGACGCCGGCTTGATCGCGGCGCCGATCGGACGGGTGACGACCTCGGCGGCGGCCACGGCACTGAGTTCGGCCAGGGCCTGCTCGAAGCTGACGTTCTTGCGTGGGCGCGGGCTGACCATCTGCTCCGCGCTTTCTTCCAACCAGGCGAAGGGGCCGGGCTGCTTCATCAGGCCGTACTCGGGGTCGTCGACCTCGACGATCAGGCCGGCGGCGTTGGTGTGCTCGTGGTTGACCCACTCCTGGGTGGTGCGGTGCGGCGCGCCGGGAATCTGGCCCTCGCCGAAGATCTTGCCCCACTCTTCGGAGGTCTTGGTTAGGAAGGCCTGCTTCATCTTGGCGGAGATATGGTCGGCCCACTTCTTCGGCAGCGGGTAGACGCCGATGGAGGTCTCGCCGTCCCACTCGCTGATCGGCGCATGCAGGTCGTTGACCTCCGGCAGGCCCTCGGCCACCAGCTCGTCGTAGATGCCCAGCACGGTCAGGGCGCGCTTGGCGTGGTTGCGGTGCGAGGGGCAGACGCAATAGAACATGCGCCCGTCCGCGCACTTGTAGGTGCGGTAGAAGGGGTCCAGGTATTCCTGCAGGTCGTCGTAGCTCAGGTCCATCGGGATGTTGTTGGCCTTGCGGTACTCGATTTCCAGCTCGCGCATGGTCTTGTAGCGCTCGGGCAGGCCCTCGATGACGTAGGAGTTGTACGACAGGCCTTCCATCAGCGCGGAGATCACCGGCACCTCGATGGCGTCGCCACGGCCGGTACGCTCGCGGGCCTGCAGGGCCAGGGCCACGGAAGCGGCGGCCAGGGTGGTGGCGTAGGCCGATCCCAGCGGCAGCGGCGAGAAGCTCGGGTTCAGGCCCAGCAGCACGCGGTTGAAGCCCATGTCGGTGAAGGCGCCGGCGGTGGCGGCGACCACGGCCTCGGTGGCCTTCCATTCGCGGCGCAGCGTGTCGTTGCTGGCGAAGCCCGGCAGCGACAGGCAGATCAGCTCGGGGCGGGCCTCGCGCAGTTGGGCGAAGTCGATGCCCAGGCGCTGCATGACGCCGGGGCGGAAGCTCTCGATGACGATGTCGGCCTGGTCGATCAGGGCCAGGGCCTGGGCCAGGCCCTCCTGCGACTTGAGGTTCAGGCGCAGGCAGCTCTTGTTGCGGTTGAGCACGGCGTTGGCCGGGTGGTCCCACTGCGGGCCCTCGGGCGGATCGATATGCACCACGCTGGCGCCCAGGTCGGCCAGGGTCATGGCCACGGCGGGGCCGGCGATCTGCTGGCCGAAGTCGACGACGCGAACACCGGTCAAAGGCAATTGATTGTTGTTATTCATGGCTATTTATCCCTCGAGGAACGATCCAGCCTGCTGGTGCGAACAGTCAAGTGGGTGGGTTGTTTAATAGGTTCTGTACGACAAGTGCCTGCGCTCGGTGATGCTTCGTTAAAAACCGGTTCGGAATGCTCATTTACCGCTCGTAAATTCCGCTTCCTCACCGTTTTTGCCTCGCCTGACCTTCGCTCGACGACTTTCGTACAGAACCTAAGCGAACGCGATTTATCAGGGCAGTCGACAGGCGCATGGCCTTCATCGGTGAGGCGGATAGTAGGAATGAAGAATTGCCGCAACCAGCAATAAAAAATGGACCTAAGGCGGGGTTTTATTTATGGGTGCACAAGTGTCTGGGCGACCCCCTATGTGCGCGCTTGCTGCAGCGGCATGGCCTCGATTGCCGGTGTCGGTCGTGGCGGGTTTTGGCTAATGGAGCCATAAGTAAAAGCGCGTCATAGGCCGCTTTTTTTTTGCTTTTCATGGTTTTTCTTCTTCATAACAATAGATTTCGTCTCGATATCGGCGGTCGCTGCAAGTTGGGCGCAAGTCGAATCGGTGAAGTTGAGACGAGGGCGAGGCAGCGGCAAACGTTGCCCGGATAAACAATAACTTCCGTCCAATTGTCACGCGCTAAGGTGTCGCCGTTTATAGCGTGGAGAAGTGCTGGTTAGTTGTGCCGTGCAGTGCTGTCACGAATAACGCCGCACACTTGGATAATGCGCAATATTTAAATCAATAACAGCGTCTGGGAGTGCGCAGGCTTACTCCTGCGCCCGGTCATTCGCCAATAGCGGAGTCGCCATGTCCACTCAAGTGATACTTCCTCGCATCCTGCAGATCGGCGAGAACGCCAGTCAGGATATTCCGGTCGTCATGGCCAATCTGGGCTGCAAGCGGCCGTTGATCATCACCGACAAGATGATGGTCAAGCTGGGCTACGCCGCCGCTATCCAGCAGCGCCTGGCGGCCCACGACATCCAGGCCGAAGTGTTCGACGAGACGGTGCCGGAGCCGACCGTGGCCTCGATCCAGGCCGGCGTGGCGAAGGCGCGCAACGGCGACTACGACTGCATCATCGCCCTCGGCGGCGGCAGCCCGATCGACAGCGCCAAGGCCATCGCCATCCTCGCCAAGCACGGCGGCGAGATGCGCGACTACAGGTTCCCGCGCATCGTCGTCGAGTCCGGCCTGCCGATCATCGCGGTGCCCACCACCGCCGGCACCGGTTCGGAAGTCACCCGGGTGACCATCATCGCCGACGAGAAGACCGACGAGAAAATGCTCTGCGTGGGCATCGGCTTCATGCCGGTGGCGGCGCTGATCGACTTCAGCCTGACCCTCAGCTTGCCGGCGCGCATCACCGCCGACACCGGCATCGACGCCCTGACCCACGCCATGGAGGCCTATGTCAGCAAGAAGGCCAGCCTGTACAGCGACAGCCAGGCCCTGGAGGCCATGCGCCTGATCGCGCCGAACCTGCGTCGCGCCTACCACGACGGCGCGGACAAGGCCGCCCGCGAGGCGATGATGCTCGGCTCGACCCTGGCCGGGGTGGCCTTCTCCAACGCCTCGGTGGCGCTGGTGCACGGCATGAGCCGGCCGATCGGCGCGCACTTCCATGTGCCCCACGGCCTGTCCAACGCCATGCTGCTGCCGACCGTCACCGAGTACTCCATCCCGACCGCCGCCGCGCGTTACGCCGACTGCGCCCGCGCCATGGGCGTGGCCAGTGCCCAGGACAGCATTGATGTGGCCAACGACAAGCTGCTCGCCGAGCTGCGCGCCCTCAACGACGAGCTGCAGGTGCCCACGCCTGCGCAGTTCGGCATCGATCGCCAGCACTTCTTCGACCAGCTGCAGGTCATGGCCGAGCAGGCCCTGGCCTCCGGCTCGCCGAACAACAACCCGCGCGTGCCGAGCGCCGAAGAGATCATCGAGCTCTACAAGCAGCTCTGGTAAGCCCACGTCTATCAGCCATTAGCGGTGGCGAGCCAGCCGCCTCAACCCCTTATCGAGGAACAGTTGCGATGAACACAGTAGGACACCTGATCAACGGCCAACTCATCAGCGACGCCGCGCGCCTGCAGGACGTGTACAACCCCTCCACCGGCGAGGTCAGCAAGCAGGTGGCCCTGGCATCCAGGGCCACCGTCGAGCAGGCCATCGCCGCCGCCGAGGCGGCCTTCCCGGAATGGCGCAATACCCCGCCGATCAAGCGCGCGCGGGTGATGTTCCGCTTCAAGGAGCTGCTCGAGCAGAACGCCGAACGCATCGCCCAGATGATCGGCGAGGAGCACGGCAAGATTTCCCACGACGCCCTCGGCGAGCTGCAGCGCGGCATCGAGAACGTCGAGTACGCCTGCGGCGCCCCCGAGCTGCTCAAGGGCGAGCACAGCAAGAACGTCGGCCCGAACATCGACTCCTGGAGCGAGTTCCAGCCCCTGGGCGTGGTCGCCGGCATCACCCCGTTCAACTTCCCGGCGATGGTGCCGCTGTGGATGTTCCCCATGGCCATCGTCTGCGGCAACTGCTTCATCCTCAAGCCGTCCGAGCGCGACCCCAGCTCCACCCTGTTCATCGCCCAGCTGCTGCAGGAAGCCGGCTTGCCGGATGGCGTGATGAACGTGGTCAACGGCGACAAGGAAGCGGTCGACGTGCTGCTCAGCGACGAACGCATCCAGGCCGTCAGCTTCGTCGGCTCGACGCCGATCGCCGAGTACATCTACAAGACCGCCAACGCCAACGGCAAGCGCTGCCAGGCCCTGGGCGGGGCGAAGAACCACGCCATCGTGATGCCCGACGCGGACATGGACAACGCCGTCAACCAGCTGCTCGGCGCGGCCTTCGGCTCCTCCGGCGAGCGCTGCATGGCGCTGTCGGTGGCCGTGGCGGTGGGCGATGCGGCCGCCGATGCGCTGGTCGAGAAGATGCAGGCGGCCATGCAGTCGCTGAAGGTCGGCGCCTACTCGGACAAGCGCAACGACTTCGGCCCGGTGATCACCAAGGCCCATCAGCAGAAGGTGGTCGGCTACATCAATAGCGCCGAGGAGCAGGGCGCCACCGTGGTGGTCGACGGCCGCAATCCGCAGGTCGAAGGTCACGAGAACGGCTTCTTCGTCGGTGGCACGCTGATCGACAAGGTGCACCCGGAGATGCTCAGCTACCAGGAAGAGATCTTCGGCCCGGTGCTGCAGGTGGTACGTGTCGACAGCATGCAGGAGGCGATGGACCTGATCGATGCCCACGAGTACGGCAACGGCACCTGCATCTTCACCCGTGACGGCGAGGCGGCGCGCTATTTCTCCGACAACATCAAGGTCGGCATGGTCGGCATCAACGTGCCGCTGCCGGTGCCGGTGGCCTACCACAGCTTCGGCGGCTGGAAGCGCTCGCTGTTCGGTGACCTGCATGCCTACGGCCCGGACGCCGTGCGCTTCTACACCAAGCGCAAGACCATCACCCAGCGCTGGCCGTCGGCCGGGGTGCGCGAGGGGGTCTCCTTCTCCATGCCGACCCTGAAGTAGGCGTCTGCCCGCTCGGGCCACAGGCCACGCCCATGCCAGGGCGTGGCCTGTGGCGTTCGGCGCTGTGTCCGTCATACGGGGGATGCCAGAGTGAGTAGCACAACCCGAGAGAAGGGCTCCTCGATCGGTCGGGTGCTGGAGATCATCGAAGCGGTCGCCAAGGCCGAACGGCCGATGTCGCCGGCCGACCTGGCCTACCAGCTGGACATCCCCAAGCCGAGTATCCACCGTCTGCTCGGCCAGCTGGAGGGCGAGGGCTACCTGCAGCTCAACATGCGTGGCCAGCTGGTGCCGGGCGAGCGCATGCTCGACATCGCCCTGGGCGTGCTCTACAGCGGCCGCTTCAAGGCGCCGCGCCAGGCCATCCTCAAGCGTCTCACCGCGCAGATCGGCGAGACCTGCGGCATCGCCATCCCCAATGGCACCGAGATGATCTACTACGACCGGGTGCAGAGCGAGCGGCCCCTGCAGTTGCAGCTGTCGGTCGGCAGCCATACGCCGATCTGGTGCACCGCCAGCGGCAAGCTGTACCTCAGCTCGCTGCCCAGGGAGCGGCGCCGGCGCATTCTCCACAACCTGCCGCTGCAGCGTTATGCGCGCAACACCCTGACCGACGCCGTCGAACTGGAGGCGGCCCTGCTGAAGATCCGCGAGGCGCAGCTGGGTACCGACGACGAGGAGTTCGTCGATGGCCTGGCGGCCTGCGCGGTGCCGATCCGCGGTCGCGATGGTCGCTTATTCGCCTGTCTGTTCGCCCATGCGCCGCTGATACGCAAGAGCCTGGCGGAACTGCTGGCATATACTCCGCTGCTACGCGAGGCGGCCGGGGAGCTGGGCCGGCTGATCAGCGACACGGAGGTCGTCAGGGACCGATAGCGAGCGCTTGCGATGAAGAAAAGGCTACCCCCACTGAACTGGCTGCGCGCCTTCGAGGCGTCCGCCCGTCATCTCAACTTCACCCAGGCCGCCGCCGAGCTGAACCTGACCCAGGCGGCCATCAGCCAGCAGGTCAAGGGGCTGGAGTCGCAGCTGGGCGTCAGCCTGTTCAAGCGCCTGCCGCGCGGGCTGGAGCTGACCGAGGCCGGCCAGGCCTATATGCCGGTGGTGCACGAGGCCGTCGAGCGCCTGGCCGCCGCCACCGACGAGCTGTTCGGTCAGGGCCGCAAGCGCCTGCTCACCCTGCGGGTCAACCTGGTGTTCTTCACCACCTGGCTGGCGCCGCGCCTGGCGCGCTTCCGTGCGCGCCACCCGGATGTCGGCCTGCGTTTCGCCAGCAACATCTGGCTGGACGAGCAGGGCAAGGAGGCGGACATGGAGATCCGCTACGGCCAGGGCGTGTGGCCGGGCTACAAGTCCAGCCGGCTGACCTGGGACGAGCTGTTCCCGGTGTGCAGCCCGCGCCTGCTCGACGGCGCGCCGCCGCCTACCTCGCCGGCGGAGTTGGACGCCTACAGCCTGCTGCATGTGATCGGCTACGAGGAGGGCTGGGGCTACTGGCTCAGCCAGACCGGCTTCCACCAGGTCGATGCATCCCAGGGCATGCAGTTCGACACCCTGATCACCGCCCTGGAGATGGCCACCCTCGGCCACGGCCTGGCCCTGGGGCGCACCTCCCTGGTGGCCGGGATGATCGCCAGCGGGCGCCTGGTGGCGCCGTTCGAGCAGCGCATCGCCACCTCGGAGGCCTTCTACCTGGCCTGTCCGGCCCATCAATACCTGTCGCCCCAGGCCGAGGCGTTCTGGTCCTGGCTGGAGGAGGAGGCCGCCCTTGAGCGCGACGGCCCCGGAGCAACGCCGCCGCAGGAATAGGGCGGGCTCAGCGCAGCTGCGCCTCGGCCAGGGTGCGGCTGCGGGGAATGCGCCCGGCGTCCCAGTGCCGGGCCGCCCATTCCAGCAGGTGCGGCGGGCGCGCCTCGGCGAGCGCTTCGGGCACCTCTTGTCCCAGGGCGTGCAGGGCGCGTAGCAGCAGGGGCGCGGCCCGGTCGGCGGGCAGCGGCGGCGAGCGGTAGGACTTGCCCAGTTTGTGGCCGTCCGGCTGGATAATCAGCGGCACGTGCAGGTAGCGCGGCTGGGGGGCGCCGAGCAGCTCCTGCAGGTACAGCTGGCGGGGGGTGGAATCGAGCAGGTCGGCGCCGCGCACCACGTCGGTCACGCCCTGCCAGGCATCGTCGAGCACCACCGCCAGCTGGTAGGCGTACAGGCCGTCGCGGCGGCGGATGACGAAGTCGCCCACTTCGCGGCCCAGGTGCTGGCGATATTCGCCCTGTACGCGGTCGTCGAAGCCATAGCTCAGCTGCGGCACCCGCAGGCGGATCGCCGCATCCCGCGGGCCGTGGCCGGCGTCGCGGCAGAACCCCGGGTAGACCCCGTGATAGCCCTCCAGCTGCTTGCGCGAACAGGTGCAGGCGTAGGCCAGGCCGCTGTCCAGCAGGCGCTCGATCAGCGCCTGGTACTCGGCATGTCGTGCGCTCTGGCGTACCAGCACGCCGTCCCAGTGCAGGCCGTAGCTTTCCAGGGTTCTGAGAATCGCATCCTGGGCGCCGGGCACCTCCCGCGGCGGGTCGAGGTCTTCCATGCGCAGCAGCCAGCGACCGCCGACGGCGCGCGCATCCAGGTAGGAGGCCAGGGCCGCGACCAGGGAGCCGAAGTGCAGGTAACCGCTGGGGGTGGGGGCGAAACGACCGATATAGGCGGGAGCGTTCATGCGGGCGATGGGCTGGCGATGCGCGAACGGGGGCGGCGGGCTAGGGCGGCCGCTGTCGCCCAGAAACAACGCGGGGCGCTTGCGCGCCCCGTGGTCGGTTCAGGAACCGATCTGTTTTTCCTTGATTTCCGCCAGGGTCTTGCAGTCGATGCACAGGGTGGCGGTGGGGCGGGCTTCCAGGCGACGGATGCCGATCTCGACGCCGCAGGAGTCGCACCAGCCGTATTCGTTCTCTTCGATCAGCTCCAGCGTCTCGTCGATCTTCTTGATCAGCTTGCGCTCGCGGTCGCGGGCGCGCAGTTCCAGGCTGAACTCTTCTTCCTGGCTGGCGCGGTCGGCCGGATCGGGGAAGTTGGCCGCCTCGTCCTGCATGTGGTGCACGGTGCGGTCGACTTCCTGCATCAGTTCCAGCTTCCACTTGTTGAGGATGCCGGTAAAGTGGGCGCGCATCGGCTCACTCATGTACTCCTCGCCCTTGCTCTCTTGGTAGGGTTCGAAGCCACGAATCAGTTGGCTGCTCTTTGCTTTTGCTTTGGTGGGCATGGATGACCGCCTCTCACTCTTTCTATTCCACTGCGCAGGAGTGGTGTCCCTTTGTGCCGATTGTGCAATCGGCCCTGCGGCTGCAAGCGGGCGAACTTACCAGATCGATTGAAGCCGCGCCACTCCCGGTTGTCTAGGTTACTGCCGTTTCGCCGAGCCCTTGGTTAGAATCCGCGGTCCAACCTTTATTCAGGCAGGTCCATGGCCCAGTCCTACAGTGCGCGCAGCCGCGCCATCGAACCCTTCCATGTCATGGCCCTGCTGGCCCGCGCCAACCAGTTGCAGGCCGCCGGTCATGACGTGATCCATCTGGAGATCGGCGAACCGGACTTCACCACTGCCGCGCCCATAGTCGCCGCCGGCCAGGCCGCCTTGGCCGCCGGGCATACCCGCTACACCGCGGCGCGTGGCATTCCGGCCCTGCGCGAGGCCATCGCCGGCTTCTACGCGCAACGCTATCGGTTGAGCATAGACCCTGAGCGAATCTTGATTACCCCGGGGGGCTCCGGCGCCCTGCTGCTGGCCAGCAGCCTGCTGGTCGATCCCGGCAAGCACTGGCTGCTGGCCGACCCGGGCTACCCCTGCAACCGCCACTTCCTGCGGCTGATCGAGGGCGCCGCGCAGCTGGTGCCGGTGGGCCCGGAGGTGCGCTATCAGCTGACCCCCGAGCTGGTCGAGCGGCACTGGGATGGCGACAGCGTCGGCGCCCTGATCGCCTCGCCGGCCAACCCCACCGGCACCCTGTTGCACCGCGACGAACTGACGGCGCTGTCCCGCACGCTGAAGGGGCGCGGCGGCCATCTGGTGGTCGACGAGATCTATCACGGCCTGACCTACGGGGTGGACGCGACCAGCGTGCTGGAGGTGGACGACGAGGCCTTCGTGCTCAACAGCTTCTCCAAGTACTTCGGCATGACCGGCTGGCGCCTGGGCTGGCTGGTGGCGCCGCCGGCGGCGGTGCCGGAGCTGGAGAAGCTGGCGCAGAACCTCTACATCAGCGCGCCGAGCATGGCCCAGCACGCCGCCCTGGCCTGCTTCGAGCCGCAGACCCTGGCGATCTGCGAGCAGCGCCGTCACGAGTTCCAGCGGCGCCGCGACTTCCTGCTGCCGGCCCTGCGCGAGCTGGGCTTCCGGATCGCCGTGGAGCCGGAGGGCGCCTTCTATCTATATGCCGACATCGGCGCCTTCGGCGGCGACGCCTTCGCCTTCTGCCAGCACTTCCTGGAGACCGAGCACCTGGCGTTCACCCCGGGCCTGGACTTCGGCCGCCACCTGGCCGGCCAGCATGTGCGCTTCGCCTACACCCAGGACCTGCCGTGCCTGGAGCAGGCGGTCGAGCGCCTGGCCCGCGGCCTCAAGACCTGGCGCCCCGATGCGCTTTGAGCCGCCGCTGCAGCCGGGGCGCCTGCTGCGCCGCTACAAGCGCTTCCTCGCCGACATCGAGACGGCAGGCGGCGAGCGGCTGTGCATCCACTGTCCCAACACCGGTTCGATGCTCAACTGCATGAGCGAGGGCGCGCGGGTCTGGTTCAGCCGCTCCGACGACCCCAGGCGCAAGCTGCCGGGCACCTGGGAGATCGGCGAGACCCCCCACGGGCGCCTGGCGCTGATCAATACCGGACGGGCCAACGCCCTGGTGGAGGAGGCCCTGCGTGCCGGACTGATCGCCGAACTGGCCGGCTTCACCGGGCTGAAGCGCGAGGTGCCCTATGGCCAGGAGCGCAGCCGCATCGATTTTCGCCTGGACTACCCGGAGGGGCCGGCCTTCGTCGAGGTCAAGAGCGTGACCCTGGGCTTCGCCGACAACCCGGTGGCGGCCTTTCCCGATGCCCGTACCGAGCGCGGCGCCAAGCACCTGCGCGAGTTGGCCGCGCTGGCCCGCGAGGGCGTGCGGGCGGTGCAGCTGTACTGTGTCAACCTGAGTGGTATCGAGGCGGTGCGTCCGGCCGAGGAGATCGACCCGGCCTATGCCGCGGCCCTGCGCGAGGCGCGGGCCGCGGGCGTCGAGGTGCTGGCCTATGGCGCGCAGATCGACCCGGAGGAGGTGCGCCTGGTGCGCCGGCTCGAGGTGCGGCCGTAACGGGCTACAGCTCGACCCAGATACCCTCGGCGTTTTCCTCGCAGGGCAGCGCCTCCAGCGCCTGCCCGGCACAGGGACCGGCCACGCATTCGCCCGAGTCGATGAGAAACAGCGCGCCGTGGGTGGCGCACTGGATCAGGCTGGCGCTGGCATCGAGGAACTGGTCCGGCAGCCATTCCAGGGGAATGCCGCGATGCGGGCAGCGGTTGCGGTAGAGGTACACCCGGCCGCCCTTGCGCACGGCCAGCAGCTTCTGCTCGGTAATCACAAAGCCCCGGCTGTGGCCTTCGGCCAGCTCGTCGGGGGCACATAAACGCATCATCGGTCTCTCCATGGCAGGCGGGCATTATCCCCCTCTGTCGGGCGCTGCCAAGGGGAACCGGCCGTTGACCGGGCTGGCGGCCCGGGTCGCGGCCTTTTATCCTGCCAGCCAACCCAGCCGCGCGAAGCCAGCCTACCCCATGCATCCCGTCATCCAGCCGCGCTCACTGTTCACCGCCCTGGGCCTGTTGCTGACGATGGCCCTGTGGCTGTCGCTGGCCTTGGGGCCGGTCAGCCTGCCGCTGGCGGACACCCTGCAGGCGGCGCTGCGCCTGCTCGGCCTGCCGTTGGGCGGCGCCGAACTGGGGCAGGCCGAGCTGATCCTCGGGCAGATCCGCCTGCCGCGCACCTTGCTGGGCCTGACGGTCGGCGCGGTGCTGGCGCTGTGCGGCGTGGCGATGCAGGGGCTGTTCCGCAATCCGCTGGCCGACCCGGGGCTGGTCGGGGTCTCCAGCGGCGCGGCGCTGGGGGCGGCCCTGGCCATAGTCGGTGGCGCTGCCCTGGGCGGTCTGCCCGCGGCCCTGGCGCCTTATCTGCTGTCGCTGTGCGCCTTCGCCGGCGGCCTGGGAGTGACGGCGCTGGTCTACCGCCTCGGCCGGCGCGACGGCCAGACCAGCGTGGCGACCATGCTCCTGGCCGGCATCGCGCTGACCGCCCTGGCCGGTGCGGCGATCGGCCTGTTCACCTACCTGGCCGACGACACCACCCTGCGCAGCCTGACCTTCTGGAACCTGGGCAGCCTCAACGGCGCCAGCTACGCGCGGCTGTGGCCCTTGCTGCTGGTGACCTGCGGCGTGGCGCTGTGGCTGCCGCGGCGGGCCAGGGCGCTCAATGCCCTGCTGCTAGGCGAGTCGGAGGCGCGCCACCTGGGCTTCGCCGTGGAGCGGATCAAGCGCGAGCTGGTGCTGTGCACCGCCCTGGGCGTCGGCGCGGCGGTGGCGGCCGCCGGCATGATCGGCTTCATCGGCCTGGTGGTGCCCCACCTGATGCGCCTGCTGGTCGGGCCGGATCACCGCCTGCTGCTACCGGCGTCGGCCCTGGCCGGTGCCAGCCTGTTGTTGTTCGCCGACCTGGCCGCGCGCCTGGCCCTGGCCCCGGCGGAGTTGCCGATCGGCATCGTCACCGCGCTGATCGGGGCGCCCTTCTTCCTCTACCTGCTGTTGCGGGGACGGCCCTGATGCTGTGTGCGCAGAGCCTGGCGGTGCGGCGTGGCGGCCGTAGCGTGCTGGCGGATATCGACCTGCGGCTGCAGCCGGGCGAGGTGCTCGGCGTGCTCGGCCCCAACGGCGCCGGCAAGAGCACCCTGCTCGGTGCGCTGTGCGGCGAGTTGCCGCCGGCCCAGGGCCAGGTGCTGCTGGACGAGCGTCCCCTCGGCGCCTGGTCCGGCCCGGAGCGGGCGCGGCGCCTGGCGGTGCTGCCGCAGAGCTCGACCCTGAATTTCGCCTTTCGCGTCGAGCAGGTGGTGGCCATGGGGCGCTTGCCCCACGCCAGCGGCCGTCTGCGCGACGGCGAGATAGTCGAGGCGGCGTTGCAGGCGGCCGATGCCGCGCACCTGGGCGGGCGCAGCTACCTGGAACTGTCCGGCGGCGAGCGCCAGCGCGTGCACCTGGCGCGGGTGCTGGCGCAGCTGTGGCCGGGGGGCGAGGGCCAGGTGCTGTTGCTGGACGAGCCGACCTCGATGCTCGACCCGCTGCACCAGCACACCACCCTGCAGGCCGTGCGCACCTTCGCCGAGCAGGGCGCCGCGGTGCTGGTGATACTGCATGACCTCAACCTGGCCGCGCGCTACTGCGACTGCCTGCTGCTGCTCGAGCGCGGCCGCCCCCATGCCCTGGGCACGCCGCAGCAGGTGCTGCGCGCCGAGCCGCTGCAGGCGGTGTTCGGCCTGGAGGTGCTGGTGCAGGTTCATCCCGAACGCGGTCATCCGCTGATAGTCGCCCGTTGAGGAAGCCGCCATGCGCCTGCTCCTGCCCCTTCTGCTGATGCTGCTGAGCGCCTGCCAGGCGCTGCCGCCGATGCCGGCCTGGCAGAGCCCCGCAGGTCGCGGTCATGCCGACCTCGGCGTCATCCGCGACCTGCGCAGCGGCGAACGCCTCTCGCCCGAGGAACTGGTGGAACGCCTGGCCGACGCCGAGCGGTTGCTGGTCGGCGAGCGCCACGACAACCCCGATCACCACGCCCTGCAGCTGTGGCTGCTCGAGGCCCTGGCGGCGCGCCGGGAGCCGGGGGCGCTGCTGCTGGAGATGCTCGACGCCGCGCAGCAGGCGCGGGTGGATGCCGTCCAGACCGCCGCGCGCCTGCCCGCCGACCTGCCGGCGGCACTGGCCTGGCAGCCCGGTTGGGACTGGGCGCTGTACGGTCCCATCCTGCGCCATGCCCTGACCGAGGGCGTCCCGCTGCGCGCGGCCAACCTGAGCCGTGACGAGCTGCTGGCCGTCTATCGCCAGCCACCGGCCTTGCCCGCCGGTGCGGCGACCGCGCCGGCGGTGCGCGAGCGGCTGCTGACGCAGCTCCGCCAGGCCCACTGCGGCAAGCTGCCGGACAGCCAGCTGCCGGCCATGCTCGCCGTGCAGCAGCAGCGCGACCGGCGCATGGCCGAGGCGCTGCTGGCGGCGCCGGCACCGAGCCTGCTGCTGGCCGGGGCCTACCATGTGCGCCGCGACCTGGGCGTGCCGCTGCACCTGGCCGACCTGGGCGCCGGGGCCGGCACCCGGGTGCTGCAGCTGGCCGAGGTGGGGGCGGCGGTCACGGCCGCGCAGGCGGACTTCGTCTGGTACACCCCGGCCGTGCCGGAACAGGATCACTGCGCGCGCATCGGCGGCTGAGCGACGGCGAATGCGGCGGGGCCGATCCTGTGCCGGCCAGGCTCGCCGAGCATCGCCCGACGAATAGGCCACACTTAGGCTCAGGAGGTGGGCGCTTATGGCCGATCGTTCGCTGCGCGGGCAGCGCCTGGCGGCGTTGTTCCTGCTGGGCTGGCTGTTGTTCAGCTATCCCTTGCTGACCCTGTTCGACAACGACGCCCGGCTGCTGGGCATCCCGCTGCTCTATGCCTATCTGTTTCTGGCCTGGGCCGCGCTGATCGGCCTGATGGTGCTGGTCATCGAGGGTTCGCGTCGATGAGGGAGCCCTGAGCATGTCCCTCGGCGCCCTGATCCTGCTGGCCGCCGGCGCTTACCTGGGGCTGCTCTTCGCCATCGCCTACTGGGGCGACAGGCGCGCCGACGCCGGCCGCTCGATCATCGCCAATCCCTATATCTATGCGCTGTCGCTGGCGGTCTATGCCACCTCCTGGACCTTCTACGGCAGCGTCGGCCGCGCGGCGGACAGTGGCGTCGGCTTCCTGCCGATCTACCTGGGGCCGACCCTGATGGCGGCGCTGTTCTGGCTGGTGCTGCGCAAGATGATCCGCATCAGCAAGGCCAACCGCATCACCTCGATCGCCGACTTCGTCGCCGCGCGCTATGGCAAGAGTGCGCTGCTCGGCGGCCTGGTGACGCTGATCGCGGTGGTCGGGGTGATCCCCTATATCGCCCTGCAGCTCAAGGCGGTGTCCACCAGCTTCCTGATCCTCTGGCAGTACCCGGCGCTGCGCATGCCGGGGCAGGCCCAGGCACCCGGCCCGCTGCAGGACACCGCGCTCTATGTGGCGCTGCTGCTGGCGGCCTTCACCATCCTCTTCGGCACCCGCCACCTGGATGCCACCGAGCGCCACGAGGGCATGGTCGCGGCCATCGCCTTCGAGTCGCTGGTCAAGTTGCTGGCCTTCCTGGCCGTCGGCCTGTTCGTCACCTTCGGCCTCTACCAGGGCTTCGCCGACCTGTTCGCCCAGGCGGCGCGGTTGCCGGATTTCGACCGCCTGCTGACCCTGGGCGGCCCGGAAGGCCGCTACGGTTCCTGGACGGCGCTGATCTGCCTGTCGATGCTGTCGGTCCTGCTGTTGCCGCGGCAGTTCCAGGTCGGTGTGGTGGAGAACGTAAACGAGGACCACCTGGCCAAGGCCGTATGGTTGTTTCCGCTGTACCTGCTGGCGATCAACCTGTTCGTCCTGCCGATCGCCTTCGCCGGCTTGCTGCAGTTCCCCGCCGGCACGCTGGATGCCGATACCTTCGTCCTCAGCCTGCCCCTGTCCCAGCACCAGGTGGCGCTGGCGCTGCTGGTGTTCATCGGCGGGCTGTCGGCGGCCACCGGCATGGTCATAGTCGAGACCATCGCCCTGTCGACCATGATCTGCAACGACCTGATGATGCCCCTGCTGCTGCGCTGGAAGGCCCTGGCCCGCCGCAGCGATCTCTCCGGGCTGCTGCTGGGCATTCGTCGCGGCGCCATTCTGCTGCTGCTGTTGCTCGGCTATGGCTATTACCGGGCGGCCGGGGAGGCCTATGCCCTGGTGTCGATCGGCCTGGTGTCCTTCGCCGCGGTGGCGCAGTTCGCCCCGGCGCTGCTCGGCGGCATGTACTGGACGCAGGGCAGCCGCAGCGGTGCCCTGAGCGGCCTGACGCTGGGCTTCGCGCTCTGGGCCTACACCCTGCTGCTGCCGGCGTTCGCCAAGTCCGGCTGGCTGCCGCTGGCCTTCATCGAACAGGGACCGCTGGCCATCGCCTGGCTCAAGCCGCAGGCACTGTTCGGCCTGGAGGGGCTGGACGAGATCGGTCACGCGCTGTTCTGGAGCCTCGCGGCCAACCTCGGCGCCTATGTCGGGGTGTCGCTGCTGGGCCGTCAGAGCGCCCGCGAGCATGCCCAGGCGCTGCTGTTCGTCGATGCCTTCAAGGTCGCCGGCGGTGGCTCCAGCCCGTGGCGCGGCAGTGCCTCGATGAGCGAGGTGGTCGCCCTGGTCGGCCGCTTCCTCGGTCCGCAGCGGGCCGCCGAGGCCTTCGCCGATCATGCCCGGCGCCGCGGGCTGGCTGCGCCCGCCGAGTTGACGCCGGACGCCGAGCTGGTGCGTTTCGCCGAGCAGCAGCTGGCCGGCGCCATCGGCACCGCCTCGGCGCGGGTCATGCTGGCCTCGGTGGTCCAGGAGGAGCCGTTGGGCATGCACGAGGTGCTGGGTATACTCGACGAGGCCTCCCAGGTGCGCGCCTACAGCCGCCGCCTGGAACAGCAATCGCGGGAGCTGGAGGCCGCCACCGGCGAACTGCGCGCGGCCAATGCCCGGCTGCAGGAGCTCGACCGGCTGAAGGACGACTTCGTCGCCACCGTGACCCACGAACTGCGCACGCCGCTGACCTCGATCCGCGCCTTCGCCGAGATACTCAACGACAACCCGGAGCTGGCGGCGCAGCAGCGCGCGCGCTTCGTCGCCATCATCGTCAAGGAGAGCGAGCGTCTGACGCGGATGATCAACCAGGTGCTGGACCTGGCCAAGCTCGAATCGGGGCAGGTCGAGTGGCAGGCAGCCGAGGTCGACCTCAGGGCGGTGATCGAGGACGCCGTGGCCAGCACCAGCCAGCTGCTCGGCGACCAGCGGATCGGCCTGGGGCTCGAGCTGCCGCCACGGGTGGCGCCGGTAGTGGCCGACCGCGACCGCCTACTGCAGGTGCTGCTCAACCTGATCGCCAACGCGGTGAAGTTTTGCGACCGCGAACATGGGCGCATCGACATCGTCCTGCGCGAACAGGCCGAGGCGTTGCGGGTGGAGGTGCGCGACAACGGCGCCGGCATCGATCCGGCCGATCAGGAGGCGATCTTCGAGAAATTCCGCCAGGTCGGCGACAGCCTCACCGGCAAGCCCCAGGGCACCGGCCTGGGCCTGCCCATCAGCCGGCAGATCATCGAGCACTTCGGCGGCCGCCTGTGGGTGGACAGCGCGTGCGGGCAGGGCGCGTGCTTTTCTTTTACCCTTCCCCTAGGGGCGCGCGCCGAGGCGTCGGCCCCCGATCGCAAGACGGAGGACTCGGTATGAGCCATAGCGTACTGATCGCCGACGACGAGCCGAACATCGTCATCTCCCTGGAGTTCCTCCTGCAGCAGGCGGGCTACCAGGTGCGGGTGGCCCACGACGGCCAGCAGGCCTGGGAGTCGATCCAGCGCCAGCCGCCCGACCTGGTGCTGCTCGATGTGATGCTGCCGCACCTGAGCGGCTTCGACCTGTGCCAGAAGATTCGCGAGAATCCGGCCTGGGCCCGACTGCGTATCGTCATGCTGACCGCCAAGGGTCGCGAGGTGGAGATCAGCAAGGGCCTGGCGCTGGGGGCCGATGCCTACATCACCAAGCCGTTCTCGACCCAGGACCTGCTGGCCCGGGTACGCACCTTGCTCGAGGGCGACTAGGCATGAGCCCACGGCTCAGGTTCGTCGCCTGGCTGGCCGGACTCGTTGGGCTGCTCATGGTCCTGCTCGGCCTGGTCGGGGCGGCGTTGTGGAGCGACCTGGAGCCGGCCGAGCGTGCCGCGCTGGCGGCCCTGGTCGAGGGCCGGGGCGCCCTGCTGGTGGTGCTCGGCGTCCTGCTGCTGGTGCCCTTCGCCGTGCTCCTGCGCCTCGCCCTGCAGGCCTACCCGGAGGCGGCGGCGCGCCTGACCGAGGAAGTCGGCATCATCCACCGGGTCAATCCCGGACACCGCATCCAGCCGGGCGGCGCACGAGCGATGCGTCGGCTGGCGCGCGCGCTGAATGCCTTCGCCGAGAGCCATGGCGCCGTGCAGGAGGAGGTCAGACAGCGCATCGAGGAGGCCAACGCCCATCTGGAACAGGAGAAGAACCGCCTGGCGGCGCTGATGTCGGAACTGGCCCAGAGCGTGCTGGTGTGCAACCGCGAGGGGCGCATCCTGCTGTACAACAGCCGTGCCAGCCTGTTGCTGGAACCCTCCGACACACAGGTCGGCGGCGCACCGGTCGGGCTGGGGCGGTCGATCTTCGCCATCCTCGACCGGCGCCTGATCGGGCATGCCCTGGAGCGCGTGCGCCGGCGCCTGGAACAGCGCAGTCCGCGACCCGTGGCCACTTTCGTCGCGGCCCGCGGCACCCAGCTGTTGCGGTCCCAGATGGTGCCGCTGCAGGGCGGGGAGGGCGAGTTGATCGGTTTCGTGCTGATCCTCGAGGACATTACCCGCGCGGTGCAACTCAACAGCCGCCGCGATGCCCTGATGCTGCAGCTCACCGAGGGCAGCCGCGGTGCCCTGGCCAATATCCGTGCCGCCGCCGAAACCCTGCAGCAGTATCCCGAGATGGATGCCGAGCGCCGCCAGCGCTTCGGTGCGGTGATCCTCGACGAGGCGCAGCGGCTGTCCCGACAGTTGGAGCAGTCGCTGGCCCGGCACGCCGATATTCTGCGACCGCAATGGCCGCTGGAGGACATGCTGGCCGGCGACCTGCTGCTCGCCCTGCAGCGCAACTTTGCCGCGGTGCTGGACGTCACCGCGCACTACGCGGGCAACGCCCCGCCGCTCTGGCTGTGCCTGGACAGCTACTCCCTGGTGCAGGCCATGACCCAGCTGATGGGAGCCCTGGCCAGCGCCTGTGCGGTGCGCGAGGTCGAACTGGAACTGGCCGAGGAGGACGGTTTCGCCCGCCTGGGCCTGTGCTGGCAGGGGGCTCCCCTGGAGCCTGAGCTGTTGCACGAGTGGGAGGAACGGCCGTTCAGCCTGGGCGGCGACGACCCCGGCGCGGCGACCCTGCGCGAGGTGCTGGAGCGCCACGGCGGCGAGCTCTGGTGCCGGAGCGATCGCGCCACCGGCGCCAGTCGTCTGTGTCTGCAGTTGCCGATCATCGAGCCGGAGCCGGCGGAGGCCCGTGCGGAGCCCAGCCAGGGGCGTCCGGTGTACTACGACTTCGACTTGTTCAGTCAGCCGGGGCAGACCCCGGAACTGGACGAGCGCCCCCTGGTCGAGTTGGCCTATACGGTGTTCGATACCGAGACCACCGGCTTGGCGCCTTCCGAGGGCGACGAGATCATCTCGATCGGCGCGGTGCGCATCGTCAACGGCCACCTGCTCAAGCAGGAGTGTTTCGAGCAGCTGATCGACCCACACCGTTCGATTCCCCGTGAGTCCCAGCAGGTGCACGGTCTGACCCCGGAGCTGCTGACCGGCCAGCCGAGCATCGCCCAGGTGCTGCCGCTGTTCCAGCGTTTCGCCGAGGACACCGTGCTGGTCGCCCACAATGCGGCATTCGACATGCGCTTCCTGCAACTCAAGGAGGCGCAGACCGGCATCCGCTTCATCCAGCCGGTGCTCGACACCCTGCTGCTGTCGGCCCTGGCCCATCCCGGCCATACGGCCGACGAGCATCGTCTCGAGCAGATCGCCGCCCGCCTGGGGGTGCAGGTGATAGATCGGCATACCGCCCTGGGGGATGCCATGGTCACCGGGGAGGTGTTTCTGCGTTTGATCCCGCTGCTCGCCGAGCGTGGCATCCACACGCTGCGGCAGGCGCGCGAAGCCTCGCAGAAGACCATCTACGCCAAGCTGGAGTATTAGGCGGGGGGCGGAGGCAGAAACTGCAGGCAAAAAAAGACCCGGCATGCGCCGGGTCAATAACCGTGATTAGCCTGATGAGGAGATAACCTGAAGAGTCCGATTGGAGGCCCCTTTAGCTTACCGGCTGATCTCGCGATCAGTTGATTGAATAATAACAATTCTCATTTCGATGTCAACGCTCCCGGGCAAATAAATTCTCGCCGTCCCGCTTCGGGCTGGCGCGCCGGCTAGACCGCCTCGGCCGGCAGGCGCAACTGGGTGACTTCCTTGTTCAGCAGGTCGATGCGCCGGGCCATGCTCTCGATCAGGCTGTGGGCGATTCGCGGGTTGCTCTGCATCAGGCCGAGGAACTGTTCCTTGGGGATCACCATCACGGTGCAGGGCTCGGTGGCCAGTACCGTGGCGCTGCGCCTTTCCCGGGTGAACACCGCCATGGCTCCGAAGATCTCGTCCTTCTGCACATCGCCGACCTTGTGGCCGTCGACGAAGGCTTCGGCGTGGCCTTCGATGATGATGAACACATGATCGGCGGCATCGCCCTGGTGGATCAGTTCCTCGCCGGCGGCGAAGTGCTGGAAGCCGGTGGCGGGGCGTATTTCCGGTTGCTTGAGGCGTGCCAGGGCATCGGAGAGCAGCGCCGTGTGGCCGATCAGGTACTGGATGAACTGCTCCTGGCGCGATTCGCTGGCGTAGATATGCCGGAACACCTCGCTGCGCGAGTAGGGCACCAGGCTCAGCGGCTCTTCGCTGCGATAGCGGCAGCTGGGCAGATCGATGCCTTGGCGCAGCCCGACCAGGTCGCCCTCTTGTAGATAGAACAGCGGGCGTTCGTCGACCAGGGCATGGAGCAGGCCGTCCTCGATGATGAACAGTTGATTGCTCGGCAGCATCGGCGCCAGGTCCTCGACCTGCTCCAGCCTGAGCGCGTCGCCCGCCGGTTGCAGGTCGTCCAGCAGTCGGGCGGGGATGCTTTGCAGTCGACTGATCAGCTGGTCGGCATATGCCGGTTGCTCCCCGAGTAGATACATGAGCGTAATTCCTTGAACGGGCTTGGACGGGCTAGGGCGCACGAATGGCCTTGAAACAATAGGTGGCGCGGCGGTTTTGGTAAATCCTCGTCGGCACAGGTTGTGAGCTAGCTCTTGTTGTGGGCCGCGTAGGCCTCGACCTGGCCATTGAGTTCGGCCTTGTGGGCGGGGGGCAGCTCGTTCCAGTGCACGTCCAGCAGCGCCCCCTCGATGGCGTAGAGCAGCACCTTGGAGGCGCGAAAGCCCCGCGCCCGAACGGCCCGGTAGGCGCTCACGGCACCCAGGCGGCGCAGGTCGTTGGCGCTGTGGATGCCGGCCGCGTGCAGCCATTGCACCGAGGTCTTGCCCAGGTTCTTCAGGTGTTGCAGTTCGTCGTTCATCGAGTCTCCTTGCGTCTGCGAGTGCGGAACGAAGCGCGATCAGCGTGCAATGCCTGCCAGGAAGTGTAGCGGCCAGCGTATCGGTCGCGGTTGTCTGACATCGCCCCAGGCCTGGCGCAATGCCGGCGTCAGCTCGGCAACCGGGTCGCGGCCGTGTTGCCGTTCCCAGCGCTGTACCGCAGACCAGGTGCGCAGATAGCCGAGCAGTTGGGCGAAGTTCCAAGACGTCGCGAGGGCCAGTTCGGGCGTCTCGATGGGGGACAGGGGGCAGTGGATGTCCCGGTAGCCGGCATCGACGCTGGCGCGCCCGTCCAGCCAGTAACCGGCCAGCGTGCCGCGGTAGAAATCTGCGACCAAGGCATCCAGGCCGGCGTCGATCTGCATCAGGCCATAGCACCAGGCGCAGAACAGACCGTCCGGCCTGAGCAGGCGGCTGACCTCGGCGAAGAACGCCGGGCTGGCGAACCAGTGCAGCGCCTGGGCGACCACCACCAGGTCGAGGCTGGCCGACGGCAGTGGCAGCACTTGGGCGTCGGCGACGAACAGCTGGATACCCCTCCAGTCGCTGCCGGCGCGCAGCTGTTCGATGCTGGCGTCGCAGGCCAGCACCTGACCGAAGTGGCGGCGCAGCGGCTGGCTGGCCTGGCCGTTGCCGCAGCCGATATCCAGGGCCCTCTGGTGTTGCGGGCTGTGCCTGGCCAGCCAGGCGAACAGCTCGTCCGGGTAGTGTGGGCGATAGCTGGCATAGGCCTCTGCGCCGGCACCGAACAGCGCGCTGATCTCGCTCATGCTCAGCGGGTTCGATAGCGCAGGCGGGTGCCGAAGTTGACCGACATCAGCAGTTCGTCGGCCGAGAGGTCTGCCGGGAAGTAGGCCCCGGAGATCTGCGCATGGGCCAGGCTGGCGCCTTCCAGGCGGGACTGGCGCAGGTCCAGGCCGCGCAGGTCGGTGCCGCGGAAATAGGCATCGGTGAAGTTGATGCCCTGGGCGTCCAGGGCGCGCAGGTCGAGCCCGCGGAAGTCGCCGCCGCTCAAGTCGATCTCGACGTCCATGGGGCGCTGGGTGTTGAACCCTGTGATGTTTTCCTCGCGCAGCAGGCGGTAGAGCGGGCTATCGAGTTGGCGCGGCTGGCTCATGACGGGCTTTCCATAGGAGGGTTTCCGCCAGTATAGAAGCCGCGGCGCGATCTGCTCGTCGCGCCGGGTCGCCGGTTCTGCGCCCTTACAACCCGGGCAGGCGCTGGCGGATCTGCTTCACCAGATTATCCAGGCTGGTGCTGTCGTGGGTATCGACCCGCTTGCTGTTGGCCAGCTCGTCTGCATCGAGTGGCTCGCGGCTGGCCTGTTGCGCCTGAATCACCTCCAGGGTCGCATCGGACGGGTCGAAGCCGGAGGCTTGGCGCTGGGCGAGCCAGCCGGCGATCACTTCCTGCGGGGCCTGGCAGTCGAGGATCAGGAAGGGCACTCCGGTGGCTTCGGCGATCTGCCAGGCCGCCCGGCGTTGGGCCTGTTTCAGGTAGGTGGCGTCGATCACCACCGGGAAACCGGCATGCAGGGCGGCGTCGGCCAGCTGATGCAGGCGCTGGTAGGTGGCGCTGCTGGCATCGGCGCTGTAGATGCCGGCATCCAGCTGGCCTCGGTCACCGCTCGGCTGCTCGCCGAACAGGCGCTTGCGCTCGACATCCGAGCGCAACCGTACGGCGCCCAGTGCCTCGACCAGGCGCATGGCCACGGAGCTCTTGCCGACCGCGGAAACGCCATGGGTGATGGCCAGGAAGCGCGAGGGGATGGCGCTGTAGCTTTCCGCCAGGCTGGCATAGCGGCGGTACTGGCGCAGGATCACCGCACGCTGCACGGCGTCCTGCTCCTGGCCGAGGCGGAACAGCGCGACCTTGCCACGGACCATGGCGCGGTAGGCCTTGTAGAAGTTGAGCAGCTCCACTGCGGCGTAGTCGCCGGTGTGCTCCAGCCAGGCGCTGACGAAGCGGCGGGCCAGGCACTTGAGGCCGCGGTCTTCCAGGTCCATGGCGAGGAAGGCGGCATCGGAGGCGATGTCGATCAGGCGGAAGGGCTCGTTGAATTCGATGCAGTCGAACAGCGTCACCTGGCCGTCGAGCAGGGTCACGTTGCCCAGGTGGATGTCGCCGTGGCATTCACGGATGAAGCCCTCGGCCTTGCGCCGCGCCAGCACGGGTTCGAGGCGGGCGAAGCTGGTTTCGGCCCAGGCCTGCAGGGCATCGAGTTGCTGCAGGTCGGCCGGGTCCGAGAGCAGCGGGCGGATCTGCTCGAAGTTCTGCAGCACCGGTGCCATGACCGCCTGCGGCGTGCCGAGTTCGTGTGCCTGGGGCACCTGCGGGGCCTTGAGGTGGAAGGCAGCGATCTGCCGGGCCAGCGCCTCGATATGTTCCTCGCTCAGTTCGCCGCGGGCCTGGACCTCGCCGAGCAGCTGGTCCTGGGGGAACTGGCGCATCTTCAATGCATATTCGATGGCCGGGCCGTCGCCGCCCAGTTGCGGCGCCTCGACGCTACCGTTGATCGGCAAAACCTCCAGGTAGAGGCCCTGGGTCAGGCGTTGATTGAGGCGCAACTCTTCCTGGCAGAAGTGCTCGCGGGCCGCCAGCTCGGTGAAGTCGAGGAAGCCGAAGTTCACCGGCTTCTTGATCTTGTAGGCATAGGGGCCGGTCAGCAGGACCCAGGAGATATGCGTCTCGATGACCTGGAAGCCGTCTACCGGGTGGGGGTAGAGGGCCGGGTTCTGCAGGGCGGCGATCAGGGCTTGGCTCACGGGCGATCCTTGGCGTTCGGACTATTAAGTAGGCCGGCATTATGGCCGCTGTGAGCCGCTCTGCAAACCGCCCGGCAGCGCCTGCCGGTGCCTTCGCAAAGTGCGTATAATGCCGCGCCATGACTCGTACCCGATCCCCCCGTTCCCGTTCCAAACGTCGTTCCCGTGGCATGCGCCCCTGGCTCGGCTGGGCTTTCAAGCTCGGCCTGGTCGCTCTGGTGGTGCTGGCGGGCTTTGCGGTTTACCTCGATGCCGTGGTGCAGGAGAAGTTCTCCGGCAAGCGCTGGACGGTGCCGGCCAAGGTCTATGCCCGGCCTCTGGAGCTGTTCGTCGGGCAGAAGCTGGCGAAGAGCGACTTCCTCAAGGAGCTGGACGCCCTGGGTTATCGCCGCGAGAGCGCGGCCAGCGGCCCGGGCGCCGTGGCGGTGGCCGGCAACAACATCGAACTGCACACCCGCGGCTTCCAGTTCTACGAGAGCAGCGAGCCGGCGCAGCGCGTGCGCGTGCGCTTCTCCGGCGACTACGTGGCCGGCCTGAACCAGGCGAACGGCGGCAACCTGGCGGTGGCCCGCCTGGAGCCGATGCTGATCGGCGGACTGTACCCGGCGCATCAGGAAGACCGCGTGCTGATCAAGCTGGAGCAGGTGCCACCCTATCTGGTGGAAACCCTGGTGGCGGTCGAGGACCGCGAGTTCTTCAATCACTTCGGCGTCTCGCCCAAGGGCATCGCCCGTGCGGTCTGGATCAACGCCACGGCCGGACAACTGCGCCAGGGTGGCAGCACCCTGACCCAGCAGCTGGTGAAGAACTTCTACCTGACCAACGAGCGCAGTCTCACGCGCAAGGCCACCGAGGCCATGATGGCGGTGCTGCTGGAGCTGCACTACGACAAGAAGGATATTCTCGAGGCCTACCTCAACGAGGTGTTCCTCGGTCAGGACGGCCAGCGCGCGGTGCATGGCTTCGGCCTGGCCAGCCAGTATTTCTTCAGCCAGCCGCTGAACGAGCTGAAGCTCGACCAGGTGGCGCTGCTGGTGGGCATGGTCAAGGGGCCGACCTACTACAACCCGCGGCGCAATCCCGAGCGAGCCCTGGAGCGGCGCAACCTGGTGCTGGACATCCTGGTCGAGCAGGGCGTGGTCGCCGCCGAGGTGGCGGCCGCGGCCAAGCAAAAGCCGCTGGGCGTGACCCAGCGCGGCAGCCTGGCCGACAGCTCCTTCCCGGCCTTCCTCGACCTGGTCAAGCGCCAGCTGCGTGAGGACTACCGCGAGGCCGACCTGACCGAAGAGGGGCTGCGCATCTTCACCAGCTTCGACCCCATCCTCCAGCTCAAGGCAGAGGCCGCCCTGGCCGACTCCTTGAAGCGCCTGTCCGGGCGCAAGGGCGTCGATCAGGTTGAGGCCGGCATGGTGGTGACCAACCCGGAAACCGGCGAGGTGCAGGCGTTGATCGGCAGCCGCCAGCCGCGCTTCGCCGGCTTCAACCGGGCCCTGGATGCACTGCGGCCGATCGGCTCGCTGATCAAGCCGGCGATCTACCTGACCGCCCTGGAGCGTCCCAGCCAGTTCACCCTGACCAGCCTGCTGGAAGACCAGCCTTTCTCCATCAAGGGCCAGGACGGTCAGGTCTGGCGCCCGCAGAACTATGACCGCAAGGCCCATGGCACCATCTACCTGTACCAGGGGCTGGCCAACTCCTACAACCTCTCCACCGCCAAGCTGGGCCTGGAGCTGGGCGTGCCGAACGTGCTCAAGACCCTCGAGCGTCTCGGGGTCGAACGCAAGTGGCCGGCCTATCCCTCGATGCTGCTGGGGGCCGGTGCCTTGACCCCGATGGAGGTGGCGGACATGTACCAGACCCTGGCCAATGGCGGTTTCAATACGCCGTTGCGCGGCATTCGCAGCGTGCTGACCGCCGAGGGCGAACCGCTCAAGCGCTACCCCTACCAGATCCAGCAGCGCTTCGATGCCGGCGCCATCTATCTGTTGCAGAACGCCATGCAGCGCACCATGCGCGAGGGTACCGGCCGTTCGGTGTACAGCCAGCTGCCCGGCTCCCTGACCCTGGCCGGCAAGACCGGCACCAGTAACGACTCGCGCGACAGCTGGTTCGCCGGCTTCAGCCAGGACCTGCTGGCGGTGGTCTGGCTCGGCCGTGACGACAACGGTCCCACGCCCTTGACCGGGGCCAGCGGCGCCTTGCAGGTGTGGACCGACTTCATGCGCAAGGCCGATCCGCTGCCGCTGGACATGCCGTTGCCGGATAACGTGACGCAGGCCTGGGTCGATGCCAATACCGGTCAGGGCACCGACCCGAGCTGCCCGAATGCCGTGCAGATGCCGTATATTCGTGGGAGTGAGCCGTTGCCGGGTCCGTCCTGCGGTATTCAGGCGCCGGTCGATTCGGTGATGGATTGGGTGCGTGGCTGGTTGGATTAAGTGAGAGGGTGTGAAGTGACTAAGTGGTGGATTCCTGCGCTAACGGCCTCGATGGTGCTGGGCGGCTGCGCCAGCGTACCGCGCGGTTCGATTCCGGTGGTCGACTCCAGCGGTTCGGTCTATGAGCAGCAAGAGGGCGGTGGCAGTTATGGCCAGCCGGCCGCTCAGCCGCAGACCCAGCCGCAGGACTCGGGAGTGGTGGTCATGGTGCCGCAGGGCGCCGGCAGCTCCGCGCCGATTCAGACCTTCCCGGCCCCCAGCGCGCCGATTGGCGGTGTCGCCGAGAGCGCGCCGCTCGGCATCGGCGAGCCGCTGGGCGGTTACAGCCCGCCGCCGTCGATGCCGAGCGGTATACCGAGCAATGGCGGCTTGGCCGCCGACGAGCAGCTGGATGGCCCGGTGCTGGCGCTGCTGACCACGGCTCAGCAGCAGCAGGGCAATGGCGACCTCAATGGCGCGGCCTCCAGCCTGGAGCGCGCCCAGCGCATCGCCCCGCGCGAACCCCAGGTACTCTACCGCCTGGCCGAGGTGCGTTTGGCCCAGGGCGACGCGGCCCAGGCCGAGCAGTTCGCCCGCCGTGGCTTGAGCTACGCCAGCGGCCGTCCGGCTCTGCAGGCCAGTCTGTGGAACCTGATCGCCCAGGCGCGCGAGCGCCAGGGCGACCCTGCCGGTGCCGCCCAGGCGCGTGAGCGGGCGCGGGTCAGCCTCTGATGGATACGCGAATGCCGGCCATCGCCGAGCAGCTGTTGTTGATCGAGCGCGAGTTACGTGTGCAGGGCTGGTGGGCCGAGCAGTCGCCCAGCGCCCAGGCACTGGCCAGCCGGGAGCCGTTCTGTGTCGACAGCATGGCCTTCGAGCAATGGCTGCAGTGGATATTCCTGCCGCGGATGAAGCAGATACTCGAGGCGGGGGGCGAGCTACCCGGCGCCTCCGGTATCCAGCCGATGGCCGAGCAGGTCTACAGCGACCGGTCTGAGCAGGCCGCGGAGCTGATCCGGCTGCTGGGCGAGTTCGACCGGTTGATCGGCGGCGCGGCCTGAGGCCGCGCCTACGGGGTCACAGGCAGTTGTCGGCAATCGACTTCTGCGCCGCGCCGATGCGCTCCTGACGCTCCTCTTCACTGAGGCGGCGTACCTCGCCGTCTTCCTCGATGCGTACGCGCGGGTTGTTCTGCAGCTGGGCCAGGTTGTTGCGCATGCTGTCGCAGTACTGCTTGCGCTCGGCCTCCTTGGCCGCGACCTCCTGCTTCACCTTCTTGTCGATGGCGGCCTGCTCCGGGTCGGCGATGTTCTTGAAGGTCGGCGCGGGCTGTGGCTCGGCTGGTTTGGGGGGCGGCGTGGCGGTATTGATGCTGGTGGCCTGTGCGCCCTGCGGCGGCTGCGCGCCGAAGTGGGTGACGCCCTGGGCGTCGACCCACTTGTACACCTGGCCGGCCATGGCGGGTGCGCTCAGGGCGAGCAGCAAGCTGCTGAGGAGGAGTGTGCGGCGCATGCTGGTTCCTTTTAAAGGCTGCGATAGCTGGGGCTTACTATAACCAAATCGGTCGAATCTTCATCCTGCGCTGCGTCACAGCAGAAGATTGTGAAATCCGTTACGCATCGCTTGACTTGCCCTCGACTAATCCGAACAATCCAACGTTCGCTGTAGTGGAGTCCGCCGCAAGTGTCCTCCAGCTCAGCAACAAGAGGCGCTACCCGTGCCGAACTGTGTTACCCGCAACGCGTTACCTCGCGCTGGGAGGGTCAGCCCCGCAACACCATGGGCTGTTCCGTTACTCGTCATGCCGATACTCAGAGTTCACGACTACAGTCGTGCAAGTCCGCTGACCAGTAAGACCTACTTAGAGTCACTCGTTGTCGGGTGACATTCTGGCGTTCAAGAGGTGAACAACGTGGAGCTTTTATCCGGCGCTGAAATGGTCGTCCGCTTTTTGCGTGACGAAGGCGTAAAGAACATCTACGGGTACCCAGGCGGTGCCCTGCTGCATATCTACGATGCCCTGTTCAAGGAACCGGAAGTCAATCACATCCTGGTTCGCCACGAGCAAGCGGCAACCCATATGGCCGACGGCTACGCCCGTGCCACCGGTAAGGCCGGCGTGGTGCTGGTGACCTCGGGTCCCGGCGCGACTAACGCCATCACCGGCATTGCCACCGCCTACATGGACTCCATTCCGATGGTGGTGCTGTCCGGCCAGGTGCCGAGCAACATGGTCGGTACCGATGCCTTCCAGGAAACCGACATGATCGGTATCTCCCGGCCGATCGTGAAGCACAGCTTCATGATCAAGCACGCCTCGGAAATTCCGGAAGTCATGAAGAAGGCCTTCTACCTGGCCCAGTCCGGTCGTCCCGGGCCGGTGGTCGTGGACATTCCCAAGGACATGACCAACCCGGCCGAGAAGTTCGAGTACGTCTATCCGAAGAAGGCCAAGCTGCGCTCCTACAGCCCGGCCGTTCGCGGGCATTCCGGACAGATCCGCAAGGCGGCCGAGCTGCTCCTGAGCGCCAAGCGTCCGGTGGTCTACTCCGGTGGCGGCGTGATCATGGGCGGCGCCGCGGCGCCGCTGACCGAGCTGGCGCAGATGCTCAATCTGCCGGTGACCAACACTCTGATGGGGCTGGGCGGTTACCCCGGCACCGATCGCCAGTTCCTCGGCATGCTCGGCATGCACGGCAGCTACACCGCCAACCTGGCGATGCACCATGCCGACGTGATCCTCGCCGTCGGTGCGCGCTTCGACGACCGCGTGATCAATGGCGCCGGCAAGTTCTGCCCGAACGCCAAGATCATTCACATCGACATCGACCCGGCTTCGATCTCCAAGACCATCAAGGCCGACATCCCGATCGTCGGTCCGGTCGACAGCGTGCTGACCGAGATGGTCACCATCCTCAAGGAAATCGGCGAGAGCCCGAGCAAGGAAGCGCTGTCCAGCTGGTGGAAGCAGATCGACGAATGGCGCGGTAGCCGCGGCATGTTCCCCTACGACAAGGGCGACGGCAGCATCATCAAGCCGCAAACCGTGGTCGAGACGCTGTGCGAGGTTACCCAGGGCGATGCCTTCGTCACCTCGGACGTCGGTCAGCACCAGATGTTCGCGGCCCAGTACTACCGCTTCAACAAGCCCAACCGTTGGATCAACTCGGGCGGCCTGGGCACCATGGGCTTCGGTCTGCCGGCTGCGATGGGGGTCAAGCTGAACTTCCCGGATGACCACGTGGCCTGCGTGACCGGCGAAGGCAGCATCCAGATGAACATCCAGGAGCTGTCGACCTGCCTGCAGTACGATCTGCCGGTAAAGATCATCAACCTGAACAACGGCGCCCTCGGCATGGTGCGCCAGTGGCAGGACATGATGTACAGCAGCCGCCATTCGCACTCCTACATGGAGTCGCTGCCGGACTTCGTCAAGCTGGCCGAGGCCTACGGCCACGTCGGTATGCGTATCACCGAGCTGAAGGACCTCAAGCCGATGATGGAGGAAGCCTTCGCGATGAAGGATCGCCTGGTGTTCCTCGACATCCAGGTCGACACCAGCGAGCACGTCTATCCGATGCAGATCAAAGACGGGGCGATGCGTGACATGTGGCTGAGCAAGACGGAGCGGACCTAACCATGCGACACATTATCTCCCTGCTACTGGAAAACGAGCCAGGCGCATTGTCCCGTGTGGTCGGTCTGTTCTCGCAGCGCAACTACAACATCGAAAGCCTGACCGTGGCGCCGACCGAAGACCCGACCCTGTCGCGTCTGACCCTCACCACCGTCGGTCATGATGAAGTAATCGAGCAGATCACCAAGAACCTCAACAAGCTGATCGAGGTGGTCAAGCTGGTGGACCTGTCCGAGAGCGCCCACATCGAGCGTGAGCTGATGCTGGTCAAGGTCAAGGCCACGGGTGCCCAGCGCGCCGAGGTCAAGCGTACCACCGACATCTTCCGTGGGCAGATCGTCGACGTGAACACCAGTGTCTACACCATTCAATTGGCCGGCACGAGCGACAAGCTGGACAGCTTCATCCAGGCCATCGGCACCGCCTCGATCCTGGAAACCGTGCGCAGCGGCGTCACCGGCATCGCCCGGGGCGACAAGGTGCTGAGTCTCTGACTGCCATGCTGAAGAAAGCCCCGCCTAGTGCGGGGCTTTTTTTCGCCGCAGATTATTGCTGGCGATTCCAGAAGGCCGCGATCAGCGGGTCCTTGAGGCGCTTTTGCAGCGCGAACAGGCCGATATCGTAGGCGGTCAGCGGCGGCTGAATGTCGTAGATGCGGATGCGTGCGGTCAGCGGGCTGTTGTCGAGCACGATCTGCGGCACCACGCCTATGCCGAACCCCAGGCTCACCATGCTCACGATGGCTTCGTTGCCGCTCACCTGGGCGTAGATGCGCGGTTTGATGTTGTGGCTTTTCAGCCACCGGTCGGTCCGGGTTCTGGCCAAGCCTTCTTCCGATAGGATCATCGGCACGTCTTTCCAGCTTTCCGCGCCGGGGTGCATCAGCTGGTCTTCGGTCAGTAGCAGTGGCGACTGGGGGCCGATGAAGCGCAGCTCGGAACGGGTGATCGGCTGAAAGTCGATGCCGGCGGGCAAGTGGTCGGGGCGGGCGCCGATGGCAAGATCTTCCAGTCCTTGCTGCACGCGTTCGACGGCTCTTGCCGGGTCGCCGGTGTGCAGCTTCATTTCGATGCACGGGTAGTCCTGTCGAAAGCTGCTGAGGATGTCGTAGAGGAAGCTGTAGCTGGCCGTGACCGAGCAGTACAGGGAGAGTTCGCCGTGCAGAACCAGCTGGTCCTGGCGGAACGCCTGGCGAATGGCCTGCCAGCCGTTCATGACCTCGCTGGCGTACGCGCGGAACTGTTGCCCCTCGCGGGTCAGCCGGACCGAGCGATTGTCGCGCAGGAACAGCGGTGCGCCGAGTTCGTCCTCCAACTGCTTGATGCAGCGACTGAGTGCGGAGGGGCTGACGTGCTGCTCGCGGCTGGTTTTGCCGAAGTGCAGGTTGTCTGCCAGGGCAAGAAAAAGCCTGAGGGCGTGGCTGTCCATGGTTGTTCCGTGTATCGGCATGTTGTGTTGCAAATATATCATTTTACGCAACGGTGCGGATCACTTAAGGTGCCCCTGTCACGGTGCCTTGCGCCCCATCCCTTTCGATTCAAAAGAGCCAAGAACATGAAAGTTTATTACGACAAAGACTGCGACCTCTCCATCATCCAGGGCAAGAAAGTCGCCATCATCGGCTACGGCTCCCAGGGCCACGCCCAGGCGTGCAACCTGAAGGACTCCGGTGTCGACGTCACCATCGGCCTGCGCAAGGGCTCGGCTACTGTCGCCAAGGCCGAGGCCCACGGCCTGAAGGTCACCGACGTCGCCTCCGCTGTCGCGGCTGCCGACCTGGTGATGATCCTCACTCCGGACGAGTTCCAAGGCCAGCTGTACAAGAACGAGATCGAGCCGAACATCAAGCAGGGCGCGACCCTGGCCTTCTCCCATGGCTTCGCCATCCACTACAACCAGGTCGTGCCGCGCGCCGATCTGGACGTGATCATGATCGCGCCGAAGGCCCCCGGCCACACCGTGCGTTCGGAGTTCGTCAAGGGCGGTGGTATCCCTGACCTGATCGCGGTCTACCAGGATGCTTCCGGCAACGCCAAGAACGTCGCCCTGTCCTACGCCTCCGGCGTCGGTGGCGGTCGTACCGGCATCATCGAGACCACCTTCAAGGACGAGACCGAAACCGACCTGTTCGGCGAGCAGGCCGTTCTCTGCGGCGGTTGCGTCGAGCTGGTCAAGGCCGGCTTCGAAACCCTGGTCGAAGCCGGTTATGCCCCGGAAATGGCCTACTTCGAGTGCCTGCACGAGCTGAAGCTGATCGTCGACCTGATGTACGAAGGCGGCATCGCCAACATGAACTACTCGATCTCCAACAACGCCGAGTACGGCGAGTACGTGACCGGTCCGGAAGTGATCAACGAGGAGTCGCGCAAGGCCATGCGCAACGCCCTCAAGCGCATCCAGGACGGCGAGTACGCCAAGATGTTCATCAGCGAAGGCGCGACCAACTATCCGTCGATGACCGCCAAGCGTCGCAACAATGCGGCCCATGGCATCGAGATCATCGGCGAGCAGCTGCGCTCGATGATGCCGTGGATCTCCGCCAACAAGATCGTCGATAAGAGCAAGAACTAAGCCCTGTCGGTGTCAGAAAAACGCGGCCTTGGCCGCGTTTTTTCGTTCTGTAGCGAGGCTTCTGGTATAAAGCCTGGTCATCGAGGCGGGCTGGCAGCCTGTTGTCCGGGTTGCCCCTCGCCGAAATTTTCCTATCCGTTGCAAGGTGTTGTTCATGAGCGAACGTCCAGAAGAGCCCAACTCGGCCGCCGAGGAAGAGAGCCTGCTGCCAATCGACGAGCATGTCGAGGAGGGTCATGACGATGAGGGGCGCAAGGTTCGTCATCGTGGCGTCTACCTGCTGCCCAATCTCTTCACCACGGCGAATTTGTTCGCGGGCTTCTACGCCATCATCAATGCCATGAACGGCAACTTCTACGTCGCCGCCGCCGCCGTGTTCGTGGCCATGGTGCTGGACAGTCTCGATGGCCGGGTGGCGCGTCTGACCAATACCCAGAGCGCCTTCGGTGCCGAGTACGACTCCTTGTCCGATATGGTCGCCTTCGGCGTGGCGCCCGCGTTGTTGGCGTTCGAGTGGGCGCTGGGCAGCATGGGCAAGGTGGGTTGGATGGTGGCCTTCATCTATGTCGCCGGTGCGGCGCTGCGGTTGGCGCGTTTCAATACCCAGATCGGTACCACCGACAAACGCTATTTCATCGGCTTGGCCAGTCCGGCTGCCGCGGGTGTGGTCGCCGGCACTGTCTGGGCCTTCAGCGATTTCGGTATCAAGGGCTCGAATATGGCCTTTGGTGTGGCGGTGTTGGTGGCTGCTGCGGGCATGTTGATGGTCAGCAACATCAAGTACTACAGTTTCAAGGATCTGGATCTGAAAGGGCGTGTGCCCTTCGTCGCGATCTTGGCGGTGGTGCTGCTGTTCGCCGTGGTGTTCAGCGATCCGCCACGGATACTGCTGATCATCTTCCTGGCCTATGCGGCATCCGGTCCCTTGCAGTACTTGCTTCAGTTGCGTCGGCGTAAATCGTAAGCTGACCTGGTCGCTGTCAGACTCTGCAGTCTATTGAGGTGTTATTGCCCGGGGCTGCAGGGCTGTTGTCATTATTCCGTTCCGATCTCTCCGTCACCCCTCGTCCAGGGCTGCTATCCCTCGGCTTTAGGCTGTGCATGCAAGGCATGTATAGCATTGGCCTTACGCGGCTCATCATGCGAGGTGATGGATTCTTCAAATAAAGTATTGACCTGCCGCTTGCGGTGCCTATAATGCGCACCACTTCCGGCGCGGACCTCTCGGAAAACCTCTTGCAAATCAATTGGTTATATTTGAATGAGGGGTTGCAAAGCAGCGAAAGCTGCGTAGAATGCGCCGGCCTGGCGGGGTGGAGAGTTGATCCTGTTGGGTCTTCGGTCGAGGTGATCGGAGGCGGTTGAAAGAGGTGGTTGACAGCGGTTTCGAACGCTGTAGAATTCGCCTCCCGCTGACGAGGAGCTGAAAGCTGATCGAAGGCGCAAGCGGTTGAGTTTGAAAAGAAATTTTCGAAACTGCTTGACGGAAGATGAGGCTGCTGTAGAATGCGCGCCTCGGTTGAGACGAAAGACTTAACCAACTGTTCTTTAACAACTGAATCAAGCAATTCGTGTGGGTGCTTGTGAGGTAAGACTGGTAGTCAACTGATTATCAGCATCACAAAGCAACACTCGTTAATTCGAGAGTTAACTCTTTTAAGTAAGAGATTTGCGATTGCTGAGCCAAGTTTAGGGTTTTCTCAAAACCCAAGCAGTATTGAACTGAAGAGTTTGATCATGGCTCAGATTGAACGCTGGCGGCAGGCCTAACACATGCAAGTCGAGCGGATGAGTGGAGCTTGCTCTATGATTCAGCGGCGGACGGGTGAGTAATGCCTAGGAATCTGCCTGGTAGTGGGGGACAACGTTTCGAAAGGAACGCTAATACCGCATACGTCCTACGGGAGAAAGCAGGGGACCTTCGGGCCTTGCGCTATCAGATGAGCCTAGGTCGGATTAGCTAGTAGGTGAGGTAATGGCTCACCTAGGCGACGATCCGTAACTGGTCTGAGAGGATGATCAGTCACACTGGAACTGAGACACGGTCCAGACTCCTACGGGAGGCAGCAGTGGGGAATATTGGACAATGGGCGAAAGCCTGATCCAGCCATGCCGCGTGTGTGAAGAAGGTCTTCGGATTGTAAAGCACTTTAAGTTGGGAGGAAGGGCAGTAAGTTAATACCTTGCTGTTTTGACGTTACCAACAGAATAAGCACCGGCTAACTCTGTGCCAGCAGCCGCGGTAATACAGAGGGTGCAAGCGTTAATCGGAATTACTGGGCGTAAAGCGCGCGTAGGTGGTTTGTTAAGTTGGATGTGAAAGCCCCGGGCTCAACCTGGGAACTGCATCCAAAACTGGCAAGCTAGAGTACGGTAGAGGGTGGTGGAATTTCCTGTGTAGCGGTGAAATGCGTAGATATAGGAAGGAACACCAGTGGCGAAGGCGACCACCTGGACTGATACTGACACTGAGGTGCGAAAGCGTGGGGAGCAAACAGGATTAGATACCCTGGTAGTCCACGCCGTAAACGATGTCAACTAGCCGTTGGAATCCTTGAGATTTTAGTGGCGCAGCTAACGCATTAAGTTGACCGCCTGGGGAGTACGGCCGCAAGGTTAAAACTCAAATGAATTGACGGGGGCCCGCACAAGCGGTGGAGCATGTGGTTTAATTCGAAGCAACGCGAAGAACCTTACCTGGCCTTGACATCTACAGAACTTTCCAGAGATGGATTGGTGCCTTCGGGAACTGTAAGACAGGTGCTGCATGGCTGTCGTCAGCTCGTGTCGTGAGATGTTGGGTTAAGTCCCGTAACGAGCGCAACCCTTGTCCTTAGTTACCAGCGGGTTATGCCGGGAACTCTAAGGAGACTGCCGGTGACAAACCGGAGGAAGGTGGGGATGACGTCAAGTCATCATGGCCCTTACGGCCAGGGCTACACACGTGCTACAATGGTCGGTACAAAGGGTTGCCAAGCCGCGAGGTGGAGCTAATCCCATAAAACCGATCGTAGTCCGGATCGCAGTCTGCAACTCGACTGCGTGAAGTCGGAATCGCTAGTAATCGTGAATCAGAATGTCACGGTGAATACGTTCCCGGGCCTTGTACACACCGCCCGTCACACCATGGGAGTGGGTTGCACCAGAAGTAGCTAGTCTAACCGCAAGGGGGACGGTTACCACGGTGTGATTCATGACTGGGGTGAAGTCGTAACAAGGTAGCCGTAGGGGAACCTGCGGCTGGATCACCTCCTTAATCGACGACATCAGCTTCCTTATAAGCCCCCACACGAATTGCTTGATTCATTGCGAAAGACGATTGGGTCTGTAGCTCAGTTGGTTAGAGCGCACCCCTGATAAGGGTGAGGTCGGCAGTTCGAATCTGCCCAGACCCACCAATTGTTGTGGGGTTGGCCTTAGGTTTATATGGGGCCATAGCTCAGCTGGGAGAGCGCCTGCCTTGCACGCAGGAGGTCAGCGGTTCGATCCCGCTTGGCTCCACCACCGACAGCCCGTTTAGAGTTCAGAAATGAACGTTCCAGGTGTGACCTGTTGAATGTTGATTTCTGGTCTTTGACCAGTTGCAAATCGTTCTTTAAAAATTTGGGTATGTGATAGAAGTGACTGATTGGCTGCTTTCACTGGCAGTTGATCAATCAAGGTAAAATTTGCGTTGTTCTCAAGTGCAAATTTTCGGCGAATGTCGTCTTCACGTTCGAGGCCGTAACCAGATTGCTTGGGGTTATATGGTCAAGTGAAGAAGCGCATACGGTGGATGCCTTGGCAGTCAGAGGCGATGAAAGACGTGGTAGCCTGCGATAAGCTTCGGGGAGTCGGCAAACAGACTTTGATCCGGAGATCTCTGAATGGGGGAACCCACCCAGCATAAGCTGGGTATCCTGCACTGAATACATAGGTGTAGGAGGCGAACCAGGGGAACTGAAACATCTAAGTACCCTGAGGAATAGAAATCAACCGAGATTCCCTTAGTAGTGGCGAGCGAACGGGGACTAGCCCTTAAGCTTCTTTGATTTTAGCGGAACGCTCTGGAAAGTGCGGCCATAGTGGGTGATAGCCCTGTACGCGAAAGGATCTTAGAAGTGAAATCGAGTAGGACGGAGCACGAGAAACTTTGTCTGAATATGGGGGGACCATCCTCCAAGGCTAAATACTACTGACTGACCGATAGTGAACCAGTACCGTGAGGGAAAGGCGAAAAGAACCCCGGAGAGGGGAGTGAAATAGAACCTGAAACCGTATGCGTACAAGCAGTGGGAGCCTACTTGTTAGGTGACTGCGTACCTTTTGTATAATGGGTCAGCGACTTATATTCAGTGGCGAGCTTAACCGAATAGGGGAGGCGTAGCGAAAGCGAGTCTTAATAGGGCGTTTAGTCGCTGGGTATAGACCCGAAACCGGGCGATCTATCCATGGGCAGGTTGAAGGTTAGGTAACACTGACTGGAGGACCGAACCGACTACCGTTGAAAAGTTAGCGGATGACCTGTGGATCGGAGTGAAAGGCTAATCAAGCTCGGAGATAGCTGGTTCTCCTCGAAAGCTATTTAGGTAGCGCCTCGTGTATCACTGCTGGGGGTAGAGCACTGTTTCGGCTAGGGGGTCATCCCGACTTACCAAACCGATGCAAACTCCGAATACCAGCAAGTGTCAGCACGGGAGACACACGGCGGGTGCTAACGTCCGTCGTGAAAAGGGAAACAACCCAGACCGTCAGCTAAGGTCCCAAAGTTATGGTTAAGTGGGAAACGATGTGGGAAGGCTTAGACAGCTAGGAGGTTGGCTTAGAAGCAGCCACCCTTTAAAGAAAGCGTAATAGCTCACTAGTCGAGTCGGCCTGCGCGGAAGATGTAACGGGGCTCAAACCATACACCGAAGCTACGGGTTCAACGTAAGTTGAGCGGTAGAGGAGCGTTCTGTAAGCCTGTGAAGGTGAGTTGAGAAGCTTGCTGGAGGTATCAGAAGTGCGAATGCTGACATGAGTAACGACAATGCGAGTGAAAAACTCGCACGCCGAAAGACCAAGGTTTCCTGCGCAACGTTAATCGACGCAGGGTGAGTCGGCCCCTAAGGCGAGGCAGAAATGCGTAGTCGATGGGAAACGGGTTAATATTCCCGTACTTCTAGTTACTGCGATGGAGGGACGGAGAAGGCTAGGCCAGCACGGCGTTGGTTGTCCGTGTTTAAGGTGGTAGGCAGAGTGCTTAGGTAAATCCGGGCGCTTAATGCCGAGAGCTGATGACGAGTTGTCTTTTAGACGACGAAGTGGTTGATGCCATGCTTCCAGGAAAAGCTTCTAAGCTTCAGGTAACTAGGAACCGTACCCCAAACCGACACAGGTGGTTAGGTAGAGAATACCAAGGCGCTTGAGAGAACTCGGGTGAAGGAACTAGGCAAAATGGCACCGTAACTTCGGGAGAAGGTGCGCCGGTGAGGGTGAAGCATTTACTGCGTAAGCCCATGCCGGTCGAAGATACCAGGCCGCTGCGACTGTTTATTAAAAACACAGCACTCTGCAAACACGAAAGTGGACGTATAGGGTGTGACGCCTGCCCGGTGCCGGAAGGTTAATTGATGGGGTTAGCTAACGCGAAGCTCTTGATCGAAGCCCCGGTAAACGGCGGCCGTAACTATAACGGTCCTAAGGTAGCGAAATTCCTTGTCGGGTAAGTTCCGACCTGCACGAATGGCGTAACGATGGCGGCGCTGTCTCCACCCGAGACTCAGTGAAATTGAAATCGCTGTGAAGATGCAGTGTATCCGCGGCTAGACGGAAAGACCCCGTGAACCTTTACTATAGCTTTGCACTGGACTTTGAGCTTGCTTGTGTAGGATAGGTGGGAGGCTTTGAAGCGTGGACGCCAGTTCGCGTGGAGCCATCCTTGAAATACCACCCTGGCAACCTTGAGGTTCTAACTCTGGTCCGTTATCCGGATCGAGGACAGTGTATGGTGGGTAGTTTGACTGGGGCGGTCTCCTCCTAAAGAGTAACGGAGGAGTACGAAGGTGCGCTCAGACCGGTCGGAAATCGGTCGTAGAGTATAAAGGCAAAAGCGCGCTTGACTGCGAGACAGACACGTCGAGCAGGTACGAAAGTAGGTCTTAGTGATCCGGTGGTTCTGTATGGAAGGGCCATCGCTCAACGGATAAAAGGTACTCCGGGGATAACAGGCTGATACCGCCCAAGAGTTCATATCGACGGCGGTGTTTGGCACCTCGATGTCGGCTCATCACATCCTGGGGCTGAAGCCGGTCCCAAGGGTATGGCTGTTCGCCATTTAAAGTGGTACGCGAGCTGGGTTTAGAACGTCGTGAGACAGTTCGGTCCCTATCTGCCGTGGACGTTTGAGATTTGAGAGGGGCTGCTCCTAGTACGAGAGGACCGGAGTGGACGAACCTCTGGTGTTCCGGTTGTCACGCCAGTGGCATTGCCGGGTAGCTATGTTCGGAAGAGATAACCGCTGAAAGCATCTAAGCGGGAAACTTGCCTCAAGATGAGATCTCACTGGAGCCTTGAGCTCCCTGAAGGGCCGTCGAAGACTACGACGTTGATAGGTGGGGTGTGTAAGCGCTGTGAGGCGTTGAGCTAACCCATACTAATTGCCCGTGAGGCTTGACCATATAACACCCAAACAATTTGCTGTTTGTGTGCTCGATGGTTGAAGTCGACAACAAACCGAAAATTTGCCAGAACACGCAAAACCAGACATCACATACCCAATATGGGGAGGCGACTCAACACCGACTCTCCAACCGAATTGCTTGACGACCATAGAGCGTTGGAACCACCTGATCCCATCCCGAACTCAGTAGTGAAACGATGCATCGCCGATGGTAGTGTGGGGCTTCCCCATGTGAGAGTAGGTCATCGTCAAGCACCTATCCCAAACCCCCGACCCGCGTATGCAGGTCGGGGGTTTGCCTTTTAGTGAAAGCCTTAGATTTTGATCTAAGGTTGAGACTCCAAGTGATGAAAGTCCTGGAGTCGTCCGCAAGCGGTTGAGTTTGAAAAGAAATTTTCGAAACTGCTTGACGGAAGATGAGGCTGCTGTAGAATGCGCGCCTCGGTTGAGACGAAAGACTTAACCAACTGTTCTTTAACAACTGAATCAAGCAATTCGTGTGGGTGCTTGTGAGGTAAGACTGGTAGTCAACTGATTATCAGCATCACAAAGCAACACTCGTTAATTCGAGAGTTAACTCTTTTAAGTAAGAGATTTGCGATTGCTGAGCCAAGTTTAGGGTTTTCTCAAAACCCAAGCAGTATTGAACTGAAGAGTTTGATCATGGCTCAGATTGAACGCTGGCGGCAGGCCTAACACATGCAAGTCGAGCGGATGAGTGGAGCTTGCTCTATGATTCAGCGGCGGACGGGTGAGTAATGCCTAGGAATCTGCCTGGTAGTGGGGGACAACGTTTCGAAAGGAACGCTAATACCGCATACGTCCTACGGGAGAAAGCAGGGGACCTTCGGGCCTTGCGCTATCAGATGAGCCTAGGTCGGATTAGCTAGTAGGTGAGGTAATGGCTCACCTAGGCGACGATCCGTAACTGGTCTGAGAGGATGATCAGTCACACTGGAACTGAGACACGGTCCAGACTCCTACGGGAGGCAGCAGTGGGGAATATTGGACAATGGGCGAAAGCCTGATCCAGCCATGCCGCGTGTGTGAAGAAGGTCTTCGGATTGTAAAGCACTTTAAGTTGGGAGGAAGGGCAGTAAGTTAATACCTTGCTGTTTTGACGTTACCAACAGAATAAGCACCGGCTAACTCTGTGCCAGCAGCCGCGGTAATACAGAGGGTGCAAGCGTTAATCGGAATTACTGGGCGTAAAGCGCGCGTAGGTGGTTTGTTAAGTTGGATGTGAAAGCCCCGGGCTCAACCTGGGAACTGCATCCAAAACTGGCAAGCTAGAGTACGGTAGAGGGTGGTGGAATTTCCTGTGTAGCGGTGAAATGCGTAGATATAGGAAGGAACACCAGTGGCGAAGGCGACCACCTGGACTGATACTGACACTGAGGTGCGAAAGCGTGGGGAGCAAACAGGATTAGATACCCTGGTAGTCCACGCCGTAAACGATGTCAACTAGCCGTTGGAATCCTTGAGATTTTAGTGGCGCAGCTAACGCATTAAGTTGACCGCCTGGGGAGTACGGCCGCAAGGTTAAAACTCAAATGAATTGACGGGGGCCCGCACAAGCGGTGGAGCATGTGGTTTAATTCGAAGCAACGCGAAGAACCTTACCTGGCCTTGACATCTACAGAACTTTCCAGAGATGGATTGGTGCCTTCGGGAACTGTAAGACAGGTGCTGCATGGCTGTCGTCAGCTCGTGTCGTGAGATGTTGGGTTAAGTCCCGTAACGAGCGCAACCCTTGTCCTTAGTTACCAGCGGGTTATGCCGGGAACTCTAAGGAGACTGCCGGTGACAAACCGGAGGAAGGTGGGGATGACGTCAAGTCATCATGGCCCTTACGGCCAGGGCTACACACGTGCTACAATGGTCGGTACAAAGGGTTGCCAAGCCGCGAGGTGGAGCTAATCCCATAAAACCGATCGTAGTCCGGATCGCAGTCTGCAACTCGACTGCGTGAAGTCGGAATCGCTAGTAATCGTGAATCAGAATGTCACGGTGAATACGTTCCCGGGCCTTGTACACACCGCCCGTCACACCATGGGAGTGGGTTGCACCAGAAGTAGCTAGTCTAACCGCAAGGGGGACGGTTACCACGGTGTGATTCATGACTGGGGTGAAGTCGTAACAAGGTAGCCGTAGGGGAACCTGCGGCTGGATCACCTCCTTAATCGACGACATCAGCTTCCTTATAAGCCCCCACACGAATTGCTTGATTCATTGCGAAAGACGATTGGGTCTGTAGCTCAGTTGGTTAGAGCGCACCCCTGATAAGGGTGAGGTCGGCAGTTCGAATCTGCCCAGACCCACCAATTGTTGTGGGGTTGGCCTTAGGTTTATATGGGGCCATAGCTCAGCTGGGAGAGCGCCTGCCTTGCACGCAGGAGGTCAGCGGTTCGATCCCGCTTGGCTCCACCACCGACAGCCCGTTTAGAGTTCAGAAATGAACGTTCCAGGTGTGACCTGTTGAATGTTGATTTCTGGTCTTTGACCAGTTGCAAATCGTTCTTTAAAAATTTGGGTATGTGATAGAAGTGACTGATTGGCTGCTTTCACTGGCAGTTGATCAATCAAGGTAAAATTTGCGTTGTTCTCAAGTGCAAATTTTCGGCGAATGTCGTCTTCACGTTCGAGGCCGTAACCAGATTGCTTGGGGTTATATGGTCAAGTGAAGAAGCGCATACGGTGGATGCCTTGGCAGTCAGAGGCGATGAAAGACGTGGTAGCCTGCGATAAGCTTCGGGGAGTCGGCAAACAGACTTTGATCCGGAGATCTCTGAATGGGGGAACCCACCCAGCATAAGCTGGGTATCCTGCACTGAATACATAGGTGTAGGAGGCGAACCAGGGGAACTGAAACATCTAAGTACCCTGAGGAATAGAAATCAACCGAGATTCCCTTAGTAGTGGCGAGCGAACGGGGACTAGCCCTTAAGCTTCTTTGATTTTAGCGGAACGCTCTGGAAAGTGCGGCCATAGTGGGTGATAGCCCTGTACGCGAAAGGATCTTAGAAGTGAAATCGAGTAGGACGGAGCACGAGAAACTTTGTCTGAATATGGGGGGACCATCCTCCAAGGCTAAATACTACTGACTGACCGATAGTGAACCAGTACCGTGAGGGAAAGGCGAAAAGAACCCCGGAGAGGGGAGTGAAATAGAACCTGAAACCGTATGCGTACAAGCAGTGGGAGCCTACTTGTTAGGTGACTGCGTACCTTTTGTATAATGGGTCAGCGACTTATATTCAGTGGCGAGCTTAACCGAATAGGGGAGGCGTAGCGAAAGCGAGTCTTAATAGGGCGTTTAGTCGCTGGGTATAGACCCGAAACCGGGCGATCTATCCATGGGCAGGTTGAAGGTTAGGTAACACTGACTGGAGGACCGAACCGACTACCGTTGAAAAGTTAGCGGATGACCTGTGGATCGGAGTGAAAGGCTAATCAAGCTCGGAGATAGCTGGTTCTCCTCGAAAGCTATTTAGGTAGCGCCTCGTGTATCACTGCTGGGGGTAGAGCACTGTTTCGGCTAGGGGGTCATCCCGACTTACCAAACCGATGCAAACTCCGAATACCAGCAAGTGTCAGCACGGGAGACACACGGCGGGTGCTAACGTCCGTCGTGAAAAGGGAAACAACCCAGACCGTCAGCTAAGGTCCCAAAGTTATGGTTAAGTGGGAAACGATGTGGGAAGGCTTAGACAGCTAGGAGGTTGGCTTAGAAGCAGCCACCCTTTAAAGAAAGCGTAATAGCTCACTAGTCGAGTCGGCCTGCGCGGAAGATGTAACGGGGCTCAAACCATACACCGAAGCTACGGGTTCAACGTAAGTTGAGCGGTAGAGGAGCGTTCTGTAAGCCTGTGAAGGTGAGTTGAGAAGCTTGCTGGAGGTATCAGAAGTGCGAATGCTGACATGAGTAACGACAATGCGAGTGAAAAACTCGCACGCCGAAAGACCAAGGTTTCCTGCGCAACGTTAATCGACGCAGGGTGAGTCGGCCCCTAAGGCGAGGCAGAAATGCGTAGTCGATGGGAAACGGGTTAATATTCCCGTACTTCTAGTTACTGCGATGGAGGGACGGAGAAGGCTAGGCCAGCACGGCGTTGGTTGTCCGTGTTTAAGGTGGTAGGCAGAGTGCTTAGGTAAATCCGGGCGCTTAATGCCGAGAGCTGATGACGAGTTGTCTTTTAGACGACGAAGTGGTTGATGCCATGCTTCCAGGAAAAGCTTCTAAGCTTCAGGTAACTAGGAACCGTACCCCAAACCGACACAGGTGGTTAGGTAGAGAATACCAAGGCGCTTGAGAGAACTCGGGTGAAGGAACTAGGCAAAATGGCACCGTAACTTCGGGAGAAGGTGCGCCGGTGAGGGTGAAGCATTTACTGCGTAAGCCCATGCCGGTCGAAGATACCAGGCCGCTGCGACTGTTTATTAAAAACACAGCACTCTGCAAACACGAAAGTGGACGTATAGGGTGTGACGCCTGCCCGGTGCCGGAAGGTTAATTGATGGGGTTAGCTAACGCGAAGCTCTTGATCGAAGCCCCGGTAAACGGCGGCCGTAACTATAACGGTCCTAAGGTAGCGAAATTCCTTGTCGGGTAAGTTCCGACCTGCACGAATGGCGTAACGATGGCGGCGCTGTCTCCACCCGAGACTCAGTGAAATTGAAATCGCTGTGAAGATGCAGTGTATCCGCGGCTAGACGGAAAGACCCCGTGAACCTTTACTATAGCTTTGCACTGGACTTTGAGCTTGCTTGTGTAGGATAGGTGGGAGGCTTTGAAGCGTGGACGCCAGTTCGCGTGGAGCCATCCTTGAAATACCACCCTGGCAACCTTGAGGTTCTAACTCTGGTCCGTTATCCGGATCGAGGACAGTGTATGGTGGGTAGTTTGACTGGGGCGGTCTCCTCCTAAAGAGTAACGGAGGAGTACGAAGGTGCGCTCAGACCGGTCGGAAATCGGTCGTAGAGTATAAAGGCAAAAGCGCGCTTGACTGCGAGACAGACACGTCGAGCAGGTACGAAAGTAGGTCTTAGTGATCCGGTGGTTCTGTATGGAAGGGCCATCGCTCAACGGATAAAAGGTACTCCGGGGATAACAGGCTGATACCGCCCAAGAGTTCATATCGACGGCGGTGTTTGGCACCTCGATGTCGGCTCATCACATCCTGGGGCTGAAGCCGGTCCCAAGGGTATGGCTGTTCGCCATTTAAAGTGGTACGCGAGCTGGGTTTAGAACGTCGTGAGACAGTTCGGTCCCTATCTGCCGTGGACGTTTGAGATTTGAGAGGGGCTGCTCCTAGTACGAGAGGACCGGAGTGGACGAACCTCTGGTGTTCCGGTTGTCACGCCAGTGGCATTGCCGGGTAGCTATGTTCGGAAGAGATAACCGCTGAAAGCATCTAAGCGGGAAACTTGCCTCAAGATGAGATCTCACTGGAGCCTTGAGCTCCCTGAAGGGCCGTCGAAGACTACGACGTTGATAGGTGGGGTGTGTAAGCGCTGTGAGGCGTTGAGCTAACCCATACTAATTGCCCGTGAGGCTTGACCATATAACACCCAAACAATTTGCTGTTTGTGTGCTCGATGGTTGAAGTCGACAACAAACCGAAAATTTGCCAGAACACGCAAAACCAGACATCACATACCCAATATGGGGAGGCGACTCAACACCGACTCTCCAACCGAATTGCTTGACGACCATAGAGCGTTGGAACCACCTGATCCCATCCCGAACTCAGTAGTGAAACGATGCATCGCCGATGGTAGTGTGGGGCTTCCCCATGTGAGAGTAGGTCATCGTCAAGCACCTATCCCAAACCCCCGACCCGCGCATGCAGGTCGGGGGTTTGCCTTTGCGCGGCGGAAATTCAGAGCCTGCCCGAGTGGCCATATTGTCGGCATGCCCTCGCCAGTTCGACACGGGGCTCGTCTAGAATAAGCATTCTTCACCGAGAGCTCGTTTATGTCCGATTCGGCCGCCCCCCAGCTTTCGCCGGAGCTCCCCGTCGAGCACTTGATCGCCTGTCACGAATGCGACCTGCTGATGCGCAAGCCGAACACCGGCTATGACGAGCGGGTCGAGTGCCCGCGTTGCGGTTTCGAGCTGTATACCCACCGGCATCAGGTGGTGCGGCGCAGTCTGGCGTTGGTGGTCGCCGCCCTGCTGCTTTACGTGCCGGCCAACTTCCTGCCGATCATGCGGCTCAATCTGCTCGGGCAGAGCAGTGAGGACACGGTGTGGAGCGGGGTGCTCGGGCTGTACGAGAGCGGCATGCAGGGCATCGCCGCGGTGGTGTTCCTGTGCAGCATGGCGGTGCCGCTGCTCAAGCTGCTGTGCCAGCTGGCGGTGCTGCTGAGCATCCGCCTGGACCTGGGGCGTAGCTATGGCCTGCTGCTGTACCGCATCTATCACCATCTACGCGAGTGGGGCATGCTCGAGGTGTACCTGATGGGCATCCTGGTGGCCATGGTCAAACTGGCGGATCTGGCGGACCTCAGTCTCGGTGTCGGCTTGTTCTGTTTCGTCGCGCTGCTGCTGGTCCAGGCCTGGCTCGAGGTGAGCATGGCGCCGCATCAGATCTGGCAGGCCCTGGCGGGGGAGGACGTGCATGCGGGCGATTGATGCCGGGCTGCTGGTCTGCCACGAATGCCACCTGCTCAACCCCGTGCAGACCGAGGTCGCCCACCAGCATTGCGAGCGTTGCGGCGGCTTGCTGCACGCGCGGCGGCCGAACAGCCTGGCGCGGACCTGGGCGCTGCTGCTGACCGCGGCGATCCTCTATATTCCGGCCAACCTGCTGCCGATCATGACGGTCAACTCGTTGGGCAAGGGCCAGTCGGACACCATCATGTCCGGGGTGATCGAGTTGGTGCACCTGGGCATGCTGCCGATCGCCGCGGTGGTGTTCATCGCCAGCATCCTGGTGCCGACCTTCAAGCTGGTGGGCATCGCACTATTGCTCTATTCGGTGCAGCGCCATCAGCCGATGTCGCCCCGTCAGCGCATCTACATGTTCCGCTTCATCGAATGGATCGGCCGCTGGTCGATGCTCGACATCTTCGTCATCGCCATCCTGGTTGCGCTGGTCAGGTTCGGCAACCTGGCCAGCATCGAGCCGGGCATGGGCGCGGTGGCCTTCGCCAGCGTGGTGATCCTGACCATGCTCGCGGCCTTGACCTTTGACCCCCGCCTGATCTGGGACAACACGGAGTCGGAACACGACCATGAATGATCTGCCTCTGGCCAAAACCCGCCCGGCCTCCAACTGGTCGGCCATCTGGGTGCTGCCCATCCTCGCCCTGCTGATTGGCGGCTGGCTGGGCTGGCGTGCCTACAGCCAGGCCGGCATCGAGATCCAGGTGCTATTCGACAGTGGTGCGGGCATCCAGGCCGGCAAGACCGAAGTCATCTACAAGGGCATGCCGATCGGCAAGGTGAAGGCCCTGGCCCTGGACGACAGCGGCGAGCAGCCGGGGGTGATCGCCACCATCGAGATGAACCAGGAGGTCAAGCCGCACCTGCGCGAGAACGCACGCTTCTGGCTGGTCAAGCCGAGTGTGAGCCTGGCCGGCATCACCGGCCTGGAGACCCTGGTGTCGGGTAACTACATCGCAGTCAGTCCGGGCGATGGCGAGCCGACCCTGAAGTTCAAGGCTTTGTCCGAGCCGCCGCCCTTGTCCGATGACCTGCCCGGGCTGCACCTGACCCTGAAGGCCGAGCGGCTGGGCTCGCTGAATCGCGACAGCCCGGTTTTCTACAAGCAGATCCAGGTCGGCCGGGTGAAGAGCTATGCCTTGGGCGAGGACCAGACTACGGTCGAGGTGAAGGTCTATATCGAGCCGCCCTATGCCAGCCTGGTGCGCAAACACACGCGGTTCTGGAACGCCAGCGGCATCAGCATCAACGCCGGCCTGTCGGGTTTCAAGCTGCGCAGCGAGTCGCTGGCCAGCATAGTGGCAGGGGGGATCGCCTTCGCCACGCCTGAGCACCGCAAGGACAGCCCGCCGACCGATCCGGTGTTTCCGTTCCGCCTCTATGAGGATTTCGAGGCGGCCCAGGCCGGCATCAGGGTGCAGGTCACCTTCAGCGACTTCGAGGGACTGGAGGCCGGGCGTACGCCGGTGCTGTACAACGGCATCCAGGCCGGCAGCCTGAAGACGCTGAAGGTCAACGACGACCTGACCAGCGCCACGGCCGAGCTGACCCTCGACCCGCGCACCGAGGACTATCTGGTCGAGGGCACCGAGTTCTGGGTGGTCAAACCGTCCATCTCCCTGGCCGGCATCACCGGTCTGGAGGCCCTGGTCAAGGGCAACTACATCGCCGTGCGACCGGGCGAGAAGGGCGCCGCGGCCAAGCGCGAGTTCGAGGCCCGACCCAAGGCGCCGCCGCTGGACCTGGCCGCGCCGGGCCTGCATCTGGTGCTGCTGAGCGACAGTCGTGGCTCGCTGGAGGTCGGCAATCCGATTCTCTATCGCCAGGTGAAAGTCGGCTCGGTACAGAGCGTGCAACTGGCCCGCAACGACCAGCAGGTGGCCTTCGGCGTGCACATCGAGCCGGAGTACGCGCACCTGGTCAACAGCAGCACGCGCTTCTGGAACGCCAGCGGCATCACCCTCAAAGGCGGGCTGTCCGGTATCGAGGTCAAGAGCGAGTCGCTGCAGACCCTGTTGGCCGGGGGCATCGCCTTCGAGACCCCCGATGCGCAGGCGCCCGTCATGACCAAGCGGGTGCAACGCTTTGCGTTGTACGAGAGTCGCGAACGCGCGCTGCAGAATGGCGTGGCGATCAGCATCCGCCTGGAGCGTGGCGATGGCCTGGGGCCGGGGACGGCCATCCGCTACCGCGGCCTGGACGTGGGCAAGGTCGAGCGCATCGAGCTGAGCGATGACCTGCAGAGCGTCCTGCTGTATGGACGGATCACCCTGGCGGCCGAGCGTATCGCCCGCACCGGCACGCAGTTCTGGGTGGTCAAGCCCGAGCTGAGCCTGAGTCGGGTGACCAACCTGGATACCCTGGTCGGCGGCCAGTACCTGGAAGTGCTGCCGGCGGAGCAGGGCGGGCGACGGCTGACCGAGTTCGTTGCCCTGGACGGGCCGCCGACCCGGGCATCGAGCGAATCCGGGCTGCGCCTGGTGCTCAGCGCGGAGCAGCGCAACTCGTTGAAGGCCGGCGAGCCGGTGACCTACCGCGAGGTGCCGGTGGGCAAGGTGACGGGCGTCGAGCTGGGGCCGAATGCCAACCGGGTACTGGTCCATGTGCTGATCGAGCCGCGTTATGCGCCCCTGGTGCGTGGTGGCAGCCGTTTCTGGGTCAGCTCCGGAATCGGCGTCGACGCCGGCCTGTTCAAGGGGGTGAAGGTGCGCACCGAGTCCCTGGAAACCATCATTGCCGGCGGCGTGGCCTTCGCCACTCCGGAAGGCGAGGAGATGGGCGTGCGGGCCCTGCCGGGGCAGACCTTCGCCCTGTTCGAGGAGCCCCAGGAACAGTGGCTGCAGTGGGCGCCGAAGATCGCCTTGCCGCAGTAGCAGCATGAAAAAGGGCCGCATCTGCGGCCCTTTTCATTGAGCGGAAGGATCAGGCCGGTTCGGCACTGGCTTCTTCGTGGACGGTCTCGGTCTTGGCCGGCTCACGGGGGCGGATAAATTTCCAGTCGGCCTCGTCGATGTAGATGCCGGCCGGGCCGCTGCCGCCTTCCAGGTCGATGGCCACATGGGCCGAGACCTGCGGCTTGACCGAGGCGAGGATGGGCACGAAGCCCAGCTGCAGGCTGGTCTCGATCAGTGCCTGCTGGTTGCGCTCGTCGATATCGGCAGCCTCGTCCAGGTAGTAGGGCAGGCGCACCCGTCCGGCCTGCTCGCGGTCCATCAGGTGCAGCAGCAGGTACATGTTGGTCAGCGCCTTGATGGTCATGGTGGTGCCGTTGGAGGCCGCCCCGTCGATGTCGGTGTGGATCACCGGTTGGCCGCCGACCTTGGTGATCTCGAAGGCCAGCTCGAACAGGTCCTTGAGGCCCAGCTGGTTCTGGTTGGCCGCCACCAGGCGCGCCAGGTACTCCTTGGCCTGCTCGTTCCTGGCGTCCTGCTCGCTGTTCTGCTGCAGGTCGAACACCGACAGGGTCTCGCCTTCCTCGTACTGGCCGGCGCTGTGGATGATCTGGTCGATGTGCTTGAGCGCCTCCTTGTTCGGCGCCAGGACGATGCGGAAACTCTGCAGGTTGGAGACCTGGCGCCTGTTGATCTCGCGGTTGAACAGCGCCAGCTGGTGTTCCAGGTTGTCGTAGTCGCTACGGATATTGCGCAGGGTGCGGGCGATGTCGGTGACCGCGGCGCGGCGCGCCTTGGCCAGGGTCAGGGCCTCGTCCTGGCGGTGCGCGTAGGCGTTGACCAAGAGCTGCAGGCGCCGCTCGACGTCGTCCTCGCTGTCGAACTTGGCCACCCCTTTCAGGCGCACCTGGGCATACAACGCCTCGATCTGCCCGTCCACGCGCTGCAGACCCTGCCAGGCATCCTGGTAGTCGTTGAGCAGCGGCAGCAGGTTGTCCAGGCTGTCGTCCACCGGGTCGGTGAAGGGCGTGCCGAACGGCAGGTCGGCCGGCAGCAGCTGGCGGCGGCGCAGGGCGTCGTCCAGGGTGCGCTGCTTGGCTTCCAGGTCGGCCAACTGGCGGCCGACCAGCTGCAGCTTGGCCGACAGCTGCTGGACCCGCTCGGCGAAGGCGTCGCTGGTACGGCGCAGCTCGTCCTGGGCGGCTTCCAGCTGGGCCAGCTGTTCCAACTTATCGGCCTCTTCGGCAGAGAGCGTCTGGCTGCGGCGGAAGTCCTCCAGGGCCTTCTGCGCGTCCAGCACGGCCTGGTACAGCGCCTCGGCCTGGGCCTTGCTGGCGGCGCGGTCGGCGGCCACCGCCTGCTGGGTCTTGAGCTGCTTGAGTTCGCGCTCCAGGCGGTCCTTCTGGTCGCGCAGGGCGGCGCGGTCGGCCAGGGCCTGCAGGGCCGGGGGCTCGATATGGGACAGGTCGATGGACAGGCCCGGCACGCTGAAGGTATCGCCCTTGAAGCGCTCCAGCACCGCCTCGACGGCTTTCACCCAGTCATCGCCTTCGGCCTGGATGCCTTTCTCGCCCAGGGGCAAGCTGAATAGCTGGCCGTTGAACAGGCGCATCAGGCGGTCCACGTCCTGCTGGCTGAACTCCTCGCGCAGCCGTGCGTAGCTGTTGTTGTCGGCGTGGTCGAGCTGCTGTCTGACCGACTTGAGGCGCTTCTCCAGGTCGCGCAGGCGCTCGTCCAGATCTTCGCTGGAGAACTGCCGCGACTGCGCCAGGGCACCGGCCAGTTCGTCGTGGGCGTCCTTGGCGGCCAGCAGCTGGGCCTCCAGCACTTGGGCATTGTCGATCAGGGCGAAACGGTTCTTCAGCACGGCCAGCTCGCCGAGCCAGCGCTGGATCTCGCTGATCGCCCGCTCCAGGCGCATCAGCTCGGCGGTGCCGCCGCGCTGTTCCTGCTGCAGGCCGTCCTGCTCGCCCTGGTAGTGCTCGGCCTGGATCACCAGCTCCTCGCGGCGGGCGCCGGCGTAGTCCTGCCAGGTGCCGAGCAGCGCGTCGAGCAGCGGCGAGAGGCGGTGCAGCTTGCCGCGCAGCTGCTCGCGCTGGGCCACGCCGGCGCTCAGGGCCTCGATCAAGGGGCCGGCGGCGACCAGGGCCTGGTAGTCCTGCTCCATGCGGCGCACGTCGCGGAAGGCCTCCTCGGTGGCGGCGATATAGTCGACGCTGCCCGAGCGCAGGCTGTGCTCGAAGGCATCGAGGAACAGCTGTTTCAACTTCGCCGCGGTAATCTCGCGCATGTGCAGCAGGTTGATAAACAGCGCGCGGAAGGTCTTCAGGCTCTGCTCGCTGGTCGAGCGCAGCGGAATCAGCGTCAGGTCCAAGGGGATGCTGGTGTGACCGCCGACCAGCAGACGGCGCAGTTCGTCGGGCTTGAGCTCGTAGGCCTTGAGGCCGGCGCGCTCGAGGTTGGCGAACAGCTCGCGCTGACGCAGGCAGGTGCCGTTGTTCTGGTAGTGCTCCAGGTCCAACTCGCCCTGGTAGGCGAAGAACTGGTGGCCGAAACCGCCGCCCGGGCCGCGCCCGGCCACGCCGATCACGTGGGGGCCGTGGGGCAGGGCGACTTCGACGAGGATGTAGCTGGTGTCGCTGGCGAAGTAGAACTTGCGCGACTGCTCCAGGCTGTACTTGCCGAAGCTCATGTCCGACATGCGCGCCAGGATGGGAAACTGCAGGGCGTTGATCGAGGCGGACTTGCCCAGGTTGTTGGCGCCGTACACCGACAGCGGGTTCTCCAGCGGGAACAGGCCGAGGCTGTAGCCGGCGGTGTTCAGCAGGGCGAAGCGGCGGATGCCGTAGCGTTCCTGGCTCATGCGTCGATCTCCTGGGCGGCACGTTCTTCGGCCATGGCGCGGGCCAGGGCGTCTTCTTCGGATTCCTCGGTGGCGAATTCGTCGAGGGCGATGATCGCCTCGCCGCTGTCGTCATCGAGCAGCAGCGGTGCCGGCAGGTGCAGGTCGCTGCTGTGCAGGCTGGCGGCCAGGTCGCGGTCGTGCTGCACGCTGAGGCAGACGTCGAGGAAGCGGTGCATCGGCGGCAGGAAACGGTACACGCCGTTGCTGTCCTCGGCGAAGCCGAGCTGGGTCAGGCGGCGGATGATCTTGTCCTCCAGCTCGTCCTGGGTGGTGACCTCGGCCTGGAGGAACAGGTCGCGGTACTTGTCCAGCAGCGCCGGCAGCTCGTCGCGGCCGATGCTGCCGCCGTCCAGCACGCTGAGCGGATCGCGGCCCTGGTCCGCCAAATGTTCCACGAGGATAAAGGTGAACAGCGCCAGGCGCTGGGCGGTCTTGTTGACCTGGGCGCCCATCTGCTCGGGGACGAAGTAATAGAAGCCGCGCGGATCGCACACCAGCTCGAAGCCGAGGGCCTTGAACAGCATGCGGTACTGGTCCTGCTGGCTGGACAGCTGGGCGTAACACTCCGGCTCGCTGCGCGACAGGTGGTAGCCCTTGAACAGCTCGCGGAAGATCGCCGCCAGCTGGGTCATTTCTTTCAAATCGATATTCATGCGGAGGTCATTCCTGGCGCAGGCTTGATCAGGGCGTAGGAGCTCAGGCTCAGCTGATGCTCGCGGGTCAGGTAGTCACGGCGCTCCAGGCGCTCACGCTCGAAGCGCGCGTCGCGGGACAGGCGCGAGAACCAGTAGAGCAGCTCGTCGGTGGCGCCTTCCGGCTCCTGCTCCAGCAGCCAGAGCATCAGGTCGGGCAGCGGCAGGGCCTGCTCGCAGCGCTCGAGCATCTCGCGGGCGGTCTTCGGTGCCTTGGGCGCGCCGCTCTTGCGCGTGGCGCCGGCCTTGGGGAAGTGCGCCGGTTTGGACTCGAAGCGGGCCAGGGCGTAGACGTAGGCCTCGACCTGGGAGGCGCTGCCGAGGAAGGTGCTCTGCGGCCGGGTGAACAGCGGCAAGGCCGCCTGGGGCACGGCATCCAGGCCCTTCTTGCGGATCACCGACAGGGCCAGCGCCGCGCCGCGGGTCACGGCGTTGTGCCGGCGCGCCTCCTCGCGCAGCGGCAGCAGCAGTTCGCGGGCCTTGCGCAGGGTCAGCTGGGCGGTGGTCTGCATCTCCAGGATGCGCGCGTGGGTGCGCAGCAGCAGGTCGTCGTCGACCAGTTGGCCGAGGCGCTGCTGCTCGCCGAGCAGGCGCAGCAGCACGTGCTCGACACGGTACACGCCCTGCTCGAAGGCACCGTCGGCGGCCACCAGCTGGATCATCGGCTCGACGTACTCGTCCCAGGTGGCCAGCACCTCGGCATAGCGCTGGCGCAGGGGGATCTGTCGGTCGCTGGTCTTGGCTCGCTCGGCCACGGCGATCAGCGCCTGTTCGTCGTTGCCCAGTTTCTTCAGGACATCCCGCACGCGCATGTCGAGCAGGCGCAGCTGGCGCGCCAGGTCGGCGGCGTCGCGCACCTCGAAGGCGTCCTGGATATAGCCGGCCAGGCGCTCCAGGTGGCGCAGGTAGGCCTCGATCTCCAGGCACAGGCCGAGGCGGTGTTCGCGGCGCAGGTAGGCGAGGAAGTCGTGGATCTGCGCGTTGAGCTCGAAGCGGTTGGGGCTCTTGGCCACCGGCACCAGGATGTCCAGGCGGATCCACTGGTCGAGCAGGGCGGTGATGTCGGTGGGCGTACCCTCCGGCAGCTGGGCGGCGAGCTGGTTGCGCAGCTCGACCAGGCTCAGGGTGCCGGCGTCGAAACGCTCGCACAGCGGCTCGAGCAGGGTCCAGTGTTCGGCGAGGGCGCGCAGTACGCGCTTGGGGTCGATCATCGCGGGGCTGGTCGTTCAATCGGAGAAAGGCGGCGATTGTACTGCATCGACCGGGCTGTGCCTGCGCGCGAACCGATCGGAGGCGCAGGTGACGCAACGCGGCAGTTTCGGACGGACTGGGCTTGCGGTATCGCCTCGAGGCGGCCCGCAAGGCCCGATCAAGTCGTTGATTTTCTTGGCATGCTTTCTGCGATGCCCGTTGCGACATCCATTGCCGAGCGAGCCTATCTTGTCCGCCTCCGCCGCCTATATCGATGAATGCTGGAACGCGTTGCAGGGGCAACCGGACCTGGCCTGGGACCTCGACGCCATCAGCGACCGGGCCGAGGCCATCGCCTTCCTGCAACGTTTCGAGAATCGTCTGTGCGTTTACTCGGGCTACGTGCAGAAGCTCTACAGCAATTACAGCTTCGTGGTGCCGCAGAGCGATCATGGCGACATCACCGTCCTGCCGGACGAGCAGGCCTGGCACGACACCTTCCACGACATCCCGGCCCATGCCGTGGCGCCGACCGGGGTGCATATCCTGCCGGGCGAAACCCTGGGGCGCAGCGGCCTGTACCTGAAGATTCCCCACGGCAACCGGCTGGTGGCCTCCGCCGAGCTGCCCTTTCAGCAGGGCTTGAAGCTGCTGATCCAGCGTTACCAGGCGCGGGGCGAAGATTTCCTGCCGGTGCTGGTCAAGGGCGACCTGCGCGAGTACGAGGCGCGCATGCCGTCGCTGCATCTGCATCGCATCGACCTGACTCGTCTGGGGCACTGCTCGCAGCTGAGCCGCAACGCCATCAAGGGGGCGATTGCCGAGCACCTGCTCGGGCTGTTTCGCCAGGGCTGAGCTCGGCCGGCGCCGGGCGCCGGCCTCTGCAGGCACGGGCCCGGCGGCGATGCTTGTCGACTGCGGCGACCACACGGCCGCTGCGGGCTTTCCGTAAGGCCCTTTTCACGCCACAATTCCTCAATTGAGTGCCGCCACCAGTCGGCACAGTCTGCCTGAGTTCCGCCGCATCCAAGGCCGGGCCACGAGGAGTCGAGCATGAGCAGCAGCGACCGCGTCATTATTTTCGATACCACCCTGCGCGACGGCGAGCAGAGCCCCGGCGCGTCCATGACCGGCGAGGAGAAGCTGCGCATCGCCAAGGCCCTGGAGCGCCTGCGCGTGGACGTGATCGAGGCCGGCTTCGCCATCGCCAGCCCGGGCGACTTCGCCGCGGTCAAGGCGATTGCCGACAGCATCAAGGACAGCACCGTGTGCAGCCTCTCGCGGGCGGTGGACGCCGACATCGACCGCGCCGCCGAGGCGCTGGCCGGGGCCAACTCCGGTCGCATCCACACCTTTATCGCCACCAGCCCGATCCACATGCAGTACAAGCTGCGCATGCAGCCGGACCAGGTGGTCGAGCAGGCGGTGCACGCGGTCAAGCGCGCGCGCAACCTGTGCAGCGATGTGGAATTCTCCTGCGAGGACGCCGGCCGCTCGGAGCTGGACTTCCTCTGCCGCATCATCGAGGCGGCCATCGACGCCGGGGCGCGCACCATCAACATCCCCGACACCGTCGGCTATGCCATTCCGCACCAGTACGCCGAGACCATCCGCCAGCTGCTCAATCGCATCCCCAACGCCGACAAGGCGGTGTTCTCGGTGCACTGCCACAACGACCTGGGCCTGGCCGTGGCCAACTCCCTGGCGGCGGTGGTGGCCGGCGCGCGCCAGGTCGAGTGCACCATCAACGGTCTGGGCGAGCGGGCCGGCAACGCGGCGCTGGAGGAGATCGTCATGGCGATCAAGACCCGCCAGGACCTGCTCGGCGTGCACACCAACATCGACACCCCGCACATCCTCAGCACCTCGCGCATGGTCTCGGGCATCACCGGTTTCCCGGTGCAGCCGAACAAGGCCATAGTCGGCGCCAACGCCTTCGCCCATGAGTCGGGCATCCACCAGGACGGCGTGCTCAAGCACCGCGAGACCTACGAGATCATGTCGGCGCAGTCGGTCGGCTGGCACACCAACAAGCTGTCGCTGGGCAAGTTGAGCGGGCGCAACGCCTTCCGCTCGCGCCTGGACGAGCTGGGCATCGCCCTGGCCGGCGAGGCCGAGTTGAACGCCGCCTTCGCCCGCTTCAAGGAGCTGGCCGACAAGAAGCACGAGATCTTCGACGAGGATCTGCAGGCGCTGGTCTCCGATACCCTCGGCGAGGAGGCGCCGGAGCACTTCAAGCTGGTGACCCTGGAGGTGGCCAGCAAGACCGGCGAGGTGCCTCAGGCCAAGCTGGTGCTCAGCGTCGACGGTGCCGAGCGCGGCGCCGAGTCCCAGGGCTCGGGGCCGGTGGACGCGACCTTCAAGGCCATCGAGTCGATCGCCGGCTCCAACGCCAACCTGCAACTCTATTCGGTCAACGCCATCACCCAGGGCACCGATTCCCAGGGCGAGGTCACCGTACGCCTGGAGAAAGCCGGACGCATCGTCAACGGCAACGGCGCCGACACCGATATCCTGGTGGCCTCGGCCAAGGCCTATATCAACGCGCTGAACCTGATGCAGGCCGGGCAGAAGGCCCATCCGCAGGTGGCTGACGTTTGATTGCAGAACTGCGCCGCCGTGCCTATCTGAGCGCCATGCAGGTGGCCAGCTGGCTGCCGCGGGTGGACTTGCCCTTCGCCGCGCCGTCGCGGCCGGAGCTGCTGGCGCCGCCCGAGCCGGAGCAGCCGGCCGATGAGGCGCCGACCGTGCAGGCGCTGCGCGAGGGCGTGGCGCCGGCGCCAGCCGCCCCGGCGGCCGAGCGGCCGAAGATCGAGGTGCCCAAGCCTGCCGCCACGGCCCGCAACGCCAGGCCCGAGGTGGCCGAAGCCGCGGACGACAAGCCCGGGGCGACGAGGGCGGCGGCTGTGCCGCCACCGCGTTTCGCCCTGCAACTGCTGCGTGCCGGCGACTGCGCCGTGCTGGTCGAACTGCCCACCGGCGAGCCGCTGCAGGGGCGCGATCCGGCCTACCTGCTGCTCAAGGACCTGCTGCGTGCCGCCGGCTTGCCGGACAGCCCGCACACCATCGGCGAGCCGGTGCGCTGGCCGTTGCTGGTGCGCGGCAATATGGACCAGGGGCCGCAGGCGGCGCTGGAGTTCGTACAGAGCTTCGTCGCCGCGCGCCTGGAGGAACAGGCGCCCTGCGCCTGTCTGTGGCTGGTCGGCCTGCCGGCCGTGCGCTTCGCCGGCGAGGCCGACGCCGAGGCCTACAACCGCGAGCTGCAGGTCGAGGGGCTGGGGGCGGCCTGGGCCTTGCCGGGCCTGGAACTGTTGATGGACGAGCCGCAGCGCAAACGCGAGCTGTGGCAGGCGATGCGCCGGGTGCGCCAACGCTGGACGAGTGGGGCGCAATGAGCGACGCGATTTCCTTCCGCCCGATGACCGAGGCGGATCTCGAGGCCGTGCTGAAAATCGAGTACGCCGCCTTCAGCCATCCCTGGACCCGCGGCATTTTCGCCGACAGCCTCAAGTCCTACGACTGCTGGCTGATGTTCGAGGGCGGCCAGCAGGTCGGCCATGGGGTGATCAACGTGATCATCGACGAGGCCCATCTGCTGAATATCACCGTCAAGCCGGAGAACCAGGGCCGCGGTCTGGGCTTGCGCCTGCTGGAGTTCCTCATGCAGCGCGCCCTGCAGCTCAAGGCCGGGGAGTGCTTCCTCGAGGTGCGCGCCAGCAACCAGGCGGCCTACCGCCTGTACGAGCGTTATGGCTTCAACGAGGTCGGCCGGCGCCGCGACTACTACCCGGCCGTGGGCGGGCGCGAGGATGCCCTGGTGATGGCCTGTACCCTGATCGACTGAGGGCCTAGCGCTCGGCGCCGGGCGGGGGGCGTCGCGTCGGGCGCTCGTCTTCCTCCAGGCCGAAGTCGTTGTCGTCCTCCTCGACGACGCTCAGCTCATGGTCCGCCGGCTGCTCGCCGCCTTCCTCGTAGGGGGAGCGGGCGCCGTCTTCGTGGATCAGGTCCTCCAGGTCGGCGTCGTCCTTGTCGGGCCCATGTCCCGGCGGCGCGTCTTCGCTCAGGCCGGCCTCCCGCCGCTGGCTGCGCTCGAACTCCTCGATCAGCTCGTGTTCCGGCGCATCGTCTTCCGGCAAGTCGTCCAGGGTGTCATCCTGCTCGACTGTTGTGCGCCTGTCCGGGTCCCGGTCGGTTGGGGTCGCAGGCATCTAGATGCCTCCTCTGCAGGGGTTACATAGGGTGGACGCCGCGGACGACGAAAGATTCCGCTGGCCAGCTGTCGGGGCTGATAGGGCGCTGACCCGATTGGCGAGTGGCGGCGGCTCGATCCGTCGCTGCCCGGCGGCCGGAGTTGCAGGATACTGCCGGGCCTGTCGGTCGGCCCGCCGCCGTCAGTGCCCTTTTGTCAGAGGACCCCCGATGCCTTCGTTTCGCCCCTGGATCGCCATCTGCTGCCTGCTGCTGGCCGGCCTGGCGCCCGCCGCCGAGCGCAGTTTCACCATCCTGCACACCAACGACTGGCAGTCGCGCCTGCTCGGCTTCGGCCCCAACAACGAGTACAGCCCGGCCACCACCCACGACGACACGACGGTCGGCGGCGTCGCGCGCCTGGCCAGCCTGGTCGCGGCGCGCCGTGCGGCCGCCGGCGAGCAGCCGGTGCTGCTGCTGGACGGCGGCGATTTCACCATGGGCACGCTGTTCCATACCCTCAGCCGCGAGCTGGGTGGCGAGCTGCGTCTGCTCAGCGAGCTGGGCTACGACGGCGCGACCCTGGGCAACCATGAGTTCGATTTCCGTCCGGCCGGTCTGGCGGCGATGATCGCCGCGGCGCACCAGGCCCAGGGCCCGGCGCTGGTGCCGCTGCTGGCGAGCAACCTGGGCTTCGACCCCGAACGGCCGGAAGACGACAGCCTGCAGGCGCACTACGATGCCGGGCGCATCCTGCCCTACAAGGTGATCGACAAGGGCGGCATCCGTTTCGGCCTGTTCGGCCTGCTCGGCAACAACGCGGTGGCGGTCAGTCCCATGATCAAGCCGCTGCGCTTCGCCGATCCGGTGGCCACCGCCCGGGCCATGGTCAAGAAACTGCGGGAGGAGGAGGGCGCCGAGGTGGTGATCCTGCTCTCGCACATGGGGGTGGTCGAGCAGGCCGACGGCAGCTGGCGCGGCGAGGAGGTGGAGCTGGTCGAGCAGGTGCCGGGTATCGATCTGGTGGTCGGCGGTCACTCCCACACCGCCCTGTCCCGGCCGCTGCTGGTGAACGGACGCACCCCGGTGATGCAGGCCGGCTCGGAGATCCAGTATCTCGGCGAGCTGCGCATGCGCCTGGACGACGGCGGCCAGACGCAGCTGGTCGATTACCGGCTGCACCCGATCGACGACCGTATCGCCGGCGATGCGGCCATCACCGCGCGGGTCGAGGACTTCAAACGGGTGGTCGGCGAGCGCATGCTGGCACCCAAGGGCTTCGCCTTCGATCAGCCGCTGGCCAGGGTCGAGCGCAGCCTGACCCGTGACTTTGCCGACCCGGTGCTGGCCAATCTGGTCACCGACGCCTTGCGCCAGGCCACCGGCAGCGATGTGGCCTTCACCGGCAACGGCACCATTCGCGACGACCTGATCCGGGGCCGCCATGGCGTGCAGAGCGTCTCCGACCTGTTCCGCATCGCCCCGCTGGGCATCGGCCAGTTCGACGATGCTCCGGGCTATCCGTTGCTCAAGGTGTATGTCACGGGACGGGAGCTGAAGAACCTGCTGGAGGTGCTGCTGCTGGCCTACCAGATGCGCGACAGCCGCAGTTACTACCCACGCCTGTCCGGTCTGCGCTTCGCCTATAACCCCTACCGGGTGCCGTTCGATCGGGTCAGCCGCATCGAGCTGGGCGACCCGCGGCGCGGTTATCGGCCTCTGGATCTGGATGACGCACGGCTCTACAGCATCGGTGCCACCAGTTACGTCGGCAGTTTCACCTGGCTGGTCGGCGACCTGACCAAGGGCCTGCTCGATGTGCAGCCCAAGGACGCTCAGGGGCGCCCGCTGGTCGACCTCAAGGCGGCGATCATCGACAGCGACCCGGCGACGCCGGGGGTGCAGGAGTACAAGGAGTGGCAGGGCCTGCTCGACCATGTACGCGGCCTGCCCGACCTGGATGGCGATGGCCTGGCCGACATCCCGGTGCAGGGCGCGGCGGCCGAGCAACGCATGCTGCGCGAGCCGAGCCTGCACCCCGCCGCACTGTACCGTTATGCCGGTCCGCTGCAGTGGGGCGCCAGCCTGCTGTTGGTGGCCGTCTTGCTGGCACTCTATTGGTTCTGCGCTCGCCTGCGTCGCAGTCGCGCCGCCCGCCTGGCGCCGGCCTGAGCCGCCTGCGCTGGCCGTGACCTCGGTCACGGCCGGCTTGCCAAAGGTCCCGTGGGCTCCTTATGGTGCGCCTCGGTACTCTCCAGAGCAGGCGGCATGAACGATCCACAGCACCTTTTCGACAGTGAGGTCTGCCGGGCAACGGCGATCATCCAGAATGTCCCGGCATCGGTCGCCAAGCGGGCGTGCCAGCTGCTGGCCAGCGTCAGCCATATCCCCATGGCCCAGGGGGCCCATAACCGCAGTCAGGCGCTGGCGGCCCCCCAGCCTGGGCTCGCTCGGCAGGGGCTGGGGGTATGAGCCGTTCCCACGGGCTGGCTGTGCTGGGGCTCTTGCTGGCGGTGCTCTGCTGGTCGGGTAACGCCCTGGTGGCGCGGGCATTCTCCACTGAGATTCCGCCCTTCGCCCTGTCGTTCTGGCGCTGGAGCCTGGCCCTTGCGTTGTTGTTGCCGTTCGCCGCGCTGCCGCTGTGGCGCCATCGCGCGGCCCTGCGTCAGGCCGGTTGGCGTCTGCTGGCGCTGGGCGGGCTGGGCATCGCCGGCTACAACTCGCTGCTGTACAGCGCCGCGCAGACCACAGTGGCGATCAACATCACCCTGGTCAATACCTGCCTGCCGCTGATGACCTTTATCGGTGCCGGTCTGCTCCTCGATGAATGGCCGCAGCGGCGCGCCTGGTGGGGCATGGGCCTGGCGGCGCTCGGTCTGCTGGTGTTGATCGGCCAGGGCAGCCTGGAGAGGCTGCTGGCGCTGTCGTTCAATCCGGGCGACCTGATCATGCTGCTGGCGGTGGTCGACTGGACGCTGTACTCCCTGCTGCTGCGGCGTTGGGCCCGCTACCTGTTGCCGATCCCGCCGCTGGCGCTGCTCGGGGCGTTGATGCTGCTCGGCCTGCCGCTGATCCTGCCGTTCTACCTCTACGAGCTGGCCCAGGGCGCGGGCTTCACGGTCAGCCCCGCCAACCTGGGCGCCATCGCCTATACGGCGGTGTTCGCCTCGCTGCTCGCCTACCTGGCGTGGAACCACGGCGTGCGTGTGCTCGGTGCCGCCAGGGCGGCGTTGTCCAATTACCTGATGCCGGTGTTCACCGCGGTGTTTGGCTGGCTGTTGCTGGGGGAGGGGGTGCAGCCCTTTCACTGGCTGGGCGGTGGCCTGATCTTCGCCGGCTTGCTGCTGGGCTCGCAGTTGGCCGCCAGACGTTGATTCAGAGCGGTGCTCGGAGTGCGCACCCCGTCCCGGCTGCCGGGGGCGGCCGACAAAGCAAGACGCCCCCGAGCTCTGCAGGCAGTAGCACTGCCGTTGGAGTCCGGGGGCGTCAGGGCCGGGCTAGGGCGTCGCCCGGCGAGCGGTAACCATTCAGCCACTCACTGTGCGGTGGATCAGGCTCCAGCCAGGGCCGGGTTACGCGGCACGGTTGCGAGGGCAAGTTCGCCAACCTGGTTCGCCTCACGCTTCTTCGCCCACTGGGTGAGCAGCACCATCGCGACGAAGCCGCCGACGATCATCACCGGGTAGGCGGCGAGGATTTCGGTCAGCGAGTACTTCCAGGACAGCGGGCGACCGACGCCCAGCATCGCGGCATAGAACCAGGAAACCCCCGACAGCGCACCGGCGAACAGGGCGAACAGGCGCATGCTGAAGTTCAACTCGAGCAGCGAGCCGGCCTTCTGCAGGGCGGGCAGCACCAGACCGTGCAGCAGCATGCCGTTGAAGGTCAGCAGCATCACGATGGTGATCTTGGCCTGCAGCTTGGGATTGAGCAGATAGGACAGGCCGTTGGCATTGATGTCGAGCCAGATGATGGCGATGCCACTGACCCAGAGTACCGCCAGCGCAGCGGACACGGACTTCTGCAGGCTCTCCATGTGCTGGCTGTCCTGCAGGTGGGATTTCCCCCCCTTGAACAATTCTTTGATCATCGCGAAATCGCTGCTCAGCACCATGCCGATGGCGACACAGCAAGCGATCAGGTGCGCATACACTATCCCTAGGCGCATAAACTCCATGGTGGTCTTCTGCTCAAACAGCGCAGTAATGATAGTGAAATCCATGGTTGCCTCTTTTATTCAGGTGAGCCGCACAATCAGGGAGTTGTGGGTCATTTAGGGTTTTTACATTTGCAGTTAAGAAACGGGTCCAGTATCGATTCTCGGCCTCAAGATGAAGCGCCCAATCGGCTTACAACCTGGCGAATGAGCCTCTAGTCATTCGATTTCCTCTTTCAAAAGTAAAAAGCTCCCTCTGCACATGACTCGTGCCTGTGAGAAAAAGCTCCTGGGGTTTGCATGAAAGCGAGGCGAATGCCGCCGCCGTCGTCTGGCTACTTTCTGAGCAGCAGGATGTGGATTTGTTCATTTTTTGATCGAAAATGGCGACGAGCGGTATGAGGTAGACAGGCTGTAGTCGCTTCGCCTTTGCACCAATGGGACTTTCACGCAGCATATGTGTATGCTATCAGTGATTGCATTGGTTGCGCCGGAGGGGTATATGGCCAGCATCACGATTCGTAACCTAGATGATGATCTCAAGGCGCAGCTGCGCGTTGTGGCGGCGAGTCACGGCCGTTCAATGGAGGAGGAGGCGCGCATGATCATCCGCCAAGCCCTTTCTCGTCAGGATAAGCGCGGTGGCTTGGGCAGCCGCATCCATGCCCGATTCGCAGCCGTGGGGGGGGGGGAACTGGCGCTTCCAGAGCGCAAGGATAAAGCCCGAGCAGCGAGCTTTGATGAATGATCCTGCTTGATACCAATGTATTGTCCGAACTCATGCGAGCGAAGCCAGAACCTCAGGTCTTGGCCTGGGTGGACGCGCAGTCTGTTAGCGAGTTGGTGATCTGCTCAGTCACCGTGGCCGAGATCCTGTATGGCATCGCACGGATGCCGGATGGCAAGCGCAAGCAAGGCTTGTTGGATCTGGCTTCCGCCATGTTTGATGAAGACTTTGCCGGCAACATTCTGCCTTTCGATGCGGATGCAGCAGTGCACTACGCAGAGATAGCGGCGGCCAGTGAGGCGCGGGGGAGGGTAGTGGATATGGCGGATGCGCAGATCGCGGCCATCGGCCGGTTGCATGATGCGGTAGTAGCTACGCGCAACATCCGTCATTTCGAGTCGCTCGGCGTGGAGCTGGTAGACCCTTGGAGCACCTAGAAAACAGCCCGGTAGTCGGGATGTAGTCTGTTTGTAGTCTGGAGCCAGAAACGACAAAGGGCTAGCTTTCGCTAACCCTTTGTTTTGTATGGTGGCTACACCGGGACTTGAACCTGGGACATCAGCATTATGAATGCTGCGCTCTAACCGACTGAGCTATGTAGCCAAGTGGCGCGCATTATTCGCGTCAGCGGGCTGGCTGTCAACCCTGTTTCGCGAAAATTTATGCGCGCGATCAAGCGCTTAGACGTTGAAGCGGAAGTGCATGACGTCGCCGTCCTTGACGATGTACTCCTTGCCTTCCAGGCGCCACTTGCCAGCTTCCTTGGCGCCGGCTTCGCCCTTGTACTGGATGAAGTCGTCGTAGGCGATGACTTCGGCGCGGATGAAGCCCTTCTCGAAGTCGGTGTGGATCACGGCGGCGGCCTGGGGGGCGGTGGCGCCGATGCGTACGGTCCAGGCGCGCACTTCCTTGACCCCGGCGGTGAAGTAGGTCTGCAGGTTGAGCAGCTCGTAGCCGGCGCGGATCACTCGGTTGAGGCCGGGCTCTTCCAGGCCCAGGGACTCGAGGAACATGTCCTTCTCCTCGCCGTCTTCCAGTTCGGCGATCTCCGCCTCGATCTTGTTGCACACCGGCACGACCACTGCGCCTTCCTCGGCGGCGATGGCGTTGACCACGTCGAGCAGCGGGTTGTTGTCGAAGCCGTCCTCGGCGACGTTGGCGATGTACATCACCGGCTTGCTGGTCAGCAGATGGAAGCCCTTGACCAGCTGCTTCTCGTCGTCGGCCAGGGTCTTCATCAGGGTGCGGGCCGGCTTGCCCTCGCTGAAGTGGGGGATCAGCTTCTCCAGCAGGGCCTTCTGTGCCACGGCTTCCTTGTCGCCGCCCTTGGCGTTGCGCTGGACCTTCTGCAGCTGCTTCTCGCAGCTGTCGAGGTCGGCGAAGATCAGCTCCAGCTCGATGATCTCGATGTCGCGCTTGGGGTCGACGGTGTTGGCCACGTGGATCACGTTGTCGTCCTGGAAGCAGCGCACCACGTGGGCGATGGCGTCGGTCTCGCGGATATTGGCGAGGAACTTGTTGCCCAGACCCTCGCCCTTGGAGGCGCCGGCGACCAGGCCGGCGATGTCGACGAACTCCATGGTGGTGGGGATCACCCGCTCCGGCTTGACGATGGCCGCCAGGGCGTCCAAGCGCGCATCGGGCATGGGCACGATGCCGCTGTTCGGCTCGATGGTGCAGAAGGGGAAGTTCTCCGCGCTGATCCCGGCTTTGGTCAGGGCATTGAACAGGGTGGACTTGCCGACGTTGGGCAGGCCGACGATGCCGCAGTTGAATCCCATGGTGTGTTCCTCGCGGAGGTGAATTCGGTGGAGAGAGGGTCAGGCTTTCTGGCTGTGCAGTTGTTGCATGGCCTTGGACCAGTCGCCGGCGAGCATTTGCGGTAGCACGCCGAGGGCGAAATCGATGCTGGTATCGAGCAGCTCCTGCTCGCTGCGCGGGGCGCGGCCGAGCACGTAGCCGGAGACCATGCTGCTGTGCCCGGGGTGGCCGATGCCGAGCCGCAGGCGGAAGAAATTATTCTGATTGCCGAGCTGGGCGATGATGTCGCGCAGCCCGTTATGGCCACCGTGCCCGCCACCCTGTTTGAGTTTGGCGACGCCGGGGGGCATGTCGAGTTCGTCGTGAGCCACCAGAATCGCTTCCGCTGGGATGCGGAAGAATTTCGCCAGCGCCGCCACGGACTGGCCGCTGCGGTTCATGTAGGTGGTGGGGATCAGCAGACGAACGTCGCGGCCCTGGTGGCTGAACTTGCCCACCAGGCCGAAATACTTGCGATCGACGCTCAGGTTGGCGCCCTGGCTGGCTGCCAGGCGCTCAACGAAAAGGGCCCCTGCATTGTGCCGGGTCTGGTCGTATTCGGGGCCGGGGTTACCCAGGCCGACGATCAGTTGTACGGCAGTCATGTCAGGAGCCCTTTCGTGAAAATAGCCCGGCCACCGAAGTGAGCGGGCTGTTTTCGGCAGTGCGAGTATTACTCGGCAGCGCCTTCACCTTCTTCGCTTTCTGCTTCGCTTTCTTCCTTCACGACGCGGGAAGCGTGGATGTTGGCCACGGCCAGGTCGTTACCGTGAGCCAGTGCCACCAGCTCGACGCCCTTCGGCAGGCTCAGGTCGGACAGGTGTACGACTTGGCCCAGCTCGACCTTGGCCAGATCGACTTCGATGAACTCCGGCAGGTCCTTCGGCAGGCAGGAAACTTCCACTTCCACCAGGGTGTGGGAGATTTCGCCGCCGCCTTGCTTGACGCCAACTGCGGTTTCTTCGTTGAGGAAGTGCAGCGGAACGTGGGCGGTCAGCTTCTGGCCGGCGATCACGCGCTGGAAGTCGGCATGCAGGACGAAGCCCTTGGCCGGGTGACGCTGCAGCGCCTTGATCAGTACGCTTTCGTTGGTGCCGGCGACGTTCAGGGTCAGAACGTGGCTGAAAGCCGCTTCGTTTTCCAGCAGCTTGGCGAAATCCTTGGCCAGCAGGCTGATCGATTGCGGGGCTTTCTCGCCGCCGTAGATGACGGCAGGAACCAGGCTGGCGTTACGACGCAGGCGGCGGCTCGCACCTTTCCCCAGGTCGGAACGCACTTCGGCATTCAGGGCAAATTCAGTCATTTCATTTCTCCAAAATAACCAAACCGTCCTTCACGCTTGCGACCAGCGACCGGACGGTTGGGCAAAAAGCCCCGCTCGAGGCGGGGCGCATTTCGTTCAGCGGTGATTCCGGGTTAACGGAACATCGCGCTGATCGATTCTTCATTGCTGATGCGGCGCACCGCTTCAGCGACTACCGGGGCGATATCCAGCTGGCGAATGCGCGAGCAGGATTGCGCGGCGGCGGACAGCGGGATGGTGTTGGTCACCACCAGCTCGTCCAGCACGGAGTTCTCGATGTTCTCGATGGCGCGACCCGACAGCACGGCGTGCGTGGCATAGGCGAAGACCTTGGCCGCGCCATGTTCCTTCAGCGCCTTGGCCGCGTGGCACAGGGTGCCGGCGGTGTCCACCATGTCGTCGACCAGGATGCAGGTGCGGCCTTCCACGTCGCCGATGATGTGCATCACCTCGGAGTGGTTGGCCTTCTCGCGACGCTTGTCGATGATCGCCAGGTCCACGCCCAGGGACTTGGCCACGGCGCGAGCACGCACCACGCCGCCGATGTCCGGGGAGACGATCATCAAATTGTCGAAGCGCTGGTCTTCGATGTCGTCCACCAGTACGGGGGAGCCGTAGATGTTGTCGACCGGGATATCGAAGAAGCCCTGAATCTGATCCGCGTGCAGGTCGACGGTGAGAACACGGTCGATGCCTACTACGGTGAGCATGTCGGCCACTACCTTGGCGCTGATCGCCACGCGGGCGGAGCGCGGACGGCGATCCTGGCGGGCATAGCCGAAGTAGGGGATGACAGCGGTGATTCGGGTGGCCGAGGAGCGGCGGAAGGCGTCGGCCATCACCACCAGTTCCATCAGGTTATCGTTGGTTGGCGCGCACGTCGGCTGGATCAGGAAGACGTCTTTACCGCGGACGTTCTCGTTGATTTCAATGCTGATTTCGCCGTCGGAAAATTTACCGACAGAAGCATCGCCGAGGGGGATGTGCAGCTGACGAACAATACGTCGCGCCAGATCGGGGTTAGCATTCCCCGTAAAGACCATCATCTTGGACACGCGCAGTACCTGCCGGCTGAGGGTATACCTGGATGAGTATAGAAATGGCAGGGGCGGCTGGATTCGAACCAACGCATGGCAGGATCAAAACCTGCTGCCTTACCGCTTGGCGACGCCCCTGTATCGTGTGTAACCCAATGCTGTCAGTCGGATTCATCACACCCGTGGTGTTGATGGCAGGGGCGGCTGGATTCGAACCAACGCATGGCAGGATCAAAACCTGCTGCCTTACCGCTTGGCGACGCCCCTACTGATACAACTGACTCTTACGCATTCACTTCTTGGCCAGAGTTGCGAGCTTGCGGTGCAACATCGAAACGTTGCGGCCCTGAGCGACAAAACTCGGCAAAGCGGCTGGAAGTTGGCGGGCGACTTTATCAGCATCGTCCCGGTTTGGGAAGCTCCCAAACACACAAGCTCCAGTGCCGGTCAATCTCGCAGGAACAAATTTGTTCAACAAGATCAGAGCGTTACGAACCTCTGGATAACGCTTCTGGACAACCGGCTGGCAGTCGTTACGACCACCCCCCTCAAGAAGGCTGCGAACTTTAATGGGCGGCGTATCCCGTGTCAACTCAGGGTCGGAGAAAACTTCCGCTGTGCTGACAAGCACTTGCGGAACGGCTACGAGGAACCAGGGTTCGGCGAGCTCGACCGGGGTGAGCTGCTCGCCGACGCCTTCGGCGAAGGCCGCGCGGCCACGGACGAACACCGGCACGTCGGCGCCCAGGCCCAGGCCCAGCTCCGCCAGGCGGTCCTCGCTCCAGCCCAGCTGCCAGAGGTGATCGAGGCCGAGCAGGGTGGTGGCCGCATCCGAGCTGCCGCCGCCGATGCCGCCGCCCAGGGGCAGGCGCTTGTCCAGCCAGATGTCGGCGCCCAGCGGGCAGCCTGAGTGCTGCTGCAGTTGGCGCGCGGCGCGCACGATCAGGTTGTTGTCGTGGTTCACGCCGGGTATTGCGCTGTGCAGGCGAATCTCGCCGTCCTCGCGCAGAGCGAAACCCAGCTCGTCGCCGTGGTCGAGGAACTGAAACAGGGTCTGCAGTTCGTGGTAGCCGTCCGCGCGGCGGCCGAGGATATGCAGCATCAGGTTGAGCTTGGCCGGCGCCGGCAATCTCAGCGCGGCGCCGAGGGGTATAGCCGCCCCGCTCATTGACCGAGCTGGCGTGGCTGCCAGTCCTTGATCACCAGGGTGACCTGCAGATCGTGGCCGTCGAGTTTGATCCGTTCGGGCAGCCAGTAGCCGTTCTGCTCGGCATAGCGCAGGTAGTCGACGCGCCAGCCGTCCTGGCTCAGTTGGGCCAGGCGGCTGTCGCCATCCAGGGTCAGGCGGCTCTTGCTGTCCGGGGAGGGCAGGCCACGAATCCACCAGAGCAGGTGCGAGACCGGCAGGTTCAGGCCCAGTTGCTGTTGCAGCAGGGCTTCCGGCGAGGCGGCCTGGTAGCGGCCCTGGTTGGCCACTTCTAGGAGGATCGCCCCCGGGCGCCCGGTCAGGCGGGCCGCGCCGCGGCCCAGGGGGCCGGACAGGCGGATGTCGTAGTAATCCTGGCGTTGCAGCCAGAACAGCGTGCCGCTGCCGGAGTCGCGCGGTGCGCGGATGCCGACCTTGCCGTTGATCTGCCAGGCGTCGAGGGCGCCGACCTGCTGCTTGTGTGCTCGCCAGCGGTCCGGGTCGCCTTGGCCCTCGAGGGCTTCGCGGGAGGTCAGGCCGGCGCAGCCGGAGAGCAGGGCGATCAGGGCGAAGAGGAGAAAGGGGCGTAGCGACATCATAGGGTCTCGGAGCCGGTCAGGCGCAGCAGGGTGCTGCGCAGTATGGTGCTGTCGGGCTGTTCCTTCAGGGCGCCGGCCCAGACCTTCCTGGCCTCGCGCTGCTTGCCGCGGGCCCAGAGGACTTCGCCGAGATGGGCGGCGACTTCGTGGTCGGGGAGGCGCTGCAGGGCCTGGCGCAGCAGGCGCTCGGCCACTTCCAGGTTGCCCAGGCGATAATTGACCCAGCCCAGGCTATCGAGAATGGCCGGGTCGTCCGGGTTGATTCGGTAGGCCTGCTCGATCAGCTCCTTGGCCTCGGCGTAGCGGGTGGTGCGGTCGGCCAGGGTGTAGCCGAGGGCGTTGAGGGCCAGGGCATTGTCCGGTTCGCGCTCGAGAATGAAGCGCAGGTCCTGTTCCAGCTGGCTCAGGTCGTCGCGTTTCTCGGCCAGCATGGCGCGGGTGTAGAGCAGGTTGAGGTCGTCCGGGTACTGCTCCAGCGCTTGGCCGATCAGGTCCCAGGCGGCGTCGGGCCGGTCCTGCTTGGCGAGGGCCTCTGACTCGATCAGGTACAGCTGGATGGCATAGTCGGGCTGGGCCTCGCGGGCCTTGCGCAGGCGTGTGGAGGCCTCGGCGCCACGCTGCTTGGCCAGCAGCAGGTCGGTTTGGCGGGCCTGGGCCGGCAGGAAGTCGTTGCTGGGGCCGACCAGGGCGTATTCGATCAGCGCGCTCTCCGGCTCGTCGATGGCCTCATAGGCGCGGGCCAGGTTGTAGTGGGCGGCATCGACATGGCTGCCACGCTCGACCAGCTCTTCCAGATAGACGATGGCCTCACGCCAGGCCTCGGCCTCCAGGCACACCAAGGCCAGGGAAAAGCGCAGGTCGTCGTCGTCGGGGTGTTGCTGCAGCAGGGTGGTGAACTCACCCTTGGCGTCGTCCAGGCGGTCCTGCTGGACCAGCAGGCGCGCATAGGTCAGGCGCAGGCGCTTGTCTTGCGGGTGGCGCTCGAGGCCCTGTTCCAGCAGGGGCATGGCTTCCTCGCCGCGCTCGAGCTGTTGCAGCAGGCGCGCCCGCAGCAGCAGCGGCGCCACCTCGTCGAGTTTGCTCGCCTGGGTCTCGAGCAGTTCCAGGGCCTCCTCGGATCGTTCGTCCTGCTGCAGCAGCAAGGCCTTGCCGAACAGTAGCTGGCCATTGTCCGGGTGCTTGTCCAGCAGGCGGTCGAAGCTCTGCAGCAGGCCGGCGCGGGTGTCCGGATCGGTTTCCGCGGCGGACAGGGCGAGGAAGTCGAAGTGGGTGTTGCCCTGGCGCAGCAGCACGCTTTCCATGTAGTGCATGGACTCGTCGTAGCGCCCGGCGCGAGCCAGTTGCACGGCTGCGGCGCGCTGGGCGTCGAGGTTGTCCGGGGCATTCTTGGCCCAGATCAGCGCGGTATCCAGGGCCGCCTGCTCGGCGCCGAGGTATTCGGCGATGCGGAAGCCGCGCTCGGCGACCCCGGCGTCCTGGGTCGCGTTGGCCTGCTGCACGTAGTTGCCCAGGGCGATGTCGAAGCGATTGCGCTGTCCGGCCAGTTCGGCGGTGAGCAGGGCGAACAGGGTCTCCTTGTCGAAGGAGGCATATACCTTGGGTTCGCTCGCAGCGGCAGGGCTGGCCTCTTCCACCGGCGGGGTGCCGTCCGGCGCCGAAGGGCTGAAGGCTTGGCAACCACCCAGTAGGGCCAGGGCGGTCAGTAACGCGAAGGATCTATTCATAGGGGAAAAGAGGGCTCACCTGCGGTCGGGCCATCATGACACAAGCCGCTGGGCAAGCCCATGGGGCAAGCGTTGCCGGCGGATTGCCGTGGCACTGCGGCTACTGGGACAATAGACGGCGGTGGTTGTTCTCACCTCGGCGACGTAGGACAATTGCCCGCTTCCCTTTCTAGTCAGCGACCTTGCATGGCCTTCATCGCCCTCGGCATCAACCACAAAACCGCCTCGGTGGCCGTCCGCGAACGCGTGGCCTTCACCCCGGAGCAGTTGGTTGAAGCGTTGCAGCAGCTGTGCCTGCGTACCGCCAGCCGCGAGGCGGCGATCCTCTCGACCTGCAACCGCAGCGAGCTGTACCTCGAGCAGGACGACCTGGGCGTGGATGCGGTGCTGGCCTGGCTGGCCGACTATCACCGGCTCAGCCTCGACGACCTGCGTGCCTGCGCCTACGTGCACCAGGACGACGCGGCGGTGCGCCATATGATGCGCGTGGCGTCCGGGCTGGACTCCATGGTCCTGGGTGAACCGCAGATCCTCGGTCAGATGAAGTCCGCCTACGCCGTGGCCCGCGAGGCCGGCACCCTGGGACCGCTGCTCGGCCGGTTGTTCCAGGCCACCTTCAGCACCGCCAAGACGGTGCGCACCGATACCGCCATCGGCGAGAACCCGGTGTCGGTGGCCTTCGCCGCGGTCAGCCTGGCCAAGCAGATCTTCAGCGACCTGCACGACAGCCAGGCCCTGCTGATCGGCGCCGGCGAGACCATCACCCTGGTCGCCCGTCACCTGTACGAGCAGGGGGTCAAGCGCATCGTCGTGGCCAACCGCACCCTGGAGCGCGCCAGCAGCCTGGCCGAACAGTTCGGTGCCCACGCGGTGCTGCTCTCGGACATCCCCCAGGAGCTGGTCAGCAGCGACATCGTCATCAGCTCCACCGCCAGCCAGCTGCCGATCCTCGGCAAGGGCGCGGTGGAAAGCGCGCTGAAGCGGCGCAAGCACAAGCCGATCTTCATGGTCGACATCGCCGTGCCGCGCGACATCGAACCCCAGGTCGGCCAGCTGGACGACGTCTATCTCTACACCGTCGACGACCTGCACGAGGTCATCGCGGAGAACCTCAAGAGCCGCCAGGGCGCGGCCCAGGCCGCCGAGGAGCTGGTCAGCGTCGGCGCCGAGGACTTCATGCTGCGCCTGCGCGAGCTGGCCGCGGTGGACGTGCTCAAGGCCTATCGCCAGCAGGCCGAGCGCCTGCGCGACGAGGAGCTGGCCAAGGCCCAGCGCCTGCTCGGCAAGGGCGCCTCGGCCGATGAGGTACTGGCCCAGCTGGCGCGGGGCCTGACCAACAAGCTGCTGCATGCGCCCAGCGTGCAGCTGAAGAAACTCTCCGCCGAGGGCCGCGTCGATGCGCTGGCCGTGGCCCAGGAACTCTTTGCCCTCGACGAGGGCGTGCCGTCGGACAAAAGCCTTTCATGAAAGCCTCGCTGATCAACAAACTCGACCTGCTGCAGGATCGTTTCGAAGAGCTGACCGCACTGCTCGGCGATGCCGAGGTGATCGCCAAGCAGAACCAGTTCCGCGCCTACTCCAAGGAGTACGCCGAGATCGAGCCGGTGATCCTGGCGTTTCGCCAGTTCCGCAAGGTGCAGGACGACCTCGAGGGCGCCCAGGCCCTGCTCAAGGACAGCGACCCGGACCTGCGCGAGATGGCCGAGGAAGAAGTGGCCGAGGCCAAGGCCCGGCTGGTCGAGCTGGAGGACAGCCTGCAGCGCATGCTGTTGCCCAAGGACCCCAACGACGGGCGCAACGTCTACCTGGAGGTGCGCGCCGGCACCGGCGGCGACGAGGCGGCGATCTTCTCCGGCGACCTGTTCCGCATGTACTCGCGCTACGCCGAGAAGCAGGGCTGGCGGGTCGAGGTGCTGTCGGCCAACGAGGGCGAGCACGGCGGTTTCAAGGAGGTGATCGCCCGGGTCGAGGGCGAGAACGTCTACGCCAAGCTCAAGTTCGAGTCCGGCGCCCACCGCGTGCAGCGCGTGCCGGAGACCGAGTCCCAGGGCCGTATCCACACCTCGGCCTGCACCGTGGCGGTGCTGCCGGAGCCGGACGAGCAGGCGGCCATCGAGATCAACCCGGCCGACCTGCGGGTCGACACCTACCGCTCCTCCGGCGCCGGTGGCCAGCACGTCAACACCACCGACTCGGCGATCCGCATCACCCACATCCCCACCGGCATAGTGGTCGAATGCCAGGAGGAGCGCTCGCAGCACAAGAACCGCGCCAAGGCCATGGCCTGGCTCGCCGCCAAGCTCAAGGACCAGCAGGAGGCGGCGGCACACAAGGAAATTTCCGACACGCGCAAGCTGCTGGTGGGCTCCGGCGACCGCTCCGAGCGCATCCGCACCTACAACTTCCCCCAGGGCCGGGTCACCGACCACCGCATCAACCTGACCCTGTACGCCCTGAGCGAGGTCATGGCCGGGGGCGTCGAGGCGGTGATCGAGCCGCTGCTGGCCGAGTACCAGGCCGACCAGCTGGCGGCTCTGGGCGATTGAGAGTTGTAGGGTGGATGACGCGTGCTCATCCACCTGAGGTTCCCACGGTGGATCGATAGCGCGCGAGCTACGCGCCCCGATCCACCCGACGTGAGATAGCCGCCCCGATGACCACTATCGAATCGCTGCTCAACACCGCCGCACTGCCCGACTCGCCGACCCCGCGGCTGGACGCCGAGCTGCTGCTGGCCCATGCCCTGGGCACGTCGCGCAGCTACCTGCGCACCTGGCCCGAGCGCGAGGTCGAGGCCGAGGCGGCGGCGCGCTTCGCCGCCGACCTGGCGCGGCGCCGGGCCGGCGAGCCGGTGGCCTATATCCTCGGCCACCAGGGTTTCTGGAGCCTGGAGCTGGAGGTGGCGCCGCACACCCTGATTCCGCGGCCGGACACCGAGCTGCTGGTGGAGACCGCCCTGGGCTTGCTGCCGGCCACTCCGGCGGCGGTGCTCGACCTGGGCACCGGCACCGGCGCCATCGCCCTGGCCCTGGCCAGCGAGCGACCGGGCTGGCGGGTGAGCGGGGTGGACAGGGTGCCCGAGGCGGTGGCCCTGGCCGAGCGCAACCGCCAGCGCCTGCAGCTGAGTAATGCCGAGTTCCTCGAGAGCCACTGGTTCGCCGCCCTGGGCGGGCAGCGCTACGACCTGATCGTCAGCAACCCGCCTTATATCGCCGCCGCAGATGGGCACCTGAGTCAGGGCGATGTGCGCTTCGAGCCGAGCAGCGCCCTGGTCGCCGGTGCCGATGGCCTGGACGATATCCGTCGGATCGTCGCGCAGGCCCCGGAGCATCTGCAGTCCGGGGCCTGGCTGCTGCTAGAGCACGGCTTCGAGCAGGCCGCGGCGGTGCGCGAGCTGCTGGCCGGCCGCGGTTTCGCCGAGGTGCAGAGCAAGCGCGACCTGGGTGGTCACGAACGCATCAGTCTGGGACGGTTCCATCATGAATGAGCACGATATGCTGAGCGATGACGAACTGCTGCGCTACAGCCGGCAGATACTCCTGTCGCAGATCGACGTCGACGGCCAGCTGCGCCTCAAGCACAGCCGGGTGCTGATCGTCGGCCTCGGCGGCCTGGGTTCGCCCGTGGCGCTGTACCTGGCGGCGGCCGGGGTCGGCGAGCTGCACCTGGCCGATTTCGACGCGGTAGACCTGACCAACCTGCAGCGGCAGATCGTCCACGACAGCCAGGGCATCGGCCGGAGCAAGGTCGACTCGGCCATGGCGCGGCTGGCGGCGCTCAATCCGCAGGTGCGCCTGCAGGCCCACCGCACGGCCCTGGATGCCGACTCGCTGGCCGCCGCGGTGGCGGCGGTGGACCTGGTGCTCGACTGCTGCGACAACTTCGGTACCCGCGAGGCGGTCAACGCCGCCTGCGTCGCCGCGGGCAAGCCCCTGGTCAGCGGCGCGGCGATCCGCCTGGAAGGCCAGCTGTCGGTGTTCGATCCGCGGCGTGACGACAGCCCCTGCTACCACTGTCTGTACGGTCACGGCAGCGAAGCCGAGCTGACCTGCAGCGAGGCCGGCGTGGTCGGTCCGCTGGTCGGTCTGGTCGGCAGCCTGCAGGCGCTGGAGGCGCTGAAGCTGCTGGCCGGCTTCGGCGAGCCGCTGGTCGGCCGGTTGCTGCTGGTCGATGCCCTGGGCTCGCGCTTTCGCGAGTTGCGGGTCAAGCGCGACCCGGGCTGTGCCGTGTGCGGGGGCGGGCGTGGCGAATAGCGCGCCGATCGGGGTCTTCGACTCCGGCGTCGGCGGCCTCTCGGTACTGGGCGAGATCCGTGCCCTGCTGCCGGCCGAATCCCTGCTCTACGTGGCCGACAGCGGCCATGTGCCCTACGGCGAGAAGAGTGCGGAGTTTATCTCCGAGCGCTGCCACACCCTCGCCGGCTTTCTCCTGGCGCAGGGCGCCAAGGCCCTGGTGCTGGCCTGCAACACCGCCACGGTGGCCGGGGTGGCCGAGCTGCGCGAGCGCTATCCGCACCTGCCGATCATCGGCATGGAGCCGGCGGTCAAGCCGGCGGCGGCGGCCACCCGCTCCGGCGTGGTCGGCGTGCTGGCCACCACAGGTACCCTCAAAAGCGCCAAGTTCGCCGCGCTGCTCGACCGTTTCGCCGGCGATGTGCGGGTGATCACCCAGCCCTGTCCGGGGCTGGTGGAGTGCATCGAGGCCGGCGAGCTGGACGGCGCGGCGACCCGCGAGCTGCTCCAGGGCTACGTCGCCCCGTTGCTGGCCGAGGGCTGCGACACCCTGATCCTCGGCTGTACCCATTACCCCTTCATCAAGCCGCTGCTGCGCACTCTGGTGCCCGAGTCGGTCAGCCTGATCGACACCGGCGCCGCGGTGGCCCGGCAGCTCAAGCGGCGCCTCGGCGAGCAGCGATTGCTGGCCGAGGGCCCGGCGCAAGCCGCACGTTTCTGGAGCAGCGGCGAGCCCGGGCGGATGCAGGCGGTGCTGCCGCTGCTGTGGGGCGAGGCGGCCGCGGTGCAGGGGCTTTGACAGCGGCGGGACGGGCTGCTGTTATGCAATTGTCTGCTTGTATTAATAACAATGAGTTCGATACTTTCAGGTGACTGTGCGGGGCGCTCCCGTGACCTGGTGATAAAAGGAAATTTCCAATGAAGAAGTTGTTTGCTTTGGCTGCCCTTGCAGCCTTGACCATGGGGCCGGTGGTATCCGCGCAGGCGGCCGACGTGACCTTCGCCGTGGGCAGTACCGACGAATCGACCATGGTCTATCGCGTGGGCACCCAGTTCGATTTCAGCAGCCGCTGGCTGGAGAGTTCGACCGGTCACCTGGGCGGCTACTGGGATGCCGGCTACACCTTCTGGGAGGGCGACGAGACGGCCAGCAACCACAGCCTGTCCTTCTCGCCGGTGCTGGTCTACGAGTTCGCCGGCGACAGTGTGCGGCCCTATATCGAGGCCGGCATCGGCGTGGCCTTCTTCTCCAGCACCGAGCTGGAAGGCAGCAAGCTGGGCTCGTCCTTCCAGTTCGAGGATCGCCTCGGTGTCGGCCTGCGCTTCGCCGACCAGGAACTCGGCCTGCGCGCGCTGCACTATTCCAATGCCGGGCTCAAGGAGCCGAACAACGGCATCGAGGCCTATACCCTGCATTACCGCCTGAGCTTCTAAGGGGCGGCGTCAGACCGCAAAAAAACCGGGCCATGGCCCGGTTTTTTCGTTTCGGCGGGGCACGCTCAGCGATAGATGCCGGCCATGCCGCGGCGTTCGTCCAGGCACTCGGCCGAGCCCATCTCGAATTCGCGGCAGATCAATGGGCGCTGTGCGTAGATGCTGCAGCGCATGCTGTCGCGATCCAGCGCCGCGCACCAGCCGTCGTCGAGTCGGCGCATCACCTCGCCGCCCCAGGCGTCGGTGCCGATGAAACGCTGCGGCACCCCGGTGTCGCCGAGCAGTATGACTTCCAGCTGGCAACAGCAGGCGGCGCAGTTGGCGCAGCTGACCGCCGGCTCGTCGGGCAGTTGGGTGTGGGCAATGGGCGGGAGATGACTCATGGCCCGCAGTGTACGCCAGCCCTCGCCGGCGCGCCGCTCAGCCCGACCGGCGCGCCTTCAGGCTCTGCTGGTACTGGCTGCGATAGAGTTTGGCGAAGCCGTGCAGCACAGGCATCACCAGGGCCCAGAGCAGGGCCAGCAAGGCCAGGGTCGGCCAGGTGCCATAGGGTAGGCCGACGCCGGCCAGCTGGGCGCCGGCGTAGTAGGACAGCGGTCCGCCGACGGCGCCGAGCAGGCTGCCTCGCCACCAGGGTTGCGCCGTCCAGGCCAGGCAGTGGTTGAGGGTGGTCGCCAGCAGCAGCCAGAGCAGCGCCAGCCACAGCGGAATCAGGGTGCGTGGCTCGCCGAAGTCGAACACCCCGAGGTTGAGCAGGAAGCTGTCCAGGGCGCTACCGGCGAGGAACACGCTGAGCAGCAGCTTGCCCTCGGCGGCCCAGCTGGCGGTCCACAGCAGGTGCACTGCGAGGATCGGCAGCACCAGCCACAGCCAGGGGCCGCCGCCCAGCACGCAGGCCAGCCAGCCGAGCTGGAACAGCAGGGCGTTGACGATCGGTTTAGACATCCAGGCGTCCCAGTAGGGGTTGCGGTCGCGCCGCCGGCTTGGCCAGCAGCAGTTGGGCGGTGCCGATGGTGCGCTCGATGAAGCCGCCCTCGCAATAGCACAGGTAGAACTCCCACAACCGATAGAAGTGCTCGTCGTAGCCGAGCCGTTCCAGTCTGTGCCGCGCTTGGCGCAGGTTGGCGTGCCACAGGCGCAGGGTGCGCGCGTAATGCAGGCCGAAATCCTCCATGTGCTGCAGGTTCAGGTCGGTGCGGTTGCCGACTATCTCCAGCATCTTCTGCAGCGAGGGCAGGGCGCCGCCAGGGAAGATGTAGCGCTGGATGAAGTCGACGCTGCGCCTGGCCTGCTCGTAGCGCTGGTCGCGGATGGTGATGGCCTGCAGCAGCATCAGGCCATCGTCCTTGAGCAGTTTCGCGCACTGCTGGAAGTAGGTGGGCAGGAAGCGGTGGCCGACCGCCTCGATCATCTCGATCGACACCAGCTTGTCGTACTGGCCGGCGAGGTCGCGGTAGTCCTCCAGCAGCAGGGTGATGCGCTCGCCCAGGCCCTGTTCGGCGATGCGTCGGGCGCAGTAGTCGTGCTGCTCGCGGGACAGGGTGGTGGTGGTCACCTTGCAGCCATAGTGGCTGGCGGCATAGATGGCCATGCTGCCCCAGCCGCTGCCGATCTCCAGCAGGTGGTCGGTGGGGCGCAGCGCCAGCTTGCGGCAGATGCGTTCGAGCTTGTTCAGCTGGGCCTGTTCCAGGCTGTCGTCGGGGCCCTCGAACTGCGCCGCCGAATACATCATGGTCGAGTCGAGGAACTGCTCGAACAGCGCGTTGCCCAGATCGTAGTGGGCGGCGATGTTCTTGCGCGAGCCGCGCCGGGTGTTGCGGTTGAGCCAGTGCAGGCCCTGGATCAGCGGCCGGCCGAGGCGGGCCAGGCCGCCCTCCAGGGCATCGAGCACCTCGAGGTTGCTGACGAACACGCGCACTACCGCGGTCAGGTCCGGGCTGCTCCAGTAGCCATGGATGTAGGCCTCGCCCGCGCCAATCGAGCCGTTGCCGGCAACCAGGCCCCAGACGGCGCCGTCGAGCACCTCGATCTGCGCGCTGAGACTGGCCTGCGGGTCGCCGAACGCCAGGCGCTGCCCGCCCTCGATGATCAGCAGGTGGCCATGGCGCAGCTGGCTCAGCTGGTGCAGCACGGCGCGGCGCAGCAGGCCGGCGCCGAGGCCCTGGCCGGCGACCAGGGAGTATTTGCCGGTGGTTGGGCTAGAGCTTTTCATGGGAGAGGTCCTTCGCGTGTGCCCGGGCCGTGCGGAAGCCGTCGTCGGCGACCTGGTGGCTGAACAGGGGCGTGCGTTTGAGCAGCAGGCGCAGGGCCTGCCAGTAGATGGCGGCGAGGGTCTTGCCGGTCATCCAGGGGAAGCGCAGCAGGTAGCGATGCAGGCTGGCGCGGTCGAGGGGCTCGCGGTGCAGGCTGAGGCTGGCGTCGAACAGCTTGTTCTCGCCCTGCCAGTCGGCCATGTGCAGGCCCAGGCGCTGGCCGGGCGCGGCGAAGCTCATGCGGTATTGCAGGTCGCGGGGCAGGAAGGGCGAGACGTGGAAGGCTTTGGCCACGGCGACGTGCTGACGGCCCGCGCCTTGTACCGGCAGCACGTAGTGGTAACGCTCGCGCCAGGGCGTGTTGCTGACCTCGCAGAGGACCGCCGCCAGGCGCCCGTCCGCCTCGAAGCAGTAGAAGAAGCTCGCCGGATTGAACGCCAGGCCCCAGCTGCGCGGCTGGGTCAGCAGGCGGATCGCACCCTGGGGCGCCTCACCCAGAGCCTCGGCGACCCGCTGGCGCACCGCGTCGATCAGGCGTATGCCGTGCCGGGTGAGCTCGGGCAGGTAGTCGCTTTCGCGGAAGGCGAAGGGCGCCCAGCGCCCGCCGCCGGCCAGGGGAGACAGCGCCAGCACCTGCTGCTGCTCGGCCAGGTCCAGGTACAGCAGGCCCATGCGGTAGCGGAAGCTATGGCTCCTGGGGGCGAAGCGCCGGTGCTGCACCCAGCCGCTGTACAGGGCGCTGTGCATCAGAGCGCCTCGCCGAAGGCGCGGGCCACGCGCAGGGCGCTGACCACCCCGTCCTCGTGGAAGCCGTTGGCCCAGTAGGCACCGCAGTAGTAGCTGTGCTGGGCGCCGAGCAGCTCCTGCCAGCGCGCCTGGGCGGCCATGCCGGCCAGGCTGTACTGCGGATGGGCGTAGCGGTAGCGGCCGAGGATCTTGTCCGGATCGATCGCCGCGGTCTGGTTGAGGCTGACGCAGAAGGTGGTGTCGCTCTGGATGCCCTGCAGGATGTTCATGTTGTAGGTCACCGCCGCCGCCTGCTCGCTCGGCCCGCCCAGGCGATAGTTCCAGCTGGCCCAGGCCAGGCGGCGCCGGGGCAGCAGGCGGGTGTCGGTGTGCAGCACCACATCGTTGTCGGCATAGGGCAGGGCGCCGAGGATCTCCCGCTCGGCCTGGCTCGGCTGGGCCAGCAGGGCCAGGGCCTGGTCGCTGTGGCAGGCCAGCACCACCTTGTCGAAGCGTTCCGTGCCGGCGGCGCTGTGCAGGGTCACGCCCGCCTCGTCGCGCTCGATGCGCTGCACCGGACAGTTCAGGCGGATGCGCTCGGCGAAGGGGGCGCTCAGCGGCGCCACGTAGCTGCGCGAACCGCCTTCGATCACCCGCCATTGCGGGCGGTCGCTGACCGACAGCAGGCCGTGGTTCTTGAAGAAGCGCACGAAGAACTGCAGGGGGAAGTGGAGCATCTCGGCCAGGGACATGGACCAGATCGCCGCGCCCATCGGCACGATGTAGTGCTCGATGAAACGCCGGCCGTAGCCGCCCTGGCTCAGGTAGTCGCCCAGGGTGGTATGGGCGGCCAGGCGTCCGTCGCCGAGGTCGGCGAGGGCTTCGCGGTTGAAGCGCAGGATGTCGCGCAGCATGCCCCAGAACGGCGGCGACAGCAGGTTGCGGCGCTGGGCGAACAGGCTGTTGAGGTTGTTGCCGTTGTATTCCACGGCGCTGTGCGGATCGCGCACCGAGAAGCTCATCTCGGTGGCTCTGGAGGCGACGCCGAGCCGGTCGAGCAGGCGGATGAAGTTGGGATAGGTCCAGTCGTTGAACACGATGAAGCCGGTATCGATGGCGTAGTCGCGACCGTCCACCCGCACATCGACGGTATGGGTATGGCCGCCGACCCAGTCGCCGGCCTCGAACAGGCTGATGGCGTGACGCCGGTTGAGCAGGTAGGCGCTGGTCAGACCGGCGATGCCGCTGCCGATGATGGCGATCTTCATGGGCGCTCCGTAGGCGTTGTGGCGCGGCGCGCCATGCGTCGGCCGATGGCCAGTTGCAGGCGCCCCGGCAGGTGGGCGAGCAGCCGCAGGGCGGCGATGAACGGCCGCGGGAAGGCGATCTCCAGTGGTCGCTGGTCCAGGCGGCTGGCGATATGGGCGGCGGCCCGCTGCACCGGCCAGCGCATCGGCATGGGGAAGTCGTTCTGCCGGGTCAGGGGGGTGTCGACGAAGCCGGGGCTGACCAACGTGACGTCGATGCCTTCGTCGGCCAGGTCGATGCGCAGCGCCTCCAGCAGGTAGCGCAGGCCGGCCTTGGAGGCGCCGTAGGCTTCGGCGCGGGGCAGGGCCAGGTAGGTCACCGAGCTGCCGACGCCGACCAGGTGCGGCTGCCAGCCGCGGCGCAGCAGCGGCAGGGCGGTCTCGATGCAGTAGCCGGCGGCGAACAGATTGACCCGCATCACCCGCTCGATCATCGCCGCCTCGAAGGTCCGGGCATCGACGTACTCGCAGGTGCCGGCATTGAGCAGCAGGGTATCCAGGGCACCCCAGCGCGAAGCGATGCGCTCGCCGATGTCGCGCACCTGCTCGGCGTCGCCGAGATCGCCGGGGACCAGCAGCACCTGTTGTGGATAACGGTCGGCCAGGGCCCGCAGTGGACCTGGGCGGCGCGCGCTGAGGGCCAGGCGGTGGCCAGCCTTGAGCAGCAGTTCGGCCAGGGCGGCGCCGATGCCGCTGCTGGCGCCGGTGAGCCAGATGCGTCGCGATTCGCTGTTCATGCCAACCTCCGCTGCAGCCAGCGGATCAGCCGGCCGATCAGGGGCGCGTGCTCGTAGAGCAGGGCGCCGGCGTCGAAATAGTCGCGGTGGCGATGGACCTTGCCGTTCCACAACAGATGGGAGCAGCCCTCCACCCGGATCAGCTGGCCACCGGCCAGGCGTGGATGGCGATAGCTCAGGGTCCAGCGCAGGTAGCCCTCGCCCTCGCGGACCTGGTCGAAGCCATGGAAGTCGAAGCGCAGGTCGCTGACGTTGGCGTACAGCCGGGCGAAGTAGCGGCGCAGGTTGTCCAGCCCGCGCACCTCGTGCAGCGGGTCGCAGAACAGCGCGTCGTCGCTGTACAGCCGGCCCAGGCGCTCGAGGTTGTCCTTGTTCAGGGCGGCGAAGTCCTTGGCGAAGCGGCGCAGGAAGTCGCTCATCAGCTGGCCTCCTGGTGCAGCGGCGGCAGGTTCTTGAAGGCCGCCAGGGCCCGTTCGCGACTGTGGCCCAGGTCGACGATCGGCCGTGGATAGTCGAGCGCGTCGAACAGCCCGCCACGCACCCTGCTCGGCTCATGGATGGCCTTGTCGTCGAGCCCGGCCAGCTCCGGCAGCCAGTGGCGGATGAAGCGGCCCTGGGGGTCGAAGCGCTGCGACTGGCTGACCGGGTTGAACAGACGGAAGTAGGGCACCGCGTCGGTGCCGGTGGAGGCGCTCCATTGCCAGCCGCCGTTGTTGGCCGCCAGGTCGCCGTCGATCAGCTGGCGCATGAAGTAGCGCTCGCCGACGCGCCAGTCGATCAGTAGGTTCTTGGTCAGGAACATGGCCACGACCATGCGCAGGCGGTTGTGCATCCAGCCGGTGGCGTGCAGCTGGCGCATCGCCGCGTCGATCAGCGGGAAGCCGGTGCGGCCCTGTTGCCAGGCGGCCAGCTCGTCCGGGGCGTCGCGCCAGGGCAGCGCCTCGGTCTCCGGGCGGAAGGCGCGGTGCCGCGAGACGCGCGGGTAGCCGACCAGGATGTGCTTGTAGAACTCGCGCCAGAGCAGCTCGTTGATCCAGGTGACGACGCCGTTGTTGCCGCCATCGAACTCGCCCCGATTGACCTGCAGGGCGGCGTGCAGGCACTGGCGCGGCGACAGCACGCCGGCGGCGAGGTAGGCCGACAGCTGGCTGGTGCCGGGCTGGGCGGGGATGTCGCGGGCGTCCTGGTAGTAGTCGATCTGCTCGTCGGCGAAGCGTGCCAGGCGCTCATGGGCGCTGGCCTCGCCGGCCGGCCAGAGCTGGCGCAGCGTCTCGTCCGCCGGGCTGAAACCCGCGGCAGCGGCGGGCACGGTATCGCTCGCGAGCGCCAGGGGCGCCTGCGCCGCCGGGGTCGGAAGCAGGGGCGGCAGGGCGGTGTGCAGGCGCTGGTAGCAGAGCTTGCGGAACTGGCTGTAGACCTTGAAGTAGCCACCGGACTGGGTCAGCAGGCTGCCCGGCTGGAACAACAGCTGATCGAGGTAACCGTGGAAGGCCACGCCCTGTTCGTCGAGGCGCCGGGCCACGGCCTGGTCGCGGCGCTGCTCGTTGATCCCGTACTCCTCGTTGACCCGCACGGCGGCGACCCGCAACTCGCGGCACAGCTTGGCAATCACCTGCGGGGCCTCGTCCCAGGTAGGCGCCTGGCGGATCAGCAGGGGCACGTTGAGCCTGCCCAGGGCGCTGGACAGCTCGGTCAGGTTGCGCAGCCAGAAGTCGACCTTGCAGGTTGCGTCGTCGTGCTGGCGCCACTGGCCGGGGCTGAGCAGGTAGAGCGCCACGGTCGGCCCGGCCGCCATGGCGGCGGCCAGGGCGCTGTTGTCGCGTACGCGCAGGTCGCTGCGCAGCCAGATCAGTTGCCGCATGGGGTCACCTGTGAAGGGGCCTGTAGGTTGAGCTGGTGCAGCGCTTGCAGCGCCTCCAGTGGGTCTTGCGCCAGGCGCAGGTCGGTGCGCGCGGCGGTCAGTTCGGCCAGGGCCTGGCGATGAATGCGTACCACCGGCCCGGCCAGCACCGTGGGGCAGCGGCCGGCGCCGAGCAGGCGCGGCAACTGCTGGCCGTCGAGGGCCTGGCTGGCGTACAGCAGCAGGGCGCAGGGGCGGATGCGCTCGACGGCCAGGCCCAGTTCGGCGGCCGGCACCGGCCAGTCGAACACTTCCACCGCATGCCCGGCGCCGCTGGCCAGCCAGGCGCTGAGCCACAGGCCGGGCTCCATCGGACGGTCGCTCAGGTTGATCAGCAGCACCGGCGCGCCGCCGTGCAACCGGTTGTTGTGGTACAGCCGGGCGCCCAGCTTGCTGCGCAGCCAGGAGAGGAAGAACACCCGCTCCAGTTCCGCGCCGGCCTGGCCGTGCCAACGCGACTCCAGGGTCTCCAGCAGCGGCAGCAGCAGTTGCAGGCACAGGGTCTGCGGCGGATACAGGGCCATCTCGCCGTTGAAGCAGTCGTCCAGCCGGCGCTCGGCCAGGTCGCCGATAGCCGTCAGCAGCTGAGCGCGCTTCTGATCCCACTGCGACAGGTTTTCCTCCGGCGCGCTGCGTTGCGCTTGCAGCAGGCCCTTGACCTGGCTGACCGAGACGCCGCGCTCGAGCCAACCGAGGATCGCCTGGACCCGCGCGATGTGCGCCGCGGAGTAGAGGCGATGGCCCTTGGCCGTGCGCTGCGGCAGGATCAGGCCATAGCGGCGCTCCCAGGCGCGCAGGGTGACGGCGTTGACGCCGGTCAGCCGCGCCACCTCGCGGATCGGCAGCAGGCCCTCGCCCAGGGTATCCCGCTCGGTGCCTGCGCCGTTCATAGCGCGTTGCGCAGGCCGAGGTTTTCCGGATGGGGCTGCAGGTAGGCCTGCTGCGCCAGGTAGGCATCCGGATGACGACGCAGGTGGTGCTTGAGCAGGGTCAGGGGCACCACCAGCGGCACGATGCCGCCGCGGTATTGACCGATCAGCGCGTGCAGCTCCTGGCGCTCGTCCGGGCTCAGGCCGCGCTTGAGGTAGCCGCTCAGGTGTTGCAGCACGTTGCTGTGGGTGCCGCGGGTGGCGCATTGCTTCAAGGCGGTCATCAGCTCGCGGAAATAGCGCGGCGCCAGCTCCGCCAGGTCATGCCGGGCGAGGTCGCCGAGCAGGCGGCCTAGGGCCCGGTACTGCAGCGGCGCGGTGGCCATCAGCAGGTACTTGTAGCGCGAGTGGAAGGCAATCAGCGCCCGGCGCGTCAGGCCCTCGCGCAGCAGGCGCTGCCACTCGGCATAGGCGAACACCCGGGTGAGGAAGTTCTCGCGCAGCACTGGGTCGTTGAGCCGGCCATCCTCCTCCACCGGCAGGTCGGGGTGTCGGGCCATCAGCGCCGCGGCGAAGATGCCGCGACCGGTGGGTTCGCTGGGGCGGCCGCCGTCCTGATAGACCTTGACCCGCTGCATGCCGCACGAGGGCGATTTCTGCATCAGGATGTAGCCGCTGATGCCGTCCAGCTGCTCGGCGATGCGCGCGCCGTAGGCGGCCAGGCGTTCGGTGACGTCCAGTTCGGCGTTGACCGAACCCACTGCCCGCGGGGCCTGGGGATTGCCGACCAGGCGGATGGGTTCGCGCGGTGTGCCGAGGCCGATGGCGACCTCAGGGCACAGGGGGACGAAGTCGAAGTGCTCGCCGAGCACCTGGCTGCACAGACGCGATTCCTTGTGCCCGCCGTTGAAGCGCACTTCGGCGCCCAGCAGGCAGGCGCTGATGCCGAGCTTGGGTTTGTGCTGGGGGGCTTGGATGGTGGGCATGGGCAACCTCCTGCGAATACCTGTACAGATATATTTTTCTGTACAGCTTTCGTTCAGCATAGGCGCGCGAGGTTTCTTGTACAAGTATTTTGTACAATTTACGTATAGGTATTAGGGGCTGGCGCTGACTGTGTAGGCGGCAGCTCGACGGCTACGACCTCATCCTGTTCGTCGCGCACGAGCTCGATGACCGGGAAGGGCTTCTCGCGATTGTGCGGCTGTCGCGCCGTCCACTTGGATGGCAGCGGTGTGCGCGGGTTGATGCGCTGGCGGGGGCGTGGTCCGGAGGCGGCCGCGCAGTGTCGCGCGGCCGGGGTTCATTGCAGATGGCCGATCAGCTTGTGCGCCGCTTCCTGGCCGCTCAGCCAGGCGCCTTCGACCCGGCCGGACAGGCACCAGTCGCCGCAGGCGTAGAGGCCCAGGTCGGCATCGGCCAGGGCGCCCCATTGGTGGGCGGCGCCCGGGCGGGCATAGAGCCAGCGGTGGGCGAGGCTGAAGGTCGGAGCGGGCAGGGTGCAGCCGATCATCTCGGCGAAGGCGCCAAGCAGCTGTTCGACCACCTCCTCCTTGGGCAGGTCGAGGTGCTGCTTGCTCCAGCTGCTGCTGGCATGCAGCACCCAGGTGTCCAGGGTGGTTTCGCGACCGGGCTTGCTGCGGTTGCGGGCCAGCCAGTCGAGCGGGCTGTCGTGCACGAAACAGCCCTCCACCTTGGTCTGCAGGGGGCTGTCGAAGGCCAGGGCGGCGGCCCAGGTCGGCTCCATCGGCACGCCGGCGGCGGCGGCGGCGAGCTTCGGCGCGCTGGCCAGCAGGGCGCTGGCCTGGGGCGCCGGGGTGGCGATCACGACATGGCTGAAGGGGCCGTGGCTGCCGCCGTCGGCGTCCTGCAGGTGCCAGTGCTGCTCGCCGCGAAACACCTCGGTGATGCGGCAGGAGAAGTGCACCGGCAGTGCCCCGAGCAGGGCGCGGGTGATGGCGCTCATGCGCGGGATGCCGACCCAGCGCAGCTGCTCGTCTGGTGAGGCGCTCAACTGGCCGTCGCGGTAGTGGTAGAGGCTCGGCTGCCATTCGGCGACCCAGCCGCGGGCTTGCCAGTGCTGCACCGCCTCGACGAAGCGGCGGTCGCGGGCGGTGAAGTACTGCGCGCCCAGGTCGAGGGCGCCGGCGTCGCTGCGCTTGCTGGACATGCGCCCGCCGCTGCCGCGGCTCTTGTCGAACAGCTGCAGCTCGTAGCCTGCGGCGTGCAGGGTCTGGGCGGCCGACAATCCGGCAATTCCGGTGCCGATGATGGCGATGGGGGCGATTGCTGTCATGGTCTACCTCGTGTGCTAGAGCGGCAGGCTGCGCTTTAGACAAAAGCTATACGATATTGTAGTTATGTATAAAGTATGCGCAGTTCTTTTCTCGTCTCTCTATTATTTAGGACAACCTGCCTCGGGATAAAAGGCACGTGCCAGCGCTATAAATCAGACTAGGGCGATAACCCGGTGTTACGCCATGCGAGGAAGATGCCATGCACATATTGCTGACAGGCGGTACTGGCCTGATGGGTCGCGCCCTGTGCCGTTACTGGCTGACCCAGGGCCATCGGCTGACGGTGTGGAGCCGCAGCCCGCAGCGGGTGTCGAGCCTGTGTGGCGCCGAGGTGCGCGGCATCGGCCGCCTCGAGGAGCTGGGCGAGGAGCCGCTGGATGCGGTGATCAACCTGGCGGGCGCGCCGATCGCCGATCGGCCCTGGACGCGCAAGCGCAAGACCCTGTTGTGGGCCAGCCGGATCGGTCTCACCGAGCAGTTGCTGGCCTGGCTGGGGCGGCGCGAGCAGAAGCCCCGGGTGCTGGTGTCCGGCTCCGCGGTGGGCTGGTACGGCGACGGCGGCGAGCGCGAGCTGCATGAGGATACGCCGCAGGTTACCGATGATTTCGCCGCCCAGCTGTGCGGTGCCTGGGAGGAAACCGCGCAGCGCGCCGAGGCCCTGGGGCTCCGCGTGGTGCTGGTGCGTACCGGCCTGGTGCTGGCGCGGGACGGTGGCATGCTCAAGCGCCTGTTGCTGCCGTTCAAGCTGGGCCTCGGCGGCCCCCTGGGCGACGGCCGACAGTGGATGCCCTGGATCCACCTGGCCGACCAAATCGCCCTGATCGATTTTCTTATGCTCCAGCAACAGGCCAGTGGTCCCTATAATGCCTGCGCCCCGCAGCCGGTGCGCAACGCCGAGTTCGCCAGCGCCCTGGGCCGCGCCCTGCACCGTCCGGCCATCCTGCCGGCGCCGGCCTTCGTCTTGCGCGTCACCCTGGGCGAGCTGTCCGGCCTGCTGCTGGGTGGCCAGCGGGCGCTGCCGGTGCGCCTGGGCGAGGCGGGCTTCCGATTTCGCTTTACCGATCTGGATGCGGCCCTCGAGGACATTCTGGCCGACCACCATTGAATAGGACTGTTTATGACCGATCACGCCTTGTTGCTGGTCAACTTGGGTTCTCCGGCCTCGACCGACGTGGCCGATGTGCGTCGTTACCTCAATCAATTCCTCATGGACCCCTATGTGGTCGACCTGCCCTGGCCGCTGCGCCGCCTGCTGGTGTCGCTGATCCTGCTCAGGCGTCCGGCGCAGTCGGCCCATGCCTATGCCTCGATTTGGTGGGACGAGGGCTCGCCGCTGATCGTGCTGAGCCGGCGCCTGCAGCAGGCGATGGAGGAGCACTGGCCCCACGGCCCGGTCGAGCTGGCGATGCGCTACGGCGAGCCGTCGATCGAGTCGGTGCTGACTCGCCTGGCCGCCCGGGGCATCCGCCGGGTGACCCTGGCGCCGCTCTATCCGCAGTTCGCCGACAGCACCGTGACCACCGTGGTCGAGGAGGTCAAGCGGGTGCTGCGTGACCAGGGCCTGAAGCTGCAGCTGTCGATCCTGCCGCCGTTCTACGACCAGCCGGAGTACCTCGACGCCCTGGTCGACAGCGCCAGGCCCCATCTGCAGCAGGGCTTCGACCACCTGCTGCTGAGCTTCCACGGCCTGCCGGAGCGTCACCTGCACAAGCTCGACCCCAGCGGCCACTGCCTGAAGGGCGCCGACTGCTGCCGCACGGCCTCGCCGGAGGTGCTCGCCGGCTGCTACCGCGCCCAGTGCCTGCGCAGCGCCGAGGCCTTCGCTGCGCGCCTGGGCCTCAAGCCCGAGCAGTGGTCGGTGGCCTTCCAGTCGCGCCTGGGCAAGGCCAAGTGGATCGAGCCCTACACCGAGACCCGCCTGGACGAGTTGGCCGGGCAGGGGGTGAAGAAGCTGCTGGTGATGTGCCCGGCCTTCGTCGCCGACTGCATCGAGACCCTGGAGGAGATCGGCGACCGCGGCCGCGAGCAGTTCCAGGCGGCCGGCGGCGAGAGCCTGGAGCTGGTGCCCTGCCTCAACGCTCACCCGAGCTGGGTGGCCGCCCTCGCGCGGCTGTGCGAGCGCGCCCCGATGATGCTCTAGGCCCGGCGTCATCAGTCTGCAGTCAGGCGTTTTATTCGCCTGACTGATAAGAGGGGGCGAGCATACTCAATGCGGCCTATATCAACCTAAGCTGGCGCGACCTTCAACCATCGCGCATCGCCGCAGCGGTGCCGAGGAGAGCGTCCGTGCATAACAACAATAACGGCTACCCCTCCAGCGCCCGTGCCTGGGCCACCGTCGCCATCCTCATGGTGGCCTACGTGCTGTCCTTCATCGACCGGCAGATCCTCAACCTGCTGGTCGGACCGATCCGCCGCGACCTGTTGATCAGCGACACCCAGATGAGCCTGCTGATGGGTCTGTCCTTCGCCCTGTTCTACACCGTCTGCGGCATTCCTCTGGGACGCCTGGCCGATACCCGCAGCCGGCGCGGGCTGATCGCCCTCGGCGTGCTGTTCTGGAGCGCCGCCACCGCCGCCTGCGGCATGGCCAGGCTGTACTGGCAGTTCCTGCTGTGCCGCATCGGCGTCGGTGTCGGCGAAGCGGCCCTGTCGCCGGCGGCCTATTCGCTGATCGCCGACAGCTTCCCCGCCGAGCGCCGGGCCACCGCCATCAGCGTCTACTCCATGGGCGTCTACCTGGGCTCGGGGCTGGCCTTCCTGCTCGGTGGCCTGGTGATCAAGCTGGCTTCGGCCCAGGGCGACGTGCTGTTGCCGGTGCTCGGCGAGGTGCGCCCCTGGCAGCTGATCTTCCTGGCGCTGGGCGCCGCCGGGGTGCTGTTCAGCCTGCTGCTGCTGGCGGTCCGCGAGCCGGCGCGCCGTGGCGTCGGGGCCGGGGTGGCGGTGCCGCTGGCCGATGTCGGCCGCTATATCCGCGCCAACCGACGCACCGTGCTGTGTCACAACTTCGGCTTCGCCGGCCTGTCGTTCGCCGGCTACGGCAGCGCCGCCTGGGTGCCGACCTTCTTTATCCGCACCCATGGCTGGGATGCCGGCCAGGTGGGCATCGTCTACGGCGGCATCGTGGCGCTGTTCGGCTGCCTGGGCATCGTCTTCGGCGGGCGCCTGGCCGACTGGATGGCCCGGCACGGGCGCAGCGACGCCAACATGCGCGTCGGCCTGTATGCCGCGATCGCCGCGGTGCCCTGCGTGCTGAGCTTCCCGCTGGTGGACAGCGGCGTGTGGGCCGCCGTGCTGATGGCGCCGACCGTGTTCTGCCTGAGCATGCCGTTCGGCGTGGCCCCGGCGGCGATCCAGGAGATCATGCCCAACACCATGCGCGGCCAGGCCTCGGCCATCTACCTGTTCGTCATCACCCTGATCGGCCTGGGCCTGGGACCCACGGCGGTGGCGCTGGTCACCGACTACGGCTTCGGCGACGACCAGGCGCTGCGCTACTCGCTGCTGCTGGTCAGCGCGCTGGCGGTATTCTCCTCGATCCTGCTGCTCGCCCAGGGCCTCAAGCCCTACCGGGAGAGCGTGGTGCGCCTGCAGCAGTGGGCGGCGGAGCCGGCCTGAGTACCGCCGCGACAATAAGAAAGCCCCGCTTTGGCGGGGCTTTCTTATGGCTGGGATCAGCCCTGCTCGTCGCTCAGCGCCTTGCTGCGCCAGCCCTGGCCGCCGGGCAGCAGCAGGTTGAGCAGGATGGCGATGATGCCGCACAGGGAGATGCCCTTGAGGCTGACGTCGCCGGCGCCTATGACCATGCCGCCGATGCCGAACACCAGGGTCACCGCCACTATCACCAGGTTGCGTGCCTCGGACAGGTCGACCTGGTGGCGGATCAGGGTATTCAGGCCGACCACCGCGATGGAGCCGAACAGCAGGCAGAGGATGCCGCCCATCACCGGCACCGGGATGCTCTGCAGCGCCGCGCCGAACTTGCCGATGAAGGCCAGGGCCATGGCGATCAGCGCGGCCCAGACCATCACCCTGGGGTTGAAGTTCTTGGTCAGCATCACCGCGCCGGTGACTTCCGAGTAGGTGGTGTTGGGCGGGCCGCCGAGCAGGCCGGCGGCCGAGGTGGCCAGGCCGTCGCCCAGCAGGGTGCGGTGCAGGCCGGGCTTCTTCAGGTAGTTCTTGCCGGTCACCGTACCGATCGCCAGCACGTCGCCGATGTGCTCGATGGCCGGGGCGATGGCCACCGGCAGGATGAACAGGATCGCTCCCCAGTGCAGCTCCGGGGTGACGAAGTTGGGCATGGCCAGCCAGGGCGCGGCGGCCACGCCGCTGAACTCGACCACGCCCAGCAGCACCGCCAGGGCGTAGCCCACGGCGACGCCGCAGAGGATCGGGATCAGGCGGAACAGGCCGCGGCCGACCACCGCGACTATCAGGGTGGTGATCAGCGCCGGCAGCGAGATCATCAGCGCCGTGTCGTAGGGCACCAGCTGCACGCTGGCGTCGCCGGCCTTGCCCATCGCCATGTTGGCGGCGACCGGCGCCAGGCCCAGGCCGATGGCCATGATCACCGGACCTATCACCACTGGCGGCAGCAGGCGGTCGATGAAGCCGGTGCCCTTCAGGCGCACCGCTCCGGCCAGCAGCATGTACATGCCGCCGGCGGCCACCAGGCCGCCGAGGGTCGCCGGCAGGCCGAAGTCGCTTTTCGCCGCCAGGATGGGGGCGATGAAGGCGAAGCTGGAGGCGAGGAACACCGGCACCTGGTTCTTGGTCACCAACTGGAAGATCAGGGTGCCCAGGCCCGCGGTGAACAGTGCGACGTTGGGGTCCAGGCCGGTGATCAGCGGCATCAGCACCAAAGCGCCGAAGGCGACGAAGAGCATCTGCGAGCCGGCCAGGGCCTGGCGCCAGGTGGGGTCCTGCATGTGCTCCTGCATGCTCAGGCGTCCTTCTGCTTGGTGCCGAAGATCTTGTCGCCGGCATCGCCCAGGCCGGGAATGATGTAGCCGTGCTCGTTGAGGCGTTCGTCGATCGAGGCGGTGAAGATAGTCACGTCCGGGTGGGCATCGCCCACCGCCTTGATGCCTTCGGGGGCGGCGACCAGCACCATGGCGCGAATTTCCTTGCAGCCGGCCTTCTTCAACAGGTCGATGGTGGCGACCATGGAGCCGCCGGTGGCGAGCATCGGGTCGATGATCAGCGCCAGGCGCTCGTCGATCTCCGGCGCCAGCTTCTCCAGGTAGGTGTGCGCCTGCAGGGTCTGTTCGTTGCGCGCCACGCCGACGGCGCTGACCTTGGCCCCGGGAATCAGGCTGAGCACGCCGTCGAGCATGCCGATGCCGGCGCGCAGGATCGGCACCACGGTGATCTTCTTGCCGGCGATCTTCTCCACCTGCACGGTGCCGGCCCAGCCCTGGATCTCGTAGTTTTCCAGGGGCAGGTCCTTGGTCGCCTCGTAGGTCAGCAGGGCGCCGACTTCCTGGGCCAGTTCGCGGAAGTTCTTCGTGCTGATATCGGCGCGGCGCATCAGGCCGAGCTTGTGACGGATCAGCGGGTGGCGGATCTCGAGGATGGACATGCGGGCTCTCCGGCGGGACGGGCGAAAATGGCGCTAGATTAAAGCATTGCGCCGGGCAAGTGGGGCGCGCCGTGCCGAGTATTGCCGGGGGATAGCGGTTAATATCCCCCGTTTCGCCGAGATAAGCGCCGGGTGGCCGCGTTTGTCCGCCGGGGCTTGCCCCGCGGCGGCCGGATGCGTACCTTTGCCGACTTTTATTTTGACGACCCGATCAGCTTCCCTGCCGCGCGCAGGGCCACTCACTCAAGAGGACGCACCATGCCCGCCGATCTCGCGCACATTCGCCAAGTCATGGCGGAAGCCGACTGCCTGTACACCGAAGCCGAAGTCGAGGCGGCCATCGACCGGGTCGCCGCGGCGATCAACGACCAGCTGGCCGAGCGCAACCCGGTGGTGTTCTGCGTGATGAACGGCGGCCTGATCTTCTCCGGCAAGCTGCTGCCCAAGCTCGACTTCCCCCTGGAGCTGTCCTACCTGCACGCCAGCCGCTACCGCAACGAAACCAGCGGCGGCGAGCTGTTCTGGAAGGCCAAGCCGGAAATCTCCTTTATCGACCGCGACGTGCTGATCATCGACGACATCCTCGACGAGGGCCACACCCTCGGCGCCATCATCGACTTCTGCCGCCACGCCGGCGCGGCGGCGGTGCACACCGCGGTGCTGATCGACAAGGAGCACGACCGCAAGGCGCGCCCGGACCTCAAGGCCGATTACGTCGGCCTGCCGTGCATCGACCGCTACATCTTCGGCTACGGCATGGACTACAAGGGCTACTGGCGCAACGCCGCCGGCATCTACGCGGTCAAGGGGCTGTAACGTCATGAGCGCGCCACGTCTGCTCGACCAGCGTCTGTTCAGCGAACTGGCCGCGCAGGCGGCGGCCAACCCGCGCCAGCGCCAGCACCACAACTTCCATGCGATGGAGGAGCCCTGCCACCGCATGGCCGTGGGCCTGCAGCCGGACACCTATATTCCGCCGCACCGCCACCTCTCGGCGGACAAGGCCGAGGCCCTGCTGGTGCTCAAGGGCCGCCTGGGGCTGCTGATCTTCGACGAGGCCGGCGCGCTGCAGGGCAAGCGCGTGCTGGAGGCCGGCGGCGACTGCGTCGGCGTCGACCTGCCGCCCGGGGTGTTCCACGCCCTGGTGGTGCTGCAGGCCGACAGCATCCTGTTCGAGTGCAAGGCCGGGCCCTACCGGCCGGTCGGCGAGGGCGAGCGCGCGCCCTGGGCGCCGCAGGAGGGCGAGGCCGGTGTGGCCGCGTACCTGGCCTGGATGCGCGGACAGTTCGCCTGAGTGCGGCTGTGCCGAATTCGTCGGTTGCGCAGGCTAAACGGCTCAAGCCGCTCCCGCTTCGAGGCGCCACGCTAGCCGTTGGTTAGCAGAGGAGCCGCACCGTGATTCGATTGACCCTGGAACAAGCCCGCGAACTGGCGCAGGACATCCTGCGCCGCAATGGCTTCAGCGAGCCCCACGTGCAGGCGGTGAGCGCCACGGTGCTGGCCGGCGAGCGCGACGGTTGCGCTTCCCACGGCCTGTACCGGCTGCTCGGCTGCGTGCGCTCGCTCAAGGCCGGCAAGGTGGTCGCCGACGCCGTGCCCGAGGTGTTCGACCAGGCGCCGGCGATCGTCCGCGTCGATGCCCGGGGCGGTTTCTCCCAGCTGGCCTTCCAGGCCGGCCTGCCGGCGCTGCTGGCCAAGACCCGCGACTGCGGCATCGCCGCCCTGGCGATCAACCACTGCGTGCATTTCTCCGCCCTGTGGGTGGAGATCGAGGCCCTGACCGCGGCCGGCCTGGTGGCCCTGGCCTGCACCCCCAGCCATGCCTGGGTGGCGCCGGCCGGCGGCAGCCAGCCGGTGTTCGGCACCAACCCGATCGCCTTCGGCTGGCCCCGGGTCGGGCACGACCCGTTCATCTTCGACTTCGCCACCAGCGTCATCGCCCGCGGCGACATCGAGCTGCACCGCCGCGCCGGCAAGCCGATCCCCGAGGGCTGGGGCGTCGATGAGCAGGGCCGGCCCAGCACCGATGCGGCGGCGGTGCTGCGCGGCGCCATGCAGACCTTCGGCGGGCACAAGGGCTCGGCCCTGGCGGCGATGGTCGAACTGATCGCCGGGCCCTTGATCGGCGACCTGACCAGCGCCGAGTCCAAGGCCTTTGACGCTGGCGGCGACAGCTCGCCCTATCACGGCGAGCTGATCATCGCCCTCGACCCGCGGCGCTTCCTCGGCGACGCGGCCGCACAGCACCTGGCGCGGGCCGAAGCCCTGTTCGAGAGCATCCAGGGCCAGGGCGCGCGCCTGCCGTCGCAGCGCCGCTATGAGGCACGGGCACGCAGCGCCGAACAGGGCGTGCAGATTCCCCGGGCGCTCTACGACGACCTCCAGGCATTGCTTGTCGCCGGCTGACGGGCTGAGCGGATAAAAAAGCCCCGGCTCGATGAGCCGGGGCAAGACGGCAACCCTGGGACCTGGCCGACAGCTTTCAGGGCAGGGCTTGCCGCGTGGTCTCACCGTCCACCAGGCGGGCGATGCCCAGGGGGTTGGCGTTCTGCAGGGCGGCCGGCAGCAGCGCGTCCGGGCAGTTCTGGTAGCAGACCGGGCGCAGGAAGCGCTCGATCGCCAGGCTGCCGACCGAGGTGCCGCGGGCATCGGAGGTGGCCGGGTAGGGGCCGCCATGGACCATGGCGTCGCCCACCTCGACCCCGGTCGGGTAGCCGTTGAGCAGCAGGCGCCCGGCCTTCTGTTCCAGCAGCGCCAGCAGTGGCGCACAGTGGTCCAGGTCCGCCGGATCGGCGATCAGGGTGGCGGTCAGCTGCCCGTGCAGGCCGTGCAGGGCCTGGGTCAACTCGGCCATGTCGGCCACCTCGACCACGATGCTGGTCGGGCCGAACACCTCTTCCTGCAGCAGCTCGTCGCCCTCGCGCAGCAGCCGGGCGTCGGCCTGGAACAGCTGGGGCTGGGCCTGCTTGCCGGCCTGTGCGCGACCCGCCAGATGGCGCACGCCCGGATGACCCTGCAGCGCCGCCACGCCTCGTTCGTAGCTACGCAGGGTGCCGGCGTTGAGCATGGTCTGGGCCGGTTGCTCGGCCATCCGGGCGGCCAGGTCCTGCACGAAGGCGCCGAACTCGGTCGAACGAATGCCGATCAGCAGGCCGGGATTGGTGCAGAACTGGCCGCAACCCAGCACCACCGAGGCGCTCAGCTCGGCGGCGATCTGCGCGCCGCGCTGCTTCAGGGCTGCGGGCAGCAGCAGCACCGGGTTGATCGAACTCATCTCGGCGAACACCGGGATCGGCTGCGGCCGCGCCGCGGCCAGGTCGTACAGCGCGCGGCCGCCCTTGAGCGAGCCGGTGAAGCCGACCGCCTGGATCGCCGGGTGCTTGACCAGGTCGGCGCCGACGCCGTTGCCGTAGATCATGTTAAACACCCCGGCCGGCATGCCGGTGCGTGCGGCCGCGCGGACGATGGCATCGGCCACGCACTCGGTAGTGGCCATATGCCCGCTATGGGCCTTGAACACCACCGGACAGCCGGCGGCCAACGCCGCGGCTGTGTCGCCGCCGGCGGTGGAGAAGGCCAGGGGGAAGTTGCTGGCGCCGAACACCGCCACCGGGCCGAGGCCGATGCGGTACTGGCGCAGGTCCGGACGCGGCAGCGGCTGGCGCTCGGGCAGCGCGCGGTCGATGCGCACGCCATGGAAATCGCCCCGCCGCAGCACCCGGGCGAACAGGCGCAGCTGGTTGCTGGTGCGGCCGCGTTCGCCCTGGATGCGTGCGGCGGGCAGGGCGGTCTCGCGGCACACCAGCTCGACGAAGTCGTCGCCCAGGGCGTCGATCTCGGCGGCGATAGCCTCGAGGAACTGGGCGCGGCGCTCCGGGCTCAACTGGCGGTAGGCCGGGTAGGCGGCGGCCGCAGCGCGGGCGGCGGCATCCACCTCGGCCTCGGTGGCCTGGTGGAAGCTGTAGGGCAGCGCCTCGCCGGTCGTGGCGTCGAGGCTCTGCAGGATGACCTCACCGGCGGCGCTGCGGCCGCCGGCGATGAAGTTGTGGCCGATGGTGGCGGGCATTGCTAGCTCCTGTTGGGGGCCTATGAACAGGTACGGAATGTTCGGTTGAACTCGGCTATTGCAGGCCAGGTCGGACGGACTCGCTGGAAGCACCCGGCCGAAGCACGGCTATCAGGCGAGGTTCTGTTCGGCCGACCAGTTGGCGTACCACTGGCGGAACAGCTTGTACTGGGTCTCGGCGTAGTGACGTTGGGCGGCGCTGAGCGCATCGGTTGCGTTGAAGTGCAGGGCGTATTCCTGGTCGCCGCCCAGCACCATCAGGTGTTTGTAGTAGAGAACCAGGTCGGTGCCTTCGTCGAACGACGACAGCACGTTCAGCGCCTCGGACAGCTCCAGGGCGCGGCGGCGGGCGACGGCGTCGCCCTTGGCCGCCTGCTTGCTCAGCTCGACCAGCTGCAGCACTTCGCGCGGCAAGACGTTGCCGATACCGGTGATGGCGCCGGTTGCGCCGCAATTGACGAAGCCATGCATCACCTGGGTATCGACGCCGGCCATGAGAATCACCTGGTCATCCTGGGAGGTGATGTGCTCGGCGGCGTAGCGCATGTCGGCGGCGCCGCCGAATTCCTTGAAGCCGATCAGATTGGGGTACTGGCGACGCAGCTTGAAAAACAGTTCGGCACGGGTTGCAAAGCCGTAGTAGGGGCTGTTGTAGATCACCGCCGGCAGCTGCGGCGCCGCTTCGAGAATGGCGGAGAAATGCGCTTGCTGGGCCGCCGGCGAAGCGCCGCGGGACAGAACGCGGGGGATGACCATCAGGCCATGGGCGCCGACTTTGGCGGCGTGGGCGGCGTGGGATACTGCTTCGCGACTGTTCACCGCGCCGGTGCCGACGATAGTCGGGATGCCGGCGGCGACCAGGCGCGCCACCCCTTCCTGGCGTTCGGCCTCGGTGAGCAACGGCCAGTCGCCCATGGAGCCGCAGTAGACCACCGCGCTCATGCCGGCTTCGATCATTTCGCGGCCCTTGCGCACCAAGGCGTCGAAGTCCGGCTTGCGCTCGGCGGTGCAGGGGGTCATCAGGGCGGGGATGGTGCCGGTGAAGATGGTGCTGTTCATGCTGTTGCCTCCTGGGCAGATTAAAAGTATTTCGTATACGAAAATAAATGGCCGTTATAAACCCTTGTTGCCATTGGTTGGGCCTAGGTTCGGTTCATGGCGCCGGCGAGGCGGCGGTTTTCAACTCTTCAAAAAGCAGGGTTTAGCGCTACAGCTCGACCGGCCAGGTATCCGAGAGGCGGTAACCGGTCGGCCAGGGATCGCTCGGGTCGAGCAGGTGCTGGTGGGTGCCGGTGATCCAGGCCCGGCCGGACAGGCAGGGGATGATCGCCGGGCGCCCGGCCAGCTCAGTGAGGCCGTCGATGCGGCAGTGGAACTCGGAGCCGATGATCGAGCGGCCGATAAAGCGCTCGCCCACCGCCAACTGGCCCCTGGCATGCAGCACCGCCATGCGCGCCGAGCAGCCGGTGCCGGTGGGCGAACGGTCGACCTTGCCGGGGCGGATCACCACCGCATTGGCGGCGCTCAGCACGCCCTGCTGCCGCTGCAGCGGGCCGGCCAGCTGGCAGAAGGAGATATGCGCCCAGTCGGGGTTCAGCGGGTGGACGAAACCCAGCTGCTCATTGGCCGCGCGGGTGATCTTCAGGCCCATGGCGGCCAGGTCGGCGGCCTCGTCGGCGCCCAGGGCAAAGCCCAGGGCCTGGGCGTCGGCGATCACGAAGCTGTCGCCGCCGTAGGCGGTGTCCACCTGCAGCGAGCCGATGCCTTCCACCTCGATCCAGGCGTCCAGGCGGTCGGCGAAGGAGGGCAGGTTCTTCACCTCGACCCGCTCGACCTTGCCGTCGCGGCATTGGGCCAGCGCCTCGATCAGGCCGCCGGGGGCCTCCAGCACCAGGCGGGTTTCCGGCTCGGTCATCGGCAGGATGCCGCTCTCCAGCAGCACGGTGGCCACGCACAGCGAGTTGGAGCCGGACATCGGCGGGGTGTCGGCCGGCTCCATGATGATCCAGGCCATCTGCGCCCGCGGGTCCTTGGCCGGCAGCAGCAGGTTGACGTGGCGGAACACCCCGCCGCGCGGTTCGTTCAGCATGAAGTTGCGCAGCCACTGGTCCTCGGCGATCCAGCGCGACTGCGCCCAGAGCGTGTCGCCGGGTGGCGGCGCCACACCGCCGACTATCACGTCACCCACCTCGCCCTCGGCATGGCAGCTGACCACATGGATGATCTTCGATGAACGCATCCTGGCCTCCTAGAGCACGGACTTGAGGAAGTCGGCGGTTTCCGCGCGCTGGGGATTGTTCAGCACCTGCTCGGGCGTGCCGATCTCGTGCACCAGGCCGTTGCGGAAGAACGCCACGCGGTCGGACACCTCGCGGGCGAAGCTGATCTCGTGGGTCACCAGGACCATGGTCATGCCTTCCTCGGCGAGCAGGCGCATGGTGTCCAGCACCTCGCCGACTAGCTGTGGGTCCAGCGCGCTGGTGGCCTCGTCGAACAGCATGTAGTCCGGCGACATGGCCAGGGCGCGGGCGATGGCCATGCGCTGCTGCTGGCCGCCGGAGAGCTTGCCGGGGAACACCCTGAGCTTGTCGCCCAGGCCGACGTGGGTGAGCTGCCTGACCGCCATTTCCTCGGCCTGCTCGTGACTCTGGCCGAGCACCTTGCGCGGCGCCAGCATGACGTTTTCCAGCACGGTCAGGTGGGGGAAGGCGTTCCACTGCTGGAACACGATGCCGATCTTCTGCCGCAGCTTGTTGAGGTCGGTGCTCTTGGCGTGGACCTCGGTGCCGTCGACGCGGATGCTGCCCTGCTTGATCGATTCCAGGCCGTTGATGCACATCAACAGGGTCGACTTGCCCGAACCCGAGCCGCCGATGATGGACACCACCTCGCCCTTGTCCACGGTCAGGCTGACGCCCTTGATCACGTCCAGGTCGCCGAAGGATTTGTGTACGTTGTCGATCTCAATCATTTTCCTGCCACCTTTTCTCCAGTTGGTTACCCAGGCGAGCCACCACCAGGCTGATGAAGTAGTAGATGAGCCCGGCGATGCACAGCACCAGCAGCGGCTCCTGTATGCGCGTGACGATGGTCTGGGAGGCGCGCAGCAGCTCGATGATGCCGATCCACATGACCAGGGCGGTGTCCTTCATCACCGACAGGCTCAGGTTCAGCCAGCCGGGAAAGGCCACCCGGGTGGCCATGGGCAGGACGATATGGCGCAGGTCCTGCCAGTAGCTCATGCCGAGCGAACGGGCGGCGCGGCGCACGTTGGGCGACACCGCCAGTACGCCGCTGCGCACGATCTCGGTGCAGTAGGCCGCGGCATACACGCCGAGCACCCCGCAGGCGACGGAAAAGGCGCTCCAGTCGAGGCCGGCGATGCTCTTGAGCGAGTTGAACAGGACGAACTGGATCAGCAGCGGCACGCTGCGAAACACATCCAGCAGCCAGGCCAGCGGCAGGCTGGCGCGCGGCAGGGTGGCCCGCAGCAGGCCGCAGAGCACGCCGCCGAGGGTGCCCAGGAGCATGGCGCCGAGGGTCAGCAGGATGGTGGTCCAGGCGCCCTGCAGGAGGAACAGCAGGTCGGTCGAGGTGAGGCTGGTAGCGAACATGGCCATGGCCCTCTCAGTAGCGGAACAGGCGCCAGCCGACCAGGCGGGCGGCCAGTACGATGGCTTTGGCGATCAGGTAATAGAGCACCGCCGCCAGGGCGAAGTACTCGAAGGTGCGGAAGGTCTTCACGTTGTAGTCCTGGGTGACCCCGGTGAGGTCGTTGTTCAGGCCGACGATGACCCCCAGGGAGGTCATCAGCACCGCCCAGACCATCTGGTTGGTCAGCGGGTAGAAGACGATGCGCAAGAGCTGCGGCACGACGATCAGGCGGTAGGCCTTGAATGCGCTCATGCCGAGGGAGCGGGCCGCGCGCATCTGCGTCTCCGGCACGGCCTTGAGGCCGCCGCGGAAGTTCTCCGCCAGGTAGCCGGCGTTATTGAAGGTGATCCCGGCCAGCAGCGCGGCCCAGGAGCTGATATGCAGGCCGAAGGAACCGAGGCCGAAATACAGCAGGTAGATCTGGAACAGCGACGGCGTGTTGCGCGCCACCGACACCCAGGCCTCGGCGAAGCCGCGGGTCAGCGGGTTCTTCATCTGCCGCATCAGGCACAGGCACAGGGCGATCAACACGCCGAAGATCATCGACAGGGCGGCGGTCTCGAAGGTGACCCAGGCGCCGCCGAGCATGTCGGGCAGCGCCTTGAAGGCAGAGCGCCAGTGAAAGCTGTAGTCGAACATGGCTCAAGCGGCTCCTTGGCTGGGGGTGACCGGGTTCAGCCAGGCCGGCAGTGCGCCGTTGGCCTGGCCGCTGCAGGCGGCCTCGACGCAGGCCGCCAGGCCGGCGAAATGCACCTTGCGGCCGACCAGGCCCGGGGCGTAGTGGGCGTACTTGGCGGAGTTGGTCATCAGGGTCGTGGCCGTCACCGGCAGCAGCGGCTCGCCGAGCATGCACCAGCAGGTGTCGGTGACGAACTGCGCGCCGAAGGCCTCCAGCGTGGCGACATGGCCGGCCGCGCAGGCCTGTTCATGCACCTGGCGGCCGAGGGTGATCACCAGGGCCACGTCCGGGTGCTTGCGGCGGCCCGCGCAGAGGCCGGCCAGCCTGGCGCATTCGCTCAAGGAGAAGTGCGGATTGCCCAGGGACACCAGGCCCAGCCCGGGGCTTTCGGCGCTGTTCAGCTCGCGCCAGCTGGCGAGCAGGTCCTCGCGGCCGAGGCGCAGGGCCCGCTGCGGCGGCATACCGCCCAGGGCCTGTTCGGCGCTCGCGGCCTCCGGGGTCACCCCGGCGATGTGGAACATCGGCGCGGCCGAGGTGGTGGCGAAGGCGGCGCCGAATGCCTTGAGGTCGTCCAGGCTCGGCGCGGCCTGTTCCAGGCCGCAGACCACGGGGATCTGGCTGCCGGCCAGGGCGCCGAGGTGATAGCCCAGCAGCGGATAGAAGGCATCGTCCAGCTGCTCCGGCAGCCTCACCTCGACCAGCAGGCTGGCCAGACGGCCTTCCTCCAGGTGGCAACCGCTCAGCGGCGCGCGGCCGGTCAGGGCGATGCAGATATCCAGGTAGTCGGGGTACTTCTGGGTGCGCGCGCCCAGCACGCTGTTGGCGTAGACCACCGCGTTGGACTCGGCCCAGACCAGCTGCTCGCCGGCCTTGGGCGCGCTGTCCAGCAGGTAGGGGGCGCAGGTGAAGCTCAGCTGTGCGCCCATTGCCATGTAGACGTCGCCCAGGGCGCTGGCCGGCTCGCCGAAGGCCGGGTCGATGCCCTGGGCGCGCCAGCGGCGCTGGTCCACGGAGATGGCGTTGAGGGTGGTCGGCACCCGCACCGCGGCGCCCCAGTCCAGCAGCTGGCGGGCGAAGCGCAGGCTGGCCGGGCCGGTGTAGATGCAGCCGTCGATATGCGCCTGGGCGATATCGATCAGCTCGCGGGCGCCTTGCAGTTCGGCCATGCGCAGGACGATCTGCATGGCCACCTGGGCGGCCTTGCCGTGCCTGCCGTCGAGCAGGGCCCTGTCCGTATCGGAGAGGGCGACACTGCTGCTGGCCGGCGGCGAGCCGGGCGCCGCTGCCGGGGGCTGCCAGTGGTCCTGTGGGGCAGCGGCATAAGCACTGACCTGGCCGTCCTCGACCCGCACAAAGCGGTGGCCGCGCAGGCTGGCGAAGGCCTCCTCGCCGACGCAGACCACCGGCAGGCCGCGGTCGAACAGGCTCCGGGCGACCAGCACGCCCAGGCTGAGAATTTCCTCGGGACGCGCCACCAGCAGGGCGGCGGGCCCGTGACCGTTGAGAATCAGTTCCAGCAGCACGCTGCTGCCGGTGCAGGAGCCGCGGCCGCTGGGCAGCGCCAGCACGCGCCCGGCGATGACCTGGCCGCTCAGGGGGTGATGGCGGTCGATCACCTCGCCGCTGAAGGGGGCGACCCCGCCCCAGAAACTCAGGCCGACGTCGGCATACAGCAATTCGCCTTGCGCGGCGCCGGCAACCAGGCTGCGCGCTCGTATCGACAGATCAGGCATCTGTAGCTCCCGTGCGGCCCGCGGGCCGCACGTCGATTGGTAGGTGTGGGTTCAGCGCGTGCGGCGCGTGGCTCAGTAGTAGACGCCGGGCACGGCCAGGTTGACCGGGGCGATCTGCTCGCCGACCCACTTGTTCCACAGCTCCTGGTAGCGGCCGGTGCGCACCTGCTGATTGACGAACAGGTTCATGTAGTTGAGCAGGCCGTACTCGCTGCGCTTGGCCGCCAGGGACACGTAGTCGATGGTGTAGGGCGCGTCGCCGGCGATCTTCAGACCCTTGTACTTGCCGGACTTGAGGGTCGAGGCGGCGACGGTATTGGTCACCACCGTGGCGTCGATATGCCCCTGGGCCACGGCGAGGATGGTGTCGTTGAGGCTCTGGTAGACGCGGAAGCTGCCGCCGCCCCAGCCCTTCACGTCCTTCTCCAGGGCGATGGCCTCGTAGGTGCCGCTGGTATTGCCGACCGGGCGGCCCTTGAGGTCCTGGTAGCTGCCGATGCCGCTGTCCTCGCGGGTCAGCACCACCATCTGGAAGGCGAAGTAGGGCACGGTCATGCCGACCGTCTTGGCCCGCTCCAGGGTGTCGGAGGTGGATGCGACTATGACGTCGGCGCGGCCGGAGATCAGCGCCGGGATGCGGTCCGGGAAGGGAGTTTCCACCACCTCCGGGGTCACGCCCAGGACCTTGGCCAGGTCGGCGCAGTAGTCCACGTCGAAGCCGGCCGGGTTGTTGCCTTCATCGCGAAAGCCCATGGGCGGGAAGTCCAGGGTCACGGCGCAACGCAGCTTGCCGGATTCGATGATGTCGTCGAGTTTGTCGGCCTGGGCCAGGCCGGTGACGCAGGTGCTCAGGACGGCGGTGAGGGCTACGGCGATTGTTGGAGTTTTCATAGGGGCCTCGTTTCGGTTGGGGAGCGTTGTCTGGGTATCGCGTCTTTCGTATTGATGATTTCGTATACGATATTAAATATGCACTCGCTGTGCCAAGAGCCGATCTCGGCTTCCTGGGCGTGTCGCCGGATGCTGCTCGTCGGGCTGCAGCCCGCCATCCATGGGTGTCGCCGGGGGCAACGAGGAGGTCGGGCAAGCCAGCGCTGGAGCCGCTAGCGATGGCCAAGGCGGTGCAGAAGGGGGCGGAGATGTCACAGAAGGAAGCAGGGCGGCTCGCACTGCACCCTTAGGTGACACCTAGGGGTAACAGCCACTCGGCGAGGCGGGCCCGCAATGCGGGCAGTGGCGTGTTAAAGGTTGCGCTGACGCTCGCGGTATTGGCTGGGGGACAGCCCGGTGAGGGCCTTGAACTGGCGGCTGAAGGCGCTGTGGTCGGTGTAGCCGCAGCGCAGGGCGATCTCGGTGATCGGCAGCGCGCCGGCCAGCAACTCGGAGGCGGAGCCCAGGCGCGCCTGGTGAATCATCTGCCTGGGGGTGAGCTGGAAGATGCGCTTGCACAGGCGCTCCAGCTGGGCGATGGACAGCCCGGCGATGGCCGCCAGGTCCTTGACCGCGATGGGCTGGGCGTAGTGCTGGCGGATGTGCGCGTCCACCGCCGCCAGCTTCTGGTAGGCCGGGTGGCTGGCCTGGGGCGCCTGCAGGTCGTAGGAGATGCCGGCCATGCCGATGATGGCGCCCTGGCGGTCGCGCAGGGCCAGCTTGTGGGTCAGGCACCAGCCCGGTTCGCGGCCGGGGTAGAGGTGCAGTTCGAGCTGGTCGGCGAGCGGCGCGCCGCCCTGCAGCACCCGGCGATCCTGCTCGGTATAGCGCGGGCCGAAGCGCGAGGGAAACACCTGCTCGGCGGTCATGCCGAGCAGCGCGTCACGCTCCTTGAGGGCGCAGCGCTGCACCAGGGTCTGGTTGGCCAGCACGTAGCGGGCCTGGGTGTCCTTGATGAAGAACACCACGCCGGGCATGGCGTCGAGCAGCGGCAGGATCAGTTGCAGGCTGCCGAGCAGTTCGTCGAGGTCGCAGGGCGGGGGCAGCAGGTGTTCGGGGGGCGGGGGCAGCATCGGGGGCAGAGGGTCCAGGCAGGCTGAGTGGGGCGCTCGCCTGGGCGAGGGCGGCCCTACTCTAAGATGCGCCGGCGGTATCAGGGAAGCGCAGCGTCCGTTGCCGAGGGCTCGGCCAGCTGCACCAGGCTGTCGATGCGCGCCGGCGACAGCGGCGTGCGCGGTGCCGGCGCCGGCCAGTCGAACAGGAACTGGCTGGCGCCGCCACAGATGCGTCCCTGGCAGGCGCCCATGCCGCAACGGCTGTGCAGCTTGGCCTCGACCCAGCCGCTGCGCCCGGCAACTTCGCCATAGGGTACGTCCTCGCAGCGGCACAGCAGGGTGTCGGCGTCGGCCAGGCGCTTGAGTCGCGGGTCGAGGGCGAAGCGCCGGCCGAGCTGGGCGGCGAAGGCCTGCCAACGGCGCCGTTGTGGCCACAGGGCGCGGGCTTCGGCCTGTTGGCCAACCGCGGCGTGGCCGGCGATGGCGCCCTCGACCAGGGCCAGCTCGCTGCCGCCGAAGCCGGTGCACTCGCCGGCGGCGTAGTGGCCGTCCAGGCTGCAGGCCTGCCAGGCATCCACGGCGATGGCCCGGTCGCTCAGGGCGCAGCCCAGGGCCTGGCCGAGCTGGGTGTTGGGGACCAGACCGAAGCCGCAGGCCAGACGCTCGCAGGCCATCTCCACTACCTTGCCGTTTTGCCACAGGCGCACGCCCTCCAGGCGCTCGCGGCCGAGGGCGGCCAGCACGTAACTGCCGCTGCGGTAGTGGTGGTCGAACAGCCGGGCGGCCTGCAGCAGCTTGCCGGGCCAGCGCGGCAGCTGCGCGGCGAAGGCCGCCAGCGCGCTGAGGGGCGCCTGTTCGGCGATGCGCAGCAGCTGCGCGCCGGCCTGCTTGGCGGTGGCGGCGCTGGCCAGCAGCAGCGGGCCGCTGCCGGCGACCACCAGGCGCTCGCCGGCGACCGGCACGCCGCCCTTGATCAGCGCCTGCAGGCCGCCGGCGCCGGTGACCCCGGGCAGGGTCCAGCCGGGGAAGGGCAGCAGCAGCTCGCGGGCGCCGGTGCAGAGGATCAGCTTGGCGTAGCGCGCCTGCCAGGCGCTGCGGTCGTCCTCCAGCAGCAGCCGGCGTGGGCCGGCGCTGGCCAGCACCCGGGTGGACGCGAACAGCTGGATGTTGCCCGCCGCCGCCAGCGCCTCGCGATGGCGCCGGGCGCTGGCCGGCAGCCGGGCCTGCACGCCGTCGCGCCAGATCTGCCCGCCCGGCGCCGGGTTGTCGTCGATAACGCCGATGCGCGCGCCACTGGGCGCCGCGGCCAGGGCGGCGGCCATGCCGGCGGGGCCGGCGCCGATGATCAGCAGGTCGAAGTCGCGGGTCATGGCCGGGTCTCCACCCGCATGCCGGGCTGGCACAGGGTCTGGCAGGCCAGGCGGCGCCGGCCGTCGATGCTCACCCGGCACTCCTGGCACACGCCCATGCCGCACAGCGGCGCGCGGCGCCGGCCGCTGACCGAGGTGCGGCTGCTGCCGTCGCCACCGAGGCAGAGGGCGGCCGCCACCGTGCAGCCGGTGGGTACTTGCAGGGCTTGGCCATCCAGGCTGAGTTCGATCATGGGGTTGGCTCCAGGGCGGTGGGGTGTTGAGCGAAGCGTTCGGGCCGGTAGGGCGCGGGGTCGATGGCCGGGCGCTCGCCGCACAGCTGGGCGGCGAGCAGTCGGGCGCTGCCCGGCGCGGTGGTGACGCCCAGGCCCTCGTGGCCGACGGCCAGCCACAGGCCGGCTTGCTGCGGATGCGGGCCGAGCAGCGGCAGGCCGTCCGGGCTGGCGGCGCGAAAGCCGGTCCAGCTGCGGATGGCGTTCATGCTCGCCAGCCCCGGCAGGTAGTCGAGGGCGCGCGCCAGCATGCGCGCCAGCACCGGGCCCTCGACGGCGGGGTCGAGGCTGTCGAACTGCCGCGAGGAGCCGAGCAGGATCTGCCCGGTCGGCCGCGGCTGGGCATTGAAGGCCACCGAGCTGCCGCTGCTGGCATGGGCGCTGGCGGCATAGCCGAGTTCCACCAGCTGATGCCGGATGCGCCCGGGGTAGCGGTCGGTGATCAGCAGGTGACCCTTCTTCGGCCGGATCGGCAGCTGCGGGCACAACTCGCTGGCATGGATGCCGCCCGCCAGCACCACCGCCTCGGCGGTGAGCCACTGGCCGCCGACCAGGCGCACGCGCTTGCCGTCGATTTCGCTGACCTGGGCGCACTGCTGGCGGATGCGCCCGCCGCCCTGTTCGAGCAGCCAGCGCGCGGCATTGGGCGCGTAGAGGATGGCGTCGCCGGCGACCTCCAGCGCCCCGGCCAGGTCCTGGCGCAGCATCGGCTCGGCCTCGCGCAGGGCGTCGGCGTCGAGCAGCTGGCAGGCGATGCCCGCCTCGCGCAGGGCCTGGCCCTTGTGTTCGGCGGCATCCAGCTCCTCGCGGCTGGCCGCCAGCCACAGGGTGCCGCAGCCGTGGTAGGCGCAGTCGGCCGGCAGATGCGGCGCCCACTGGCGCCACAGCTCGAGGGAGTAGCGGCTCAGGGCCAGCTCCGCCGGGTTGTCGTCCATCGCCACCAGGTGGCCCATGCCCGCCGCCGTGGCGCCGCCGCGCCGGCTGTCGAGCACCAGCACGTCCAGGCCACGGCGGGCGAGTTCATGGGCGCAGGCGCTGCCGACTATGCCGGCGCCGATGACGATGGCCTCGGCATTCATCCGCGGATACCCCAGGCGAAGGGGTCGTCGTCCTCCAGCAGCAGGGTGGCCTCGGCGCTGAGATGGGCGCGGCCGCGAATGGTCGGGACGATGTGGCGCGCGTCCTGTCGCTCATAGCTGGCCTCGAACTGGCTGCCGATCACGCTGGCCTGGCGCCACAGGGCGCCGGGCGCCAGCTTGCCGTCGGCGGCCAGGCAGGCCAGCTTGGCGCTGGTGCCGGTGCCGCAGGGCGAGCGGTCGTAGGCCTTGCCCGGACAGAGCACGAAGTTGCGGCTGTCGGCGGTGTCGTCGTCGGCGAACAGCTCGATATGGTCGATCGGCCCGCCATCCTCTCCGCGCAGACCCTGATCCTCCAGGGCCTGCTGCACGGCCACCGAGTAGGCGGTCAGCGCCTCCAGGTTGTCGCCGGCCACGCGCTGACTGTGCTCGGCGATCAGGAAGAACCAGTTGCCGCCCCAGGCGATATCGCCGGTGACCTTGCCGTGCCCCGGCACTTCCAGGGACACCGCCTGGCGGTAGCGGTAGGCGGGCACGTTGCGCACGCTGACCGAACGGTCCTCGTGCAGGGTCGCCTCGACGGTGCCGACCGGGGTCTCGATGCGGTGCAGGCCCGGCTGGATGCGCCCCAGGTGGGCCAGGGAGGCCACCAGGCCGATGGTGCCGTGGCCGCACATGCCGAGATAACCGCTGTTGTTGAAGAAGATCACCCCGGCGCTGGAGCTGGGGTCTACAGGCTCGCACAGCAGTGCGCCGACCAGCACGTCGTTGCCGCGTGGCTCCAGCACGCTGGCCGCCCGCCAGTGGTCATGCTGTTCGGCCAGACGCTGGCGGCGCTCGCCCATGCTGCCCTGGCCCAGGTCGGGGAAACCGTCGAGCACCAGGCGGGTAGGCTCGCCGCCGGTGTGTGAGTCGATGACGTGGATGCGTTTCATGACGCCGGCACCTGTGCAGTAAAGGTACCGTTAAGCCTGGCGCTTCAGGGCGGCGCCGGCTTGATGGGAATCGTGCGAGGTGATGACGAAATCGGCACAGCGTGGGGTTCTAGGCGCGGCGTAGGCCCTGGCCGGCAATCTCGTCCCGGATCAGCTGCAGCTGGGCGGCGTCCTGGTTCATGCGCTGGATCACGTTGAATAGCTGCTGCTTGAGCAGCTCGTCGCCGAGGCGCTCGGCGGCGCGCATCACCACTATGGTGGCGGCCTCGTTGTTGGCGGCCACCAGGTCCAGTGTCTTGCAGATGTGTCGGGTTGCTCGGCTCACGTGCTTCGTCCTTGGGAAAGCGTGTCGGCACTCTAGAGCCGCCTCGTTGCCGTTTTATGGCAGCGCCGCTGCCGATACTCGGGCGTGCTTATGTGGCTATGCTTGCGCTGAATGACAGCCGAGGAACGAGGTTGCGATGTCCCTGGTCGACGCCGTGGTTGCCCATGTTCTGCGTATCGAGGTGAGCCTCTACCACGCCCGTGCCCGCCTGGAAGCCGGCACCGACGGCGAAGCCCTGCACGACCTGCGCATCGGCCTGCGACGTCTGCGCAGCCTGCTCAAGCCGCTGCGCGACCGGGACGGGGTGAGCGTGCTGGAGACCGCCGCTGCCGCCGTCGGCACCCTGACCTCGGCGGCGCGGGATCTTGAGGTGCTGGCTGTCGAGCTACGCCGGCGCGGTCTGCATGCAGCGGCCGGACGCCGTGAGGCCCGGTTGGCGGGGCAGTATGACGAGATCCTGGGCAGCCCGGAGCTGGAGCGGCTGTTCGCCGGTCTGGATGCCTGGCCGGCGGACTTTCGCCGGGCCGAGCGCGACGGCGAGTTGCGCCGGTTGGACAGGCTGCTCGACAGGCGCCTGGACAAGCAGCGACGGCGCCTGCAGGACGCCCTGGCCAGCCTGCAGCATGACCCCCATCGCATCCGCCTGCTGGTCAAACGCAACCGATACGCCGCCGAGGCCTACCCACACCATGCGCCCATCTCGACCGGGGCCAAGGCCGCGCTGAAGGCCGTGCAGTCGGCCCTGGGCGCCTGGCACGACCGGTACCAGTGGTGTCTCAGGGCCAGCCGGGAGCCCGACCTGCGCGCGCTGCGCCAGCCCTGGCAGGACGAGGCCGTGCTGGCGTTGCAGCGCGCCGAGAGCCTGATGCTGGTGTTGCAGCGGACACTGGCCGGCGAGCCCAGGGCCGACAGCCTGTCGAGGACGCGCCTGTGAATAGGCCGCTCCGCCGTTTGCCGGGGGCCCTGCGCCCGGTGTTTCCGCCCAGGTCTCTTGCCAGGCGGGCGGTTTCCTGCGAAAACCCGCCCGGTTAGCCGGCCGCGGGCCGGCCCCTGAACGAGAGTGGGCGATGAGCAGCGAATTGCAGGTGCTAGACATTCAAGTGGGCGAGGGCAAGGCCGTGGTCAAGGGCGCCCTGATCACCACCCAGTACCGTGGTTTTCTCGAGGACGGCACCCCGTTCGACTCCTCCTACGAGCGCGGCAAGCCCTTCCAGTGCGTGATCGGCACCGGGCGGGTGATCAAGGGCTGGGACCAGGGCCTGATGGGCATGCGCGTCGGCGGCAAGCGCAAGCTCCTGGTACCGGCCCACCTGGCCTACGGAGAGCGCAAGATCGGCGAACACATCCCGGCCAATTCCAACCTGATCTTCGAGATCGAGCTGCTGGAAGTGCTGACCCGGGATGACTGAGCGTCGGGCCGGGCGTCTTGCTCAGGTCGGCCAGGGGAAGTAACAGCAGATTAATTTCGTCGGTGCTTTTTTGTGTGGTAAAGGGGACGTGTGGAAAAGGGGACGGATTTATTTATTGGGCAGACTGGCCGCTTTTGGTCGGCCCCAGACGGTCTGGTGACAGGCAGAAACCGGCCAGTTCCTGCCGTTCGATAAGTGGCGTTTCCGAGACACACCGACCCGCCGCAGAAATTAGTTGGCAAGCAATGTTGGCCACACAATCCCTTCAAATCCGCGCAACTAGGCCAGCCAACCCGTGAAAAGTTGTGGATAGTTTATGCCAGTGACAGCCCGAACAACCTCGCCAGTCTACTTCCTAAGAGTGGATATGCTCGACGGAAGTGAACAAACAAAGAAAGGCAAAATAATTAGCGAAAGTTAAGTACATTGACAAGCAAGCTCAAAATTAATTGAATTTGTGAGCGGCGATCTAGTCTTTTCGATCACAATCGCCGCCTCACGATTGACGAAAAACAGACTCCTGCTAATCCTGCTTTAACTTCCTGACATACTTCATTCGGAGTGCGTATTTGTATAGTCCGCCAGCTCGCCACTGGCCGGGGAATCCAAGCCGCTCTTCGAATATCCCCATGTCCTTCATTTTTCGCATGGAGGTTTTTATATTCTCAATATTGACAGACTTATTGAGTCTTTCGTAGATGGTTTTGCATATTGATTCAAACGAGAAGGGTGTGGATAGCTCTTCAAGTGCAGCCACAAGATTGGTGACTCTCTCGGTGTTATCTGTTTGATTTCCACTTAGATTTAGAGAGTAACTTAACTCTTGTGTTACTTCGCCCATAAATTCTTTTGCTGCGACTTCATGCGCTTCAAAAAGTAATGACTGGGATACCTTTCTGTCGCTATCAAGTGCTTCCGCACTGCGCTCTCTGGCTGATGTACAGATGTTGTTTAGAAACTTAATGTAGAGCCTTGGGTAAAAAGAAGCTTTTGAGTTTGTCTCGACACCAGCGTCCGAGAAATAGGTATTGAAAAATGTAAGCGTGCGGATATTACTGCGCCGGAGTTGGCTTGGGAATATTTGCAGCAATATTTCAAGGCACTTATCAAGGCCGACCTGCCCACGAGTTAGCTCGGGACGTAGTCTGTCGATTTCAGCGCATGGCGCTTCGAACTTTTCCCTAAACCAATTTAGATGACTAATTCCGATAAGGACAAAATTAAATATTGACTCCCTATCCCATTTTACCTCAATTTTCCTATTGTGCGTTTGCTGCTCTATATTTTGAAAAGCAGAGCTTACCAAGTCACTGCGAATAAATAATATAACGGATATTTTTTGCGAGATTTCTGGATCATTTTGAACCGTAGAAAGCATGCGAAGCAGAGCTTCCGTACACTCTGAAAGCTTTGAGCTTCCAACAACTGTTTCCACGCCGTCAATTAAAAACGTCTTTCGACCTTGCAATCTAGAGCAAAGATCTATTGTCTGCTTCGCGCTACCGCTCACAGCATCTGTGATGCCTAGGGTGTTGATTAATCCCTTGTTTAGCACTGTCCACCAAAAATCTTGATAGTTTTCACCGCAAGATCTTATTAGTTCAATCGTCTCTGCACTGTGACTGGTTAGGCCGCGACTATTACTATCTGCAGCTGAAAACAAAGGATCGGCCAGTCCTACCTCTACCATCTCCTTGAAGATTCTTGTTTTTCCAGTCCCCTTTCTTCCTAGAACGTAGTTAATTCCATTGTTAGCTTGGAATAGTCTAGCTATATGAGGTGTTTCGATGAATGGCAGAGATGACTTCGCTCCGCTTTCGTGCAGGCTCTCAGAAAACACATTTAAATGCTCAGCAGAACGATCTCTTATTGGTTTGGGTGCGGAGCTTTCCAAGCCAAGTATTTCTCTGAGTTGGTAGATGGCATCTTGGTTCTTCTGGCTTAACTTCTCAAAGTCTGGACAGGTGGTTCCCAAATACGCAGGGTCAAAGGTCCAGCTAATCCAGTACCTGGTTAGCACGCTAATATCGATAACTTCTTCTTCTTCGTTATCCTTCTCAAGTTGCGCGCCAAGTATATCCAAGAAGAAATCTTGGCTCTTTGCCTCTCGGGTGGTGTCCTGCTCGGAGGGGGAGAATGAAAAGCTGACAAACGCTCCAGGATTTCCTGGATTTGTCTCAAATAACTTGGAGATATAGCTGGATGCCTGCATTGAAAGATCGTCATTTCTGATACTGACTATTACTGGCCCCGGCCATGCCTGGGTAATTGGTACGATAGCGCTTGATAGCCCGGTCCGATGGTCGAATATGACTATGTCATGGTCTAAGGTTTTTTCTTCCAGAAGCTTTAATAGCCTCTCTGCTGCCTTTGAGTTTGATGCTGTATCTATAGTGCTTTTTAAAGTGAAGGCGGCATAGTCCAAGTCATACAATGGAATGTCTGGTCTTGTTGGTAGTATGTCGATACGACCCTCTGGATTGCGTCCACTGTATGCTGTTAAGGGAACAGTTTCTCCTGTCCAACCATACAGGCCCATCAAGGTTCTCTCTGGGGTTGATGCCGAGACGCTGAAAATCTGGCTAATGGATGGTGCCTCAATATCGGCATCCACCACCAGTACTCTATATCCATCATTTGCCAGATTTTTAGCAAGACTTGTTAGTACGGAGGTTCTTGCCTGGCCTCCTTTATATCCATAAAAGTGGATTGACTGCGCCAATGGCTTTCTTCTTCTTGTTTTCGTTGAAGCGAAAAGCTCAAGCCAATGCATTGGCACAGAGTTCTTGTCTAATGCAAATTGGTACTCACTCAATTCGCCCTCATGGATTGCTTCAACGCAAGCAAGTGTTGCTGCCTCCAGACGGAGTATCTCTTGAGTAGTCACTCCGCATTTTTCTTGAATGTACTCTAGCTTCTCTTCCCTGCCTTTTCCTTTAAACGCATCGTCAATACAGATTATGTAGAGACTGGGGTGGTAGTAACCTATCTTGTACTTGAGGATTGGAGATATCTTATCAATAAGGTTTTTGATTGTGCTCACGACAAGTTTCTCTTTATGATGTTTGCTATATAATCGACTGCGCCTTCCAAGTCGGTTAGATCTTGATCGGAAACACTTTCCAAGCTTCCAGGATGATCGTTGACATGGCGAATGTAGCGAATGTTTGGGTAGTTCTGTGAGTCAACACTTAGAGCGCTGCCATCCCTCCCGTAGCACCAAAGGCTCCCAAGCGCAGTCTTGAGCCTTGCACTGCCTGAAGAGCTCCACGCCCTAATGTGACTAGGCTTTCGTGCACAGGCTCTATTTAGTGCGGTTAAAATATCGTGGCTAAAGTCGTGCTGTTTTATGGGGTAGAGAATTTCTTTGAGCTCTAGCTCTATCTTAATTAGCTTTTGATAAATTATGGATAGCTTGTTGTTATTTTGAAAAGCATCCTTGTTGTAGGAAAGCCTCATATGTTACTCCCTGTTTTTTGTCAGAGCCATCGTAAGCGTTCTGACAAAAAAATGGGAGTAGACGGCTAGCAAGACCTCGGAAGGGGTTAATTTTTCACATATCAGCAAAGGTCACCTGAGAGCTGGTGCGCATCTACTTAATCCTGCTTCGGGAGGCCTGCCGATCATTGCCGGCCGCGAGAAGGGGTGTCCAAAGCGCGGATTACCTTGGCGAAGAGCTGAAAGGGGAGCGGGGTTATCTGAGATTGTCCGCTCCTGGCCGAATGCGGACATTGACCTGTCACGACCTCCGACCGCACGAAGCGCGGCATCTAATTTGGCCAGCGCCAGTTTGCAGACACCTTCGAGCCGTCTTCGAGCCACGCGGGCGCAGCTAGAGCAGAACGCTGCCCCAGACTGCGACGATGGATAGCAGGGCCACCAGCTGCGCGGCGCTGCCCATGTCCTTGGCCTGTTTGGACAGCGGGTGCAGCTCCAGGGAAATACGGTCTATCGCCGCCTCGATGGCCGAGTTGATCAGTTCGACGATCAGCGCGAGCAGCAGCACCAGAATCAACAGCGCGCGCTCGCTGCCACTGACATTCAGGACCGAGGCCACGGGAATCAGCAGCGCGTTGAGCAACACCAGTTGCCGGAAGGCCGCTTCACCGCGCAAGGCCGCGCGCAAACCGGCCAGGGAATAGCCCAAGGCGCGCCCTATGCGCGCCAGCCCCTTCTGCCCTTTGAGTGCTTGAGCATCCCGGGGACATTCTGTCTGTCCGCTGACGCTCATGGCTGCAAGGTCCCCGACGGGGTGGCCAGGGCCCGAGCATAGACCTGCTGTAGATAGACCAGGTCGGCCTCGGGTATTTGGCCGCGATGGCGCCACAGCTGACGCCAGTCGTGGCGAGAGGCGTCCCGGGTGCGCCAGCGGCGGCGACTCTTCTCCAGATCGAGCATGGCCGTCTCGATCAGCGGCGCGCTGTCCGCCTGGGGCGTGACCTTGACGAACAGGTGCTTGGGGTAGCAGCAGCCGTGCTGCCATCCGGCCAGGTGCAGGTGCGCGAGCATGGCGGCCAGCTGTTCCAGCATCGCCGTGGTCGGCGGGTTGTCCTGGCCCCGGGCCGGCGCGGCGTACCACTGCTCCAGGCTGACGAAGCCCGGCAAGGCCTCGGTCACCAGCAGCGCCTGCCACCGCCCCTCATGCTGGCGGGCGGCGCCATACACCAGGCGCGGCACGCGCACGCCCAGGCGCGCAAACGCACGGTAGGCCCGCAGCTCGCGCAGCACGGTCGGCCGGCCGAAAGGGTGCAGCAGGCTGCGGTAGGTATGCCCGCTCTGTCGCTTGCAATAGAGCAATGGCCGTCCGGGGTCGCGGGGCTGCAACAGTTGCACGCCGCTTTCGCCGCCACGTCGCTGGTTCGCCGGTTCGACCCAGGCGCCCGAACTCCGCCACCAGCGCTCGAAGGTGGTGCTGCGGGGCATCGGCGCCGCAGGGCTGGTCAATATGCCCATGCCTCAGGCCTCCCGCTTGCGCAGCACATAGGTACGCCACATGGCGTAGCCCGGCAGGAAGTCCCGGTGCCCGAGGATCTCGAAGCCCACCTGCCTGAACTGGGCCTCGATCACCTCGCGCCGGACCACGAAGCGGTTCTGGTTCTGCCCGGCTTTGCCCGCCGCCGCCCGACGCCGCTCGAGGCGGCGACGCTTCCAGGCCTTGTAGTTGCCATCCACCCACAGCGAAAGGATGACGCTGTCGCGGCTGACCCGATGGAATTCGCGCAGGATGGCCAGGCGATGCGCGGCGGATTCGATGTGATGGAGCAGGCGAATGCAGAAGATGCAGTCGACCGCGTTGGCCCCCAGATCGATGGCGAAGGCCGAGGTCTGGAAGGTCTTGATCCGCGCGACCACCTCGGCGGGCTGTGCGGCGCGGGCCGTGGCCAGCATGTCGGCCGAATTGTCGGCCGCCAGAATCACCCGATTCGGGTTCTGTGCCAGCAGCGGCCAGAAACGTCCTGCACCGCAGGGCAGGTCGAGCAGCAGATTGGGCTCGCCGGCGAGTTTCAGCGCCTGTCGGGCGACCTGCACATCGCGCCAATGGGACAGGCGACGGGCCAGGCCGTCCCGATGCTTGTGCAGGTACTGGATGGAATGCTGGTGATCGTACTTGCGCGAGAATTCGAGCTCGACGGGACGGGGTTGGGACATGGCGTGGCATCCTCCTCGGGGAATGCTCGCCACACTAGAGACGAGGCCATGATGGCCCCGTCAAAAGAACGTGAAAAATACGTCAAACGCCGCCGTGCAAGACCACCTTGAAGCAACTGCCGCTGGGCTCGAGGTCTTGAATGCTGATGCTCCAGCCTTGATCCGCACAGATCCGCTTGACCAGCGAAAGCCCCAGCCCCAGGCCCTCGCCGCGCGACTGCTCGCCGCGCACGAAGGGCTGGAAGATCTGTTCGTGCTGCTCCCGGGGAATGCCCGAGCCACTGTCCTCCACCCGGAAACCGCCGGCCTCGACCACCAGCCGCACCTGCCCGGAATCGGTGTAGTGCCAGGCGTTGCGCAGCAGGTTGGCCAGCACCGTGCGCAACAGGGTCGGGTTATACATGCCCGAGTCCTGGCCGGCGTTCTCCAACTGGAAGGCCAGGCCCTTGTCGCGCATCTGCGGTCGCCAATGCTCGACCTGCTCATCGACCACCTGCTGCAGGCTGCAACTGGCGACGAAGGCCGTGGCGTTGCTCTTGCTCCTGGCCAGCTGCAGGAAGGTCTGCACCAGATCGCGCATGTCCTCGCTGGCCCGCCCGATGCGCGCCAGCTGCTCACGCTGGCGCGGCTCGAGCGGCGCCTGCTCGAGCAGCTCGCAGGAGCTGGCGATCACCATCAGCGGGGTACGCAGCTCGTGACTGACATCGCTGGTGAACAGCCGCTCGCGCTCCAGTGAGTGACGCAGCTGACCCAGGGTGCTGTCGAAGGCCGCGGCCAGCTGTCCGACTTCATCGTCGGCGTACTCGGGGGCCAGGGGCGGGGCCAGCGGATGCAGCTGGTCGCGATGACGCACCTGCTGGGCCAGCCGGCTGACCGGTGTCATGACCTTCCTGGCCATGAGCCAACCCAGCCCCCAGGCACTCACCACCGACAGCAGAAAGCCGGCCAGCACGACGCTGAACAGGGCCTTCTCGCGGGCCTCGAATTCGTGCTGTTCCTGCACCAGCAGGTAGCGCTCGCCATTGATCAGCTGGGTGTAGACATAGAAGGCCTGGTCGCCATCGACGACCTCGGCGAAGCCCTCGGCCAACCCGGCGTACTCCTCGGGAATCGCATACGCGGCGCTGCTGGAGGCATAGAAACGCGTGCTGGAATCCAGGCGCGGCGCCTGGTTGTTTCTCAGGTCTTCGCGCAGCACCTCCTGCAGCTCGCGGTGCATCTCCTCCGAGACCAGGTGCTCCTCGAGCAGGTGCACGATGGCCACGATGCTCAGGGCGAACAGGCCGCTGACCAGGGTGGTCATCAGCACGAAGGCGACGACGATGCGCCGCATCAGGGGTTGCTTAGCGCGCATCGTCGTCCTCCGCGAGGCGGTAGCCGACGCCATGCTGGGTATGCAGCAGGGCGCGCGGGAACGGCTTGTCGAGTACCTGGCGCAACTGGTGGACATGGCTGCGCAGGCTGTCGCTGTCCGGACAGTCCTCGCCCCACAGGGCTTCCTCGAGCACCTCGCGGCGCACCACCGCCGGGCTTTTCTGCATCAGGATCGCCAGCAGCTTCATCCCCAGGGGGTTGAGCTTGAGCGGCCTGCCGGCCCGGCTGATGTGCAGGGTGTCGAGGTCATAGACCAGGTCGGCCACCTGCAGCAGGCGCCGGCGGTTGCCCTGGACCCGGCGCAGGATGGCCTCGATGCGGGCGACCAATTCGGACAGGGCGAAGGGCTTGACCAGGTAGTCGTCGGCGCCGGAGCGCAGGCCCTGCAGGCGATCGTCCAGGGCGTCCCGGGCGGTCAGCATGAGAATCGGAATCTCGCTGCGCGCCTCCTCGCGCAGGCGGCGGCACAACTGGTAGCCATCGATGCCGGGCAACATGATGTCCAGCACGATCAGGTCGAAGTGCTGGCTGGTCGCCAGGTGCAGGCCGGTGAGGCCGTCCTGGGCGCAGTCCACACCGAAGCCCTTGAGCTGCAGGTAGTCCAGGACATTGGCCAGGATGTCGCGGTTGTCTTCGATGACCAGAATTCGCATCGGCTGTTTCTCTTCACTTGAATTGACGCTTTTTTCACATCCCGTTGACGAACGCCTCACGTAGGCGCCGACAGACTGCGGCCCGTTCATCCCACCAGGATCATACGATGCCACAGCTCCGTTACGCCCAACCGAGATATCTGAGCCTGCTCCTGCTGAGTTGGTTGCTGCTGTTCTGCCTCACCCGCAGCGTTCTGCTGCTGAGCCATCTGGCCGATGCCGATGCCGGCCCGCTCGACCTGCTGCGCCTGTACGGCATCGGCCTGGTCTACGACCTCGGCTTCCTGCTGTACGCGGCGGTGCCGCTGGCCCTGTACCTGCTGCTGTGCCCCGGGCGCCTGTGGCGCAGCCGCGGCCACAGGTTGTTTCTCTATGGCCTGACCAGCGTCAGCCTGTTCGCCATGCTGTTCACCGCCGTGGCGGAGTGGCTGTTCTGGGACGAGTTCGGCGTGCGCTTCAACTTCATCGCCGTGGACTACCTGGTCTACTCGGAGGAGGTGATCAACAACATCCTCGAGTCCTACCCCATCTACCCGTTGCTGGCCCTGCTGGCGGTGCTGGCGATTGGCGCCACGGCGCTGCTGAGACGTCCGCTGGCCGCCGCCCTGGATGCGCCGTTGCTGCCCAAGTCCAGCGGCCTGCTGCTGCTCGGGGGGCTGGTACTGGTCGCCTGTGTCGACAGCAGCACCATCGGCCAGGATTTTCCGCTGGGCCTGGGCGGCAATGTCTATCAGCGCGAGTTGGCCAGCAACGGGCCGTTCCAGTTTTTCGCCGCCTTCCGCAATAACGAGTTGGACTACCGGCGCTTCTACGCGACCCTGCCGGACAGGCGCGCAGCCGAACTGCTGCGCGCCGAGCTGAGCGAGGCCAACGCCCGCTTCGTCGGCCAGGACCCGCTGGACATTCGCCGGGCCATCGACAATCCCGGGCAGGAACTGCGGCGCAACCTGGTACTGGTCACCATCGAGAGCCTCAGCGCCAAGTACCTGGGCAGCTTCGGCGACCCGCGCAACCTCACCCCCAACCTGGACGAACTGCGCCGCACCAGCCTGTTCTTCAACAACTTCTATGCCACCGGCACGCGCACCGATCGCGGCCTGGAGGCCATCACCCTGTCGATTCCGCCGACCCCGGGACGCTCCATCGTCAAGCGCATCGGCCGCGAATCCGGCTATGCGAGCCTCGGTCAGCAACTCAAGGCCAAGGGCTACGACAGCGTGTTCCTCTACGGCGGGCGCGGCTATTTCGACAACATGAATGCCTTCTTCGGCGGCAACGGCTACCGCATCGTCGACCAGAGCAGCGTGGCCGAGGAAGACATGCAGTTCCAGAACGCCTGGGGCATGGCCGATGAAGACCTCTACGCCCAGGCGCTGAAGATCGCGGACCAGGACCATGGCGCCGGCAAGCCGTTCTTCCTGCAGCTGATGACCACCTCCAACCACAGGCCCTACACCTACCCCGACGGCCGCATCGACATTCCCTCGGGCGAGGGACGCGAAGGCGCGGTGAAGTACACCGACTACGCCATCGGCCAGTTCCTCGCCCAGGCGCGGAAAAAGCCCTGGTTCGACCAGACGCTGTTCGTCTTCGTCGCTGACCACACCGCCGGCAGCGCCGGCAAGGAAGACCTGCCGGTGGCCAACTACCACATCCCGCTGTTCATCCTGGCGCCCGGCCTGGTGACGCCGCGCGAGGTGGCGACCCTGAGCAGCCAGATCGACCTGGCGCCGACCCTGCTGGGGCTGCTCAACATGGACTACGTCTCGACCTTCTTCGGGCGCAACGTGCTGGCCGATGAGCACCGTCCGGGCCGCGCCCTGATCGGCAACTACCAGCACCTGGGCCTGTTCGACGGCCGCGACCTGGCCATCCTCAGCCCCCGCCAAGGCATGCGCCGCCACGACGACGCGCTGGGCCTGAGCCATGAACGCCAGGCCGACAGCCAGGACCCCCTGCTGAGCCGCAACATCGCCTATTACCAGGGCGCCAGCCACGCCTTCGCCAAGCAGCTGATCGCCTGGCGGCCACAACCGGCCCCAACCCGCATCGGCCAGCGTTAGCCCTTTCTAACCATCGCGGCGCTGCCGATCACAGCGCCGTCGCGGAGCCCGCTCATGGATTCTCGACCGTTCAACTTCTCACTGGCCCTGGGCGTCCCCATTGCGTTCATGGCGCTTCTGCTGCTGATCGACCCGGCGCCAGTGGATTTCGCCCTGGCGCGCCTGTTCTACGTGCCGGGTCAGGGTTTCATCGGCCAGCACAGCTTCTGGCTGGAGGACATCCTGCATGACCGCGCCAAGCAGGCGGTAATCCTCCTCGGCCTGCTGGCCATCCTGGGCTTCGGGCTCAGCCTCTTGCCCACGCCCTTGCGCGGCCGACGGCGCCAGCTGGGCTACCTGGTGCTCGCCCTGGGGCTTTCCACCAGCATCGTCACGCCGCTCAAGGCCCTGACCGCCGTGCATTGCCCCTGGAGCCTGAGCGAGTTCGGCGGCCAGGAGCGCTTCACGCCGCTGCTCGCCGCCCGGGCGCCCAGCGCCGAACCCGGCCGTTGCTGGCCGGGCGGGCATGCCTCGGCGGGTTTCTCCCTGCTGGCCTTCTTCTTCGCCCTGCGCGACAGGCGCCCGCGCCTCGCCCGGGCGGCCCTGGCGACGGCGCTGGCATTGGGCAGCATCTTCTCCATGGGGCGGATGCTGCAGGGGGCGCACTTCCTGTCGCACAACCTGTGGACCCTGCTGTTCGACTGGGTGATCTGCCTGCTGTGCTATCGCCTGGTGCTGTACCGTGCCCCGGTGCGGGAGGCGATCGAACAGCCCGCGGGCCTGCTGGCCCGGTGAGAGGCGTCCGTTCGCGGCATGCCCGGTTCGCTCAGCTCGGCGTCGGCCGGTTCGGCAGGTGCTCGTAGAGGGTGCGGCAGACGCCGATGATGTGCTGCTCGATCAGTTCGGCGGCCTTGTCGGCATCGCCGGCGCGGCAGGCGGCGAGGATCTCGCGATGTTCGTGGTCGGCGCGGTCCTTGCCTGCGGACAGGCTCATCTGCATGCGCAGGTAGCGCTCGACCTTGTCGTGGATGGAACGGATCAGGTTGACCAGGAAGGGCCGCTGCGCCGGTTCGTACAGGCAGGCGTGCAGGGCCCAGTTGAGTTCGGCCCAGCGGCCGATGTCGGTCTCGCCGATGAACTCCTGGCAGATGCCTTCGGCGCGAGCGAAGGTCTCTTCGGTCATGTTCGGCACCGCCAGGCGGATCGCCTGCACCTCCAGCAGCACCCGCACCTCGAAGATCTGCGCCAGCTCCGGTTCGGAAATCTTGGTCACCACCGCGCCCTTGTTGCGCTGGAAGACCACCAGCCCTTCGGCCTCCAGGCGCTTGAGCGCCTCGCGCACGGGGATCTTGCTGACGTTGAACAGGCGGGCGACGTCGTCCTGGCGGATCGGCTCGTCCTCGGCGAAGTGGCCGCCGATGATCGCCTCGCGCAGGTGCTTGGTAATGACTTCCGAGGCGGTCGGGGTAACCCCGAGGTTGGGGGCGTTGAAGCTGGGCAGTGGCAAGGCGTGGCCCCTCTGTCGGGCGAATGATGAAGATATTGTATACGAGGCCTTGTCGGTTACGCGCCTGCGTTGAGCAGCGGGGCATGGCGGGGGTACACTGCCGGCCCCGTGTGGCCTGGTGAGCTGGAGTGAACGATGCGCAAAGACAAGAAGCAGGTGATTGGCGAAGAGATCGGCGACGAGTCGATCAAGCTGTTCCTCGAGGTGGAACCGGCCGATGCCACGCCGCCGTCGCTGCACAAGCTGATCAAGGCCTATCGCGGCCTGCGCATCGACGACTTCGAACGCTTCCTCGGCTTCTTCGTCGAGGCCGGTTACGACCTCGACGCCAAGGACGCGCAGGGTAACGACTTCGTCGCCCTGATCCAGGACCAGCGCCAGGCCGAGCCCTATATCGAGGCGATCAAGGCGGCCCGCCGCTGATTCGAAGCCTGACGTAAAAGCCCGCTCTCATCGCGGGCTTTTTTCTGCGAGCCTGGCGACCTACAGCACCCCGGCCTTCTTCCACGCCAGGTAGCGGCTGACCAGCTGCGGTCCCAGCTCGCCGGGACGGGCGTCCAGCACCGGCACGTTGTGGGCGGCCAGGCGCTCGTGCAGGCCGGCGCGGGCGTTGAGGTAGTCCACCGTGCCGCAGTAGGCCAGTGCCCCCTCGAAGTCCTGCACCGGTGTCTGCCGCAGGCTGTCGAGCACCTCCTCGCGCAGGCTGGCGACCAGCACCCGGTGCTGGCGGCCCAGGCGCCTGACCGCGGCGAGCAGCTCCTCGTCGTCCTCGTCGCGCAGGTTGCTCACCAGCACCACCAGGGCGCGGCGCCGCTGACGGCCGAGCAGGGTGTTGGCGGCTGCGGCGAAGTCGACCGGCTGGCCGGTGGTCTGCAGGTCGTACACGGCATTGAGCAGCACATTGAGCTGGGCGGCACCCTTGACCGGGGCGAGGAAACGCTCGTGCTCGCCGGCGAAGGTTGCCAGGCCCACCGCATCGCCCTGGCGCAGGGCCACGTAGCTGAGCAGCAGGCAGGCGTTGAGGGCGTGGTCGAAGTGCGCCAGCTCGCCATCCTGGCTGCGCATGCGCCGGCCGCAGTCGAGCAGGAAGACGATCTGCTGGTCGCGCTCGTCCTGGTATTCGCGGGCGATCGGCGCACCCTTGCGTGCGGTGGCCTTCCAGTCGATCTGGCGCAGGCTGTCGCCGTCGCGGAATTCGCGCAGCTGGTGGAACTCCAGGCCCAGGCCGCGGCGCGGGCGCTGGCGCACGCCGAGCTGGCTGAGCCAGTCGTCCACCGCCATCAGCTGGGCGCCGTAGAGGCGGGCGAAGTCGGGGTAGACGCGGGTTTCCCCGGGCAGCTCCAGGTAGCGTCGGGCCTGCCACAACCCCAAGGGGCTGGGCAGGCCGATCTCGCAGCGCGGGAAGTGGAAGTGGCCACGTTGCAGCGGGCGCACCCGGTAGCTGCAGCGGGTCAGCTGGCCCGGGCGCAGCGCCACCGCCAGCGGCAGCTGCTCGCAGGCCATGCCGTCCGGCACATGGTCGAACAGCTCCAGCTGCAGCGGGCGGGGATAATCGTGGTGCAGGCACAGGTGCACCTCGTGCCAGCGCCCCAGCGGCAGGTTGCCGGGCAGCTGGCGTTCCAGCCGCGGCGAGGGTAGGCGGCGCAGGCGCAGGGCGTCGACCAGTGCCGCGCCGAGCAGGGCCAGCAGCAGGCCCCACCAGAGCGCGGACAGGCTAGACGGCAGCGCGATCGTCAGGGCGTGCAGGGTGCCGAGCAGCAGGGCCAGGCCGAGCAGCACGGCGATCGAGCCCAGCAGCAGGCGCGACGGCTTCATGGCTCACCCAGGGTCGAGTCGCTCATAGGCGCGGCGCCGACACCTGGTCGAGCAGCTGGCGCAGCACCTGGTCCACCGACAGGCCTTCGATATCCAGTTCCGGCGCCAGGCGCACGCGATGGCGCAGCACCGCCAGGGCGCAGCCCTTGATGTCGTCGGGCAGGACGAAGTCGCCACCGCGCAGCAGGGCACGGGCGCGACCGCCGCGTACCAGGGCGATCGAGGCCCGTGGCCCGGCGCCGATGGCCAGGCCGGGCCAGCTGCGGGTGGCGCGCGCCAGGCGCACGGCGTAGTCGAGCACCTGGTCGTCGATCGGCAGGTCGCTGGCGATCTTCTGGATGGCCAGCACGTCCTTGGCCTGCAGCAGGGTGCGCAGCGCGGTGACCTCGAGCATGTCGGCCTTGGTCGAGCGGGCGACCTGGCGCACCATGCGCAGCTCCTCGTCCTGCTCCGGGTAGTCCATGCGCAGCTTGAGCATGAAGCGATCCAGCTCGGCCTCGGGCAGCGGGTAGGTGCCTTCCTGCTCGATGGGATTCTGGGTGGCCAGCACCATGAACGGCAGCGGCACCGCCAGGGCGCGGCCCTCCAGGGTGACCTGGCGTTCCTGCATGACCTCCAGCAGCGCCGCCTGGGTCTTGGCCGGGGCGCGGTTGATCTCGTCGGCCAGCAGCAGGTGGGTGAACACCGGGCCCTTGCGCAGCTTGAACTGTTCGCTGGCCAGGTCGTACACGGCGTGGCCGGTGACGTCGCTGGGCATCAGGTCCGGGGTGAACTGGATGCGCGCGAACTCGCCGCCGAAGCAACGGGCCAGGGCGCGCACCAGCAGGGTCTTGCCCAAGCCCGGCACGCCCTCGACCAGTACGTGGCCGCCGGCGAACAGGGCGGTGAGCACGTCGTCGATCACCTCGGTCTGGCCGATCAGCGCCTTCTGCAGCTCCAGGCGCAGGGCCTGGGCCAGCTGGCTGGCGCGCTGGCGCTGCTGCGCCGGGTTGGCCGGCGCGGCAGTGGGGGCGGGCGCAGGGGGCGGAGTGGCCGTGGCGACCGGGCTGCTCGGTTGTTCGGGGCTGTTTTCGCTCATAGGGCATTCCTGAGGGCTTGCAGGTGGGCGACCTGGCGGGTGAAGTCGGCGGCGGCCAGGCGCTGCTTGGGCAGCGGCCGCATGGCTTGGCTGATGGCCTTGGGCGGCTGGCGGGTCAGGCGGCTGAGCACCTGCCACTGTTCGGCCACGCCGAGGCGTTCGAATCCGGGGTGACGCTGCCGTGCGCGGCGCTGGATGTCCTGCTGCAGACCCTGCAGCAGGCTGTGCTGGCCGCTGCGCCGCAGGAGGAAGTCGGCGCAGCCGCGCAGGTGTTCGCGCAACTGCCGGCGGCTCGGGCTGGACGGCTGCTGCAGCGGGCCCTGGCGCAGGCCGACATGCCACAGGCCGAGGGCGAGCAGCAGGCCGAGGGCGACCAGGGCCTGGGGGAAGTGGCGCAGCAGCAGGGTCATCAGGCCGTCGCGGTCGGCGCGGTAGAGCAGGGTCACGGCGCTGTCCTGGGCCAGGTACCAGAGCAGCCAGGCGTTGTCGTAGTCGGCGATCCGCTCGTTGCGCCAGATCCAGGCGTCGCTCAGTACGGTGATCAGGCCGTCGCCATGGTAGAGCTGCAGCATGTGGGTGGCCGCAGCGCTGTTGGCCCAGGCATGGGCGCGGTTCTGCGCGTCGTACAGGTGGAAGTCGGTGTCGAAGTCGATATAGGCCGGCTCCTCCTCGTTCTCCAGGTACAGCTGGGTCAGCTCCGGGTAGCGATTGGGCTCCTCCAGGGGCTCGAGCTGCGCATCCTCTGCCTCGGCTTCGCTGTCGGCGTCGTCGAGCTGGCCGCTCTGGTACTGCTGGATGCCCAGGCGGTCGAACAACAGGTCGCCGCTGGCCTGCTCGTCCTCGTCCCACAGGCGCTCGGCGACGAACAGCAGGTGCCCGCCCTGGGCGGCCCAGTCCAGCAGGCGTTCGGCCTGGGCCGGGCTCATGTGCTGGCGGTCGCCGAGCAGCAGCAGGGTCTGGCCGGCGCTGGGCAGTTCGGCCAGCGGCTGCAGGTCGTCGGCACGCTGCACCGGCAGGCCCCGGCGGCGCAGGAAGTGCTCGGCGGCCAGGTAGGGGTTGGCTCTGGCCTCGGGGGCCGGGCCGTGCTCGAGGGTCTCCTGATAGGGTTCCAGGCGACCCAGCAGATAGAGACCGAGCAGGCCGGCGGCCAGGGTCAGGGCCGCGCCGAGGAGGAACTGGCGACGCCGGCTCATGCCTGCCCCCCGCTGGCGAACAGGCCGCGCCAGCCGTCGCACAGCTCGGCCTTGAGGGGCTCGGGCGGCAGGCGGTGGCCGTAGGCGAGGTTCTGCCAGTGACGGGTCAAGGTCTGGCTGAAGCGGTCCAGTTCGTCCCGTTGCAGGGCCTGGACCAGGCGCAGCACCTCGGCTTCGGTGTGAGCGCCTTTGAGCGGCAGTCGATAGTCATGCAACAGGCGGCTGAGCAGGGCGCGGTAGAGCAGGCCGAGGGCCGCGCGCGGCTGTTCGGCCCAGAGTCGTTCGGCTTCGCCGGCGACGTCCGCCGGCAGGCTCTGTGGGGCGACTTCCAGGCCGAACAACTGCTGCGGTGGCGCCTGGACGGGACGGCGCCCGGGCAGGCCGCGACCGGCGAAGGCGGCGAGCCAGTCCCGGTAGCGCCAGAGCAGCACCGCCAGTAGCGCGAACAGACCGGCCCAGAGCAGCACCTCGAAGAACAGCGCGACAGTGTCGAGATGCTTCCAGAACTCCAGGAGTTTGAGGAATTTCTTCACCAGCGCCTCGACGTCCAGTTCGCTCGGCTGCTCGGCGGCGTCCGGGTCGGCGAAGCGCCAGCGGGTGACGGTTTCCCGGTGCTCGAAGGGCGGCGCGTCGAGGAGCTGGGCGATGCTCTGTTGCGCGGCCTGGCTGGTCAGGGGCTGCTTGAGCAGGCGGGGCGCCTCGGGGCCGTGCGGGTCCTCCTGGGGCAGCGGACAGCTGCTGTCGGCCGCCAGTGCCGGGCTCGGTGGCTGCAGCAGGGTCAGGCTCAGGCCCAGCAGCAGGGCATAGGCCAGCTTGCCCAGGCGCTGGCGCAGTTGGCGGAATACCAGTTCGATGTCCCAGGCTTCCAGGGCCGTGCGCCGGTTCAGGTAGAGGCTGAAGCCGCAGGCGACATAGACCGGCTCCCAGAGGATCAGCACCAGGGCGTAGAGCAGGTTGGACAGGTGCTCCAGCCACAGCCAGTCGCCGCTGCCGGACTGGATCAGGCTCTGCCAGCTCCAGTCCTCGGTGAGCTGTTGCGGCAGCAGCAGATAGAAGAGGCTGATCAGCCCCAGCCACAGGGCCAGCTCCAGGTGCACGCCGACCAGGGTCAGCCAGGTCGCCGTCGCCGTGTCGCGCTGGCCCAGCACCCCCAGGCGCTCGCTGCGCGCCTGGCCGGACAGGCCTTCGAGCTGCAGCACCGGCAGGTCGAAGCTGCGTGTGGGGCTCAGGCGGCGCCAGGTCAGGCTGGCCAGCAGCTGCGGCCCGAGCAGGCCGGGCAGGGCCTTGAGCGCCTGGCCGAGGGTCGGTGTGTCGCCGAACAGGGCGCGGCCGAGGATATGCAGCGGCAGGCGCTCGAAGGCCGGCTTGAGCCACCAGAAGGCGAGGATCGCCCAGCCGGGATGGTCCCACAGCAGCAGGCAGAGCAGGGCGAACACCGGCAGGCTGACCAGGGCCCAGCTGGTCATCAACAGGCCGGCGTGCCGGCGCGCCAGCAGAGTGCCGAGGTCCAGCGCCTCCCAGGCGCTGCGCGGGCGGATCGCCACGCTGGCGTCAGTCAGGCGCATGCTGACCTCGTCCGGCCAGTGTCAGGTAGGCCAGCACCAGTAGCCAGAGCCCGGCGCCGACGCCGTACTTGACGCTGGCGCTGGCCAGGGTCATCGACGACCAGTAGGCCTCGACGAAGGCCGCCAGCACCAGCAGCAGGATCACCCCGCCGACCAGCCGCACGCTGCGCGCGGCGGCCAGGCGCAGGGCTTCGCCGCGCGGCAGGCGGCCCGGGGCCAGCAGCGCCCAGCCGAGCTTGAGGCCGGCGGCGCCGGCCAGGGCGATGGCGGTCAGCTCGAAGGCGCCGTGGCCGATGACGAAGGACCAGAAGGTCTGGCCGTAGCCGATCTGGGTCAGGTGGCCGGCCACCGCGCCGATCATCAGGCCGTTGAACAGCAGGAAGAACAGGCTGCCCAGGCCCAGCAGCAGGCCGCTGGCGAAGGTCTGAAAGGCGATCCCTATGTTGTTCATGATGTAGAAGCCGAACATCAGCCAGTCGTCGCCCGAGTCGCGCTCGCTGAAACGGCCGAGGCGGCGGGCGTCTGGGTCGTACATCTGCTCCATGCTGCTGACCTGCTCGGGGTCCATGAGGCTGTAGACCAGCTCGGGGAACAGGTAGACCAGCAGGCCCATGCCCAGCAGGCTGCCGAAGAACAGCAGGCTGGCGGCCAGCACGCAGCGCCATTCGGCCCGCACCAGGCGCGGGAAGCCGCCGAGGAGGAAACCGAGCAGTTGCGCGCCGAGCGGACTGCGGTGGCGATAGAACTGCTGATGGCCGCGTAGCGCCAGTTGCTGCAGCTGTTCGACCAGGTGGTTGCTGTAGCCCCGCGCCTGGGCCAGCGCCAGCTGCTGGCACAGGCGCCGGTAGGCGGCGGCGAAGCCCGTGCACTGGGCCACGTCGGCCTTGCCGCGCTCGAGTGCCTCGAGCTGGGCGGCGAAGGCCTGCCAGTCGGCCTGATGACGGCTCTCGAACAGGCTCTGCTTCATGTCGGCCCCAGCAGGCCGCGGGCGATGCCGTGGAGCCGTTGTTCCGCCTGCTCCGCCGGGACCTGCAGCGGCTCGGCGAGAATCGCCGCCAGCTCGCCGCGGCGGGAGCTGGACAGGTTCTGTGTGCGCTCGGCGAAGCCGAGCAAGGCGCGCTGCTCGCCCAGGCTGAGGGCGAAAGGCGGCGGCACGGGGTCGGCCTCGGGCAAGCTGGGGGGCGTCGCCGGCGTGTCGCGGTAGACCACCAGGGTGCCGGCGGCGAGATCGCCGAGGCGCTTGAAGGCCGGGTGGTTGAGGCAGCTGAGGATGCCCAGGGTATAGGCGAACGGCAGAATATCGACGAAGCGCAGCAGGTTGCGGGTCAGCGAAGCGGCCCAGCCGACCGGCGTGCCGTCATCGTGGACCACGCGCAGGCCGAGCAGCTGCTTGCCCGGCGAGCGGCCCTGGTTGAGTACCTCGAACAGCACCATGTACCACCAGGTCACCAGGAACAGCGCGATGGTCGCCAGGCCCATGCCGAACTGGCCGAGCAGGCCGAGGACGATAAACAGCGCGGCCAGCAGCAGGCCGCGGATCGCCAGGTCGATGGCGAAGGCCAGGGCCCGGGGCACCAGACCGGCGGGGCGCAGGATCAGGTCGATGCCTTCCGGGGTTTCCACCCGATGGCGGGTATCCAGCGGTGGGCTGTGGGCGCAAGGCGGCGAGGTTGGAGAGGGCGACATCGGCAGACTGCGTCGAAGAAAGCCCGATGCTAGCCAGCGGCGGGCGGGGAAGCAACCGGGCCCGGCGACGGGCCCGGTGCAGGCAGGGTATCCGCTTACTGGGCCGGCGGCAGCACGCCGAAGATGGTGCGATAGAGCACGCCCATGGCGATGACGAACAGCGGAATGCTCCAGACCAGGCCGATGCCCAGGGGAATCATGCTGATCAGGGTGATCAGGCCGAGCAGCAGGAACAGACCGAAGACCTTGAACCAGTGCTGGGTGATGGCCTTGCGCGAGGTTTCCAGGGCCTGCCAGGGCGACAGACCGCGCTCCACCACCAGCGGAATCGCCAGCATATAGGCCACGCCGAGGTAGAGGCCGGGGAGGATCAGCAGGAGCATGCCGGCATACACCAGCAGCGTCATGATCACCGCGGTGATCACCAGCGGCAGGGTGCGGCCGAAGTGGCTGAAGATCTCGTTGAAGCTGATCGGCTGGCCGGCGGCACGGCGGATACCGACCATGTTGATGCCGGCCATGAAGGGGTAGGCCAGGGCCGAGGCCAGCATGCCGACGAGCAGTTCGCCGATGAGGGCGCCGGCCGAGCCCTCGCTGACCACGCCGAGGATGCCGAATACGCCGCCCAGGACCAGGGAGGCGACCAGCATCACCACATAGAACACCAGGAAACCGCCGACGATGATGCCTTTGGTGCCCTTGACCAGCTGCCAGGACTCGCCGAGCAGATCGCCGATGCGAAAGTCGTAGCCGCGACTCAGGGCCTGTTCGATGCTGGGCACCTGCCCGTCGTTGCGGGCGTCCTGGAGGTCGCTGGTCGGCGCGGCGTAGGGGTTGGTGGTGGCGTCAGTCATGGGACATCCTTGTGCGCGAGGGTTGATCGAGAGCTTCACTGTAGCCGCGCCAGGCCGCAGCCGACAAGGCGCCGTCCGGCCTGGACGTGCGCTGGCGCAAGGTTCTGCAGCGATAAGCCCGGGGCGCACGGATGCTAGACTGCCGCGGCCATCGACTCAGGACCGCCCCGTGACCTCCATCTTCTGGTACGACTACGAAACCACCGGCATCGATCCGCGACGCGACCGTCCCCTGCAGGTCGCCGGCATTCGCACCGACGAAAACCTGCGGGAAATCGGCGAGCCGCTGAACATCTACTGCCAGCCCAGCGACGACATCCTGCCGCACCCGGCCGCCTGTCTGGTCACCGGCATCACCCCCGGTCGCCTGGCGGAGCGGGGGCTGAGCGAGGCCGAGTTCATGACCCGGGTGCACGCCGAACTGGCCCAGCCCGGCACCTGCGGCGCCGGCTACAACAGCCTGCGCTTCGACGACGAGGTCACCCGCTACAGCCTCTACCGCAACTTCTTCGACCCCTATGCCCGCGAGTGGCAGGGCGGCAACAGCCGCTGGGACCTGATCGACCTGGTGCGCACCGCCTACGCCCTGCGCCCGGAAGGCATCGTTTGGCCGCAGGAGGAGGGCCGCGTCAGCCTTAAGCTGGAGCGCCTGACCCAGGCCAATGGCATCGACCACGGCCAGGCCCACGACGCCCTGTCCGACGTGCGCGCGACCATCGCCCTGGCGCGCCTGCTGCGCGACAAGCAGCCGAAGCTGTACGACTACCTCTATCGGCTGCGCAGCAAGCAGCGAGTGCTCGATCAGGTTCGCCTGCTGCAGCCGCTGGTGCATGTCTCCGGCCGCTTCGCCGGCGCGCGGCATTATCTGGCGTTGGTGCTGCCGCTGGCCTGGCATCCGCGCAACCGCAACGCCCTGATCGTCTGCGACCTGCAGGCTGATCCCGCGCCCTTGCTCGCCGAAGACGGGGAGACCTTGCGCCAGCGCCTCTATACCCGCCGCGAGCAGCTGGCCGAAGGCGAGTTGCCGGTGCCCTTGAAGCTGCTGCATATCAACCGGTGCCCAGTGGTGGCGCCGCTGAAGGTATTGCGCAGCGACGATATCCAGCGCCTGCAGCTGGATATGGCGACCTGCCAGGCCCGGGCGAAATTGCTGGCGGAGACGCAAATGCAATGGCAGGACAAACTTACCCAGGTCTATGGCGAGGAAGATTTCGCCGCCAGCGAGGACCCGGAACAGCAGTTGTATGACGGTTTTATCGGCGATCGCGATCGGCGTTTGTGCGAGCAAGTGCGTAACGCCGAGCCACAACTCTTGGCCAAGCAAAGCTGGCCATTCGACGATGCGCGGCTGCCGGAATTGTTGTTTCGTTATCGCGCGAGGAATTTCTTCCCCAGTCTGAGTGCCGCCGAACAACAGCGCTGGCACGAATTCTGTCGACAACGCTTAAACCGGATCGAGTGTGGCGCCCCGAATACCCTGGCAAGTTTCGAGGCCGCGCTGGCCGAAGTATTCGCTTCGGCGCCACTGGCGCAGCAGGCGGTATTGAACGAATGGCGGGACTACGCGCAGCGGTTGCGGGCGCGTTATGGCCTTTAACAGGCTTCTGGCGGCACAGTTGCAGGACCCGGCGTATGGCCGTGAGCCGTTTAATCGTCTGACGCACTCGTGGATCTCGAGTTTATCGGTGAGCCAGGGTTAATTGAGTGGGCACTGCGGCAGTTCGGCGGCTTCTTTCAGCCTTTTTAATCGGGCAGATGACGGTGTGGCGACGGCCTGGTGTTAACTGGCGTTAGGCGGTTTTCCACCGGCTTTCTGAAAGGGGCTAAGAGAGGCCGTTTCGAAAAGACAGTCCGGTAACCTTGTAACTTGTAGGGCCATGGCCGGACGTGGGGAGGCTTTTGCCGGGGCATCCGCACAGGCGGGTGTGCTCTTGAGTACGAGACGAGGTCTATTGGTTTTTCCCGGCGCATCGGTCGTTGCGTCAGGGCAATAGGGGCGGCATAAAAAACGCCAGCAAGGCTGGCGTTTTTTATGCACTGAACAACCGAAAGGCGTGGGGCTTAGCCCAGCAGGGTGGCCCAGCTTTCTACGACGTCGGCGCCCCACTTGGCTTTCCACTCTTTCAGGGTCTTGTGGTTGCCGCCTTTGGTTTCGATCACTTCGCCGGTATTGGGGTTCTTGTACTGCTTCACCTTGCGCGCGCGCTTGGTGCCGGCCGGCTTGGCGGCGCGAGCGGGCTTGCTGACTTTGGCTTCCGGGTCGAGCAGGGCGATGATGTCGCGCAGGGACTTCTGGTATTCGCCCATCAGTGCGCGCAGCTTGCCTTCGAACTCTAGCTCTTTCTTCAGTTTGTCGTCTTGCGACAGATTCTTCAGGCGTTCCTGCAGTTCTTTGATGGCTTCTTCGGTAGCGCGGTATTCGTTGATCAGCGACATGAAATTACCTTGAGTCGTAAGGGGAGATGGCTAAGTGTCAGTAATAATAGTCAGGCACTTTTCACAAGTAAACCGCTTTGTTAGGGCTGGCCGCCAATGTACATCTTTAGTTGCACATTGGCCCGGCTACTGGCCGCGTGTGGCTGGTAAGTCAGGTTAGATGTATCGCTCGGTCGTGCGTCGGTATTCGAGAACGGCGTCTCGGTACGGCAGTTGAGCTGCGACTTCGACAGGGGAGAATCGGCTTTATCCACTCCAGGGTATCGGACACAACTGCAGGGCTACTGCAGTTTTTCCGCACTGTGGCTAGAATGGCCGACTTTGCGAAACTCTGGAGTCTTCCCATGCGTACTTTTCGCCTGGTCATCGCCTGCCCGGACCGTGTCGGTATCGTGTCCAAGGTCAGTAACTTTCTGGCGACCTATAACGGCTGGATTACCGAGGCGAGTCACCACTCGGACGCCCAGAGCGGTTGGTTCTTTATGCGTCATGAGATTCGCGCCGACTCTCTGCCATTCGATATAGAAGGCTTGCGCCAGGCTTTTGCGCCGATCGCCCGGGAGTTTTCCATGGAGTGGCGTATTACCGATTCGGCACAGAAGAAACGAGTGGTGTTGATGGCCAGTCGCGAGTCCCATTGCCTGGCGGATCTGCTGCATCGCTGGCACAGCGATGAACTCGATTGCGATATTCCCTGCGTCATTTCCAATCACAATGATTTGCGCGGCATGGTCGAGTGGCACGGTATTCCCTTCTGCCATGTGCCGGTCGACGCGCAGGACAAGCAGCCGGCTTTCGCCGAAGTGGAGCGGCTGGTCAAGGTGCATGAGGCCGATGTCATAGTCCTGGCCCGCTACATGCAAATTCTGCCGCCGCAACTGTGCGCCGAGTTCTCCCAACGGGTGATCAATATCCATCACAGCTTCCTGCCGTCCTTCGTCGGCGCCAGGCCCTACCATCAGGCATCGCTGCGGGGCGTGAAGCTGATCGGTGCGACTTCTCACTACGTCACCGAGGAGCTGGATGCCGGCCCGATCATCGAGCAGGACGTGGTGCGGGTGAGCCACCGCGACAGCGTCGAGGAAATGGTGCGCCTGGGTAAGGATGTGGAGAAGATGGTGCTGTCCCGTGGACTACGCTATCACTTGGAAGACCGGGTGCTGGTGCACGACAACAAGACGGTGGTGTTCGACTGAGCTTGCTGCGTGTGCCGCTAGGTAGACGGCACAGGAGTTCGCTTATGCTCAAGTCAATCAAGGTGCGGGACTACATGACCCGCCATCTGGTGACCTTTCGGTCCGATACCGATCTGTTCACCGCTATCAACCGACTCCTGGAGCACCGCATTTCCGGCGCTCCGGTGGTCGATTCCCAGGGGCATCTGATCGGCTTGCTGTCGGAGGGCGATTGCCTGCGTGGCATCCTCTCCGGTGCCTACTACGAGGCCATCGGCGGTACCGTCAGCGGTTATATGGTCACCGACGTGGAGACCATCTCGCCGGAAGTCGACATCATCGAGGTTTCCCAACGCTTCCTACGTGGTCGTCTCGGCCGTATACCGGTGATCGAGAATGGACGTCTGGTCGGCCAGATCAGCCGCAGCGACGTGCTGCGTGCGGTGAAGGAGTTCGCCCAGCACGAGCAGGGCAAGGCCGCCAGCTGAAACCGTTGGCCGAGTGCGTGCCTGGTCGGCGTCAGCCGTAGTTGGGAACCATGTACGGCGAGTTGGGCGTCGACTACAGAGGATGACAGGATGAAGGACCCACTCGAGCGCGCTACTTCCAGGCCGCCACCTACGCTCGGCGAGGGCTGTGTACGGCGCTATGACCCCGAGGCCCTGGAGGATGCCAGCGGCTGCGACTTCTCGGATGCTGCCGCGTTGTGGCAACAGCTGCAGGACGGGAAGGCCCGCGCGAAGAGGCCGCAGGCGGACTGAAACGGGGCGCTCATTGAGCGCCCCGTCGCTTGCCACGCCGCAGAAATCTAGATGCGGAAGCTGCCCACCAGCTGCTTGAGGCGGGTGGCCTGCTGCTCCAGGTCGCCGCAGGCGCGCAGGGTGGCCTGGAGGTTTTCCACGCCTTCCTGGTTGAGGGTGTTGATCTCGATGATGTCCATGTTCAGCGACTCGATCACCGAGGTCTGTTCCTCGGTGGCGGTGGCCACCGACTGGTTCATGCCGTCGATCTCGCCGATGCGCTGGGTCACGCTGCTCAGGCGTTCGCCGGCCTGGTTGGCGATTTCCACGCTTTCCTCGCTGTAGCGCTGGCTCTCGGTCATGGTGGTGACCGACTCGCGGGAGCCGACCTGCAGCTCCTCGATCATCTGTTCGATTTCCTGGGCCGACTCCTGGGTGCGGTGGGCCAGGTTGCGTACCTCGTCGGCGACCACGGCAAAACCGCGGCCCGCCTCGCCGGCCCGCGCCGCTTCGATGGCGGCGTTGAGCGCCAGCAGGTTGGTCTGTTGGGAGATGCTCTTGATCACCTCGAGAATCTGACCGATGTTCACCGTCTTGCTGTTCAGCGTCTCGATATGGCTGCAGGCGCCGCTGATCTTGCCGGACAGATCGTTCATCGCACGGATGGTCTGCTCCACCACCTGCCGGCCGTCTTCGGCCTGGCCGCGGGCTTCGGACGCCTGGGTCGAGGCGTCGGCGGCGTTACGGGCGATTTCCTGGGCGGCGGCGCCGAGCTGGTTGATCGCCGCGGCCACGCTGTTGGTGCGGCTGGCCTGCTCGTCGCTGTTGTGCAGCGAGGAGTTGGAGGCGCCCAGTACCAGCTGGGCCACCTCGTTGACCTGCAGCGTGGCGGAGGAGACCTCACGGATCGAGGCATGAATGCGCTCGACGAAGCGGTTGAAGGCCTTGGCCAGTTCGCCGAACTCGTCGTTGGACTGGATCGCCAGGCGCTTGGTCAGGTCGCCCTCGCCCTGGGCGATGTCCTGCATGGCCTTGCCCATCACGTGCAGTGGCTGCATCAGCACGCGGATCAGCATGCTCAGCAACAGGATGATGAGTACCACCGCGGTCAGGGTGGCGACCAGGGCGGAGGCGCGGAACTCGCTGAGCAGCGCGTAGGCCTTGGCCTTGTCGATGGACAGGCCGAGGTACCAGGTGACCGAGGGCAGGCCCTCGATCGGGGCGAAGGTGAGAATGCGGGTCTGGCCGTCCACCTCGACTTCGTCGAAGTCGCGGCCGATGCGCGGGGTGTTCTGCGGGAACACGTCCTTGAGGTTCTTCATCACCAGGCCCTTGTCCGGATGGACGAGGATCTTGCCGTCGGCGCTGACCAGGAAGGCGTAACCCATGCCGTCGAAGTCCAGCGAATTGATGATGTCGACCAGGGTGGCCAGGCTCAGGTCGCCGCCGACCACGCCCGCCGGCTTGGCCGGGGTGGCGATGGTGATGATCAGCCCGCCGGTGGCGGCGTCCACATAGGGCTCGGTGAGGGTGGTGCCACCGGCAGTCACGGCCCCTTTGTACCAGGGCCTGACGCGCGGATCGAAATCGGCTGGCATAGGCATATCGGGCCTGATGGTGAAGGCGCCGTCTTCGCTGCCCAGGTAGGTCGTGGTAAAGGTCGAACTCAGGGCGCGCTGCTCCAGCAGGCCGGCGACATGGTCGGCGGAGGCGTCGCGGGCGATCGACTGGGCGGCGTTCTCGACCAGCAGGATGCGTCCGGACAGCCAGTTCTGGATGGTCCCGGCGGTCACCTCACCCATCTCGTGCAGGTAGTTCTCCAGATTGGCGCGGATGGCCTGGCGCTGCAGGTAATCGTTGTACAGGGTGAATAACGAGAAGGCGGCGATCACCACCAACGAGGCGGCGAGCAGAATCTTGTGGCTGAACTTCAGATGGTTGGTCATGGCTTATGCTGTCCGTTATGGTCGGCTACCAGTCTTGGCTGGCTGGCGGGGCACGCAGAGGCGGGAGTCGAGTGCCGGGGGCACTGGACGTGCCGATTATGTCGGTATCGCTCGGGCAAATCTTTAGTCCAGGAGACAGCAAGATGTCTGTATCAGACCAGTTCGTTTTCGGCGCCGACCAGGGCGGTCAGCCCGTAGGTCAGCCCCTGCGCCTGGCCAATCGCCACGGCCTGGTGGCGGGGGCCACCGGCACCGGCAAGACGGTGACCCTGCAACGCCTGATCGAGGGTTTCAGCGATGCCGGCGTGGCGGTGTTCGCCGCCGATGTGAAGGGCGATCTCTGTGGCCTGGGCGCGGCCGGAGCGCCCCAGGGCAAGGTGGCCGAGCGCATCGCCAGCATGCCGTGGCTGGCCCACCGGCCGACGGCCTATCCGTTGACGCTGTGGGACGTGCATGGCCGCAGCGGCCATCCGTTGCGCACCACCCTCAGCGAGATGGGGCCGCTGCTGCTCGGTGCCTTGCTCGAGCTCAGCGACAGCCAGCAGGCGGCGCTCTATGCCGCCTTCAAGGTGGCCGATCGCGAGGGCCTGCTGCTGCTCGACCTGAAGGATCTGAAGGCGCTGCTCGCGCACCTCAAGGCGCACCCGCAGGTGCTCGGCGATGACGGCGCGCTGTTCACCCAGGCCTCGGCGCAGGCCCTGCTGCGGCGCCTGGCGAGCCTGGAGCAGCAAGGGGGCGAGGCGCTGTTCGGCGAGCCGGCCCTGCAGCTGGAGGACCTGCTGCATCCTGATCGCGACGGTCGCGGGCGCATTCACCTGCTCGATGCCAGTCGCCTGGTGCATGAGGCGCCCAAGGTCTATGCGACCTTCCTGCTGTGGCTGCTGGCCGAGCTGTTCGAACAGCTGCCCGAGCGCGGCGATGCCGACAAGCCGGTGTTGGCGCTGTTCTTCGACGAGGCGCACCTGCTCTTCGCCGATACCCCCAAGGCCTTGCAGGAGCGTCTGGAGCAGGTGGTGCGGCTGATCCGCTCGAAAGGCGTCGGGGTGTACTTCGTCACCCAGTCGCCCGGCGACCTGCCGGACGACGTGCTGGCCCAGCTCGGCCTGCGCATCCAGCATGGCCTGCGCGCCTTCACCGCCCGGGAGCAGAAGGCCCTGCGCGCGGTAGCCGATGGTTTCCGGCCCAACCCGGCGTTCGACACCCTGAGCCTGCTGACCGAGCTGGGCATCGGCGAGGCCCTGGTCGGCACCCTGGAGGACAAGGGCACCCCGGCCATGGTCCGGCGGGTGGCCATTGCGCCGCCGCAGTCGCGGATCGGGCCGCTGAGCGAGGCCGAGCGCGCGGCCCTGGTGCGCCACTCGTCCCTGGCCGGCCGTTATGACCAGGCCATCGACCGCGAATCCGCCTACGAACTGCTCAGTGCGCGCGCCGCTGCCGCCAGTGCCGAGGCCGAGCGGGCCGCGCAGGCCAAGGCCGGAGCCTCTACCGCCGGGGCGCCGGCCGCCGGCATCGGCAGTATGGCGGGCGATCTGCTCGGCAGCCTGGCCAGCCAGGCCATGAAGAGCGCAGTGCGCCAGGTCGCCAACCAGATAGGTCGGCAGCTGGTGCGGGGGCTGATGGGCTCGTTGCTGGGCGGCAAGCGTCGCTGAGCGAATGACCGCGCGTCCCGGGGCGAGGACCGGGAGGCGCGGTTTGCTACCGATTCATCGGCTAAGAGTAAGGCGGCGCCGTCAGTCGTCAGGCTTGTCGGCTTTGTCGTGCAACTCTTTTTCGATCTTTTCCAGTTCTTTCTCGAATGCTTGATCGAGAAGATTGGCCTTCTTACGCCAGGGTTTGCGCTCGGGGTCCGGTTGAGCGGCGTAGGTGGTGACTTCCCCGCCGTATACATCCTTGTAACGCTGCGCCTGGCGCTCGAGTTCGGCGCGCAGTTCGTCTTTCGTCACGTGGTTACCCATGGTCTGGAACTTTTAAGGTGACAACGCAAGGCTGCCTGCCTCGCTGCTACGGTCACCGCGTTCGCTGCGGCCTGAGCCGCTGTTTGGTTGTTGGAAGATGTTTCTGTTTGTAATTTGTTATTTTAATTCTAATTAAAACAAACGCTTATCTGTTTAAGCCGTTTCTTTTCACGGTCGGCAGATCCGCGTGGCAGTAATTATGGCGAACACCCGTTAAAAGTCTAGCGCCGATTGAATCCTAGTTAAGAACAGGGCATGCACGCTGTCACGGATTTTCTTCATGGTCGCGCGAGCGAATATTAGGAAGGGCGTGAATAAGTCGCGCGAAGTGTGGGGTATGACTGGTTGGTCACATATTCGGAGGCCGTCTCTAGCGCGACGGTGCGACTTTCATGTTGCGAACAGGGCGAAGGTCTTTGGTTGTCCGGAAACTCCGCGGGCCTTGCGCCGCCGGCGCGCCGGGCGCCTGAAAAAAGGGCCTCAAGTTTGGGCCGGACATTATTTTCCTGCCGATGTCGAATCCGTGCGCCGGCAGACGACTATCGATAGCCACCGCGAAAACAACCGAGAGGGAGAACGCCATGAAATACCTGTGCCTGGTCTACAGCGACGAGCGCGTGCTGCACGACTCGCCCGACAGCCCGCGCGACGAGGAATGTTTCGCCTACGCCGAGACGGTGCAGCAGAGCGGCCGCATGCTCGCCGCCGAGGCCCTGCAGCCGGTGCACACGGCCACCACGGTGCGCATGCGCGGCGGCCAGCTGGCGATCACCGACGGCCCCTTCGCCGAGACCAAGGAGCAGCTCGCCGGCTTCTACCTGGTCGAGGCCCGTGACCTCAACGAGGCCATTCAGATCGCCGGGAAGATTCCCGCCGCCCGGGTCGGCTCGGTGGAGGTGCGGCCGGTGCGCCAGCTGGATGTAGCACCGGCCGGCTGACCCGGCGCCCGCTACGCGCGCCATTCGACGACCATTACAGAGGAGCACCACCATGAGCACCGCAAACCGTCTACAAGACCCGCGCAGCCAGGTCCAGTCTTTGCTGGACAGCTGGGTGCAGGCCGTACAGGCCAAGGACGTCGCGCGCATCGTCGGTCACTATGCAACGGACGTCGTCGCTTACGACGCCATTCTCCAGCTGCAGTTCAAGGGCCGCGAGGCCTACGGCGCGCACTGGCAGGCCTGCATGGAGATGTGTGCGGGGCCGGGCTTCTTCGAGGTCCATGAGCCGACCCTGCTGGTCGGCGACGACCTGGCCCTGGGTTTCTACCTGTGCCACTGCGGCGGCAGCGACGACAAGGGCCAGGAGCAGGCGTCCTGGATGCGCGTGAGCCAGGGCTACCAGAAGCGCGACGGCCGCTGGCTGATCGTGCACGAGCACTTTTCCGCGCCGTTCGACATGCAGAGCGGCAAGGCGCTGTTCGATCTCAAACCTTGAGCGCTATCCGCGCCCCGGCCGCGGGGCGTCATTAACATCCGCAGGCCGCGGTCGCGGCCGCTGAGGAACCTTCATGAGCAGGAGAACAACCAGCATGCTCGGTTACGCCCTTATTGCCCTCGCTTTGCTCCTCGCCCTGTTGCTGACGCTGGTGGCCCGGCAGCCGGATGGCTTTAGTGTCGAGCGCTCGGTCAGCGTGGCGGCGCCGCCGGAGGCGGTGTTCGCCCAGGTCAACGATCTGCGCAACTGGGAGCGTTGGTCGCCCTGGGCCAAGCGTGACCCGGCCATGCAGAAGTCCTACGAGGGCCCCCCTGCCGGCGTCGGCGCGGTCTACCGCTGGGCCGGCAACAAGGAGGTCGGCGAAGGCAGCATGACCCTGGTCGAGAGCCGGCCGAACCAGTCGATCCGCATCCGACTGGTGTTCCTCAAGCCTTTTCAGGCCAGCAACGAGGCACAGTTCCAGTTCGCGCCTGAGGGCGAAGGCACCCGGGTGACCTGGAGCATGAGCGGCTCGAACAACTTCATGGCCAAGGCGATGCACCTGGTGATGGACATGGACAAGATGGTCGGCGGCGACTTCGAGCAGGGCCTCGCGCAGCTGCGGACGCTGGTGGAGGAGGGCGAGGGCGGCTGAGCCGCGAACCCTTTGTCCCATCCGGCGTTTTCACGGGGCTCGGGAACTGCGATCCTCGCGCCAATCGTCCAATCCACTGACCAGGTCAGGCATGACCGGGTCGCGCACGCCCGAGGCCCCCATGCAGATCAGCTCCGACTTCGACAGCGGCAATATCGAGGTGCTCGATGCCGGCAACCCGCAGCGAGTGCTGCTGGCCATACGTCCGGACCTCAATAGCCATCACTTCCAATGGTTTCACTTCAAGGTCGAGGGCCTGCTGCCCGGCCAGCGCTATGGTTTCAGCCTGAGCAACGCCGGCGAGTCGGCCTATAACCAGGCCTGGAGCGGTTACCACGCCGTCGCCTCCTACGACCAGCGCGACTGGTTTCGCGTGCCCAGTCGCTTCGAGGACGGCGCGCTGCAGTTCGAGCTGGAGCCGCGCGAGGCGCAGGTCTGGTTCGCCTACTTCGAGCCCTACAGCCGTGCACGGCACGACGGCTTGATCGCCCAGGCCCTGGAGCGGGCCGGCGCGGAGCTCTTCGCCTGCGGCCAGAGCGTCGAGGGGCGGGCCATCCAGCTATTGCGGGTCAGCCGCAACCGACAGGCGCCGCGCAAGCTCTGGATCATCGCCCAGCAGCACCCCGGCGAGCACATGGCCGAATGGTTTATGGAGGGGCTGATCGAGCGCCTGCAGCGCGATGACGCCGAGCTGGATGCCCTGCTGCAGCAGGCCGATCTCTACCTGGTGCCGAACATGAACCCCGACGGCGCCTTCCGCGGCCATCTGCGCACCAACGCCGCCGGCAAGGACCTCAACCGCGCCTGGCAGTCGGCCGATGCCAGGGAGACGCCCGAGGTGTATTTCGTCCAGCAGCAGATGCGCCGGGTCGGCGTCGACCTGTTCCTCGACATTCATGGCGACGAGGAAATCCCCCAGGTGTTCACCGTCGGCTGCGCGGGCAACCCCGGTTACAGCCCACGCCTGGCGGCCCTGGAGACGGAGTTCAGGCGCCGGCTGCTGGCCAGTGGCGCCGAATACCAGACCGCCCGCGGCTACCCGCTCGATGCGCCGGGCCAGGCCAACCTGACCCTGGCCTGCAACGCCGTGGGCCAGGAGTTCGATTGCCTGTCCTTCACCCTGGAGATGCCGTTCAAGGACCACGACGACCGGCCCGAGCCGAGCACCGGCTGGAACGGCGCGCGCTCCAAGCAGCTGGCCGAGAAGGTGCTCGGTGTGGTGGCGGCGATGGTCGACCAGCTGCGCTGAGCGGCAGAAAAAAGGCGACCCGAGGGTCGCCTTCTTATCGACTGCGAGCCGTTCAGGCGATCTTCTCGCCGTGGGCCTGCTGGTCGGCGTGGTAGGAGGAACGCACCAGGGGACCGGCGGCGACGTTCTTGAAGCCCATCCGGGCGCCTTGCTCGGCGAACCAGGCGAAGCTGTCCGGATGGATGAAGCGCTGCACCGGCAGATGACTGCGCGAGGGCTGCAGGTACTGGCCGAGGGTCAGCATGTCGATGTCGTGCTCGCGCATGCGCTGCATCACCTCGATCACCTCCTCGTCGGTCTCGCCCAGGCCGAGCATCAGCCCGGACTTGGTCGGCACCTGCGGCACCCGTTGCTTGAATTGCTGCAGCAGGTCCAGCGACCACTCGAAGTCCGAGCCCGGGCGCGCCGCCTTGTACAGGCGCGGCACGGTTTCCAGGTTGTGGTTGAACACATCCGGCGGCTCGGTCGCGGTGATCGCCAGGGCCACGTCCATGCGCCCGCGGTAGTCCGGCACCAGGGTCTCCAGCTGGATGGCCGGGCTCAGCGCGCGGATCTCCCGCAGGCAGTCGGCGAAGTGCTGGGCGCCGCCGTCGCGCAGGTCGTCGCGGTCCACCGAGGTGATCACCACGTATTTCAGGCGCAGGTCGGCGATGGCCACCGCCAGGTTCTTCGGCTCGTCCACATCCAGCGGCTTGGGCCGGCCGTGGCCGACGTCGCAGAAGGGGCAACGACGGGTGCAGATGTCGCCCATGATCATGAAGGTGGCGGTGCCGCCGGAGAAGCACTCGCCCAGGTTCGGGCAGCTGGCCTCTTCGCAGACGCTGTGCAGCTTGTGCTTGCGCAGCAGTTGCTTGATCCGCGCCACCTCGGGCGATGCGGCGATCTCCACCCGTATCCAGTCGGGCTTGCGCGGCAGTTGCTCAGTGGGAATGATCTTCACCGGAATGCGCGCCACCTTCTCGGCGCCGCGCAGCTTGACGCCCGCCTCGACCTTGGCCGGCTTGCCGGCGCTGTCCACAACAGTGCTCATGTTCGGTTTCCACTGAGAGCCGGTGCATCGCACCGGCAAGGGTTCAGGTGGAGGGGCAGGCCAGGCGCCGCCCCGAGTCGGCTCAGCCGCGGTAGTAGCGCTGCGGCACGAAGGGCGTCTTGGCCACTTTCATGGCCACGCGCTTGCCGCGCACCATCGCCCAGACTTCGCTGTCCAGCGCCACGTGGCTGCTCTGCACGTAGCCCATGGCCACCGGTGCACCGAGGGTCGGGCCGAAGCCGCCGCTGGTGACGGCGCCGATCACATTGCCCTCGGCGTCGACGATTTCCGCGCCTTCACGTACCGGCACCCGCTCCTGGGGCAACAGGCCGACGCGCTTGCTGGCCACGCCGCTCTGCTGTTGGGCGAAGATGCGCTCGGCGCCGGGGAAGCCGCCGGCCCGCGCGCCGTCGGCGCGGCGGGGCTTGGACATGGCCCACAGCAGGCTGGCCTCGATCGGCGTGGTGCTGGTGCTCATGTCGTGGCCGTACAGGCACAGACCGGCTTCCAGGCGCAGCGAGTCGCGCGCGCCGAGGCCGATGGCCGCGACCTCCGGCTCGGCCAGCAGGCTGCGCGCCAGGGTCTCGGCGTGTTCGTTGGGCATGGAGATCTCGTAGCCGTCTTCGCCGGTGTAGCCGGAGCGGCTGACGAAGCAGTCGACGCCCAGCAGGCGCACGCTGGCGAACTGCATAAAGGTCATCTGCGCCACTTCCGGGGCCAGGCGTGCCAGTACGTCCGCGGCCTTCGGGCCTTGCAGGGCGATCAGCGCGCGCGACTCGAACAGGCTTTCGATCTCGCAGCGGCCGCCGATCTGGCTGCGCAGGTGGGCCAGGTCCTGGTCCTTGCAGGCGGCGTTGACCACCAGGAACAGGCAGTCGTCGGCAAGCCGGGCGACCATCAGGTCGTCGAGGATGCCGCCATTGGCGTCGGTGAACATGGCATAGCGCTGCATGCCCATCGGCAGGTCGAGGATGTCCACCGGCACCAGGCTCTCGAGGGCGGCGGCGGCGTCGGCGCCGCGCAGGACGATCTGGCCCATGTGCGAGACGTCGAACAGGCCGGCGGCGTCGCGGGTGTGCAGGTGCTCTTTCATCACGCCCAGGGGGTACTGCACCGGCATGTCGTAGCCGGCGAAGGGCACCATGCGGGCGCCGAGTTCCAGGTGCAGGCTGTGCAGCGGGGTTTTCGCCAGGTTTTCGCTGGTCATGCGGAGTCTCCAGTAGGGTGCGCCGGGCGCACCTTGTCGTGGTCTATGGGTGGGTCGGGTAGGGCAGGCGCGCGTGGCGCCCGCCGCTCGTCAGCATTCGATGATGTTGACCGCCAGGCCGCCGCGGGCGGTTTCCTTGTACTTGCTCTTCATGTCGGCGCCGGTCTGGCGCATGGTGCGGATCACCTTGTCCAGCGACACGTAGTGCTGGCCGTCGCCGCGCAGGGCCATGCGCGCCGCGTTGATCGCCTTCACCGAGGCCATGGCGTTGCGTTCGATGCAGGGTACCTGGACCAGGCCACCGATCGGATCGCAGGTCAGGCCGAGGTTGTGCTCCATGCCGATCTCGGCGGCGTTCTCCACCTGCGCCACGCTGCCGCCGAGCACTTCGCACAGGGCGCCGGCGGCCATCGAACAGGCCACGCCGACCTCGCCCTGGCAGCCGACCTCGGCGCCGGAGATGGAGGCGTTCTCCTTGTACAGGATGCCGATGGCGGCGGCGGTGAGCAGGAAGCGCACCACGCCGTCCTCGTTGGCGCCGGGGATGAAGCGCATGTAGTAGTGCAGCACCGCCGGCACGATGCCGGCCGCGCCGTTGGTCGGCGCGGTCACCACGCGGCCGCCGCTGGCGTTTTCCTCGTTCACCGCCAGGGCGTAGAGGTTGACCCAGTCCAGCACGCTCAGCGAGTCGCGCAGGGCCGCTTCCGGGTGCTGGCTGAGCTGACGGTAGAGGGCGGCGGCGCGGCGCTTGACCTTGAGCCCGCCGGGCATGATGCCCTCGTTGTGGCAGCCGGCCTTGACGCAGTCCTGCATCACCTGCCAGATCTTCAGCAGGCCCTCGCGGGTCTCGGCCTCCGACCGCCAGGCCGCCTCGTTGGCCAGCATCACCTGGCTGATCGACAGGCTGTGGGCGGCGCACTGCTCCAGTAGCTGCTTGGCGTTCTTGAAGGGGTAGGCCAGGGGCGTCCTGTCCTCGACGATGCGGTCGGCGCCGGCGGCTTCCTCGTCGACCACGAAACCGCCGCCCACCGAGTAGTACTCGCGCGCGCGCAGTTGCAGGCCGGCGGCGTCGAAGGCGCGGAAGATCATGCCGTTGGGGTGATAGGGCAGGGGCTTCCTGATCATCGCCAGGTGTTCTTTCTCGACGAAGCGGATCGCCTTCTCGCCGAGCAGCTTGAGTTCGCCGGCCTTGCGCATGGCGGCCAGGCGCGCATCGATGGTGCTGGTGTCGATGGTGTCGGGCTGGTCGCCTTCCAGGCCGAGCAGCACGGCCTTGTCGCTGCCGTGGCCCTTGCCGGTGGCGCCGAGCGAGCCGTACAGCTCGACCTTGACCGATTCGGTGTTGGCCAGCAGCTCGTCGCGCTTGAGCCCTTCGACGAAACGCACGGCGGCGCGCATCGGCCCGACCGTATGCGAACTGGAGGGGCCGATGCCGATTTTGAATAGATCGAAAACGCTGAGTGACATGATGGACTCCGGCTTCTTGCGCTGCCCATGGCGCGCGCCCGTCAGGCGCGCGTCGGGCTAAGCAACCTAGTTATCTATTCAGCGTAGACCGGGAAGCTGGCGCACAGGCCCGCGACCTGACCACGGACCCGTTCGATGACGCTGGGGTTGTCCAGGTCGGCGAGGATGTCGCAGATCCAGCCGGCCAGCTCACGGCACTCGCCTTCCTTGAGGCCGCGGGTGGTGACCGCCGGGGTGCCGATGCGCAGGCCGGAGGTGACGAACGGCGACTGCGGGTCGTTCGGTACGGCGTTCTTGTTCACCGTGATGTGCGCGGCGCCCAGCGCCGCATCGGCGGCCTTGCCGGTCAGCCCCTGCTTGATCAGGCTGAGCAGGAACAGGTGGTTGTCGGTGCCGCCGGAGACCACCTCGAAGCCGCGGCCGACGAAGACTTCCGCCATGGCCTGGGCGTTCTTGATCACCTGGGCCTGGTAGTCCTTGAAGCCCGGCTCCAGGGCCTCCTTGAAGCACACCGCCTTGGCCGCGATCACGTGCATCAGCGGGCCGCCCTGGGCGCCGGGGAAGACCGCGGCGTTGAGCTTCTTCTCGATCTCCGGGTTGGCCTTGGCCAGGATCAGGCCGCCGCGCGGGCCGCGCAGGGTCTTGTGGGTGGTGGTGGTGACCACGTCGGCGAACGGAATCGGGTTCGGGTACAGGCCGGCGGCGACCAGGCCGGCGACGTGGGCCATGTCGACGAACAGCAGCGCACCGACCTTGTCGGCGATGGCGCGGAAGCGCGGGAAGTCCAGGGTCTTGGAGTAGGCGCTGAAGCCGGCGACGATCATCTTCGGCTGGTGCTCGACGGCAAGGCGCTCGACCTCGTCGTAGTCGATCAGGCCGTCGGCGTCGATGCCGTACTGCACGGCGTTGTACAGCTTGCCCGAGGAGCTGACCTTGGCGCCGTGGGTCAGGTGGCCGCCGTGGGCCAGGCTCATGCCCAGCAGGGTGTCGCCGGCGTTGAGCAGGGCCAGGTAGACGGCGCCGTTGGCCGAGGAGCCGGAGTGCGGCTGGACGTTGGCGTAGTCGGCGCCGAACAGCTGCTTGGCGCGGTCGATGGCCAGCTGCTCGACCAGGTCGACGTGCTCGCAACCGCCGTAGTAGCGCTTGCCCGGGTAGCCTTCGGCGTACTTGTTGGTCAGGCCGGTGCCCTGGGCCTGCATCACAGCGGGGCTGGTGTAGTTTTCCGAGGCGATCAGCTCGATATGGTCTTCCTGGCGGCGCTCTTCGGCGGCGATGGCGTGGGCCAGGGCCGGATCGTAGTGGTCCAGGGTCAGGCTTTTATAGAACATCGGATAAGTCCTGTACTAAGGGCGCGACCGCCTCGCGGTCGCGCCTGGGGGGTTAGCGTTGTACGGGGGCGCCGCCGGCCACACGGCCGTCGCGGGCGAAGTGGTCCTTGGTCAGCTTGACCACCACGGGGCTGAGCAGCAGCAGCGACAGCAGGTTGGGCAGCGCCATCAGGCCGTTGAGGGTGTCGGCGACCAGCCAGGCGAAGTCCAGCTGGGCGATGGCGCCGAAGGGCACGGCCAGGACCCAGAGGATGCGGAACGGCATGATCGACTGGGTGCCGACCAGGTACTCCCAGCATTTCTCGCCGAAGTAGCTCCAGCCGAGGATGGTGGTGAAGGCGAAGACCACCAGGGCGATGCTGAGGATGGCGCCGCCGAAGCCGGGCATGGCCGACTCGAAGGCCGCCGCCGACAGGCCGGCGCCGCTGGCACCGCTGGTCCAGACGCCCGAGGCGATGATCGCCAGGCCGGTCAGGGTGCAGATGATGATGGTGTCGATGAAGGTCCCGAGCATGCCGATCATCCCCGAGCGCACCGCGCTGGTGGTGGTGCCGGCCGCCTGGGCGATGCCGGCGGTGCCCAGGCCCGCCTCGTTGGAGAAGATGCCGCGGGCCACGCCGAAGCGGATGGCCGCCATCACCGCCGCGCCGGCGAAGCCACCGGTGGCGGCCACCGGGGTGAAGGCATGGGTGAAGATCAGCGAGAAGGCACCGGGGATGGCGTCGGCATTGACGATCAGCACCACGATGGCGGCGGCGACGTAGGTCACGCACATGGCCGGCACCAGGGTCGCGGCGACCTTGCCGATGCGCTTGATGCCGCCGAGGATCACCAGGCCGACGAAGGCCATGGCGACCAGGCCGGTGATCCAGGCCGGTACGCCGAAGGTGTCGGTCAGGGCGTGGGCCATGGAGTTGACCTGGACCATGTTGCCGATGCCGAAGCCGGCCAGGCCGCCGAAGATGGCGAAGGCGCTACCGAGCCACAGCCACTTCTTGCCCAGACCGTTCTTGATCGCATACATCGGCCCGCCGACGTGCTCCTTGCGCGCGTCGGTCTCGCGGTAATGTACCGCCAGCACCACTTCGCAGTACTTGGTGGCCATGCCGACCAGGGCGGTGCACCACATCCAGAACAGCGCGCCGGGGCCGCCGAGGAAGATCGCGGTGGCCACGCCGGCGATGTTGCCGGTGCCGACCGTGGCGGCCAGACAGGTCATCAGCGCCTGGAAGGGGCTGATCTCGCCACTGGCCTCGTCGCCTTTCTTGCGGCCCTGCCACATCAGGGCAAAGCCGGCGCCGATCTTGCTCAGGGGCATGAATTTCAGGCGCAGCATGAGGAACAGCCCGGTGCCGAGGATCGCCACCAGCATGGGCGGGCCCCAGACCAGGCCGTTGATTTGATTGGTAAGGGTGTTGATGAATTCCATGTAGAGCACCTCTTTCTTGTTGTAAGCGCGGGTTTACCCGCGTCGGATAGGGGCTTTCGTGCGGTTGTGCCGCAATGGGAATCGCTGGTGTGCAGGGTTGCCGCCGGTAGGCAGCGACCGTTGCGGGGAGGCGCGGCGAGCACCCTGGGTTTGCCGACACAAGCGGCGCGCCGCACCCCCCGCAAGGGGGCTGACCGCCGTCACAGCGGGCGGTCAGGTGCGGCCGCCGGGATGCCGGGGCATCCGTTCGGCCGCACTACTCTCAGGCCTCCTGATAGGCTTCGATGGACGGGCAGGCGCAGACCAGGTTGCGGTCGCCGAACACGTTGTCGACCCGGCCCACCGGTGGCCAGTACTTGGCTTCGACCAGCGAGGCCAGCGGGTACACCGCCTGCTCGCGGCTGTAGCCGTGGTTCCACTCGCCGGCCAGTTCGGCCGCGGTGTGCGGCGCGTTCTTCAGCGGGCTGCCGTCGGCCGGCACTTCGCCACGCTCCACCGCGCGGATTTCCTCGCGGATGGCGATCATGGCGTCGCAGAAGCGATCCAGTTCTTCCTTGGATTCGCTCTCGGTCGGCTCGATCATCAGGGTGCCGGCCACCGGGAAGGACATGGTCGGGGCGTGGAAGCCGAAGTCGATCAGGCGCTTGGCCACGTCGTCGACGCTGATGCCGCTGGTCTCCTTGAGCGGACGCAGATCCAGGATGCACTCGTGCGCCACCAGGCTGTTGCTGCCGGTGTAGAGCACCGGGTAGTGCTCCTCCAGGCGGCGGGCGATGTAGTTGGCATTGAGGATCGCCAGTTGCGAGGCGCGCTTGAGGCCTTCGCCGCCCATCATGCTGATGTACATCCAGGTGATCGGCAGGATGCTGGCGCTGCCGTACGGCGCGGCGCTGACCGCACCTTCCTTGCGCGCCATCTTGTCGTGGCCGGGCAGGAAGGGGATCAGGTGGGCCTTGACGCCGATCGGGCCGACGCCCGGGCCGCCACCGCCGTGGGGGATGCAGAAGGTCTTGTGCAGGTTCAGGTGCGACACGTCGCCGCCGAACTGGCCCGGGGCGCAGAGGCCGACCATGGCGTTCATGTTGGCGCCGTCGATGTACACCTGGCCGCCGTTGTCGTGGACGATCTGGCAGATCTCGCGGATGCCTTCCTCGAACACGCCGTGGGTGGACGGGTAGGTGATCATCAGCGCGGCCAGGCGCTCCTTGTGCTCGACGGCCTTGGCGCGCAGGTCTTCGATGTCGACGTTGCCCAGGCTGTCGCACGCGGTCACCACCACACGCATGCCGGCCATGCTGGCGGTCGCCGGGTTGGTGCCGTGGGCGGACTGCGGGATCAGGCAGATGTCGCGCTGCTCCTCGCCGCGGCTGCGGTGGTAGGCGCGGATCGCCAAGAGACCCGCGTATTCGCCCTGGGAGCCGGCGTTCGGCTGCAGGGAGACGCCGTCGTAGCCGGTGGCGGCGCAGAGCATGGCCTCCAGCTCGTCGGTGAGCTGGCGGTAGCCCTGGCTCTGCTCGCTCGGGGCGAAGGGGTGCAGGTTGCCGAACTCGGCCCAGGTCACCGGGATCATCTCGCTGGTGGCGTTGAGCTTCATGGTGCAGGAGCCCAGCGGGATCATGCTGCGGTCCAGGGCCAGGTCCTTGTCGGCCAGCTTGCGCAGGTAGCGCATCAGCTCGGTTTCGCTGTGGTAGCGGTTGAACACCGGGTGCGCCAGGATCGCCGACTGGCGCAGCAGGCCTTGCGGCAGGCGCGCGGCGACGCTGGCGGCCAGGGCGTCGAAGTCCGGCAGGCTCTGGCCGTCGGCGAACACCGCCCACAGGGCCGATACGGCGGCCGGGGTGGTGGTCTCGTCGAGGGACAGGCCCAGGCGCTCGGCGTCGATCTCACGCAGGTTGATCCCGGCGGCGCGGGCCTTGGCGTGCAGGGCGGCGGTCTGGGCGCCGCTGGCGATGCTCAGGGTGTCGAAGAAGTTTGCCTGCTCGACGCCGTAGCCGAGCTGGCTCAGGCCCTGGGCGAGGATCGCGGTCAGCTGGTGCACGCGCTTGGCGATGCGGGTCAGGCCCTGGGGACCGTGGTACACCGCATACATGCTGGCGATGTTGGCCAGCAGCACCTGGGCGGTGCAGATGTTGCTGGTGGCCTTCTCGCGGCGGATGTGCTGCTCGCGGGTCTGCATGGCCAGGCGCAGGGCCGGCTTGCCGAAACGGTCCACCGAGACGCCGACCAGGCGGCCGGGCATGTCGCGCTTGAACGCCTCGCGGGTGGCGAAGTAGGCGGCGTGCGGGCCGCCGAAGCCCAGCGGCACACCGAAGCGCTGGGCGCTGCCGATGGCCACGTCGGCGCCGAATTCGCCGGGCGGGGTGAGCAGGGTCAGGGCCAGCAGGTCGGCGGCCACGGCGACCAGGGCGCCGACGGCATGGAAGCGCTCGACCAGCTCGCGGTAGTCGAAGATGTCGCCGTTGCTCGCCGGGTACTGCAGCAGGGCGCCGAAGTAGGCGCTGGCGTCGTCGATGCTGCGCTCGTCGCCGACCACCACCTCGATGCCCAGGGGCTCGGCACGGGTGCGCAGCACGTCGAGGGTCTGCGGGTGGCAATGCTGGGAGGCGAAGAAGGCGTTGCTGGCCTTGTTCTTCGACAGACGCTTGCAGAAGGTCATGGCTTCGGCAGCGGCGGTGGCCTCGTCCAGCAGGGAGGCGTTGGCGATCGGCAGACCGGTGAGGTCGATGATCAGGGTCTGGAAGTTCAGCAGGGCCTCCAGGCGGCCCTGGGAGATTTCCGGCTGGTAGGGGGTGTAGGCGGTGTACCAGGCCGGGTTCTCCAGCAGGTTGCGCAGGATCGGCGCCGGCGTGTGGGTGCCGTGATAACCCTGGCCGATGTAGCTGGTGAACTGCTGGTTCTTCGCGGCAATGGCCTTGATCTTGGCCAGGGCGTCGGCCTCGCTGAGACCGGCGGTCATCTGCAGGACGCTGCTGCCCTTGATGCTCTCGGGAATCACGCTGTCGATCATCGCCTCCAACGAGGCGTAGCCGAGCAGCTCGAGCATGCTGGCGACATCGGCGTCACGGGGGCCGATGTGGCGAGCGATAAATTCGTTGGCGGTACTTAGGTCGATTGCGTCAGTCATGCCGGCCACCTCAGGCGTCGTCGTTGGCTTTGAGCAGGCGGTCGTAGGCGGCCTGATCCAGCAGCTCGGCGACCGCGCCGGCATTGGCCGGACGGAAGCGGAAGAACCAGCCCTTGCCCAGCGGGTCTTCGTTGACCAGTTCCGGGCTGCCTTCCAGCTCGGCGTTCACTTCGACGATCTCGCCTTCCAGCGGCATGGTGATGTTGCTGGCGGCCTTGACCGACTCCAGCACGGCCACTTCGGCGCCTGCGCTATAGGACTGTGCGTCCGGCAGCTGCACGAATACCACGTCACCCAGGGCTTCCTGGGCATAAGCGGTGATGCCAACGGTAACCAGGCCATCGGCTTCCTGACGCAGCCATTCGTGATCGACAGTAAAACGCAACTCGCTCATGTGGACTCCTCAAGTAGTCAGACTCGCCCGGTTCTTGTTTGGGCGATGATCAAGGTGCTCGTGCCGGGCAGCGAGCGCTCTTGCGTGAATAGTTAGCAAGGCCGATGCCATGTTATTTTTTTATAATAAAATCAATAACTTACATGGACAGTTTAAGTTTGGTGGGTTGGGCCTTGTATCGATTTCGATACGATCGCCTGCGCAGCGACCCGGATAGCGAGGGAAAAGCCCCTGAATGTCGCGCTGTGACAGGTCGGCGTCGCTTTCGTGTCGTTTTCATTACGATGTATCGAAATCGATACGGATGTGATGACCAGGCTTCCGAGCGCTGGCTGGCGGCCAGGCGCCCCGGGGGCTAGGGGCATTCAGCCGTTCGATAGTGGTGCATCGAGCCCGCCCATGGAGGACGGGAAAGCGCCGCGCCAGAGGGGGATTCAGCCTTTCGGTTGACAGGGCGAATACCACTTTCGGGCGCTTATCCGCCTGGGGGCGACTGGTTAGCGTTGGGGCCTCGACACGCAACCATGCTTTCCAGGAGAGCCGCATGACAACAAGAACAAGACATGCCGTGTTCCAGCCCTGTGCGTTGGCCGCCGCCATAGCCCTGGGCGGTATCGCCCCGGTCCAGGCGATCGACTTCAGCCTCGGCGACGTGGAGGGGCAGTTCGACTCCTCGTTGTCCGTGGGCGCCAGCTGGGCGGTGCGCGGCGCCGACCCGGACTTCGTCTCCACCGCCAGCGGCGGCTCGGCCTCCTCGCGCACCTCGGACGACGGCCGCCTGAACTTCAAGAAGGGCGAGACCTTCTCGAAGATCTTCAAGGGCATCCACGACCTGGAGCTGAGATACGGCGACAGCGGTGCCTTCATCCGCGGCAAGTACTGGTACGACTTCGAGACCAAGGACGAGCACCGGCTGTTCTACGACATCGAGGACCACAACCGCAAACAGGCGGCGCAGTCCTCGGGGGCGGAGATACTCGACGCCTTCCTCTACCACAACTACAGCCTCGCCGGCCTGCCGGGCAGCGTGCGGGTCGGCAAGCAGGTGGTCAGCTGGGGCGAGAGCACCTTCATCCAGAACTCGATCAACTCGATCAACCCGATCGACGCCGCCGCCTTCCGCCGCCCCGGCGCGGAGATCAAGGAGGGCCTGATCCCGGTCAACATGCTCTATCTGTCGCAGAGCCTGAGCGATTCGCTGAGCCTGGAGGCCTTCTACCAGCTGGAGTGGGACCAGACGGTGGCGGACAACTGCGGCACCTTCTTCTCCACCGCCGACGTGGTCGCCGATGGCTGCGAGGACCGCCTGGTGGTGTTCGGCCCGGACCTGCCGCCGGGCGAGTCGAACAACAGCTTCGCCCCCGGGGAGAACCTCTACATCCCCCGCGCCGGCGACCGCGACGCCCGCGACAGCGGCCAGTACGGGGTGGCCCTGCGCTGGTTCGCCGAGGCGCTGAACGACACCGAGTTCGGCTTCTATGCCATGAACTACCACAGCCGCAACCCGGTGTTCAGCACCATCCGCACCACCACGCCGTCGGCGGCCTTCATCCCCGGTGCGCCGAACGCCCGCTACTTCATCGAGTATCCCGAGGACATCCGCCTCTACGGCCTGAGCTTCCAGACCAACGTCGGCGGCACCGCGCTGTCCGGCGAGCTCAGCTACCGGCCGAACATGCCGCTGCAGATCAACTCCACCGACCTGTCCTTCGCCGCCCTCGGCCTGCCGGTCGCGCCGGTGTTCACCAGCGGCCACGCGCAGAACCGCGCCGGCGCCGATATCCACGGCTACGAGCGCCGTGGCGTGACCCAGGCCCAGCTCACCGCGGTGCAGTTCATCGACCGGGTGCTCGGTGCCAGCCGCCTGACCCTGCTCGGCGAGGTCGGCTACAACCACATCAACGGCATCGACGAGGACGTCGGCGAGCTGCGCTTCGGCCGCGACCCCATCTTCGGCGCCGGCGAGTTCGTCGCCCCGGGCGTCTGCGCGCTGTTCAACGCGGCCAACCCGGACGAGTGCCAGGGCGACGGCTTCTTCACCCGCAACTCCTGGGGCTACCGCCTGCGCGCCAGCGCCGAGTACGCCAACGTCTTCGCCGGCATCAACCTGACCCCGAGCATCGCCTGGTCCCATGACGTCGACGGCGTTGGTCCGAACTTCAACGAGGGCAGCAAGGCCGTCAGCCTCGGCCTCGGCGCCGACTACCAGAACACCTACACCGCCAGCCTCAGCTACACCGACTTCTTCGGCGGCGAGTACAACACCGTCACCGACCGCGACTTCGTCGCGCTGAGCTTCGGTGTGAACTTCTGATCAACGACGCGCAAAGGATCCCCACACGATGAAAAGCACAAGAATCCTGCACACCGGCGTCCTGGCCCTGAGCCTGCTGGCCGGCAGCGTGATGGCCGCGGTCTCCGAGCAGGAGGCGGCGCAACTGGGCAGCAGCCTGACCCCGCTGGGCGCACAGATGGCCGGCAATGCCGACGGCAGCATCCCGGCCTGGAGCGGCGGCCTGCCGGCCGACGCGGCCAGGGTCGACGCCAAGGGCTTTCTCGCCGACCCCTTCGCTGCCGAGCAGCCGCTGTTCACCATCGACGCGAACAACGCCGAGCAGTACCGGGACAAGCTGTCCGCCGGCCAGCTGGCGATGCTCAAGCGCTACCCGGACAGCTACCGCATCCCGGTCTACCCGACCCATCGCACCGCGGCGGTGCCCGAGGCGATCTACGCCGCGGCCAGGCGCAGCGCGCTGAACACCACCGCGGTGGACGGCGGCAACGGCCTGCAGAACTTCGCCGACAGCCGCTACTACGCCTTCCCCATCCCCAAGAGCGGGGTCGAGGTGGTGTGGAACCACATCACCCGCTACCGCGGCGGCAACGTGCGCCGCCTGATCACCCAGGCGACGCCGCAGACCAACGGCTCCTACAGCCTGGTGAAGTTCGAGGACGAGGTGGCCTTTCCCGCCGACATGCCCGACATAGACCCGGCCAAGGCCGGCAACATCCTGCTTTACTTCAAGCAACGGGTTACCGCACCCGCGCGCCTGGCCGGCAACGTGCTGCTGGTCCACGAGACCATCGACCAGGTCAAGGAGCCGCGCCTGGCGTGGATCTACAACGCCGGCCAGCGCCGCGTGCGCCGCGCCCCGCAGGTGGCCTACGACGGTCCCGGCACCGCCTCCGACGGCATGCGCACCGCGGACAACTTCGACCTGTTCTCCGGCGCCCCGGACCGCTACGACTGGAAGCTGATCGGCAAGAAGGAGATGTACATCCCCTACAACAGCTACCGGCTCGACTCGCCGGCGCTGAGCTACGACGAGGTGATCAAGGCCGGGCACATCAACCAGGACCTGACCCGCTACGAGCTGCACCGGGTCTGGGAGGTGGAGGCGACCCTGAAGTCCGGCGAGCGGCACATCTACGCCAAGCGCCACCTGTACTTCGACGAGGACAGCTGGCAGCTGGCCCTGGTCGATCACTACGACGGTCGCGGCCAGCTGTGGCGGGTGGCCGAGGGCCATGCCCAGCAGTACTTCAACCACAAGGTGCCGAGCTACACCCTGGAGGCGCTGTACGACCTGATCGCCGGGCGCTACCTGGCCCTGGGCATGAAGAACGAGGAGAAGTCGGCCTACGACTTCGGCTTCGATGCCAGCGCCGCCGACTACACGCCGGCGGCGCTGAGAACCTCCGGGGTGCGTTGAGGCACCGATGGTTCGACGACGCCATGATTCGGCGGCCTGCGGGCCGCCTTCTTTATTTGCGACCATCAGGGAGGCTGATACAGCTGTCGTGGCGGGGCGCCGGCGGCTAGCCTCGAAGCAACCGGGTCGCCCGATAACAACCAGCAACGACCGCCATGACCGCCCACGCCCCAGCGTCCGTCACGCCCCTCGTCCCGTCGTCCTGCGCCCGCGCCACGCCGCCGCGCCAGCCTCCCGGGCATATCCGGCGCGCGCCGTTGCAGCGGCGCCTGTTGCAGCAGGACTGCCGTCTGCGCCTGCTGGTCGGCCCGGCCGGTTTCGGCAAGTCGGTGTTGCTCGCCGACTGCGCCCGGGCCGCGCCTGCCGGTTGCACCGCGCTGTGGCTCAGTTGCGCCGGCCAGCCCTGGTCGCCGGCCACGCTCTGCGCGCAGCTGGCGCTCGCCCTGGGCTATCCGCCGGGCGGCGAGGCGCAGCTGCTGGCATGCCTGGAGCACGAGCCGCGGCATCTGTGGCTGTTTCTCGACGACTACCCGCGCGCGCCGGACGCCGCCCTGGACGCCTGTCTCGAGCGCCTGCTCGGCGCGGCCGCGGACGGCATCCGCTGGTGGCTGGGCAGCCGGCGGCGGCCGACCTGCAACCTGCCGCGCCTGCTGCTCGAAGGCGAGCTGCTCGAGCTGAGCGCCGCGGACCTGTGTTTCTCCGGCGAAGAGGTCGGTGCCTGGCTGCGGCAAGTCGCGGCCACCCGGCTGGCCTGGGCCGACAGCCTCCTGGCGCAGAGCCGCGGCTGGCCGGCGGCGTTGCGTCTGTGCCTGCTCGCCGCCCAGGGTGAGCCCGGCGTGCTCGTGCCGGAGCATGACGGCCTGCTGCGCGAGTACATCGAGCACGAGGTGTTGCACGGGCTGCCCCGCGAGCTGGAGCAGGCGCTCGGGCGCTTGGCGCAGATTCCCCGTTTCAACGCCGAGCTGTGCGAGCACCTGCTCGGGGTTGGCGAGGGCGCCGACTGGTTGCAGGCGTTGCGCGCCCGTGGCCTGTTCATCGATGAGCTGGAAGGGCAGGCCGGCTGGTACGAGGTGTTTGCGCCCATGGCCGCGCTGCTGCAGCAGCGGGCCAAGGGCGGGTCCTGCGCCCGCCTGCACCTGCAGGCCAGCCAGTGGTTCGCCGCGTGCGGCGATACCCGCTCGGCGGTGGAGCATGCGCTCAAGGGCGGGCAGCCGGAGGTGGCGGCGAGTTTTCTCGAACGCTTCACCGAGGAGCAGGTGCTGCAGGGCCAGGACCTGGCGTTGATCCTGCGCTGGCGCGGCGAGCTGCCGGAGAGCCTGCTGCTGAGTACGCCGCGCCTGATCCTGCTCAACGCCTGGGTGCTGCTGCTGGTCGGCCGTCTGGACGAGGCCCAGGCCTGCGCCGATCAGCTGGCGCGCTTCCAGCCCAGGGCCGATGGCGAGCGCACGGTGGAGCTGTTCGCCCAGTGGCAGGCGCTCAGCGGCATCCTCGCCTTCGGCCGCGGCTGTGCCGAGCAGGCCCGCCGGCACCTGGCCGAGGCCCTGGCGCGACTGCCGGAACAGGCCTGGGCGCAGAGCCTGCTGTGTCGCTCGGCGCTGACCCAGATGGCCATCGGCGAGGGGCGCCTGGAGCAGGCCCAGCGTCTGGGCTACGAGGCCCTGAAGCAGGCGCGGCGTTGCGGCAGCGCGGTGTTCGAGGCGCTGCTGGAGCTGGATCACGGTCTGCTGCTGGAGTCGCGGGGCGAGTTCGCCCGCGCCCAGGCCCTGCTGCAGCGGGTGTACGAACAGCTGGAGGCACAGCCGGCGCGGTCGAGCCCGGTGCGCGGGCGGATGCTGTTGCGTCTGGGCCGCCTGGCCCTGCGTCAGGGCCAGCTGGAACAGGCCGCCGACCAGTTGCAGACGGGGCTCGACGAGGCGCTGCGGCATGAGGATCCCGGCGCCTTCCACGGGTTTCTCGGCCTGGCCGAACTGGCGGCGCGCCAGCGCGATATCCCCGGGGCCTTCGCCCATCTGGCCGAGGCCGAGCGGCTGATGCAACGCCAGCGGGTGGCCGATACCCTCTACCGCGGCGTGCTGCTGCTGGCCAGCAGCCGTCTGTGGCTGTGGCAGGGACATCGCCCGCGAGCCCGCGAGGCCCTGAGCCGGGTACTCGAGCATGGCCAGCGGCATCGCGCGTTGCTGCCGCCGGCCACCTTCCCCGAGCTGCTGCCGCGTCTGCGCCAACTGCTGCTGCGCGTCGAGCTGGAACAGGGCGCGGACGTACGCCAGTCCCTGCGCGTCCAGCTCGACCAGGCCCTGGCCGAGGGCCGTCAGGCGCTCGCCGGCGAGCTCTGGCTGAGCCTGGCCGAGGCCTGCGCGGCGGCGGGGGACGCGCCGGCGGCGGCCCAGGCGCGGCAGGCGGGCCAAGCCCTGCGCCAGCGCCTGAATTACCGGTGCCTGTGGTTCGAGGCGGACGAGGGGCCGGCCGGCAGCGCCGCGAACGGCGACGGGCCGACGCCCTTGAGCGGCCGCGAAGTGACGGTGCTGCGGCTGATTGCCCAGGGCTGCTCCAACCAGGAAGTCGCCGAGCAGCTGTATATCTCCCTGCACACGGTCAAGACCCACGCCCGGCGCATCAACGGCAAGCTCGGCGTGACCCGGCGCACCCAGGCGGTGGCGCGGGCCAAGGCCCTGGGGCTGCTGTAGGCGCTCGCCGGCCTAGTGCAGCGCCGGGCTGGCGTGCAGCCGCCGCAGGCGCTCGCCGAGCTGCAGACGCTGCGCCGCATCGTCACACAGCAGCAGGGCGCGCTGCAGGTCGAAGCGCTCGGCCTGGGGGCAATCCAGTTGGTGATAGAGGTCGGCACGGGCCAGGTGGTCGGCGAGGGTCTGGGGACCCAGTTGCAGCACCCGTTCGGCATCTTTCAGCGCGGCCAGGGCGTTCTGGGCCTGCAGGTGCAATTGGCGCAGGTTGCGCGACAGGCGCTGGAGCATCGCGCGGGCATCGCAGGCCAGCAGGTGGCCGGCGTTCAGGTCGATGTGGGGGCCGAACTGGCGCAGCAGCAGTTCGCGGCAGTCGCGGGTATAGAGGCGGCGGCCGCCGCAGGGGTCGAGCAGGTGATCGGCCCCCGGCACGCGCAGCAGGAAGTGTCCGGGGAAGTTCACCCCCTGCAGGGGGATACCCAGGCGCCGTGCCAGCTCCAGGGCGATCAGTGCCAGCGACAGGGGCTGGCCGCGGCGGCGCTGCAATACCTGATGCAGCAGGGCGGCCCGGGGTGCGGGCGGGTTGTCCTCGTCCTCGTGAAAGTCCAGTTCGCTCAGGCGCCGCAGCAAGGGTTGCGCCAGTTCCCGCGGCGGCAGGTTGGGCAGGCCGGCGTCGACCTGTTGTTGCAGGGCATGCAAGGCGCGCAATGCGGCCTCGGGAGACAGGGTCGGGTCGTGTTCGGCGGCTATCCACAGCGCCGCCTCGAACAGGGCCGGCGGTTCGTGGTCGAGGCAGGCAAGGCAGGATAGGCGCGGGTCCATGGTCTCCTCCACTGATGACTGCTTTGTAGCCGGCCGCTGCCGTGGCGTCCAGCCCGGGGCGACGGGCTTATGTCGGCTGTGTCCGGCAGCGTCGGGGAGCACGCCTATACTGGCGTTAACGATGAGAGTCGGTGGCGCCGACAGGCCGCTTCAGCGCCGCGTCGGCCCCGCAGCCAAGGAGCCACAGCATGTTCGCCATGATGGAAGACTCGCGGCTGGAGGCGTTGCATTTCGCCCAGGACCCGGCGACCGGGCTCAAGGCGGTGATCGCCATCCACAACACCCGTTTCGGTCCGGCCCTCGGCGGCTGCCGTTACCTGGCCTACCCCGACGAGCAGAGCGCGATCCGCGATGCCATCGGCCTGGCCCAGAGCATGAGCTACAAGGCCGCCCTGGCCGGCCTCGAACAGGGCGGCGGCAAGGCGGTGATCGTCCGTCCCGCCCACGTGGCGAACCGGGGCGCGCTGTTCGAGGCCTTCGGTCGCATGATCGAGAGCCTCGGCGGGCGCTACATCACCGCGGTCGACAGTGGCACCTCCAGTGCCGACATGGACTGCATCGCCCAGCATACCCGCCACGTCACCAGCACCACCCGCGAGGGCGACCCCTCGCCGCACACCGCCATGGGCGTGTTCGCCGGGATTCGCGCCACGGCCCTGGCGCGTCTGGGCAGCGACGACCTGAACGGCCTGCGCGTGGCGATCCAGGGCCTGGGCCATGTCGGCTATGCCCTGGCCGAGCAGCTGCACGCGGTCGGCGCCGAGCTGTGGGTCAGCGACCTGGACGGCGGTCGGGTGCAGCTGGCGGTGGAGCAGCTCGGCGCCCATCCGGTGAGCCGCGATGCCCTGCTCGCCACGCCCTGCGACATCCTCGCGCCCTGCGGCCTGGGGGGCATCCTCAATGCCGAGACGGTGCCCGGGTTGCGCTGCGCGGCAGTGGCGGGGGCGGCCAATACCCAGCTGGCCGACGCCGACGTCGGCGACAGCCTGCAGGCCCGCGGCATCCTCTATGCGCCGGACTATGTGATCAATGCCGGCGGGCTGATCTACGTCGCCCTGCGGCATCGCGGCGAGAGCCTGACCACCATCACCGCGCACCTGAGCAAGATCAGCCAGCGCCTGGCCGAGATATACGCCCATGCCCAGGCCGACCGGCGTTCGCCGGCACGGGTCGCCGACAGCCTGGCCGAGCGCCTGCTGTACGGCAGTTGAGGGGCGCGCCCGTGCCTGTCCCCGTCCCTGGCGGATACCCCCTCACCGGAGGTCATCCGCGCCCAACCCGGGGCCACACGCGCCGGGTATCGCCCAGTCACCTACCCGGTGCCGAGGAGTGCTTCCATGCCTGACCGCTTGCAACTGCCCTATACCCGTTACCTCGACCCCGAGGGCCGGCTGCTCGCTGCGCTGCCGGACTGGGCCGACGACTTCGACCTGCTGATCCGCCTGTACCGGCAGATGGTGCTGACCCGCCTGTTCGATCAGAAGGCCGTGGCCCTGCAGCGCACCGGGCGCATCGGCACCTATGCGCCGACCGTCGGCCAGGAGGCCATAGGCGTGGCCATCGGCGCCCTGATGCGTGCCGACGACGTGCTGGTGCCCTACTACCGCGACACCGCGGCCCAGGTGATGCGCGGAGTGCGCATGGAGGAGATCCTGCTGTACTGGGGCGGCGACGAACGCGGCAGTGCCTATGTCGAGCCGGCGGTGGGGCAGGACTTCCCGCTGTGCGTGCCCATCGCCACCCAGGCCCTGCATGCCTGCGGCGTGGCCACGGCGATGAAGATCCGCGGCGAGCACCGGGTCGCCGTCACCACCTGCGGCGACGGCGCCACCAGCAAGGGCGACTTCCTCGAGGCGCTGAACGTCGCCGGCGCCTGGCAGCTGCCGGTGGTCTTCGTGGTCAACAACAACCAGTGGGCCATCTCCGTGCCGCGGCGCATCCAGTGCGGCGCCCCGACCCTGGCGCAGAAGGCCATAGGCGCGGGCTTTCATGGCGAGCAGGTGGACGGCAACGACATCCTCGCCCTCTACGATCGTCTGCGGTGGGCCCTGGAACGGGCGCGCCAGGGCAAGGGGCCGGTGCTGCTGGAATGCCTCAGCTATCGCCTGGGCGACCACACCACCGCCGACGATGCGACCCGCTATCGCTCGGCCGATGAGGTCAAGCAGGCCTGGCGCGAGGAGCCGATCAAGCGTCTGCAGGCCTTCCTCGCCGCCCAGGGGGTGTGGGACGAGAAGCGCGAGCAGACCCTGGTCGGCGAGTGTCAGGCCCAGGTGCAGCGCGCGGTGGAGGCCTTCGAGGCGGCCGGCGAGCAGCCCCTCGACTCGGTGTTCGACCATGTCTACGCACAGTGGCCGGCGGCCCTGGCCGAGCAGCGCGAGATGTTCCACGAGCGCGCCGCGCGCCGCGAGGAGAAGCGCCATGAGTGAGCAGAAGCTGAGCCTGCTGGAGGCGGTCAACCTGGCCCTGCATCGGGCCATGGCCGAGGACGCCAACGTGGTGGTGCTCGGCGAGGACATCGGCGTCAATGGCGGGGTGTTCCGCGCCACGGCCGGCCTGCGCGAGGCCTTCGGCTTCAAGCGGGTGATCGACACGCCGCTGGCCGAGACCATGATCGCCGGCCTGGCCGTCGGCATGGCCTCCCAGGGCCTGAAGCCGGTGATGGAGATCCAGTTCATGGGCTTCATCTACCCGGCCCTGGATCACCTGGTGTCCCACGCCAGCCGCCTGCGCAACCGCACCCGCGGCCGCCTGAGCTGTCCCATGGTGCTGCGCACGCCCATGGGCGCCGGCATCCGCGCGCCGGAACACCACAGCGAGAGCACCGAGGCGATGTTCGCCCAGATCCCCGGGTTGCGCGTGGTCATGCCCTCGTCGCCGGCACGGGCCTACGGCCTGCTGCTGGCGGCCATCGACGATCCCGACCCGGTGCTGTTCCTCGAGCCCACCCGGCTGTACCGGATGAATCCCCAGGTGCTGGCGGACGATGGCAAGCGCCTGCCTCTGGACAGCTGCTTCACCCTGCGCGAGGGCAGCGACCTGACCCTGGTCAGCTGGGGCGCCAGCGTGCACGAGACCCTGCAGGCCGCCAGCCTGCTGGCCGAGCAGGGCATCGCCGCCGAGGTGATCGACGTGGCCTGCGTCAAGCCGCTGGACCTCGACACCCTGGAGGCCTCGGTGCGCAAGACCGGGCGCTGCGTGATCGTCCACGAGGCGCCGAAGAGCTGCGCGGTGGGCGCGGAGATCGCCGCCAGCCTCTATGAGCGGGCCCTGCTCGACCTGCAGGCACCTATCCAGCGGGTCACCGCGCCGGACATCCCGCCGCCGCTGTACCGCCTGGAGCAACTCTATATCCCGGGCGTCGAGGACATTCTCGCGGCCTGCGACACGGTGCTGAACTACGCCTGAACCCTGGGCGCGCCCAGACACAGACTCAGGAGCGAACCATGAAGTATTTCAAGCTGCCCGACCTGGGCGAAGGCCTGCAGGAAGCCGAGATCGTCGAGTGGCACGTCAAGGCCGGCGACGCGGTGAAGACCGACCAGCTGCTGGTGTCGGTGGAGACCGCCAAGGCCATAGTCGACATCCCCGCGCCCTATGACGGCGTGGTGCACAAGACCTTCGGCGCCGAGGGCGACATCCTGCACGTCGGCGAGCCGCTGCTGGCCTACGAGGGCGAGGCCGATTCCGGCACCGTGGTCGGCCGCCTGGAGGGCGGCGGCGAGGCCCAGGCCGACAGCTTCTTCGTCGGCGCCGCGCCCTCGACCCGCGAGCACCTGGCGCCGCGCGCGACCCCGGCGGTGCGCCAGCTGGCCCGCCAGCTGGGGGTCGACCTGAGCACGCTGCAGGGCAGCGGCAGCGACGGTCTGATCACCCGCGCCGATGTCGAGGCCGCCACCCAGAGCGCCCGCGACAAGTTCGGCGGCGAGAAGCTGCGCGGCGTGCGGCGCAGCATGGCGATCAACATGGCCCGCTCCCACGCCGAGGTGGTGCCGGTGGTCATAGTCGGCGACGCCGACCTGCACCGCTGGACCCAGGCCCGCGACCCGCTGGTGCGCCTGGCCCAGGCCATCGCCGTGGCCTGCCGGGCCGAGCCGGTGCTCAACAGCTGGTTCGACGGCAAGAGCCTGTCGATCAAGCAGCACGAGCAGCTCGACCTGGGCATCGCCGTGGACAGTCCCGAGGGCCTGTTCGTGCCGGTGCTGCGCAACGTCGGCGCACGCAGCGCCGAGGACCTGAAGAAGGGGGCCGAGCGCCTGCGCGCCGACGTCAAGGCGCGCTCCATTCCGCCCCAGGAGATGATGGGCGCGACCCTGACCCTGTCCAACTTCGGCACCCTGTTCGGCCGCTACGCCAACCCCATCGTGGTGCCGCCGCAGGTGGCGATCATCGGCGCTGGCGGCATCCGCGACGAGCCGGTGGCGGTGGATGGCAAGGTGGTGGTGCACCCGATCCTGCCGCTGTCGCTGACCTTCGACCACCGCGCGGTCACCGGCGGCGAGGCGGCGCGCTTCCTCAAGGCCCTGGTGCAGGCGCTGGAACGGGCCGAGGCCTGAGCGGGCGCGGCGCCTCGCCGCCGCGCCCGTGCCGTTACTGCCGCGGGGCGAAGCGGAACACCAGCAGCAGGCCGAGGAGAATCGCCAGCATGCCGCCCAGGGCGCTGGTCGACAGACGATTGCCGAGGATCAGGTAGTCCATGGCCGCGGTGACCACCGGCACTAGGTAGAACAGGCTGGTGACGTCGACCAGGTTACCGGCGCGGATCAGGCGATACAGCAGCAGCTGCGCGGCCACCGAGATGACCAGGGCCATCCACAGCAGGGGCACCAGGAAGTCCAGGGAGAAGCGCAGCTGCCAGGGCTGGAAGGGCAGCACCAGCACGCAGGCCAGCAGGCTGACGCCGTACTGCAGCGGCAGCACGGCCATGGGCGCCTGCTCCTGGCCTTTCTGGCGGATCGCCCCGAGGGTCATGCACGCCAGTGCCGCCAGGGCAAACAGCATGCCCTCGGCGGACAGGCGACTGTGCTGCAGACCCTCGTTCACCACCAGGCCGAGGCCGCCCAGGGCCATGCCCAGGCCGACCAGGCGCAGCGCGGCGAAGCGCCGTTCCAGCAGGGCCAGGGTGAGGATGGGTTGCACGCCGAGCACGGTGGCCAGTACCCCGGGAGTGAGCCCGCGGTCCAGGGCCAGCAGGTAGCAGATGGTGTAGCCGCCGATCATCAGCAACCCGGTCAGCAGCGTTCGCCGGCGCTGGCCAGGCGCCGGCAGCCAGCGTCCGCGCAGGCTGGCAAGCAGCAGCAACGCGGCGCAGGCGAGGGCGAAGCGCAGGACCAGGAAGGCGAAGGGCGAAGCATGATCCAGGCCCAGGCGGGCGAAGATCGCCCCGCTGCCCCAGAGCAGGACGAACAGCAGGGTCGAGCCGCAAGCGGCCCAGGAGGTTCTGTCGAAAACCATGGTGAATCACCTGTCGAAAAGTCGCGACGAGCTCCGACGGGCGAGTCGCGCACGCGTTCGCCGGCCATCAGGCCAGGTTCGGAGCCGGTAAGGGAGCGGGTATCAGCCCGCTACGGCGAAGGCCGGGGGCGGCGGAGTGCCGGCCGGCGGACGCTGGGCGGCGAGACAGGCGGTGGAACGGCGCACGCGCGGACGGCTACGCGGCGGGCGGCGGCGTGGCGATCGAGGCGGAAAGGCTGCGCGTGCTGGCTCATGGGGGAACCGGAGTGGGATGCGGGCGAAACGAGGCCTAAAGCTAGCCAGTTGCGCGGCAGCGGTCAACCCGCGCCTGCCGGGGCGCCTCGGCGCGCCGCCGGCAGGCCGCGGCGCGGGCGTCAGTAGCCCAGCAGGGCGGGCAGGGTCAGGCTGATCGCCGGCACGCAGGCGATGATGAAGGTGGTGATGGTCAGCACCGCCACGAAGGGCAGGGCCTTGTGCGAGATGTCCTCGATGGCCGTGCCGGAGATGCCGGAGGCGATAAACAGGTTCTCGCCCATCGGCGGGGTCATGAAGCCGATGCTCAGGCAGCAGATCAGCACGATGCCGAAATGCACCGGGTCGATGCCCAGGCTGTAGGTGATCGGCAGTATCACCGGGGTGAGGATCATGATGGCCGCCAGGGTCTCCATGAACATGCCGACGAACAGCAGGAAGCCGATGATCAGGATCCAGATCAGGTAGATGTTGTCGGTCAGGCTGAGCATGCCGTCGGCGACTATGGCCGGGATCTGGTTCTCCACCAGCAGACGGCCGAAGACAGTGGCGGTGAACAGTATCACCAGCACTCGCCCGGTGATCCAGGTGGTGGTCTCCAGCGACTTGAACAGCTCCGGCAGGCGCAGTTCCTTGTGGATGAACAGGCCGACGAACAGGGTGTAGAAGATCGCCACGATGGCCGATTCGGTCGGGGTGAACAGGCCGGTATAGATGCCCCCGAGGATCACGAAGGGCGCGGCGATGGACCAGGCGCCGTCGCGCAGGGCCTTGCCAATGCGCGGCCAGGACCAGCCCTCGCCGCTGCCGGTGTAGCCCAGGTTCTTGCAGCGCCAGTAGTTCATCAGCAGCAGGCCGCCGGCCAGCAACAGCCCGGGCACCACCCCGGCGATGAACAGCTTGGGAATCGACATGCTGGCGAATTCGCCGAACTCCTCCACCGCAGCCGGTGGCGGCAGCATGCCCATGGCCGAGATGCCGAAGATCACCATGGGAATCGACGGCGGGATGATGATGCCCAGGCCGCCCGAGGAGGCGGTGACCGCCGAGGCATAGCCCTTGGCGTAGCCGCGCTTGACCATGGCCGGGATCATCAGCATGCCGACCGCGGCGGTGGTGGCCGGTCCCGAGCCGGAGATGGCGCCGAAGAACAGGCAGGCCAGCACGGCGGAGGCCGAGATGCCGCCGGTGATCGGCCCGGCGAAGCTCTCCGCCAGGGTCACCAGGCGTTTCGAGATGCCCGCCGCCTCCATCAGCGCCCCGGCGAGGATAAAGGCCGGCAGCGCCATCAGCGGGAAGGAGCCCACCGAGGTGAAGGCGATCTGCACCAGCTTGATCGGGTTCTCGCCCAGGTAGAGGAAGGAGGCCAGCGCCGAGACCGCCAGGGAGATGCTGATCGGCGTGCCGATCAGCAGCAGCAGGAGAAAGGAGCCGAACAGGATGTAGACGATGTTGGTATCAACCATGGACCCGCTCCTGGAGGTAAGGGGTGTCTTTGGGCGACGACTCCTGGATCAGCTTTTCCAGCTCCTGGGCTTCCGGATCGCGGATGTCGATGCCCTTGAACAGCCGGTAGTAGTTGACCTGCAGGACGCGGAAGGTCATCAGGGCGAAGGCGATGGGCAGCACCAGATACAGGTACTTCATCGGCACGCCCAGGGTCTGGGATTTCCAGAACAGGTTGGCCTTGAGGAAGAACAGGGTGCTGAGGTAGACGAAGTAGCAGTTGAAGCCGACCCAGATCAGGTCGGAGAGGGTTTCCAGGGCCAGCGCCAGCTTGCGCGGCATCAGCTTGAACTGGAAGGTCACCCGGTTGTGCGCCGCCAGCTTGGCGGCGAAGCTGGCGCCGAAGTAGGCGAACCAGACGAACATGTAGGTCACCAGCTCCTCGGTCCAGGAGATCGAGTGGTTGAACAGGTTGCGGCTGAGAATCTGGGCGAACAGCAGGATCACGAACAGCGCCAGAAGGGTTCTGCAGATGTAGTTTTCCAGGTTGTCGAGAATCTTGAACAGGGTGCCGGCCGGTTTCATGGGGCGCCTCCAGAAGCGTCGGGCCCGGGCCAGGGCGCATCGCTTCACCGCGTGGACGAAGAGTCGGAGTCGACCGCCGGGCGGCCGAGCCCCGAACGGATGGGGCTAGCTGGCGGAGCCTTGGGACAGGCCGCTTGGCTCCGCCGCGTTAGCGCATATGCGGGAGCTTGCGCCCCTGCAGCAGCTTTATCGGGCGGCTTAGATGGGGTCGCGACCCAGGGCCTTGAGGGCCGTGTTGAGCTGGTCCTTGCCGAGTTGGTCGTAGTACTTGGGCCAGACCTTGGAGACGGCGAGTTCGATCCACTCCTGCTCGCCGTTGGCCGGATCGGCGATGAGCATGCCCTTGGCGGTCAACTCCTGCTTGATCTTGCCCTCCTGGGCCACCAGCCAGGCCTCGCTGTGGGCGGTAGCGGCCTTGCCGGCTTCGAGGATGGCCTGCTGCACCTCGGCGCTCTGCTCCTGGAACACCGACTCGCTGACCACCAGCGGCTCGATGGAGAACAGGTAGCGGATATTGGTGACGTACTTCTGCACCTCGTCGAACTTCATCGCCGCCACGGTGATATAGGGGTTGTCCTGACCGTCGACCACTTTCAGCTGCAGGCCGGTGAAGGTTTCCGACCAGGCCATGGGCGTGGGGTTGATGCCCCAGGCGCGGTAGGTGTCGATCATGATCTCGTTCTTCGGCACGCGAATCTGCAGGCCCTGCAGGTCTTCGACCCTGGTCACCGGCTGCTTGGAGTTGGTCAGCACGCGGAAGCCCGAGTAGGCCCAGCCGATGATGCGTACGCCGGCATCGCGCACGGTATTGTCGATCAGCCCCTGGCCGATTTCGCTCTGGGTCAGGGTCTTGGCATCGTCCAGGCTCTGGATCATGTAGGGCAGGGTGAGTACGCCGACCGAGGGCGAGAAGGGGGTGACGTTGTTGATCGCCAGGATGGAGAAATCCAGGGTGCCCATGGCGGCGTTGTTGATGGTGTCTTCCTCGCTGCCCAGCTGGCCGTTGAGGAACAGCTTGGCGTCATGCTGGCCGCCGGTGCGGGCCTTGAACTCCTCGGCGAACTTCAGCCCCAGCTCGTGCTGGGTGCCGCCGGCCGCATCGCCGACGGCGACGCGGAAGGTCTTGGCCTGGGTCAGGCTGCTGCCCATGGCGGCGGCGACCAGGCACAGGGCCATGGCCAGGGGGCGGGTGAGGTGCTTGCGGTAGATCATAACTGCGTACTCCGTTGTAGTTGTTTTTGGCTACGAAAGTGCAGGTGGGTCTGTTCAACCGAGCCCTGGGGCCCTATGAGCTCGGTGGGACGCCTTAGGCCGAGTGTCTCAAGACGACTAGCGCGAGGTTGTAGCAGGTACGACCCCTGTCGCGTCGAAAACAGCCCAGTCGTTTCCTTCGACCGGGCTCAATAGTCCCCCCCGGGTGCGCGGCTGTTTAGGGCCACATCCATGGCGTTTCTGGGGCCAGCGCGGCGGTTGCCTCAGCAGAGGGGATAAACGCTCTGGCACGGCCATTAGCGCCCCGTTCGGGCGGGCCAGTGTGACGGCTGTGGGGAGGGTTTTCCAGGCAGGGCAGGCTTCGGCGGGGGCCGTCTCAGCGGCGCCGCGTCAGCAGCTGCAGCACCTCGTCGAACACCGCGTTGTCCAGGCTGCGCGACAGGTCCAGCTCCAGGCTGTGGCGGTAGTAGGCGCTCAGGTCCAGGCCGACGCCCAGGGCGAACAGCTCGATGCGGCCGTCCTGCTCGATCTGCGCGGCCACCTGCTTGAGGTGCAGGTCGAGGATGTCCTGGGCGTTGGCCTGGAGGGTGGCGCTGTCCATCGGGCAGCCGTCGCTGACGACGATCAGCAGGCGCCGCCGTGCCTCGCGTTGCAGCAGGCGCTGGCGCGCCCAGAGCAGCGCCTCGCCGTCCATGCCCTCGCGGAACAGGTCGGACTTGAGCAGGGCGGCGATGCTCGGCCGGGCGCGCCGCCAGGTCGTCTCGGCATCCTTGTAGACCAGGTGGCTGAGTTCGTTGAGGCGTCCCGGATCGGCCGGCTGGCCGACGCCGCGCCAGCGCTTGAGGGGGCGGCCGCCGTTCCACTGGCCGGTGGTGAAGCCGAGGATCTCGCAGCGCGCGCCGGCCAGCTCCAGGGCGCGGGCGAGCGCATCGGCGAGCAGGGCGATGGGCTCGATGTGGTTGCGCATGGAGCCGGAGTTGTCGATCAGCAGGCTGACCAGGCAATCGCTGTGCGGGCGCTGGCGCTCGTGGCGGAAGATCTCGCGCTGTTCGGGGCTGATGATCAGGCGGCTGAGACGGCCGCCGTCGATCTGCCCCTCGCGCTGGGCGAAGGCCCAGCCGTCGCGCCGGGGGGCGGCCAGCAGGGCGCCCAGGCGTCTGGCCAGGCGCGGCAGATTGAGGCCCTGGCCGGCCAGGCGCCGATCCAGGCGCTGACGCAGCTCCTGCAAGAGTTCCTGGCGCACCAGGCTGGCGGCGTTGCGCTCGCTGTCGTAGTCGCGGCAGAACACCCGGTAGACGAAGTCGCCCTCGGCCCCGCGCGGACTGCCCTCGCCGGCGCCGCTGGCGGGGCCGTCGCCCTCGCCCTGCTGCGCGACGTCCAGCAGCAGGGCGAACGCCAGGTGGGTCTTCTCGGCGATCTCCGAGACCTTGCGTTCGTCGTTGCCGAGCAGTTCGGCATCCAGCTGCTCGATCAGTTCCTGCACCTTGGCGGCGATTGTCAGGGCCTGTTCGGCGAACGCCGCCTGGTCGAAACGATGGCGGCGCAGCAGGCCGAAGCTGGCGCCGAAGTGGCCGAGCAGGCTCAGCCGCGGCGCCTCGATGAGCATCTCCGTCTGTGCGCCGGCGCGCCCGCCACACAGCAGCATCCAGCTCATCTGCGCCAGGCTGAAGAGCAGCAGGCCGACATGGCCTTCGGTCTGCCCGGAATCGAGAAACTGCTGGCTCCACTGCTCGAAGCGCCGCAGCAGGTTGCGCCGGACCCCGGGATGCTGGTCGGCCACCAGCGACTCCACGCGCAGCTGCTCGAGCAACTCGAACACCAGGCGGGCGATCGGCTGCGCCGGCAGCGTCTGGCGAACCAGCGCCGCATCGCTGTGGCGCAGACGCAGCGCCAGGCTGTCGGCGACCCCGCGGTAGGCGGTGAAGTCGTCGCGTTCGGGGTCCGGGTGCAGGTGTGGGGCGCGCACCGGAACGGGCCGTCCGGCCACCTCCAGACGCCCGCCGCGGTAGCGCAGGCGCGCCTCGCCGGACAGCGCGCGCAGGCTCGCCGCGCAGAGTTCCTCGAGCTGTTGCTGGCGTTTCTCGCGGCGTGGCGACGGCTCCATGGGCGTTATCCCGGGGCCGCTCACGCCAGCGCCAGGCGTGGCAGCGCCGACTCTGCGAGTTCCTGGTCGAAGCAGCGTTGGTAGTACTCGGCGACCAGCGGCCGTTCGGCCTCGTCGCACTTGTTGAGGAACGACAGGCGGAAGGCCAGCGCCGGGTCGGCGAAGATTTCCGTGTTCTCCGCCCAGGCGATCACGCAGCGCGGCGACATCAGGGTGGACAGGTCGCCGCAGGCGAAACCCTGGCGCGTCAGGGTCGCCACCGCCACCATCGACTCCAGCAGCGCCTCGCCGTACCGGGCGGTCAGTTGCGGCACCCGCCCGGCGACTATCGCCACCTCCTCGGCCAGGGGTAGGTAGTTGAGGCTGGCGACTATGTTCCAGCGGTCCAGCTGCGCCTGGTTGAGCACCTGGGTGCCGTGGTAGAGGCCGTTGAGGTTGCCCAGGCCGACGGTGTTGGCGGTGGCGAACAGGCGGAAATAGGGGTGCGGATGGATCAGCTGGTTCTGCTCGAGCAGGTTGAGCTGGCCGCCCTGCTCGAGGATGCGCTGGATCACGAACATCACATCCGGGCGGCCGGCGTCGTATTCGTCGAAGATCAGCGCCATGGGCCGGCGCAGCGCCCAGGGCAGGATGCCCTCCTGGAACTCGGTGACCTGCTTGCCGTCGCGCAGGATGATGCCGTCCTTGCCGATCAAGTCCAGGCGGCCGATATGGCCGTCCAGGTTGACCCGTACGCAGGGCCAGTTCAGCCGGGCCGCGACCTGCTCGATATGGGTCGACTTGCCGGTGCCGTGCAGGCCCTGGAGCAACACCCGGCGATTGCGGGTGAAGCCGGCGAGGATGGCCAGGGTCACTTCCGGGTTGAAGCGGTAGGCCGGGTCGATCTCCGGCACCTGTTGGTCGCTCTTGGTGAACACCGGCACGCGCAGGCTGGAGTCGATGCCGAAGAGTTCCCGGGCACTGACCAGGCGGCTGGCGGATTCAAGGGTCAAGTCGGTCATGGGGGCGCCTCGGGGCCGGTGATTTCCCGTCGATTCTAGGGCGCGTCCGGCGGCGGGTGAGGGGCCAGTTGCCCGCGGCCGATGCGGCCAGGGCGGGCCTGGCGCCAAGTCGGGCGGGCGACTGGCTCTATCGCCACGGACCGCGGCGGCTAAGGATGGCGCCAGATGCCAAGCCCGCCCGCCACTGCGGAATAACCGAGAGGTCGACTCAATGCCTGCAGATACCCTGACCATCAACCTGGACCCCGAACTCGGCGCGCTGTTCCGCCGCTACCAGGCGCACACCCGGACCACTGCCGAGCACTACATCGGCGAGCTGCTGGCCAAGACCCGGCCTACCTTGCAGGCCATGGTCGAGGCGCTGGACGAGGCCGATGGCGATGCCCAGGCCCTGGGCCGGCTATTCGGCAGCAAGATGGCGCAGTTGATGCAGGCGCAGCAGGCGGTTCAGGCCGAGGCTTGAGGGCCGAGACGCTCGACCTGCTCGCGGATTTCCGCGAGCTTGGCGGCGACCACTTTTTCCAGATGGCTCAGGTCCCGCAGCAGTGCGTCCTTGGCCGCCAGCGGCTGGTTGTCGCAGTCGCTGCCGGTCAGCTGGCGCAGCTCCTGCAAGGCCTGCTGCAGCACCGGGCTGCAGTCGAGCAGGTCCTTCCAGGCCTGACTGTGGCGGCTCTGTCCGGGAATGGCCTGGCGCGGGCGGGCGAAGGTGAACTTCTGGCTGTGCGGGCGCAGCGAGGTCAGGGGACGCAGGTAGTAGACCTTGAGGACGTCGCGGTCGTGCTCGCGGCGCAGGCTGAAGCGGGAGATGAGTTCGAAGGAGCTGATGCCCATTTCCTTCAGGGTGCTGTAGTCGGTCATGTCGCCTGTCTCGTCGGTCGTGGGTTGTTCGGCTGTTTGGGCTCCTGTGACGCATGCGCGGCAAACAGCGACGGCCGCTTGGTTCGCGGGGCGCGGGGCTGTCTGGCGGGATTGTTATTGTTGTTCGGGCCTCGGCTGGCGTGCCCTGCCGCGAGGCGGCGGGCGGGGCCGAGGAGAGGAGGCCGCTCTCGTCTAGCGAGAGGTGCGCGCAGTTTAGTCAGCATCGGCCGGCGGCACAGGGCCAGCCCGGCACGGTCGATGGGGCCAGGCGTGACCCTGGCGCAACGGCGCCGGCGACACTGGCTCTGGGAGGCGCTGGTGGCCCTGGTTAAGGTTTTCGTATCAGCTATGCAGCGCCCTCCGGCGCTGCCTTCAGGAGTCCAGCATGAGTCAGAGTTCCGCGTCGCTTGGCCATAAGAATCTCAGCCCGATCCTGAGCGAAAGCGCCCGGGTCGACCAGCAGTCGATCCAGCCCTTCCCCCGCTCGCGCAAGGTCTATGTACAGGGTTCGCGCCCGGACATCCGCGTGCCGATGCGCGAGATCAGCCTGGACGTGACCCCCACCGCGTTCTCTGCAACAAAGAGCGGTGGCGAGGTCAACGCGCCGGTGCTGGTCTACGACACCTCCGGCCCCTACACCGACCCGAACGTGACCATCGACGTGCGCCAGGGCCTGGCCGACGTACGCAGCGCCTGGATCGAGGACCGCGGCGACACCGAGCTGCTCGCCGGCCTGAGCTCCAGCTTCGGTCAGGAGCGCCTGGCCAACCCCGAGCTGACCGCCATGCGCTTCGCCCACGTGCGCAACCCGCGCCGCGCCAAGGCCGGCAAGAACGTCAGCCAGATGCACTACGCGCGCCAGGGCATCATCACCCCGGAGATGGAATACGTCGCCATCCGCGAGAACATGAAGCTGCAGGAGGCCCGCGCCGCCGGCCTGCTCGACCAGCAGCACGCCGGCCACAGCTTCGGTGCCAACATCCCCAAGGAGATCACCCCGGAGTTCGTCCGCGAGGAGATCGCCCGCGGCCGCGCCATCATCCCGGCCAACATCAACCACGTGGAGCTGGAGCCGATGATCATCGGCCGCAACTTCCTGGTGAAGATCAACGGCAACATCGGCAACAGCGCGCTCGGTTCTTCGATTGAAGAAGAAGTGGCCAAGCTGACCTGGGGCATCCGCTGGGGCTCGGACACCGTGATGGACCTGTCCACCGGCAAGCACATCCACGAGACCCGCGAGTGGATCATCCGCAACTCGCCGGTGCCGATCGGCACCGTGCCGATCTACCAGGCCCTGGAGAAGGTCGGCGGGGTGGCCGAGGACCTGACCTGGGAGCTGTTCCGCGACACCCTGATCGAGCAGGCCGAGCAGGGCGTGGACTACTTCACCATTCACGCCGGCGTGTTGCTGCGCTATGTGCCGATGACCGCCAAGCGGGTCACCGGCATCGTCTCGCGCGGCGGCTCGATCATGGCCAAGTGGTGCCTGGCGCACCACAAGGAGAATTTCCTCTACACCCACTTCGAGGAAATCTGCGAGATCATGAAGGCCTACGACGTCAGCTTCTCGCTGGGCGATGGCCTGCGTCCGGGCTCGATTGCCGACGCCAACGACGAGGCCCAGTTCGGCGAACTGGAGACCCTCGGCGAGCTGACCAAGATCGCCTGGAAGCACGACGTGCAGGTGATGATCGAGGGCCCCGGCCACGTGCCGATGCAGCTGATCAAGGAGAACATGGACAAGCAGCTGGAATGCTGCGACGAGGCGCCGTTCTACACCCTCGGCCCGCTGACCACCGACATCGCCCCGGGCTACGACCACATCACCTCGGGCATCGGCGCGGCGATGATCGGTTGGTTCGGCTGCGCCATGCTCTGCTACGTTACCCCCAAGGAGCACCTGGGGCTGCCGAACAAGGACGACGTCAAGACCGGCATCATCACCTACAAGATCGCCGCCCACGCCGCCGACCTTGCCAAAGGCCACCCGGGGGCGCAGATTCGCGATAATGCCCTGAGCAAGGCGCGCTTCGAGTTCCGCTGGGAGGACCAGTTCAACCTGGGCCTGGACCCGGACACGGCGCGGGCCTTCCACGACGAGACGCTGCCGAAGGACTCGGCCAAGGTGGCGCACTTCTGCTCCATGTGCGGGCCGAAGTTCTGCTCGATGAAGATCACCCAGGAGGTGCGGGTCTATGCTGAGGAGCAACGCATCGCCGCGGTCGACCTGGAGGTCGAGCAGGGCATGCAGGCCAAGGCCGAGGAATTCAAGGCGCAGGGCGCACAGCTCTATCAGAAGGTGTGAGCAACGGGTCAAGAACTGCTGAAAAAAGTGAACGGAACGGGCCTTCGGGCCCGTCTTTTTTCTGCGCTGGCCGCCTGACTGACGTGACTTGGCGCGACCGAGCATGAACTGCAAAACGGCAAGCCCGATGACTGGAGGCTCTACTGGCGCCCCAAGCATGAGCAGGGCGATGTGCCGGCGGTGATCGACCCGAGTTCCGGGCAGTCTCGGTGTGCCGGCAAGCCGGGCATGATCGGCCCCTCTCGAGGGGCCTAACGGCCTACAGGTTGTCGCTCACCGTCCGCATCATTGAAGACGATCGTCGTCCTCCGGCCCATCGGCAACCGCCATGCCGACAACATTCACTCCAAGAGTGGCTTGCGATTGCCGCAGGCCGGGAAGAACTTTTGTGTCGTCGCGGCCATGGGCTGCGAGGTGTTTATGGGGGCGGTGATTTCCACTCGTGGCAGGGACGCGTTCACAACTACGACTGGCTGGGCATGCCGGCTTCGACTGCGTTGCGCATCGCCACGGCCATGCGCCTAGCCGTTAGCGATATTCAGCCACATCGCCAGGTAATCGAAGAACAGGCAATACAGGGCGATGGGCAGCGGCAGGCCGAGCAGGGTGCCGAGCAGGTAGTGGCGAAAGCGCACGCCGGACAGGGCGAGGCTGTAGTTCAGTGCCGGCACGGTCTGGAACAGCATGCGCAGGGTGACGATGCTGGCCAGCGGGTGACGGTCGAGGCCGGCCAGCAGGCGTCTGGCCAGGCGACTGTCCAGTTCGCGCAGGGCGTTGCCGCCCAGATAGCGGATGGTGAAGAAGGTGAAGATGCAGGAGAGGCAGGCGGCCAGGTAGGTGGCCAGGCCGCCGTACAGGCGGCCCAGGGCCAGCACCGCGGCGGCGAGGAACAGCCAGCCGGGAATCTGGATCAGGTTGCCCAGGGCGAACAGCAGGACGAACAGCAGCAGGCCGGCGACCGGGTGCATCAGGATCAGGTCCTGCAGCCACTCCAGGCTGAACTGGGCACGAATGCCGAGCAGTTCGAACAGCAGGAACAGCGCCAGCAGGAACAGGATCACCAGCAGCAGGCGGCGGGAGCTGCGCATCGAGGCCTCCGCTTCAGGGGTAGCCCAGTATGGCCTTGATCCGCGACTGGTGGCGGGCGATCCAGGCCGGGTCGATGGCGCCCCAGTCGCGGATTTCGTAGTGCCCGGCGTTGTTGCGCTCGCCCGGCTGCTGGACGAAGGCGCAGTCGATGTCCAGGTCGGCCAGGGCGGCCAGGGTGTCCTGGGCGGTGCGCCGCGGCATGCCGGTGGCGGCCATCAGCGCCGGCACGCTGCGGGCGGCGCCACTGTCGATCAGCCAGGCCACATAGAGGCGGCGGTAGAAGCTGGTCTTGGTCTTGCTCACGTCCATCCCGTCGTGCTCCTGCTGTCAGGGGGCGCTGCGCCCTGCGGCGCAGCGCAAACCGGCCTCAGCCCAGGCTGACGATGCCGATATAGGTGGCTGCGCCGGCCATGTAGCCGATGAAGGCCAGCCAGCTGATCTTCTTCAGGTACCAGACGAAGTTGATCTTTTCCATGCCCATGGCCGCCACGCCGGCGGCCGAGCCGATGATCAGGCAGCTGCCGCCGGTGCCGGCGCAGTAGGCGAGCATTTCCCAGAAGGTGCCATCGACCTGGAAGTTGCTCAGCCATCCGGCTTCGCTGGTGGCGACGGCCAGTTCCGCGGGGCTGATCAGTGGGTACATCTTCATGGCGCCGGCCACCAGTGGCACGTTGTCCACCACCGCCGAGAGCAGGCCGATGGCGATGTTGATCGCGTAGATGTCGCCGAAGCCTTCGCGCAGCAGCAGCGCGACCTGGGTCAGGTGGCCGGCGCTGGCCAGGCTGGAGACCGCCAGCAGGATGCCGAGGAAGAACAGCACGCTGGTGGTGTCGATGCGGCGCAACACGCCGACCACCGAGAGCGGGTGCTTGTCCTCGTCGTTCTTGCCGCGGTGGATCACCTCGGTGACAACCCAGAGCACGCCCAGGCCGAGGAGGATGCCCATGTAGGGCGGCAGGTGGGTGACGGTCTTGAAGATCGGCACGAACACCAGGGCGGCGATGCCGAGGATGAACACCAGGTTGCGCTCGAACGGGGTGGTCGGGTCGCGGCGTTCTTCCTCCAGTACCGTCAGCTGCGGGCGGTGGATCTCGCCCTTCATGGTGAAGGTGAGGATCAGCAGCGGCACCAGCAGGCACACCAGGCTCGGCACGATCAGCTTGACCACGATGCCGCTGGCGGTGATCTGGTTGCCGATCCACAGCATGGTGGTGGTGACGTCACCGATCGGCGACCAGGCTCCGCCGGCGTTGGCGGCGATCACCACGATGCCGGCGTAGAACCAGCGTTCCTTCTGCTCGGCCACCAGCTTGCGCAGCAGCGAGACCATGACGATGGTGGTGGTCAGGTTGTCCAGGGCGGCGGAGAGGAAGAAGGTGATCAGCGCCACCATCCACAGCAGGGTCACGCGCTTGTTGGTGCGGATGCGGTCGGTGATGACCTTGAAGCCCTCGTGGGCGTCGATCAGCTCGACTATGGTCATGGCGCCCATGAGGAAGAACAGGATCTCGGAGATTTCGCCGAGATGGTGGCGCAGTTCCTCGACCACGTGCTGGCCGTTGTCCGCCGCCCCCGAGGTGCCGTGGCCGATCAGCGGCAGGATGGCATCGGCGCCGAGCACCAGAAGCGTCCAGCAGAGCACCGCGGTGAGGATGGCCGAGGCGGCCTTGTCGATCTTCAGCGGGTGTTCGAGGGCGATACAGAGGTAACCGAGGACGAAAATCAACGCCATTAACGCATACATGATCAGAATTCCAGTTCAGGGCTTTTCTTATTGGGAGTGCTTTTTCCGGGCGGAAAAGTGCCAGAGGCTCTTGATGCGCCGGAGAAGATGCCTGATTTGGCCGGGAATTGGGAGGGCAATTACGGGCTAAAGCTGCTTTCGCTCGCTCTTTCTAGACGAATTCTGACTTGCGAGTCCGCATGCAGCCCCCGTGGCGTGCGGGTTTTCCGGGGGCTGCGCAGGCGATCAGGCGCCGGCAGCCTGCGCCTCGCCGGAGAGTGGTTGCGGCGGCGCGATGAAGGCCAGGCTCAGGGCCAGCAGCGGCATGATCAGGTTGAAGAAGCAGAAGGGCAGGTAGCTGAGGGTCGCCACCCCGAGCGTCGCCGCCATATAGGCGCCGCAGGTGTTCCAGGGGATTAGCACCGAGGTCAGGGTACCGCCGTCTTCCAGGGCCCGCGACAGGGTCACCGGGGCCAGGCCGCGCTTCTCGTACTCCGCCCGGTACATGCGCCCGGGCAGGACCAGGGCGATGTACTGGTCGGCGGTGATGACGTTGGTGCCGATGGTGGTGGTGATGGTACAGGCGATCAGGCTGCTGGTGCTCCTGGCCAGGTGCAGGGTGCTGTGCAGCAGGCGCTGCAGCAGGCCGAGGCGCTCCAGCACGCCGCCGAAGCACATGGCGCAGATGATCAGCCAGATGGTGGTGAGCATGCTGGCCATGCCGCCCTTGGACAGCAGGCCGTCCAGGGCCTCGTTGCCGCTGCTGGACTGGTAGCCGGCGAACAGTGCACTCCACACCGTCTTCAGCGGCGCCAGGGCGCCGGCGGCAGGGTCGGCCAGGCGGCTCATCACCTCCGGCTGGAACAGCAGCGCGAACAGCGCGCCGACCAGGGCGCCGAGAAACACCGAGGGGAAGGCCGCCCATTGGCGCACCGCCAGGAACAGCAGCAGGGCCACCGGCAGCAGCAGGTGCCAGCCCAGTTCGAACTGGCCTTCCAGCGCCTGCAGCACCGCGGCGATGCGCGCGGTGTCCTGCTCGCCGCCGGCCTGCTGGCCGAGGCCGAAGAACAGCGCCAGGGCCAGCAACAGGGCCGGCACCGAGGTGCGCGCCATCAGGCGGATATGGGCGAACAGCTCCGCGCCGGCTGCGGCCGGTGCCAGGTTGGTGGTGTCCGACAGGGGCGACAGCTTGTCGCCGAAATAGGCGCCGGAGATGATCGCCCCGGCGGTGATCGCCGGGTCCAGGCCGAGGCCGGCGGCGACCCCCATCAGGCCGATGCCGAGGGTCCCGGCCACCGTCCAGGAGCTGCCGATCGACAGGGCGGTGAGGGCGCAGATCAGGCAACTGGTGGCGTAGAAATACTCGGCCGAGATCAGCTTGAGGCCGAGCCAGATCATGGTCGGCACGGTGCCGGCGAGAATCCAGGTGCCGATCAGGGCGCCGACCGCCAGGAGGATCAGGTTGGCCTTCATCGCCATCTGGATGCCGGCGAGGATGCCGTCCTCGATCTGTGCCCAGCGCAGACCGTTCTTCAGGCCGACCAGGCCGGCGACGAAGGCGGCGCAGATCAGGGCGATCTGGTTCGGCCCGCTGGAGGAGGCGTCGCCATAGAGGTAGACGGACAGGCTCAGCAATACCACCAGCACGCCAATCGGCAGCAGGGCATCGAGCAGGGAGGGGGAGCGTGGGGTGGTCATGACGGGTACCGGTAAAAAGCACGGGGCCCGCGCCGGTGCTGGCAGCGGGCCCCGTGGGGTCTTGCGGAAGGGTTAGAGGCTGGCGATGCGTGCGCGCTGTTCGGCCAGCTTGGCCAGGGCCTGCTCGGCCTCGGCCAGCTTGGCGCGCTCCTTGTCCAGCACCTCGGCCGGGGCCTTGGCGACGAAACCCTGGTTGGCCAGCTTGCCGCCGACCCGCTTGACCTCGCCGTCCAGGCGGGCGATCTCCTTGTCCAGGCGCGCCAGTTCGGCGGCCTTGTCGATCAGCCCGGCCATGGGCACCAGCACTTCCATCTCGCCGACCAGGGCGGTGGCGGACATCGGCGCTTCCTCGCCGGCCGCCAGTACCCGCACCGACTCCAGCTTGGCCAGCTTGTTGAGCAGCGGCAGGTTGTCGGCCAGGCGGCGCTGGTCCAGCTCGCTGGCGTTCTTGAGGATGATATCGATGCGCTTGGCCATGGAGATCTTCATCTCGCCGCGGATCTGGCGCAGGCCCAGCATCAGCGCCTTGACCCATTCGATGTCGCCCTCGGCAGCCGCATCGATGCGGCTCTCGTTGGCCACCGGCCAGGGTTGCAGCATCAGGGTGTCGCCGCTGGCGCCGGCGGCGCCCTTGATCCGTTGCCAGATCTCCTCGGTGATGAAGGGCATGAAGGGGTGGGCCAGGCGCAGCGCCACTTCCAGCACGCGCACCAGGGTGCGGCGGGTGCCGCGCTGGCGCTCGATGGGGGCGTGCTCGTCCCACAGCACCGGCTTGACCAGCTCCAGGTACCAGGCGCAGTACTCGTCCCAGATGAACTCGTACAGGGTCTGGGCGGCCATGTCGAAGCGGAAGGCGTCGAGGTGGCGGGTGACCTCGGCCTCGGTGCGCTGCAGGGCGGAGATGATCCAGCGGTCCACCGCGGACAGCTCCACGGGCTCGCCGCCTACGCCGGTGTCCTGGCCATCGGTGTTTTCGATGACGAAGTTGGCGGCGTTCCAGATCTTGTTGCAGAAGTTGCGGTAGCCCTCGACCCGGCCCATGTCGAACTTGATGTCGCGGCCGGTGGAGGCCAGCGCCAGGTTGGTGAAGCGCAGGGCGTCGGTGCCGTAGGCGGCGATGCCCTCGGGGAACTCGGCGCGGGTCTGCTTGGCGATCTTCTCCGCCAGCTTGGGCTGCATCATGCCGCTGGTGCGCTTGGTCACCAGGGCCTCCAGATCGATGCCGTCGACTATGTCCAGCGGGTCGAGCACATTGCCCTTGGACTTGGACATCTTGTGGCCCTGGCTGTCGCGTACCAGGCCGTGGACGTAGACGGTCTTGAACGGCACCTGGGCGCTGCCGTCGGCGTTCTTCACCAGGTGCAGGGTCAGCATGACCATGCGCGCGACCCAGAAGAAGATGATGTCGAAGCCGGTGACCAGCACATCCGTGGGGTGGAAGGTCTTCAGCGCCTCGGTCTGCTGCGGCCAGCCGAGGGTGGAGAAGGTCCACAGGCCGGAGCTGAACCAGGTGTCGAGCACGTCCTCGTCCTGGCGCAGCGGCTGCTCACCCAGGTTGTGCTTGGCCCGTACCTCGGCCTCGTCGCGGCCCACAAAGACGTTGCCCGCCTCGTCGTACCAGGCCGGGATGCGGTGGCCCCACCACAGCTGGCGGCTGATGCACCAGTCCTGGATGTCGCGCATCCAGGAGAAGTACATGTTCTCGTACTGCTTGGGCACGAACTGAATGCTGCCGTCTTCCACGGCCTTGATCGCCGGCTCGGCCAGCGGCTTGGTGGAGACATACCACTGGTCGGTGAGCCAGGGCTCGATCACGGTGCCGGAACGGTCGCCCTTGGGCACCTTGAGCGCGTGCTCGTCGATCTTCTCCAAGAGGCCTGCGGCCTCGAAGGCGGCGACGATTTGCTTGCGCGCCTCGAAACGGTCGAGGCCGGCGTAGTCCGCCGGCAGGGTGGTGTCGAACTCGGCGTTGACGCTGCCGTCCAGGTTGAACACCTGGGCCTGTGCCAGCACCGCGGCGTTCTTGTCGAAGATGTTGATCAGCGGCAGGTTGTGGCGCTTGCCCACTTCATAGTCGTTGAAGTCGTGGGCCGGGGTGATCTTCACGCAGCCGGTACCGAACTCGGGGTCGCAGTAGTCGTCGGCGATGATGGGAATGCGCCGGCCGACCAGGGGTAGCTCGACGAAGCTGCCGATCAGCGCCTTGTAACGCTCGTCCTCGGGGTGCACGGCCACCGCGGCGTCACCCAGCATGGTCTCCGGGCGAGTGGTGGCGACGATCAGGTAGTGCTTGCCGTCGGCGGTGGTGTGGCCGTCGGCCAGGGGGTAGCGCAAATTCCACAGCGAGCCCTTCTCGTCGTGGTTCTCCACCTCCAGGTCGGAGATGGCGGTGTGGAACTTAGTGTCCCAGTTGACCAGGCGCTTGCCGCGGTAGATCAGGCCGTCCTCGTGCAGGCGCACGAAGGCTTCTTTAACGGCTTCCGACAGGCCCTCGTCCATGGTGAAGCGCTCGCGCGACCAGTCCACCGAGCTGCCCAGGCGGCGGATCTGCCGGGTGATGGTGCCGCCGGACTGTTCCTTCCACTCCCAGACCTTCTCCAGGAACTTCTCCCGGCCCAGGTCGTGGCGGCTGATGCCGTCGGCGGCCAGCTGGCGCTCGACCACCATCTGGGTGGCGATGCCGGCGTGGTCGGTGCCCGGTTGCCACAGGGTGTTGCGGCCCTGCATGCGACGGAAACGGATCAGCGCGTCCATGATCGAATTGTTGAAACCATGGCCCATGTGCAGGCTGCCGGTGACGTTCGGCGGCGGGATCATGATGGTGTAGGGCTCGCCCGAGCCCTGGGGGGCGAAGTAGTTGTTCGCCTCCCAGTTCTGGTACAGGGCGGTTTCAATGGCGTGCGGCTGGTAGGTCTTGTCCATGCGCGGCGGGACCCTTATGACGGCTGATCGGAAAAGCCGACAAGTATAACGGGGAAGCCGCGCCAGGCGTAAGGTCGGGCGCCGGGAAGCTGACTGGTGGGGTGGCTGGCTGCGCCCTAGTTGCGCCGCGGCGGCAGCAGGCGGGTCAGGCGCGCCTCCAGGCGGCGTTTCAGTTCGGCCTCGATCTGCGGCACGAAGTCGTCGATGACATCCTGCAGGATCAGCTGGGCGGCGGCACGCAGTTCGTTGTCGAGCTTCTTCAGCTCGGCGCCGCTGTCACGCTGCACCGCCTGCTCCAGGGTGTTGCGCAGTCCGGCTGTGGGGGCCGGCTCGGCAACCGCGGGACGGTAGCTGGGGGCGGGCGCCGGCACGGGAGTGGGCGGGGCGCTGACGATGTCGGAGAGCACGGGAATGGCGTCGGGGTCGAGGGCGTCGACCAGCAACGGCGGCTCGAGGTCCTGGTCGCCCAGCAGTTCGCGGATCGACTCCAGGTCGTTCAGCAGTTGCGTGGGTTTCTGCGGTGGTTTGGGTTTGTCCATGGCGTGCGGCGCTTAGAGCTCGACTCGTTGCGGATCATAGCCGCGCTGGCGGTAGCTGCGGAAATTCTCCCGGCAGGCGGTCAACAGGTCCGGCTCCTGGTTGACGATCTCGATGATCCGGCTGAAACGCTCGATAAAGGGCGACAGGCTCGGGTTGAGGTTGATCAGCACGCCCTGCTCGGTGGCCGGCTCCTCGTCCAGGCCGATCACCACCGGGGCGCGCGGGTCGTCCTGATGCAGGTCGTGGGGTACGAAGGTCTCCGCCTTGAAGCGCCACAGCAGCTCATCCAGCTCGGCGCACTGCGCCGAGTCGGTGGCGCGCAGGAACACCGGCAGGCCGGCGCGCCAGGCCTTCATCGCCAGCTGGCAGGCGGCGCGCAGGCGCTCGCCCGGGGTGACGGAGGAGAGTACGTAGAACTCTATTCGGGGCATGGCGACTTCGACGAGGTGCTGGAGTGGCCGGGGTGAAGGGGCTCACCCCGGCACAGGTTACGCCTGGCTACGATCGAGCAGGTACTGGGTCAGCAGCGGCACCGGGCGACCGGTGGCGCCTTTTTCCTTGCCGCCGCTGATCCAGGCGGTGCCGGCGATGTCCAGGTGGGCCCAGTGGTACTTCTTGGCGAAGCGCGAGAGGAAGCAGCCGGCGGTGATGGTGCCGGCCTTGGGGCCGCCGATGTTGGCGATGTCGGCGAAGGGGCTGTCCAGCTGCTCCTGGTACTCGTCGAACAGCGGCAGCTGCCAGGCGCGGTCGTCGGCGCTCTGGCCGGCGGCCAGCAGTTGCTGGATCAGCTCGTCGTCGTTGCCCATCAGGCCCGAGGTGTTGCCGCCCAGGGCGACGATGCAGGCGCCGGTGAGGGTGGCGATGTCGATCACCGCCTGGGGCTTGAAGCGTTCGGCGTAGGTCAGGGTATCGCACAGCACCAGGCGGCCTTCGGCGTCGGTGTTGAGGATCTCCACGGTCTGCCCGCTCATGCTGGTGACGATGTCGCCGGGGCGGGTGGCGCGACCGCTGGGCATATTCTCGGCGCAGGCCAGCAGGCACACCAGGTTGATCGGCAGCTGCAGTTCGAGCACGGCTTTCAGGGTGCCGAACACGCTGGCGGCGCCGCACATGTCGTACTTCATCTCGTCCATGCCGGCCGCTGGCTTGATGCTGATGCCGCCGGTGTCGAAGGTAATGCCCTTGCCGACCAGGACGAAGGGTTTGTCGGTCTTCTTGCCGCCCTGGTAGTTGAGCACGATCATCCGCGGCGGCTGCTCGCTGCCCTGGGCCACGGCGAGGAAGGCGCCGGCGCCCAACTCCTTGAGCTTCTTCTCGTCGAGAACCTCGACCTTGAGGTTCTTGTGCGCCTTGGCCAGACCCCTGGCCTCCTCGGCCAGGTAGCTGGGGTGGCACAGGTTCGGCGGCAGGTTGCCCAGGTCCTTGGTGAAGGCCATGCCGGCGGCGATGGCCTGGGCATGCCGGGCGGCACGCTCGACATCCGCCAGGTCGGCCTTGTCGCAGCTCAGGGTCAGCTTCTTCAGGGCACGGGGTTCGGCCTTCTGGCTCTTGAAACGGTCGAACTGGTAGTCGCCGTCGGCCAGGGTCTCTACGATTAAACGGGTCTTGCCATAGGCGTCGCGGCCCTTGACGGCCAGGTCCTGCAGCGCCAGCACCGCGTCGCCACCGCCGAGGCCCTTGAGCACGGCGTGGGCGGCGCCGATCAATTTGCGCAGTTGGCGGTCGGACAGCTCGGCGTCCTTGCCGCTGCCGACCAGCAGCACGCGCTCGGCCTTGAGGCCGGCCAGGTTGTGTGCCAGCAGGGTCTGGCCGAGTTTGCCGGCCAGGTCGCCGCGCTTGAGCAGGGCGCTGATCGCACCGGAGCAGGCGTTGTCGACAGCGGTCGCCGTTTCACCGAGCTTGCGTCCCTCGCCGACGGCGATAACCAGGGTGGCGGTTTTCAGGGTTTCCGGGCGAGCGCTTTTGGCGAGAAATTCCATGGCGTAAGTGTCCCCAAGACAAGAAGTCGGTATTGCAGGATAATGCCGGCTATTTTTTCGGTGGTTCGTCCGTGGGCGAGCCGGCATGCAGTGCGGCTAGTTTGAGCGTAGCCGCCTGAGCCTGACAACCCTGGAGTGTCTGGTTTGATCGTCTTCCGTTATCTATCCCGTGAGGTCTTGGTCACCCTGAGTGCGGTAAGTGCCGTGCTGCTGGTGATCATCATGAGTGGCCGTTTCATCAAGTACCTGGCGCAGGCGGCGCAAGGCCTGCTGGACCCGGGAGTGCTGTTCCTGATCATGGGCTTTCGCCTGCCGGGCTTCCTCCAGCTGATCCTGCCGCTGGGGCTGTTCCTCGGCATCCTGCTGGCCTACGGGCGGCTCTACCTGGACAGCGAGATGACCGTGCTGTCGGCCACCGGCATGAGTCAGCAGCGCCTGCTGGTCTACAGCCTGGCGCCGGCGCTGCTGGTGGCATTGTTGGTGGCCTGGTTGAGCCTGGGCCTGGCGCCCCAGGGCGTTGCCGGGCAGATGCGCATCCTCAACGAGCAGGAGGCCCTGACCGAGTTCGATACCCTGGTGCCGGGGCGCTTTCAGGCCATGAAGGACGGTTCGCGGGTGACCTACACCCAGGAGCTGTCCGAGGATCGCGGTCAGCTGGGCGGTATCTTCATCTCCGAGAAGCGCTTCTCCCGCGATGGCGGCAAGGAGCGCGGCATCACCGTGCTGGTGGCCGAAAGCGGGCGCCAGGAGCTGCAGGCCGACGGCAGCCGCTACCTGATTCTGGAGAACGGCTATCGCTACGACGGCAATCCCGGTCAGGCCGACTACCGAGCGATCCAGTACGACACCTATGGCGTGCTCCTGCCCAAGCCCTCGGTCAGCGGCGAGGTCAGCGAGCGCGAGGCCGTGCCGACCCGGGAGCTGTTCGGCAGCGACAATGTGCGCCTGCAGTCCGAGTTGCAGTGGCGTCTGTCCATCCCCTTGCTGGTGTTCGTGGTCACCCTGCTGGCGGTGCCGCTGTCCCGGGTCAATCCGCGGCAGGGACGATTCCTCAAGCTGTTGCCGGCGGTGTTCCTGTATATGGCCTACCTGGCGCTGCTGATCGCTGCCCGTGGCGCCCTGGATAAAGGAAAGATTCCGCAGTCGCTGGGGCTGTGGTGGGTGCATGGGGTATTCGTGTTGATAGGTCTGCTGTTGCTCTATTGGGAGCCGTTGCGCTTGAAGTGGGCGAGTCGCCGTGCTGTGCGGGAGGTGGCCAGTGGCTAAGCTGGACAGGTACATCGGCATCCAGGTGTTCTTCGCGATCCTGGCGGTGCTGGGGATCATAGTCGGGCTGGCGCTGCTGTTCGCCTTCATCGATGAGCTGGGCGATGTCGAGGGCAACTACAGCCTGGGCGATGCCGCCTGGTATGTCTTCCTGACCGTGCCGCGGCGGGTCTACGAGATGCTGCCGATGGCGGCGTTGATCGGTTGCCTGATCGGCCTGGGCAGTCTGGCCAGCAGCAGTGAACTGACCGTGATGCGCGCCGCCGGCGTGTCGATCGGGCGCATCGTCTGGGCGGTGATGAAGCCGATGCTGGTGCTGATGCTGGTCGGCATCCTGATCGGTGAGTACCTGGCGCCCTGGAGCGAGAACCAGGCCCAGGCCAATCGCGCCATGGCTCAGGGCGGTGGTGAGGCGCAGAGCGCCAAGCGCGGCCTGTGGCACCGCCAGGGCCAGGAGTTCGTGCATATCAACGCGGTGCAACCCAATGGCGTGCTGTACGGCGTGACGCGCTACCGTTTCGATGAGCGGCGCCGCCTGTTGTCCTCCAGCTTCGCCCGGCGCGCGCAGTACCAGGGCGATCACTGGCGGCTGGAGAACGTCGCCACTACGCATTTCCGCGAGCGCAGCACCGAGCTGGTCAAGTCGCTCAGCGAGCGCTGGGACGTCGAGCTCAATCCCCAGTTGCTCGGTACCGTGGTGCTGGAGCCGGAAGCCCTGTCGGTGACCGGGCTGTGGCGCTACATCCAGTACCTGGCCGAGCAGGGGCTGAACAATGGTCAGTACTGGCTGGCGTTCTGGACCAAGGTGCTGCAGCCGCTGGTGACCGCGGCGCTGGTGCTGATGGCGATTTCCTTCATCTTCGGTCCGCTGCGTTCGGTGACCCTGGGGCAGCGGGTGTTCACCGGGGTCCTGGTCGGCTTCGTCTTCAGCATCGCTCAGGATTTGCTGGGGCCGTCGAGCCTGGTGTTCGGCTTCTCGCCGCTGCTGGCGGTGTTGATCCCCGTGGGCATCTGCCTGGTGGCGGGCATGGGCCTGCTACGACGGGCCGGCTAATCAATCGATGCAGAAAAAAGCCGGCAGATCGCCGGCTTTTTTCTGGGGGTTATTTCTTGTGGATATTCTTGGGCAGTTGCACGGTGCGGCTGGCGGAATAGATGTCGTGCCAGCTGCGTTTTTCCCTGTCCCAGAGCACCCATAGAAAGCCCAGGCCGAAGCACAGCCATGAAACGATGGCGACCAGAAAACGCAGCAGCGCCTGCCACAGGCCGATGGCGCTGCCGTCCGGGTTCTGGATGCGAATGCCCCAGACTTGCATGCCCAGGGTCTGGCCATTGTGGGTCCAGAATTTGGCGAAGAAGCCGAACAGGCTGAGCAGCAGCAGGCTCGACAGCAGGGGGTCGCCGTCCAGAGCGCCGGCGTCGGACAGGCGTTTGAGTTGCGCCTCGCCGTAGAAGCCCATGAGCACGAGCTTGTAGGCGAAGGTCACGACTATCAGCAGGGCGATGCACAGCAGGAAGTCGTAGAACAGGGCCGCGAGGCGGCGGGTCAGGCCGGCGGCGGGGAAGTCACCCTGCGGGCGCAGCAGGTGTTTGGGCATGGAGGGCTCGTCGGGCAATGGTGCGGTAGTGTCTTAAAGGTACGGTTTTATTTACGTTCAGGCATAAAAAAACCCCTGATGCAGCATCAGGGGTTCTTCAAAGCGGCGGCGATTAGCCCAGGATCTGAACCTGGTCGGCCTGCATGCCTTTTTGACCTTGCACGGCGACGAAGCTGACCTTCTGGCCTTCTTTCAGGCTCTTGAAGCCGTTGCCTTCGATCGCGCGGAAGTGCACGAACAGATCCGGACCGCTCTCGGGAGTGATAAAACCAAAACCTTTCTCGTCGTTAAACCACTTGACGGTACCGTTCTGACGATTCGACATGTCTTATTTCCTTGAAACTAGAGTTGATGACAGCCCCTAAATGATAGAGGACTGAGACTGGTTGCAAAGAGTAATAGAAGTCGAGCGGGATGTAGCGGATCTGGAGGATCTACTGCATCAGGTCACGATTCACGGCGACCCATGCAAACACAGTTCAATCACTCTACGCTAACTTTTGGACAAATGCCAACCCCGGCGCAGCGCGAGAATCGCAGCGGATCGAGGTTGTTTGCTGACTATCGAGGATAGCTGTGCAAGAAGCATTTTGTAGGTGCTGAGGGCGCAGTTCGCTATGACTGCCAGGCGTCGCTTTGTGCTGGATAAAGCGACTGAAGGATCTATGGTGCCCCGGGGGAGACTCGAACTCCCACTTCTTTCGAAAACGGATTTTGAATCCGCCGCGTCTACCGGTTCCGCCACCGGGGCACAATGGCGGCGCAGTATAGGGAGGCGGTTGCGCCCGGTCAATCCACTTGCGTGGCCAGCTTGGGGGATTTCCGGTAAGCTTTGCCGCCCTGAAATACGACTCCCTCCCGCCATGCGCGTTGCCGACTTCCACTTCGAGCTACCCGATTCCCTGATTGCCCGCTACCCCCTGGCCGAGCGCCGGGCCAGTCGCCTGCTGGTGCTGGATGGGCCGAGCGGGCAGCTCGCCCACCGCCAGTTCGGCGATCTGCTGGGCTACCTGCGCCCCGGCGACCTGATGGTGTTCAACGATACCCGGGTGATTCCGGCGCGCCTGTTCGGTCAGAAGGCCAGCGGCGGCAAGTTGGAGGTGCTGGTCGAGCGGGTATTGGACAGCCACCGGGTGCTGGCCCATGTGCGTGCGAGCAAGTCTCCCAAGCCGGGCTCGACCATCCTGCTCGACGGTGGCGGCGAGGCGCAGATGCTGGCGCGCCACGAGGCGCTGTTCGAGTTGCAGTTCACCGAAGAGGTGCTGCCGCTGCTCGAGCGCATCGGTCACATGCCGTTGCCGCCCTATATCGATCGCCCGGACGATAGCGCGGATCGCGAGCGCTATCAGACCGTGTATGCCGCGCGCGCCGGTGCGGTGGCGGCGCCGACCGCCGGCCTGCACTTCGATCAGGCGATGCTCGCGGCGATCGCCGAGAAGGGCGTCGAGACCGCCTTTGTCACCCTGCATGTGGGTGCCGGGACCTTTCAGCCGGTGCGGGTCGAGCGCATCGAGGATCACCACATGCACAGCGAATGGCTGGAGGTCGGTCAGGCGGTGGTCGATGCCGTGGCCGCCTGTCGCGCCCGTGGCGGGCGGGTGATCGCGGTCGGCACCACCAGCGTGCGCTCGCTGGAGAGCGCGGCGCGCGATGGTGTGCTCAAGGCATTCAGCGGCGACACCGACATCTTCATCTATCCGGGGCGGCCGTTGCACGTGGTCGACGCCCTGGTCACCAACTTCCATTTGCCGGAGTCGACCCTGCTGATGCTGGTGTCGGCCTTCGCCGGCTATCCGGAAACCATGGCGGCCTATAAGAGCGCGGTCGCCGAGGGTTATCGCTTCTTTAGTTATGGTGACGCCATGTTCGTCACCCGCAATCCCGCGCCGCGCGGGCCCGAGGAAACTGTATGACGCGCACCTGTCGCATGTCTTTCGAGTTGTTGGCGACCGATGGCAAGGCGCGCCGGGGGCGTTTGACCTTTCCCCGGGGCGTAGTCGAGACCCCGGCGTTCATGCCGGTGGGCACCTATGGCACGGTCAAGGGCATGTTGCCGCGGGACATCGAGGCCATAGGCGCGCAGATCATCCTCGGCAATACCTTCCACCTGTGGCTGCGTCCGGGCACCGAGGTGATCAAGCGTCACGGCGACCTGCACGACTTCATGCAGTGGCAGGGGCCGATCCTCACCGACTCCGGTGGTTTCCAGGTGTTCAGTCTGGGCGCCATGCGCAAGATCAAGGAGGAGGGGGTGTACTTCGCCTCGCCGGTCGATGGCTCCAAGGTGTTCATGGGGCCGGAAGAGTCGATGCAGGTGCAGCGCGACCTCGGCTCGGACATCGTGATGATCTTCGACGAGTGCACGCCCTATCCGGCCGAGTTCGACGTGGCCAAACGCTCCATGGAGCTGTCGCTGCGCTGGGCCAGGCGTTCCAAGGAGGCCCATGGCGACAGCAGTGCGGCGCTGTTCGGCATCGTCCAGGGCGGCATGCATGAAGAGCTGCGCCTGCGTTCGCTGGAGGAGCTGAGCGAGATCGGCTTCGACGGCCTGGCCATCGGCGGGCTGTCGGTCGGCGAGCCCAAGGAGGAGATGATCCGGGTGCTGGACTACCTGCCGGCGCAGTTGCCGGCGGACAAGCCGCGCTACCTGATGGGCGTCGGGACGCCTGCGGACCTGGTCGAGGGCGTGCGCCGCGGCGTGGACATGTTCGACTGCGTGATGCCGACCCGCAATGCGCGCAACGGCCACCTGTTCGTCGAGACCGGGGTGTTGAAGATCCGCAATGCGGTGCACAAGCACGACGACTCGCCGCTGGACCCCGCGTGCGACTGCTACACCTGCCAGCATTTCTCCCGGGCCTATCTGCATCATCTGGATAAGTGCGGCGAAATGCTGGGAAGCATGCTCAATACAGTGCACAACTTGCGCCACTATCAGCGCCTCATGGCTGGTTTGCGCGAGGCAATTCAACAGGGTACATTGGCCGCCTTCGTCGATGCCTTCTATGCGCGACGCGGGCTGCCGACACCGCCCCTCGCCTGATCTATCGCTGTTCTCAAAGACCTTTCCAACAGGAGTGTTACATGAGCTTTTTGATCCCCGCTGCTTATGCCGATGCGGCTGCCCCGGCCGCCGGTCCTGCCGGCACCGGTTTCGAGTGGGTGTTCCTGGTCGGTTTCCTGGTCATCTTCTATCTGATGATCTGGCGTCCCCAGGCCAAGCGTGCCAAGGAACACAAGAACCTGATCGGCAACCTGCAGAAGGGTGACGAAGTGGTGACCAGCGGCGGCATCGCCGGCAAGGTTACCAAGGTCAGCGACGACTTCGTGGTCATCGAGGCGTCCGACACGGTGGAGCTGAAGATCCAGAAGGTGGCCATCGCCGCCACCCTGCCCAAGGGCACGCTGAAAGCCATCTGAGCTCCACATCATCACCATTCGACGGGGCGCTAAATGCGCCCCGCGTCATAACGGGCGGCGTCATGCTCAATAAGTTTCCTCTGTGGAAGTACCTGCTGATCGTGGCTGTGCTGGCGATCGGCTTCGTCTATTCGGCACCCAACCTCTACCCGGACGATCCGGCCATCCAGATCAGTGGCAACAGCACGGCGATGCGCGTCGAGCAGGCCGATCTGGAGCGCGCCGGTCGCGCGCTGAACGAGGCTGGCATCGAGGTCAAGGCGATGAGCCTGGCCGAGCAGGGGCGCGGCGGTCTGCTGCGTCTGGTCAGCCAGGAAGATCAGCTGCCGGCCAAGGATGTGGTGCGCAGGGTTCTGGGTGGCGACTTTGTGGTGGCCCTGAACCTGGCACAGACCACGCCGGACTGGCTGCGCAACCTGGGCGCCGGTCCGATGAAGCTGGGTCTGGACCTGTCCGGTGGTGTGCACTTCCTGCTGGAGGTGGACATGGACAAGGCCCTGGATGCCCGGCGCAAGGTCTACGAGGGCGAGGTCAAGAGCCTGCTGCGCAAGGAGCGGGTGCGTTATCGCAGCCTGCCTCAGGCTAATGAAGCGATTCAATTGGGCTTCGCCGATGCAGCGACCCTGGAGCAGGCCGAGCGCCTGATCCGCAAGGAGTTCAACGACTTCGAGCTGGTCGCCGTCGAGCGCAACGAGATGCAGGTGCTGCGCCTGAGCCTGACCCCGGCCAAGCTCGCCGAGATTCGCGAGTACTCGATCAAGCAGAACCTGACCACGGTGCGTAACCGGGTCAACGAGCTCGGTGTGGCCGAGCCGCTGGTCCAGCGTCAGGGCGCCAACCGTATCGTGGTGGAGCTGCCGGGCGTGCAGGACACCGCCGAGGCCAAGCGCATTCTCGGCAAGACCGCCAACCTCGAGTTCCGCCTGCAGGCCGAGCTGGATGCGCCGCGGGCGGCCACCGAAACCTTCGAGTTTCGCGAGGAGGGTCGGCCACCGGTGCAGCTCGAGCGCGAGCTGATCATCACCGGCGACCAGGTCACCGACGCTCAGGCCAGCTTCGACGAGAACGGTCGCCCGCAGGTGAACATCCGTCTGGATGGCCATGGCGGCGACCTGATGAACCGCGCCACGCGTAACAACGTGGGACGCAGCATGGCGGTGATCTTCATCGAGCAGAAGCCGGTGACCCGCTACGCGCGGCAAACGGTCGACGGCGTCGAGCAGGAAGTGGCGATCCCGGGGTTCGTCGAGGAGAAGAAGATCATCAGCCTGGCGACCATCCAGTCGCCGCTCGGCAGCCAGTTCCGCATCACCGGCCTGGACGGCCAGGGCGAGTCCTCCGAGCTGGCCCTGCTGCTGCGTGCCGGCGGCCTGGCGGCGCCGATGTACTTCGCCGAGGAACGCACCATCGGCCCGAGCCTGGGTGCCGACAACATCGCCAAGGGCGTCGAGGCCTCGCTCTGGGGCATGCTGTTCGTCTCGCTGTTCATTATCGCCATCTACCGCTACTTCGGCGTGCTGGCGACCATTGCCCTGGGCTTCAATATGGTGCTGCTGCTGGCGCTGATGTCGCTGCTCAGCGCCACCCTGACCCTGCCGGGCATCGCCGGTATCGTGCTGACCATGGGTATGGCTGTGGATGCCAACGTGCTGATCTTCTCGCGCATCCGTGAGGAAATCGCCAATGGCATGTCGATTCAGCGCGCCGTCCACGAAGGCTTCGATCGTGCCTTCACGGCCATCGTCGACGCCAACCTGACCACCCTGCTGGTCGGCGGCATTCTCTTCGCCATGGGTACCGGTCCGGTCAAGGGCTTTGCCGTGACCCTGTCGCTGGGGATTCTCACCTCGATGTTCACGGCGATTCTGGTGACCCGCGCCATGGTCAACCTGAGTGTCGGTGGACGTGACTTCAAGAAGCTGTGGATCTAAGGGGCTGAGATGAATCGTACGATCAACTTCATGGGCGTGCGCAATATCGCGTTCGCCCTCACGGTGGTCCTGACGCTCCTGTCGTTGGGCAGCCTGTTCATCAAGGGTCTGAACCTGGGGCTGGATTTCACCGGCGGCACCCAGATCGAGCTGGGTTACGAGCAGCCGGCCGACCTCGGCAAGGTGCGTCAGCGGCTGGCCGAGGCCGGTTTCGCCGATGCCGTGGTGCAGAGCTTCGGTGCGACCACCGATGTGGTGGTGCGCATGCAGGGCGACGATCCCGGCCTGGGCAACAAGGTCGCCACGGCCCTGGGTCAGTCCGGCGATGCAGTCGAGGTGAAAAAGGTCGAGTTCGTCGGGCCGCAGGTGGGCGAGGAGCTGCGCGATCAGGGCGGGCTCGGCATGCTCCTGGCGCTGGGCGGGATCATGCTGTATCTGGCCTTTCGCTTTCAGTGGAAGTTCTCGATGGGGGCCATGGTCTCCCTGGTGCATGACGTCATCGTCACCCTGGGCTTCCTGTCGTTCTTCCAGATCACCTTCGACCTGACGGTGTTGGCGGCCTTGCTGGCGATTATCGGTTACTCGTTGAACGACACCATCGTGGTGTTCGACCGGGTGCGCGAGAACTTCCGCGTGCTGCGCAAGACCAGCCTGATCGACAACATCAACATCTCCACCACCCAGACGCTGCTGCGCACCCTGGCAACCTCGATTTCCACGCTGCTGGCAATCGGCGCGCTGCTGCTGTTTGCCGGTGACAACCTGTTCGGCTTCGCCATCGCGCTGTTCATCGGGGTGTTCGCCGGTACCTACTCGTCGGTCTATATCGCCAACGTGGTGCTGGTATGGCTCGACCTGACGGTCGAGGACCTGATCCCGCCGGTGGTGGCCGAAGAGGTCGACGAGCGCCCCTGAGTTCGAGAGCTCCGTCGCACTCGCGGTGGTTGGATGCGGTCGTCGTGGAACTTGCCGCGAGACCCTCGGGTCCAACCCTGCGAATGAGGCGGGATGCGCCGGATGGACTGGGATTCAGGAGAAAGCCATGAACAAGTCGATGCTCGTGGGGGCGGTATTGGGTGCCGTGGGTGTCACCGCCGGTGGCGCGGTGGCGACCTACAAGCTGGTCAGTGCGCCAGAGTACGCGGAGGTGCTTGCCGTGCAGCCGGTCAAGGAAACCATCAAGACGCCGCGCGAGGTGTGCCAGGACGTGACGGTGACCCGGCAGAAGCCGGTGCAGGACCAGCACCGCATCGCCGGTACTGCCATAGGCGCGGTGGTCGGGGGCTTGCTCGGCAATCAGGTGGGCGGCGGTACCGGCAAGAAGATTGCCACGGTCGCCGGTGCAGTCGGCGGCGGTTATGCCGGCAACAAGGTGCAGGAGAACATGCAGGCCAGCGACACCTACACCACCACCGAGCGGCGTTGTAATACGGTGACCGATACCAGCGAGGAGCTGGTCGGCTACGACGTGAAGTACCAGCTCGACGGCAAGGTCGGTCAGGTGCGTATGGATCATGATCCGGGTCGGCAGATCCCGGTCGGCGATGATGGTCGGCTGGTGCTGACGCAGTCCGTGCAGTGATGCGGCGCTGCGCCGAACCCTAGGAAGCGCCCCGCGGGGCGCTTTTTCGTGGGCGATAAAAAACCGGCGCTAGGCCGGTTTTTTGTGTTCGCTGACGCGGCTTAGCGCTTCAGGCTCGTCGAAAGGTGCGGCTGGATTGCGGTCAGCACGGCCTTGAAGCACTTGGTGTTGCCGGCGACTATCTGGCCCTTCTCGAGGAATTCGTGGCCGCCGCTGAAGTCGCTGACCAGGCCGCCCGCCTCCTGGATCAGCAGGGCGCCGGCGGCCATGTCCCACTCGGACAGGCCGAACTCCCAGAAGGCGTCGAAGCGCCCGGCGGCGACGTAGGCCAGGTCCAAGCTGGCGGCGCCGGCGCGGCGTACGCCGGCGGTCTGACCGACCAGGCTGCGGAACATGCCCAGGTAGTTTTCCAGGTTGTCGAGCTGGCTGTCGCGGAACGGGAAGCCGGTGCCGAGCAGGGCGCCTTCCAGGCTCTTGCGTGTGCTGACGCGCAGGCGGCGGCCGTTGAGGGCGGCGCCGCGACCGCGGCTGGCGGTGAATTCTTCCTGACGGACCGGGTCGATGATCACCGCGTGCTCGAGGCGACCGCGGTACTTGCAGGCCACGCTGACGGCGAAGTGCGGGACGCCGCGGATGAAGTTGGTGGTGCCGTCCAGTGGGTCGATGATCCACTGGTAGTCGGCGCCTTCGCCTGTCCCTTCGATCGCAGCGCCTTCCTCGCCGCGGAAGCCGTGGTTCGGGTAGGCCTTGCGCAGGGCCTGGATGATCAGTTGTTCGGCGGAGCGATCGATCTCCGTCACGTAATCTTTGGCATCCTTCTCGTCGACCGAGATGACGTCCAAGCGTTCGATCGAGCGGAAGATCATTTCACCGGCGCTACGGGCTGCGCGCAGCGCGATATTCAGCATGGGCTGCATGGATGTTCACCTGGGTCGTTAAAGAAAGCCGGCCATTCTAGCAGAAAAGCCCGTTGGTTGAAGTGCCGCCTGCGCCGCGCATGGCATTAATGGGGGGGGTTCTGTAATATTTCCTCCCCTTGTATTTGCAATGTGAGCCCTCGAGTTGCTGCAGAACATTCGCGTGGTTTTGGTCAATACCAGTCATCCCGGCAACATCGGCGGGGCTGCGCGCGCCATGAAGAACATGGGGTTGTTGCGCCTGGTGCTGGTCGACCCGGTTGACTTTCCCAGTGGCGAGGCGGTGGCGCGGGCCTCCGGTGCTACGGATATCCTCGATGCGGCGCAGGTGGTCGGCACCCTCGAAGAGGCATTGGTCGGGTGCAGCCTGGTGCTCGGTACCAGTGCGCGGGATCGACGCATTCCCTGGCCGCTGCTGGACCCGCGTGAGTGCGGGGTGGCAAGCTGCGAGCAGGCGGCGCAGGGCGGCGAGGTGGCCCTGGTGTTCGGGCGCGAATACGCCGGCCTGACCAACGAAGAGCTGCAGCGTTGCCAGTTTCATGTGCACATTCCCTCCGATCCGCAGTTCAGTTCGCTGAATCTGGCGGCGGCGGTGCAGGTGCTGGCCTACGAGGTGCGCATGGCCTGGCTGGCGGCGCAGGACCGGCCGACCAAGGTCGCCAAGCTGGAAACCACTGCGATGCTCGACATGCAGCCGGTGACGGCGGACGAGTTGGAGTCCTTCTATGCGCACCTGGAGCTGTCCTTGGTGGAAATCGGTTTTCTCGATCCGGCCAAGCCGCGGCATCTGATGAGTCGCCTGCGTCGGTTGTACGGGCGCAGCGGCATCAGCAAGCTGGAAATGAATATCTTGCGTGGCATTCTGACCGAGACGGTCAAGGCCGCGCGTGGTGAGCACCATAGGCAGGGGAAATCTGATGTTTGAGCGCATGCGGGAAGATATCCAGAGCGTATTTCACCGCGATCCGGCGGCGCGCAATGCGCTCGAGGTGGTGACCTGCTACCCGGGCTTGCATGCGGTGTGGCTGCATCGCGTGGCGCATGCCTTGTGGACTTCGGGCTGGAAGTGGCTGGCGCGGCTGGTGTCGAACTTCGGTCGCTGGTTGACCGGCGTCGAGATTCATCCGGGGGCCAAGATAGGTCGGCGCTTCTTCATCGATCACGGCATGGGCATCGTCATCGGCGAGACGGCCGAGATCGGTAACGATGTCACCCTCTACCAGGGGGTGACCCTGGGGGGTACCAGCTGGAACGCGGGTAAGCGTCACCCGACCCTGGAAGATGGCGTGGTGGTCGGTGCGGGGGCCAAGGTGCTCGGGCCCTTCACGGTCGGTGCGGGGGCGAAGATCGGCTCCAACGCCGTGGTCACCAAGGCGGTGCCGGCCGGCGCTACGGCCGTGGGGATTCCCGGGCGGATCATCGTCAAGGTCGATGGCGAGCAGGAGGCCAAGCGCCAGGCCATGGCGGAGAAGCTCGGCTTCGATGCCTATGGTGTCGGCCAGGACATGCCCGACCCGGTGGCGCGCGCCATCGGTCAGCTGCTCGATCATTTGCAGGCCGTCGACGGTCGCCTGGAAGGCATGTGCAGTGCGCTCACCGCCTTGGGCAGCGACTACTGCGCGAAGGAATTGCCGGCGCTGCGCGACGAGGATTTCGCCGACGTCTGCAAGGATCAGGACGGCAAACCGGCCGCCTGATGCGTGGTGCGCGGCATTCTGCTATGCTGCGCGCCCTTCGTGTCGCCTAATTCCGAGTGAATCCATAGGTCTTATAGTTGACTTAAATACTCGGGAATTGCATACTCGCGGCGAATAGTGATCCCGTGGTAACCCTCCATGCGACTGACCACCAAAGGCCGCTATGCCGTCACGGCGATGCTCGACCTGGCGCTTCACGCGCAGCAGGGTCCGGTGTCTCTCGCCGATATTTCCGAGCGTCAGGGCATTTCCCTGTCCTATCTGGAGCAGCTGTTCGCCAAGTTGCGACGCGGCAACCTGGTGTCCAGCGTGCGTGGCCCGGGCGGCGGTTATCAGTTGTCGCGTGACATGCGCGGTATCCAGGTGGCCGAGGTGATCGACGCGGTCAACGAGTCGGTCGATGCCACTCGCTGCCAGGGGCAGGGCGATTGCCACGGCGGCGACACCTGTCTGACCCATCACCTGTGGTGCGACCTCAGTCAGCAAATTCACGAATTCCTCAGTGGCATCAGCCTCGCCGACCTGGTGACGCGCCGCGAGGTGCAGGAAGTCGCTCAGCGTCAGGACCAGCGTCGCTGCAGCAGTGGCTTGATGCCGCATCTGGACAAGATTGAAGCGTCCACCGTCGATTGAATGCAAGGGCGCCGGGCTGCGAGGCCCGTGACCTGATAGGAGAGAGTCAATGAAATTGCCGATTTACCTCGATTATTCCGCCACCACGCCGGTCGACCCGCGTGTCGCCCAGAAGATGAGTGAGTGCCTGCTGGTCGATGGCAACTTCGGTAACCCGGCGTCGCGTTCCCACGTGTTCGGCTGGAAGGCCGAAGAGGCGGTGGAAAATGCTCGCCGTCAGGTCGCCGAGCTGGTAGGGGCCGATCCGCGCGAGATCGTCTGGACCTCCGGCGCCACCGAGTCCGACAATCTGGCGATCAAGGGTGTGGCCAACTTCTACAGCAGCAAGGGCAAGCACCTGGTTACCTCGAAGATCGAACACAAGGCGGTCCTCGACACCATGCGCCAGCTGGAGCGCGAGGGTTTCGAGGTCACCTACCTCGAGCCGGGCGAAGACGGCCTGATCACCCCGGCCATGGTCGAGGCGGCGCTGCGCGATGACACCACCCTGGTGTCGATCATGCATGTGAACAACGAGATCGGCACGATCAACGACATCGCCGCCATCGGCGAGTTGACCCGCTCCCGCGGCGTGCTGTTCCATGTCGATGCCGCCCAGTCCACCGGCAAGGTGGCAATCGACCTGGAGAAGCTCAAGGTCGACCTGATGTCCTTCTCGGCGCACAAGACCTATGGCCCCAAGGGGGTCGGTGCCCTGTACGTGCGACGCAAGCCGCGCGTGCGCCTGGAGGCCCAGACCCATGGCGGCGGCCACGAGCGCGGCATGCGTTCCGGGACCCTGGCCACCCACCAGTGCGTCGGCATGGGCGAGGCCTTCCGTATCGCCAAGGAGGAGATGGCCCAGGAGAACCAGCGCGTGCTGGCCCTGCGCGACCGCTTCTTCGCCCAGGTCGACGGCCTGGAAGAGCTGTACGTCAACGGCAGCCTGACGGCCCGCGTGCCGCACAACCTCAATCTGAGCTTCAACTACGTCGAGGGCGAGTCGCTGATCATGGCGCTCAAGGACCTGGCGGTCTCCTCCGGTTCGGCCTGCACCTCGGCCTCCCTGGAGCCCTCCTACGTGCTGCGCGCCCTGGGGCGCAACGACGAGCTGGCGCACAGCTCCATCCGTTTCACCTTCGGTCGCTTCACCACCGAAGAAGAAGTCGACTACGCCGCGCAGAAGGTTCGCGAGGCGGTCACCAAGCTGCGCGAGTTGTCGCCGCTGTGGGACATGTACAAGGACGGTGTCGATCTGTCGAAGATCGAGTGGGCAGCACACTAACAAGCGAGCTGCCGAAGAGCGGCACCTGATGAGAGAGGAATAGCAGCATGGCATACAGTGAAAAGGTCATCGACCATTACGAAAACCCGCGCAACGTCGGCAAGATGGACGCCGAAGACCCCAGCGTCGGCACCGGCATGGTCGGCGCGCCGGCCTGCGGCGACGTGATGCGCCTGCAGATCAAGGTCAACGAGCAGGGCGTGATCGAAGACGCCAAGTTCAAGACCTACGGCTGCGGTTCGGCCATCGCCTCCAGCTCCCTCGCCACCGAGTGGATGAAGGGCAAGACCCTGGACGAGGCCGAGACCATCAAGAACACCCAGCTGGCCGAGGAACTGGCGCTGCCGCCGGTGAAGATCCACTGCTCGGTGCTCGCCGAGGACGCCATCAAGGCAGCTGTGCGCGACTACAAGCAGAAGAAAGGCTTGCTCTAAGGAGGACTATCGATGGCTATCAGCATGACCGAAGCTGCCGCGCAGCACGTGCGCCGCTCCCTCGAGGGGCGCGGCAAGGGCGAAGGCATTCGCCTGGGCGTGCGCACCACCGGCTGTTCCGGCCTGGCTTATGTGCTGGAGTTCGTCGATGAGCCAGCCAGCGAGGACCAGGTATTCGAGAGTCACGGGGTCAAGGTGATCATCGATCCGAAGAGCCTGGTGTACCTCGACGGCACCGAGCTGGACTTCGTCAAGGAAGGGTTGAACGAAGGCTTCAAGTTCAACAATCCCAACGTGCGCGGCGAATGCGGCTGCGGCGAGAGCTTCAACATCTGAGGCGCTTGTGGGAAGTCCTTGTCATTTCGCCCTGTTCGACCTGCAGCCGAGCTTCCGCCTGGATATAGACGACTTGGCCGCGCGTTATCGCGAGTTGGCCCGTAGCGTTCATCCGGATCGCTTCGCCGACGCCTCCGAGCGTGAGCAGCGCATGGCCCTGGAGCGCTCGGCCAGCCTCAACGAGGCCTACCAGACCCTGCGGCATGCGCCGCAGCGTGCGCGTTACCTGCTGGCCCTGAGTGGCCCCGAGTTGCCGCTGGAGGTCACGGTGCAGGATCCGGGTTTCCTGATGCAGCAAATGCACTGGCGCGAAGAGCTGGAGGAGCTGCAGGACAGCGCCGACCTGGCCGGCGTGGACACCTTCAAGCGTCGCCTGAAAGTGGCTCAGGATGAGCTGAACGAGAGCTTCGCCAGCTGCTGGGACGACCCGGCGCGGCGCGAGGAGGCCGAGCGCTTGATGCGACGGATGCAATTCCTCGACAAGCTCGCCCACGAGGTGCGCCAGCTGGAAGAGCGCCTCGACGATTAACGCTCGCAGTCAGCCTGCGTACCTGAAATCCAGATAAGCACTTATTAATCATGGCCTTACTGCAGATCGCTGAGCCCGGACAGAGCCCCCAGCCACACCAGCGTCGCTTGGCTGTGGGGATAGATCTGGGTACCACCAATTCGCTGGTCGCCGCCCTGCGCAGCGGCCTGTCCGAGCCGCTACCAGATGCCGAGGGGCGGGTGATCCTGCCCTCGGTGGTGCGCTATCACTCCGACCGGATCGAGGTGGGTGAGGCTGCCAAGGCCGCCGCCCCCGGCGACCCGCTGAATACCGTGCAGTCGGTCAAGCGCCTGATGGGCCGCGGCCTGGAAGACGTCAAGCAGCTGGGCGAGCAGCTGCCCTACCGCTTCGTCGGCGGTCAGTCGCATATGCCCTTCATCGACACGGTGCAGGGGCCGAAGAGCCCGGTGGAGGTTTCCGCCGATATCCTCAAGGTGCTGCGCGAGCGCGCCGAGAGCACCCTGGGCGGCGAGCTGGTCGGTGCGGTGATCACCGTGCCGGCCTACTTCGACGAGGCGCAGCGTCAGGCCACCAAGGATGCCGCGCGCCTGGCCGGGCTGAATGTGCTGCGCCTGCTCAACGAGCCCACCGCGGCGGCCGTGGCCTATGGCCTGGATCAGCAGGCCGAAGGCGTGGTGGCGATCTACGACCTGGGCGGCGGCACCTTCGATATCTCCATCCTGCGCCTGACCCGTGGCGTGTTCGAGGTGTTGGCCACCGGCGGCGACAGCGCCCTGGGCGGTGACGACTTCGACCATGCCATCGCCGGCTGGATGGTCGAGCAGGCCGGTCTGTCCGCCGACCTGGACCCCGGCGCCCAGCGCAGCCTGCTGAGCGAGGCCTGCGCGGCGAAGGAGGCGCTCAGCGCCAATGCCTCGGTGGAGGTGAGCCATGGCGAATGGCATGGCGTGCTGACCCGCGAGTGTTTCGACGCGCTGATCGAGTCGATGGTGGCGCGCAGCCTCAAGGCCTGCCGCCGCGCCGTGCGCGATGCCGAGATCGAGCTGGAGCAGGTCGAGGCGGTGGTCATGGTCGGCGGCTCGACCCGGGTGCCGCGGGTGCGCCAGGCGGTCAGCGAGCTGTTCGGTCGCGAACCCTTGACCGATATCGATCCGGATCAGGTGGTCGCCATCGGTGCGGCCATCCAGGCCGATACCCTGGCCGGCAACCAGCGCGGCGAGGGCGAAGAGCTGCTGTTGCTGGATGTGATCCCGCTGTCCCTCGGCCTGGAAACCATGGGCGGGCTGATGGAGAAGCTGATTCCGCGCAATACCACCATCCCGGTGGCGCGGGCCCAGGACTTCACCACCTACAAGGATGGCCAGACGGCCATGATGATTCACGTGCTGCAGGGCGAGCGCGAGCTGATCAGCGACTGCCGCTCCCTGGCGCGTTTCGAGTTGCGCGGCATTCCGCCTATGGTGGCCGGTGCGGCGAAGATTCGCGTGACCTTCCAGGTCGATGCCGATGGCCTGCTCAACGTGGCGGCCCGCGAGCTGGCCTCGGGGGTGGAGGCGAGCATTCAGGTCAAGCCGTCCTACGGCCTGACCGATGGCGAGATCGCCCGTATGCTGCAGGATTCCTTCCAGCATGCCGGCGACGACAAGGCGGCCCGCGTGCTGCGCGAGCAGCAGGTCGACGCCCAGCGTCTGCTCGAGGCCGTCGAGGCCGCCCTGCAGGCCGATGGCGAGCGCCTGCTCAGCGGCGAGGAGCGCCTGGCGATCGAGTCGCAGATGGATGAGTTGCGCGAACTGATGGCCGGGTCCGATGGCCTGGCCATCGAGCAGCAGACCAAGCGTCTGACCCAGCTGACCGATGCCTTCGCGGCGCGGCGTCTGGATGCCACGGTCAAGGCCGCCCTGGCCGGCCGTAGTCTTAACGAAATCGAGGAATAAGCATGCCGCAGGTGATTTTTCTGCCCCACGCCGAGCACTGTCCCGAGGGCGCGGTTATCGAGGTGGAGGCGGGCGAAACCGTGCTCAATGCGGCGCTGGCTCACGGCATCGACATCGAGCATGCCTGCGAGAAGTCCTGCGCCTGCACCACCTGTCACGTGGTGATCCGCGAGGGCTTCGGCTCTTTGGAGCCTTCCGACGAGCTGGAAGACGACATGCTCGACAAGGCCTGGGGGCTGGAGCCAAACTCGCGCCTGTCCTGTCAGGCGGTGGTGGCGGATCAGGACCTGGTGGTGGAGATTCCCAAGTACACCATCAACCAGGTCTCCGAAGGCCACTGATTCCCCCGAGTGAAGGAGCAGTTCATGAGTCTGAAATGGACCGATGTGCTGGAAATCGCCATCCAGCTCGCCGAGAGCAAGCCGGAAGTCGATCCGCGCTACGTCAACTTCGTCGATCTCCATCGCTGGGTGCTGGACTTGCCGGAGTTCGCCGACGACCCCCAGCGCGGTGGCGAGAAGGTGCTCGAGGCGATTCAGGCGGCCTGGATCGAAGAGCTCGACTGAGCCGGGCGCCGGCATGGCGCCACCCTACGCATTTAACCGGAACCCGCGTATAATTCGCGGGTTTAATTTTTCGCTTTAATCCCTGTTTCTGGAGTTTTTCATGGCTGTTCAACGTACCTTCTCCATCATCAAGCCCGACGCCGTCGCCAAGAACGTCATCGGCGAGATCACCACTCGCTTCGAGAAAGCCGGCCTGCGCGTCGTCGCCTCGAAGATGGTCCAGCTGTCCGAGCGCGAAGCCGCCGGTTTCTACGCCGAGCACAGCGAGCGCGGTTTCTTCAAGGACCTGGTCGCCTTCATGACCTCCGGTCCGGTCATCGTCCAGGTCCTGGAAGGTGAAGACGCCATCGCCAAGAACCGCGAGCTGATGGGCGCCACCAACCCGAAGGAAGCCGCTGCCGGCACCATCCGCGCCGACTTCGCCGTGTCCATCGACGAGAACGCCGTGCACGGCTCCGACTCCGAGGCGTCCGCTGCTCGCGAAATTGCCTACTTCTTCGCCTCCACCGAGGTGTGCGCGCGCATTCGCTAAGGCGAACCACGCGAGGGTGAAGCCATGACTGAAGCTACCGGCAAGATCAACCTGCTGGGTCTGACCCAGCCAGAAATGGAACGGTTCTTCGAGAGCATCGGGGAAAAGCGCTTCCGTGCCGGCCAGGTGATGAAATGGATTCACCACTTTGGCGTCGATGACTTCGACGCCATGAGCAATGTCGGCAAGGCCTTGCGCGAGAAGCTCAAGGCCTGTGCCGAGATTCGCGGCCCGGAAGTGGTCAGCGAAGATATTTCCACCGACGGCACCCGCAAGTGGGTGGTGCGGGTGGCGTCCGGCAGTTGCGTCGAGACCGTGTACATCCCCCAAGGCGGGCGTGGCACCCTGTGCGTCTCGTCCCAGGCCGGTTGTGCCCTGGACTGCAGCTTCTGCTCCACCGGCAAGCAAGGTTTCAACAGCGATCTCTCCGCCGCCGAGGTGATCGGCCAGGTGTGGATCGCCAACAAGTCATTCGGCACCGTGCCGGCGAAGATCGATCGCGCCATCACCAACGTGGTGATGATGGGCATGGGCGAGCCGCTGCTGAATTTCGACAACGTGGTCGCCGCCATGAAGATCATGATGGACGACCTCGGTTATGGCATCTCCAAGCGCAAGGTGACCCTGTCCACCTCGGGCGTGGTGCCGATGATCGACAAGCTGGGCGAGGTCATCGACGTGTCGCTGGCGCTGTCGCTGCATGCGCCCAACGACGAGCTGCGCAACCAGCTGGTGCCGATTAACAAGAAGTACCCCCTGGACATGCTGCTGGCGGCCTGCAAACGCTATGTCTCGCGCCTCGGCGAGAAGCGCGTGCTGACCATCGAGTACACCCTGCTCAAGGATGTCAACGATAAACCGGAGCATGCTGAGGAAATGATCGCACTTCTCAAGGAAGTGCCTTGCAAGATCAACCTGATCCCGTTTAATCCCTTCCCTCACTCCGGCTACGAGCGGCCGAGCAACAATGCCATCCGCCGCTTCCAGGACCTGCTGCACAAGGCCGGGCACAACGTCACCGTGCGCACGACCCGTGGCGAGGACATCGATGCCGCCTGTGGCCAGCTGGTCGGCCAGGTCATGGATCGCACCCGCCGCAGCGCCCGCTATATCGCCGTGCGTGAATTGAGCAGCGAGACCGAAACGCCGCGTTCCGCCGCCAATCGAACCTGAAGAGAGGAAACCCATGACCTTGCGCCCAGCGCTGTTCTTGTTCATCGCCAGCTTGTTGGCCGGATGCGTTTCGACCGGCGGCACCGATCCGATGAGAACCGACAAGGGGCGCGACGAGGCCCGCGAGGCCTATGTGCAACTGGGGCTTGGCTATCTGCAGAATGGTGCCAGCGAGCGGGCCAAGGTGCCGTTGAAGAAGGCCCTGGAGCTCGACCCTTCCGATGCCGATGCCCATGCGGCCCTGGCGCTGGTGTTCCAGATCGAGATGGAGCCCAAGCTGGCCGACGACCACTACCGCAAGGCGCTGGCGCAGCGCGGCGACGATGCCCGCCTGCTGAACAACTACGGCAGTTTCCTGTACGAGCAGAAGCGCTATCAGGAGGCATTCGAGCGCTACCAGCAGGCGGCCCGGGACACCCTCTACCCGGAGCGCTCGCGGGTATTCGAGAACCTCGGGATGACCGCCCAGATGCTTGGCCAGCGCGAACAGGCCAAGACCTATTTCGAACGTTCGCTGCGCCTCAACAGCCGTCAGCCGCGGGCGTTGCTGGAGATGGCCCAGATGTATTTCGATGACCGCCAGTACGTGCCGGCCCGCCGTTACTACGACAGCTACAGCGCATTGGCCGAGCAGAATGCCCGCAGCCTGCTGCTCGGTGCGCGCCTGGCGAAGATCTTCGAGGACCGCGACACCGCGGCCAGCCTCGGCTTGCAGTTGAAGCGTCTTTATCCCGGTACCCCGGAATATCAGCAATACCTGTCGGAGCAATGATGAAAGCGGCGCATTCCGAAGAAGCAGTGGCCCAGCAGGTCAATCCCGGCGAGTCCTTGCGTGTAACCCGCGAAAGCAAGGGCTGGACGATCGCCGAAGTGGCGACCCAGCTCAACCTGACGCCCCAGCGCCTGGGGCAGATCGAGGCCGGCGCCTTCGACCAGCTGCCGGGCCATACCTTCGCCAGGGGCTATATCCGTGCCTATGGCAAGCTGCTGGGCATGGACCAGGCGCGCCTGGTGCTGGAGTTCGATCAGTTCACCGGCAGCAACGCCGCCGGCAGCAGCGTGCACAGTCTCGGCCGCATCGAGCAGCCGCTGAGCTATTCGCAGCAGGCCCTGCGTTTCGCTAGTCTGGCCTTGCTGGTGGCCTTGGTCGGCGTGGGCTTCTACTGGTGGCAGGAGCAGGCCCAGCGGCCGCTCGAGGAGTCGGCCGTGACCAGCCTCGAGCACGTCGAAGTCGAAGGCGTCGATGGCACCACCCAGCTGCATGTTCTCGACGAGCCGGAGGATCAGGCGGTCGCGGCGGCCCAGGAGTCGTCCCAGCTGAGCCTCGCCGAGGCGTCGCCCGAGCAGGACGAGCCCGCAGACACTCAGTCGCCCGCCGAGCCGACCGAGGCCCCTGCTGCCCTGGAGTCCGCCAGCCCTGTGGCGCTCCAGCCCGCGATGCCGGCAGAGCCTGTGGTCGAGGCCGCCACCGTGGAGCAGGCCGAAGCGACTGGCGCGGTAGCCGAAGAGGTCCCCCAGCCCCCGACGCTGGCCGCTGGCGAGGGCAGGGTGCAGGTGACGTTCACCGCCGATTGCTGGACCCAGGTGACCGACGCCAACGGCAAGATTCTGATCAGCGCGCTGAAGCGGGGCGGCGATAGCCTGGCGCTGACCGGCAAGGCCCCCCTGGAGTTGCGCCTGGGCTTTGCCCGCGGCGCGCAGGTGACTTACAACGGCAAGCCGGTGGATGTCGCCCCCTTCACCTCGGGCGAGACCGCCCGCGTGAAACTGGGTGGGCAATAAGATGCATTGCGAATCGCCGATCAAGCGCCGCCAGTCGCGGAAAATCTGGGTAGGTTCGGTACCGGTGGGCGGCGATGCGCCCATCTCGGTGCAGAGCATGACCAACACCGACACCAACGACGTGGCCGCCACCGTGGCGCAGATCCGTCGCCTGGAAGAGGCCGGCGCCGATATCGTGCGTGTCTCGGTGCCGGACATGGACGCCGCCGAGGCCTTCGGCAAGATCAAGCAGCAGGTCAATCTGCCCCTGGTGGCCGACATTCACTTCGACTACCAGATCGCCCTGCGCGTGGCCGAACTGGGCGTCGACTGCCTGCGCATCAACCCCGGCAACATCGGTCGCGAGGACCGGGTGCGGGCGGTGGTCGAGGCCGCGCGGGACAAGGGCATCCCGATCCGCATCGGGGTCAACGCCGGCTCCCTGGAGAAGGACCTGCAGAAGAAATACGGCGAGCCGACGCCGGCCGCGCTGGTCGAGTCGGCCCTGCGCCATGTCGAGCACCTGGACCGGCTGAACTTTCCCGACTTCAAGGTCAGCGTCAAGGCCTCCGACGTGTTCATGGCGGTGGAGGCCTACAGGCTGCTGGCCAAGCAGATCGAGCAGCCGCTGCACCTGGGCATCACCGAGGCCGGCGGCCTGCGCTCCGGCACGGTGAAGTCGGCGGTGGGCCTGGGCATGCTGCTGGCCGAGGGCATCGGCGATACCATCCGCATCTCCCTGGCGGCCGATCCGGTCGAGGAGATCAAGGTCGGCTTCGACATCCTCAAGTCGCTGCGCCTGCGCTCGCGCGGCATCAACTTCATCGCCTGCCCGAGCTGCTCGCGGCAGAACTTCGATGTGGTCAAGACCATGAACGAGCTGGAGGCGCGGGTCGAGGACCTGCTGGTGCCGCTGGACGTGGCGGTGATCGGCTGCGTGGTCAATGGCCCGGGCGAGGCCAAGGAGGCCCATGTCGGCCTCACCGGCGGCTCGCCGAACAACCTGGTGTATATCGACGGCAAGCCGGCGCAGAAACTGAACAACGACAACCTGGTGGACGACCTGGAGCGCCTGATCCGCCAGAAAGCGGCCGAGAAGGTCGCCGCAGAGGCCGCGCTGATCGTGCGCGGCTGACTGCGAACCCGAACTGTTAAGGAATCCAATTGAGCAAGTCCCTGCAAGCCATCCGTGGCATGAACGACATCCTGCCGGAGCAGACCCCGCTCTGGCGCTACTTCGAAGACAGCGTGGCGCGCCTGCTCGATGGCTACGGCTACCGGCAGATCCGCATGCCGATCGTCGAGTTCACCGAGCTGTTCAAGCGCTCGATCGGCGAGGTCACCGATATAGTCGAGAAGGAGATGTATACCTTCGACGACCGCAACGGCGACTCCCTGACCCTGCGCCCGGAGGGCACCGCGGCCTGCGTGCGGGCGGTGCTCGAGCACGGCCTGGCCGGCGCCGGGCAGAGCCAGAAGCTCTGGTACATCGGCCCGATGTTCCGCCACGAACGCCCGCAGAAGGGCCGCTACCGCCAGTTCCACCAGATCGGCGTGGAGGTCTTCAACATCGACGGCCCGGACATCGACGCCGAGCTGATCGTGCTGACTTGGCGCCTCTGGGGGCTGCTGGGGCTGCGCGACGCGGTGACCCTGGAGCTCAACAGCCTGGGCACCAGTGCGGCCCGTGCGGTCTACCGCGAGGCCCTGGTCGAGTACCTGAGCGCGCGCGCCGAGCAGTTGGACGAAGACAGCCGCCGGCGCCTGAGCAGCAACCCGCTGCGCGTGCTCGACAGCAAGAACCCGGAGACCCAGGCCCTGCTGGCCGATGCACCGAGGCTGGCGGACTACCTGGACGAGGAGTCGCGCATCCACTTCGAGGGGCTGAAGGCGCGCCTGGATGCCGCCGGCATTCCCTATGTGATCAACCCCAAGCTGGTGCGCGGCCTGGACTACTACAGCAAGACCGTGTTCGAGTGGACCACCGACAAGCTCGGTGCCCAGGGCACGGTGTGCGCCGGTGGCCGCTACGACGGCCTGGTCGAGCAGATGGGCGGCAAGCCGACCCCGGGTGTCGGTTTCGCCATGGGCATCGAGCGCCTGGTGCTGCTGCTCGAGACCCTGGAACTGGTGCCGGCGGACATCGCCCGTCAGGTCGATGTCTACCTCTGTGCCTTCGGCGAGCCTGCGGAGCTGGCGGCCCTGGCCCTGGCCGAGCGCCTGCGTGATCAGCTGCCGGGGCTGCGCTTGCAGGTCAACGCCGGCGCCGGCAGCTTCAAGAGTCAGCTGAAGAAGGCGGACAAGAGCGGCGCACTCTACGCGCTGGTCCTGGGAGAAGACGAACTGGCCCGGCAAGTGGTAGGTTGCAAGCCGCTGCGGGATCAGGGCGAACAACAGAGCATCGCCTGGGCGGACCTGGCCGAGCGCCTGGCCGCCTGCCTCGAGCAGGCTTAACAGCACACGCCGATTTAGCGAAATAGGAGTATTGGGGTGGAGTCGCGTACCGAAGAAGAACAGCTGGCGATGATCAAGGAGTGGTGGCAGCGCAACGGCATGCCGTTGCTCACCGGCGCGCTGTTGGCGCTGGTGGCGGTGTTCGGCTGGCAGGGCTGGCAGAAGTACCAGAGCAGCCAGGCGCAGAGTGCCTCGGTGATCTACCAGCAGCTGCTGGAGACCGCGCTCGACCCGAGCGGCGAACCGGATGCGGCCAAGGTCGCCGAGTTGGGCAAGCAGCTCAAGGACGAGTTCGGCGGCAGCCATTACGCCCAGTACGGCAGCCTGTTCATCGCCAAGGTGGCGGTCGAGTCCGGCAAGCTGGAGGATGCGGCGAGCGAATTGCAGGCGATAGTCGATCAGCCGGCGGACGCGACCCTGGAAGAGCTGGCGCGTCAGCGTCTGGCCCGCGTTCTGGCGGCTCAGGACAAGACCGAGGCCGCGCTGCAGTTGCTCGAGGGCGATGCCGATCAGGCCTATCTGGCCAGCCGCGAAGAGCTCAAGGGCGACCTGCTGGCGACCCTGGGCCGCGATGATGAGGCCCACGCCGCCTACCTCAAGGCCAAGGCCGCACTGGCCGAAGACGCCGCGGTGGGTGGCCTGCAAATGAAGCTCGACGACCTGGCAAAAGGGGATGCGTGACGTGAAGCGTTGGAAGAATGCCGCGCTGTTGGCCCTGGCCGTACTGGCCGTGGGCTGCAGCAGCAACAGTAAGAAGGAACTGCCGCCTGCCGAGCTGACCGACTTCGAAGAAGAGGTGCAGCTGCAGAAGGAGTGGAGCCGCTCGATCGGCGAGGGCCAGGGCGAGACCTTCAACATGCTGGTCCCGGCGGTCGATGGCGAGACCATCTACGCCGCCGATGTCGAGGGCCTGGTCATGGCGCTGGACCGCAAGAGCGGCGATGTGCGCTGGAAGCAGGAGCTCGAGGCGCCGGTGTCCGGTGCGGTCGGTGCCGGTTACGGTCTGGTCCTGCTGGGCACGTTGAAGGGCGAGATCATCGCCCTGGACACCGCCTCCGGCGAGGAAAAGTGGCGTGCGCGGGTGACCAGCGAAGTGCTGGCGGCGCCGGCGACCAACGGCGACGTGGTGCTGGTGCAGACCCAGGACGACCGCCTGATCGCCCTGGATGCCGACACCGGCAGCCAGCGCTGGATCTTCGAGAGCACCCCGGCGGTACTGACCCTGCGCGGCACCGGCAGTCCGGTGCTGACCAATCGCCTGGCCATCGCCGGCCTGTCCAGCGGCAAGGTCATCGCCCTGGACGCCCAGCGCGGCCTGCCGGTCTGGGAGCAGCGCGTGGCGGTGCCTCAGGGCCGTTCCGAGCTGGACCGCGTGGTGGACATCGACGGCGGCCTGCTGCTGTCCGGCGGTACCCTCTATGCGGTCAGCTACCAGGGCCGTGTCGCGGCGCTGGAACTGGAGAGCGGGCGGATCCTCTGGCAGCGCGAGGCCTCCAGCTCGGTGGGCGTGGCCCAGGGCTACGGCAACGTCTACGTCAGTCTGGCCAGCGGCACGGTGGAAGGCATCGACGAGCGCAGCGCCTCGGCGCTGTGGAGCAACGACGCCCTGGCGCGTCGTCAGCTGTCGGCGCCGGAGGTGTTCTCCAGCTATGTGGCCTTCGGCGACCTGGAGGGTTACCTGCACCTGATCAGCCAGGTGGACGGCCGCTTCGTCGGCCGCGAGCGCATCGACAGCGAGGGCCTGCGCGCCCGTCCGCTGGTGGTCGGCGAGTGGCTGTACGCCTTTGGCAACGGCGGCAAGCTGGTGGCCTTGACCATCAAGTGACCCGGCGCTAGAGGGCCAGGCTAGACTGCACGGCGAGGCCGTGCGGCGGCTCGGCCCCTGCTGTGAATTCGGCCGCTGCCCTGGCAGCGGCCTTTGTATTTTCTGAAATAACGTAGTGGAGAGCCTAATGGTTCCCGTAATTGCCCTGGTGGGCCGCCCGAACGTCGGCAAGTCGACCCTCTTCAACCGCCTGACCAAGACCCGCGACGCCATCGTCGGCGACCTCTCCGGCTTGACCCGCGACCGCCAGTACGGCGAGGCCAAGTGGCAGGGGCGCACCTATATCGTCATCGACACCGGGGGTATCTCCGGCGACGAGGAGGGCATCGATGCGAAGATGGCCGAGCAGTCGCTGCAGGCCATCGAAGAGGCCGATGCCGTGCTGTTCCTGGTCGATGCCCGGGCCGGGCTGTCGGCCTCCGACCAGATGATCGGCGAGCACCTGCGCAAGCGTAACAAGCACAGCTTCCTGGTGATCAACAAGGTCGACAACCTCGACCCCGACCTGGCCCGTGCCGAATTCAGCCCCCTGGGCATGGGCGAGGCCCTGGCCATCGCCGGCGCTCACGGCCGCGGCATCACCCAGATGCTCGAGGCGGTGCTGGGCGGCTTTCCCAAGGACGCCGGCGAGCCGGAGGAGGGCGAGGAGGCCGAAGAGGTGGCCGAGGGCGAGGAAGCCAAGCGCATCCCCGGGCCCAGCGAGAAGGACGGCATCAAGCTGGCGATCATCGGCCGGCCCAACGTCGGCAAGTCGACCCTGGTCAACCGCATGCTCGGCGAGGACCGGGTGATCGTCTACGACCAGGCGGGGACGACCCGGGACAGCATCTACATCCCCTTCGAGCGCGACGACGAGAAGTACACCCTGATCGACACCGCCGGCGTGCGTCGCCGCGGCAAGATCTTCGAGGCGGTGGAGAAGTTCTCGGTGGTCAAGACCCTGCAGGCCATTCAGGATTCCAACGTGGTGGTGTTCGTCATGGACGCTCGCGAAGGGGTGGTCGATCACGACCTCAACCTGCTCGGCTTCGTCCTGGAGAGCGGCCGCGCCCTGGTCATCGCCCTGAACAAGTGGGACGGCATGGAGCCGAGCGAGCGCGACTACGTGAAGACCGAGCTGCAGCGCCGGCTGTTCTTCGTCGATTTCGCCGACATCCACTTCATCTCGGCGCTGCACGGCACCGGCGTCGGCCACCTGTACAAGTCGGTGCAGGCCTCGTTCCAGTCGGCGATCACCCGCTGGCCCACCAGCCGCCTGACCCAGATCCTCGAGGACGCGGTGCGCGAGCACCAGCCGCCGCTGGTCAACGGCCGGCGCATCAAGCTGCGCTACGCCCACCTCGGCGGCGCCAACCCGCCGCTGATCGTGATCCACGGCAACCAGGTCGAGTCGGTGCCCCGTGCCTACTCGCGTTACCTGGAGAACACCTACAGGCGCGTGCTCAAGCTGGTCGGCACGCCGATCCGCATCGAATACAAGGGCGGCGAGAACCCCTACGAGGACAAGAAGAACACCCTCACCGACCGCCAGGTGAACAAGAAGCGCCGCCTGATGAGCCACCACAAGAAGGCCGAGAAGAAGCGCAAGGACAAGAAGCGCTGACCCCGGTCGTCCGCCACACACGGAAGGCGCCCGCGGGCGCCTTTTTCGTGCCCGGACGATCGGCTATCCTGCGCCCTCGACAGCGCCCGCCAGGCGCGCTGAGCCGCAGGAAGACGTCATGATCACCAGCAAGCTGCCGCATGTCGGCACCACCATCTTCACCCGCATGTCCCAGCTCGCCGCCGAGACCGGCGCGCTCAACCTGTCCCAGGGCTTCCCCGATTTCGATGGGCCGCAGGCGCTGCGCGACGCCGTCGCCCGGCACATCGCCGCCGGCCACAACCAGTACGCGCCGCTGGCCGGCTTGCCGGCGTTGCGCCAGCAGGTGGCGGCGAAGATCGCCCGCAGCTATGGCCGCACGGTCGACATGGACGGTGAGGTGACCATCGCTCCGGGTGCCACCCAGGGCATCTTCTGCGCCATCCAGACGCTGATCCGCCCGGGCGACGAGGCGATCGTCTTCGACCCCTGCTACGACAGCTACGAGCCCTCGGTGGAGTTGGCCGGCGGCCGCTGCGTGCACGTGCCCCTGGCCCTGCCGGATTTCGCCATCGACTGGCAGCGCCTGGCCGACGCCCTGAGCCCCAGGACCCGGCTGATCGTCCTCAACAGCCCGCACAACCCCAGCGGCGCGCTGATCTCCCGCGCCGATCTGGACCGGCTGGCGGCGCTGATTCGCGACCGCGACATCTACCTGATCAGCGACGAGGTCTACGAGCATCTGGTGTTCGACGGCGCGCGGCACGCCAGCGTGCTGGCCCACGAGGAGTTGTACGCGCGGGCCTTCGTGGTCAGCTCGTTCGGCAAGACCTATCACGTCACCGGCTGGAAGACCGGCTACGTGGTGGCGCCGCCGGCGCTCACCGCCGAGCTGCGCAAGGTGCACCAGTACGTCAGCTTCTGCGGCGTCACGCCGTTGCAGTGGGCCCTGGCCGACTACATGGCCGAGCACCCCGAGCATGTCGAGGAGCTGCCGGCCTTCTACCAGGCCAAGCGCGACCTGTTCTGCGACCTGCTCAAGGACTCACGCTTCAGCTTCCAGCGCGCGCCCGGTACCTATTTCCAGCTGGCCGACTATTCGGCGATCCGCGACGACCTGGACGACGTGGCCATGGCCGAGTGGCTGACCCGCGAGCACGGCGTGGCGACCATCCCGGTGTCGGTGTTCTACCAAGAGCCGCCCAAGGACCTGCGCCTGGTGCGCTTCTGCTTCGCCAAGCGCGAGGACACCCTGCGTCAGGCCGCGGAGAAGCTATGCGCGATCTGACGGCGTTACCCGATCTGCAACTGGCGTTGGTGCAGACCGAGCTGGCCTGGCACGACCCGGCGGCCAACCTCGCCCACTTCGAGTCCCTGGTGGAACAGGCCCGGGGCGCCGACCTGGTGGTGCTGCCGGAGATGTTCACGACCGGTTTCTCCATGGACTCGGCCTGCCTGGCCGAGCCGGAGGGTGGGCCGAGCAGCCAGTGGTTGCTGGCCCAGGCCGTGCGCCTGCAGGCGGTGGTGACCGGCAGCCTGATCGTCCAGGCCGCCGATGGCCGCTACCGCAACCGCTTGCTCTGGGCGCGCCCGGACGGCTCCCTGGCGCACTATGACAAGCGCCACCTGTTCCGCATGGCCGGCGAGCACAAGCACTACGCCGCGGGCGCGGAGCAGCTGCTGGTGGAGCTCAAGGGCTGGCGCATCCGCCCGCTGATCTGCTACGACCTGCGCTTCCCGGTGTGGAGTCGCGACCCGCGGGACACCGACCTGTTGCTGTACACCGCCAACTGGCCGGCCGCGCGGCGCCATCATTGGAACCGCCTGTTGCCGGCCCGGGCGATCGAGAACCTGTGCTACGTGGCGGCGGTCAACCGCATCGGCACGGACGGCAAGGGCCACCCCTACAGTGGCGACAGCCAGGTGCTGGATTTCCAGGGCGAAGCCTTGCTCGAGGCCGGGACGGCCGGCGGGGTGTTCCGTGTCACGCTGTCCGGCACCGACCTGGCTGCGTACCGGGAGCGCTTTCCCGCCTACCTGGATGCCGATGCCTTCGAACTGAAGCCCTAGCCTGGGTCGAGCGCAACGATACCCAGGTTCGATGAGGGTCGCTACGCACGAAAACGACAACGCCGGGCTGTGCCCGGCGTTGTTCTCTCTGGCCGAGTCGCGCCTCAGGCGGCCTGGGCCTCGACCTGCTTCAGGGCGCGGTTCAGCGCGCTGAACAGGGCGCGGAAGCTGGCCGTGGTCAGGTTCTCGTCGATGCCCACGCCGTGCAGCGCACGGCCGCCGTCCACGCGCAGCTCGATGTAGGCCGCAGCCTTTGCATTGGTGCCGGCGCCGATGGCGTGCTCGCTGTAGTCCATGATCTCCACGGCTACCGGCAGGCCGGCCACCAGGGCCTCAAGGGGGCCCTTGCCGATGCCGCGCCAGTGCTGGCTGTCGCCGCCGGCGAGGACTTCCACGTCCACCGCGCTGGTACCGTTCTCTTCCTGCAGGCGATGGCCCTTGAGCGCATAGGGCGCGCGGGCCTGCAGGTACTCGCGGTCGAACAGCTGGTAGATCTGCGCGGCGGTCATCTCCAGGCCGAGGCGGTCGGTTTCCTTCTGCACCACCTGGCTGAACTCGATCTGCATGCGCCGCGGCAGGCTGATGCCGTATTCCTGCTCCAGCAAGTAGGTGATGCCGCCCTTGCCGGACTGGCTGTTGACGCGGATCACCGCCTCGTAGCTGCGGCCGATGTCGGCCGGGTCGATCGGCAGGTAGGGCACTTCCCAGACGCCGTCCGGGTCCTGCTGGGCGAAGCCCTTGCGGATGGCGTCCTGGTGCGAGCCGGAGAAGGCGGTGTGGACCAGGTCGCCGACATAGGGGTGGCGCGGGTGCACCGGGATCTGGTTGCACTCCTCGACCACCTTGCGCACCGCGTCGATGTCGGAGAAGTCCAGGCCCGGGTGGATGCCCTGGGTGTAGAGGTTCAGCGCCAGGTTGACCAGATCGACGTTGCCGGTGCGCTCGCCATTGCCGAACAGGCAGCCTTCGACGCGATCGGCGCCGGCCAGCAGGCCCAGTTCGCTGGCGGCCACGCCGGTGCCGCGGTCGTTGTGGGTATGCAGACTGATCAGCACGCTGTCGCGGCGGCCGATATGACGGCAGAACCACTCGATCTGGTCGGCGTAGACGTTGGGCGTGGACACTTCGACTGTGGCCGGCAGGTTGAGGATGGCTTTGTTCTCAGGGGTCGGCTGCCACACGTCGAGCACCGCGTCGCAGACCTCGACGGCGAACTCCAGCTCGGTGGAGGTGAAGATCTCCGGCGAGTACTGGAAGGTCCACTGGGTCTGCGGCTGCCGGGCGGCCAGGTCCTTGATGATGCGCGCGGCATTGACCGCGATGTTCACCACCCCGGCCTTGTCCTGGTTGAAGACGATGCGGCGGAACGACGGCGCGGTGGCGTTGTAGACGTGGACGATGGCCCGCTTCGCACCCTTGAGCGACTCGAAGGTGCGGCTGATCAGGTCTTCGCGGGCCTGGGTCAGCACCTGGATGGTGGTGTCCTCGGGGATGTGGCCGCCCTCGATCAGCTCGCGGACGAAGTCGAAGTCGGTCTGCGAGGCCGAGGGGAAGCCCACCTCGATCTGCTTGATGCCGACCTGCACCAGGGTCTTGAAGAAGCGCATTTTCTTCTGCGCGTCCATCGGCTCGATCAGCGACTGGTTGCCGTCGCGCAGGTCAGAGCTGCACCAGACCGGCACTTCGGTGATGGTCTTCGACGGCCAGGTGCGGTCGGGCAGGTCGATCGGGGCGAAAGCACGGTACTTGCCGGAGGGGTCTTTGAGCATGCTCATGGGGAAGTCCTTGTTGGCGGCGGCCACGGAGGGGCCAGGCAGAATCGGCGGAAACAGGCGAAGGGGCGCTAGCCACGCAGTCGCTGGCTGACCAGGCAGAGGTTGGCGTGTTGCCGCAGGAGGAAGAGGGTATGGGTAGCCTTCATGGCGTTAACCCTATCCATAGAGGTTAAAGATGGCAAGTGTTGCTGAAAAATTGGAATTATTTGTCTTTTTGGTTGGGGTGTTGGTGTTTTATTGCGTGGATATTCGTTTGTGCTGTCGAGGATTGCGCGCCGTCATCGTCCGGGTTATGGCGACCTGTTGGCCGTGCTCGCATTGATTATTGGCACCGCGGGCCGCTCGCTGCCTGGCCCGGCCCGGCGATCACGGCCCTGCCGGGCGGCACCGAACGTCCCCGCGCCGCCCGCCAATTAGCGCCGCCCTGGCGCAACAGCTGCCTCGCAACTGGTTCTATCTGGGCCTTTCGCCCGACTCCTACTCTAGCCCCAAGCCAGCCGCCCTCAGGCGCGCCGCGCTGCTTCGCTCGACTTGCCTCACTGACTCCACACAACAACAACGGGAGAGATCGGCATGCTAATTGGAGTTCCGCAAGAGATTAAGAACCACGAGTACCGCGTCGGTATGGTGCCGGCCAGTGTCCAGGAGTTGACTAGCCGCGGTCATGCGGTGCTGGTGCAGACCCAGGCCGGCGCCAGCATCGGCTTCAGCGACGACGACTACCGAGCCGCCGGCGCCAGCATCGCCGCCACTGCCGAGGAGGTGTTCGCCAAGGCCGAGATGATCGTCAAGGTCAAGGAGCCCCAGGCCTGCGAGCGCAAGCAGTTGCGCCGCGACCAGCTGCTGTTCACCTACCTGCATCTGGCGCCGGATCGCCAGCAGACCCTCGACCTGCTGGAGAGCGGCGCCACCTGCATCGCCTACGAGACCGTGACCTCCAGCCGCGGCGGCCTGCCGCTGCTGGCGCCGATGTCGGAAGTGGCCGGGCGCATGTCGATCCAGGCCGGCGCCGCCTGCCTGGAGAAGTCCCGCGGCGGCCGCGGCGTGCTGCTCGGCGGTGTGCCGGGCGTGGAGCCGGCCAAGGTGGTGATCCTCGGCGGCGGCGTGGTCGGCTCCAACGCCGCGCGCATGGCCCTGGGCCTGGGCGCCCAGGTGGTGGTGCTGGACCGCAGCATCGAGGTGCTGCGCCGCCTGGTCGGCGAATTCGGCACCCAGTTGCAGACGGTGCTGTCGACCCGCGCGGAACTGGAAGAACACGTGCTGTCCGCCGACCTGGTGATCGGCGGCGTGCTGATCCCCGGTGCCGCCGCGCCCAAGCTGGTCAGTGCCGAGATGGTGCGCGCCATGAAGCCGGGCTCGGCGGTGGTCGACGTGGCTATCGACCAGGGCGGCTGCTTCGAGACCTCTCGTGCCACCACCCACCAGGAACCGACCTACCTGGTCGACGGCGTGGTGCACTACTGCGTGGCCAACATGCCCGGCGCGGTAGCCCGCACCTCCACCCTGGCGCTGAACAACGCCACCCTGCCGCACATCGTCGCCCTGGCCGACCTGGGCTGGGAGGAGGCGCTGCGCCGCGACCCGCACCTGGCCAACGGCCTGAATATCCATGCCGGGCAGATCACCTGTCCGGAAGTGGCCGAGGCCCTCGGCTACCCCTGTGCCCCCATGCCCCTGACCAACTGAGGCTCGCCAGCCGATTGCCCGGCGGCCCGGCCGCCGTACCCCAAACGAGAGGAAACAAGACATGCCACGTATGACCCCCAGCGAAGCCCTGGTAGAAACCCTGGTCGCCAACGGCGTCACCGACATCTTCGGCATCATGGGCTCGGCCTTCATGGATGCGATGGACATCTTCGCCCCGGCCGGTATCCGCTTCATTCCGGTGGTCCACGAGCAGGGCGCCGGGCACATGGCCGACGGCTACGCTCGCGTCAGCGGCCGTCACGGCGTGTGCATCGCGCAGAACGGCCCGGGCATCACCAACTTCGTCACCGCCGTGGCCGCCGCCTACTGGGCGCACAGCCCGGTGGTGGTGATCACCCCGGAAACCGGCTCCATGAGCCAGGGCCTGGGCGGTTTCCAGGAGGCCCAGCAGCTGCCGTTCTTCGAGACCATCACCAAGTACCAGGGGCATGTCGCCAACCCGGCACGCATGGCCGAGCTGACCGCGCGCTGCTTCGACCGCGCCATGCTGGAGAACGGTCCGACCCAGCTGAACATCCCGCGCGACTTCTTCTACGGTGACATCAACGTCGAGATCCCCGCACCGATCCGCATCGAGCGCAGCGCCGGCGGTGCCCAGAGCCTGGCCGAGGCAGCGGCGCTGCTGGCCGGCGCGCAGAACCCGGTGATCATCTCCGGCGGCGGCGTGGTCATGGGTGATGCGGTGGCCGAATGCCAGGCGCTGGCCGAGTACCTCGGCGCGCCGGTGGTCAACAGCTACCTGCACAACGACTCCTTCCCGGCCAGCCACCCGCTGTGGTGCGGCCCGCTCGGCTACCAGGGCTCCAAGGCGGCGATGAAGCTGCTGTCGCGCGCCGACGTGGTGCTGGCCCTGGGCACCCGCCTGGGCCCGTTCGGCACCCTGCCGCAGCACGGCCTGGACTACTGGCCGAAGCAGGCCAAGGTGATCCAGATCGACTGCGATCCGAAGATGCTCGGCCTGGTGAAGAAGATCACCGTGGGCATCTGCGGCGACGCCAAGGCGGCGGCCGCCGATCTGCTCGGGCGCCTGGAGAATCTGACGGTGAGCTGCCTGGAGAACAAGGGCGCGCGGGCCGAGGAAATCGCCCTGGAGAAGGCCAACTGGGAAGCCGAACTGAACGCCTGGATCCATGAGAAGGACGAATACTCCCTGGACATGATCAAGGAGCAGAGCGGCGAGGCGGGCAACTACCTGCACCCGCGCCAGGTGCTGCGCGAGCTGGAGAAGGCCATGCCGGCCGACGCCATGGTCTCCACCGACATCGGCAACATCAACTCGGTGTCCAACAGTTACCTGCGTTTCGAGCAGCCGCGTTCGTTCTTCGCCGCCATGAGCTTCGGCAACTGCGGCTATGCGCTGCCGACCATCATCGGCGCCAAGGTCGCCGCGCCGCACCGCACCGCCATCTCCTACGCCGGCGACGGCGCCTGGGGCATGTCGATGATGGAGATCATGACCTGCGTGCGCGAGAACATCCCGGTCACCTCCATCGTCTTCCACAACCGCCAGTGGGGCGCGGAGAAGAAGAACCAGGTGGACTTCTACAACCGCCGCTTCGTCGCCGGCGACCTGGAGAACCAGAGCTTCGCCGGCATCGCCCGCTCCATGGGCGCCGAAGGCGTCACCGTCGACCGCCTGGAAGACGTCGGCCCGGCGCTGAAGGCCGCCTGCGAGGCGCAGAAGGCCGGCAAGACCACGGTGATCGAGATCATGTGCACCCGCGAGCTGGGCGATCCGTTCCGCCGCGATGCGCTGTCCAAGCCGGTGCGCTTCCTGGAGAAGTACAAGGACTACGTCTGAGTCGCCGCGGTGACCGGCCCGCGCCGGTCACCCGCAGCTGGCAACACTGCAGCGGCGTCTTCGGGCGCCGTTGTGGCTTCGACCGCGAACCATCGGGAATTCAAGCATGTTGAGCACTATTCCACGGGAGTGTCCGGCGTTTCTCCTCGAGCGGGCCAAGGCCCTGCCGCGGGTGGTCACGGCGGTGGTCAACCCGGTCAACCAGTTGAGCCTGGAAAGCGCCAGGCAGGCCAGCGACCAGGGCCTGATCGAGCCGGTGCTGGTCGGCGACCCGGCGCAGATCCGCGCCCAGGCCGAGGCCATCGACTGGGACCTGCACGACCTGCGCCTCCTGGCCGCCGCCGACGAAGGGCAGAGCGCCGAGCTGGCCTGCGCCCTGGCCGGCGCCGGGGAGGCGGCGGCGCTGATGAAGGGCCATCTGCACACCGATGCCCTGTTGCGCGCGGTACTCAAGCGCGAGGCCGGGCTGCGCACCGCCAGCCGCCTCAGCCATGTGTTCCACATGACCCTGCCGGGCAGCGACAAGGCGCTGTCGATCACCGATGCGGTGATCAACGTGCAGCCGACCCTAGTCGACAAGATCCACATCGCCCAGAACGCCATCGAACTGATGCACGCCCTGGGCTACCAGCTGCCGCGCATGGCGGTGCTCTCCGGTACCGAGGAGGTGACACGCAGCATGCCCTCCAGCCAGGACGCCGCGGAGCTGGTCAAGCTGGCGGCCATCGGCGCCCTGCGCGGCGCCTGCGTCGAGGGGCCGCTGGCCTTCGACAATGCGGTGTCGCTGGAGGCGGCGCGGATCAAGGGCATCGGCGGGCAGGTGGCGGGCAATGCCGACATCCTGTTGGTGCCGAATCTGGAGGCCGGCAACATGCTGTTCAAGCAGATGGTGTACTTCATGAGCGCCACCGCCGCCGGCCTGGTGCTGGGGGCACGGGTGCCGATCATCCTGACCTCGCGCGCCGACCCGCTGGAGGCGCGCCTGGCCTCCTGCGCCCTGGCCTCCATCTTCATCGACCATCGCCAGCAGGCGCAGGCTCGCGCCCTGGCCCACTGACCGAGGAGCAACCGCATGGCCCTGCAACGTTATGCCTTCATCTTCAAGGCCCCCGGCATGGACTTTCTCACCCACAACGGCCGCCTGGAATCCGCAGATTTCGCCGCCACCCTGTGCGGCGTGGCGGATGTCGAACAGGCGGTGCTGGTGGCCCAGGAGCTGCTGACCCGCCATGTGCAGCTGATCGAGCTGTGCGGCGCCTTCAGCGCCGCGGAGGTCGAGCAGGTGCGCAGCGCCCTCGGCGAGCGCATTCCAGTGGGCGCCGTGCAGTACAGCGCCGCGGAGCGCGAGCGCCTGCAGCAGGCGTTCGCCTGAGCCGGCGCAGCCGGCTTCAGTCTGCCGGAGGGGCGGCCAGCCAGGCCGCCAGCACCCGGCGGCGCCACCAGTCGCTGCCCTCGATCAGCTGACGGATCAGGGCCTGTTCGCGGGCATCGCCGGCGAACAGCCGGGGCCGTGGCAGCACTGGCAGCTGGGCCTGCAGCTCCTGCGCGCGCTGCAGCCAGGCGTGCGGCGCGGCACCCGCCGGCACCGGCAGCAGGGGCAGCTGCGGGCAGAGGTAGAACAGCAGCCAGCTGGTCGCCGGGTACCCGCCGGCATCGTCGAACAGGGCCCGGTTGCCGGCCTCCAGCAGCGCCAGGGCCGGCTCCAGGCCCTCGGCCCCGCGCCATTGCTCCAGCTGCGCCCAGCGTGGCGCCAGCTCGCGGCGAATGAAGCCGTCCAGGCGCGCGGCCAGTTCGTCCGCGCTCAATCCCAGAAAATCCAGGCCGGCACAGTCCTTGAGCATGCGCAGATAGGTCTTGTCGATCAGCGTGCGCCCGGCGTTCTGCCAGGCGGCGCCGGCGGCCCGGGTCAGGTTGCCGTAGCACTGCAGCAGCAGGCCGTTGTCGCTGCTGCGCGCATCCCGGCCCGAGGCGAACGCCGGATGGGGCTGTTGCCAGGCCTCGCGCAGGCGCTCGCCGAGCTGGACGATGCGCAGGTTATCCAGGGTCATGGGGGCCTCTTCGGGTGATGGGGCGGCGTCCGCCGGCGGGTTCCGGCCCGTCTCCGGTCGCGGGCGTGCGCGCACCACTCTAGGGGCCGTGCGGGGCCCCAGGTAGCGCCAGCCGCGACCTTTCGGCAGGGCCAAGCACGGCGCGGCGGCTGGCCCCTACGACGCCCGCGGCGTGGCCCTAATGGGGGGCGGAGGCTTTCTCTAGCATCGAGATTCCGAGTCTTAGCCTCTAAGGGTGTAGGTGCCGACATGACAATAAAACAACACCACACGATCCCGCCCAGCCACAGTCAGACCCAGGACGAGGCGGCGCCGACCTCCTGGCTGATGGAGCGCAGGCAGCGCCTCGCGCTGTTGCTGCCGGGGTTGATCGCCTCGGCCGTGGTCGCCGCCAGCGCCGCCTTCCTCTCCGAGCACTACGGTGCGCCGGTGATGCTGATGGCGCTGCTGCTGGGCATGGCCCTGGGCTTTCTCTCCGAGGAGGGCCGCGCGGTCGCCGGCATCCGCTTCACCTCCAGCACCATCCTGCGCATCGGCGTGGCCCTGCTCGGCATGCGCATCACCCTGGAGCAGATACTCTCGCTGGGCAGCACCCTGATGGCGGTGGTGATAGGCGCGGTGTTCCTGACCATCAGCTTCGGCATCCTGCTCGCCCGCCTGCTCGGCCAGTCGCGGGACTTCGGCATTCTCAGCGGCGGCAGCGTGGGCATCTGCGGCGCCTCGGCGGCCCTGGCCATCTCCGCGGTGCTGCCGCAGAACAAGGACAGCGAGCGCAACACCATCTTCACCGTGATCAGCGTCACCGCGCTGAGCACCATCGCCATGATCGCCTACCCGCCGATCGCCCAGTGGCTGGGGCTGGACGCCCAGCAGGCCGGGGTGTTCCTCGGCGCCACCATCCACGATGTGGCCCAGGTGGTCGGCGCCGGCTACAGCATGTCGGACGAGACCGGCGACAGCGCCACGGTGATCAAGCTGCTGCGCGTGGCCATGCTGGTGCCCATCGTCTTCAGCCTGTCGCTGCTGCTGCGCAAGCGCAGCGAGGGGGCGCGCCCGGCCTTGCCGCTGCCGCTGTTCATCATCTTCTTCGTGCTCTTCGTGGCCCTCAACAGCAGCGGCCTGGCCTCGGCGCAGGTGCAGGCGTTCGCCGGCGACGTCTCGCGCTGGTGCCTGATCACCGCCATCGCCGCCCTGGGCATGAAGACCTCGCTGAAGTCGCTGCTGGAGGTCGGTTGGCGCCCGGCGACCCTGCTGGTCAGCGAGACGCTGTTCCTCGCGCTGCTGATCCTGGGCGCGGTGAGCTGGCTGGGGTGAGGCGGGCTGCTCCGCACCGCCGCTCCTGGCCTACAAGGGGGGGCGCAATACCCTGCACGCCGCCAGTGCGGCGGCGTGCCGGGTCCTGGTACAAGGTTTCGGCGCGTATGCTCGGCAGCCAGCCCTGAGCCGGGGTAGCGAGGCGCTTATTGTGCCGTCTCTTCCTTGCCCAGCTCGCTCAGGGCATCGGGCTGGTTCTTGAAGGCCTTGGCGAAGATCTCGCGGTTCTTCGCCATGTAGATGCCCAGTTCCTCGCCCTGTTGCTCGTTGAGCGAGGGCACGGCTTTCTGCAGCACCTCGGTGAGCAGTTCGGCCAATTCCAGCATCTTGTCGTGACGATCGGCTTCGGCCTTATCCATAAACAAACGCTCCAGATCTCGACTGCTGCGGTACACCACTTCGACGGCCATTCATCACCTCTACGCCTTCAATGCTGACAGGGTTGCTATAAGCTGTTTATTTATACAGTAGTGGCGCAGTGTACTGCAGCCGCAGGCGCCCTGCAAAGGCTCGGGTGGCGACCGGGGCATCATTGCGTGTGGCGCTGAACGATGCGCTCGATTTCACCCGAGCTGTGCAGGTGTTGCAGCGCCTCGTCCAGCTGGCGGGCGAAGTCTTCCTTGAAGGGGAAGCGCGGGCCGGTGCGGTCGCTGAAGCCGACGTAGCTGTTTTCCACCGAGATGATCGGGCCTTCGACTATCGCCTCGGCGTTCGCCGTGTCGTACAGCCCATCGCGGCGCATCTGCGCCAGTTCGGCGAGGATCGACAGGCGCTCGTTGAAGTAACAGTCGATGCGTCGGTGCAGCAGTTTCTGCAGGTTGGCACGGTTGCCGGGGGCGTCCTCGATCCGGATCAGGCCTCGGCGTACCGCGCGCCAGAAGGGTTGGTTCGCCGACAGGTAACCGGGGTTATTGCCGAAGCGCAGGCCCTGATAGTCCTGCGGCCAGCCGGGCGGCGGGCCGTCGGCGAACACCTCGCGGTGGCAGAACACCACCACCTGCTCCTGCAGGATGGGCACCGAGTAGGGCTTGATCCACGGCCGTTGCTGCGGGCGGTAGTAGGGCGGGACCACCGCCAGTGCCCGCCCGGCCTCGATCTCGACCATGGCGCGCAGCCAGGGCGTGGGCTGCAGTTCGAGGCGGTAGCCGCGCAGCAGCGGTTCGGCCGCCCGTAGGACATCGACATAGATGCCGGCGGCCTGGCCCTCGGCCGTGCGGTAGGTGAAGGGCGGATAGGCCTCGTCGATCAGCAGGGTGACGCGGGTGTCGGCCTGGGCCGCCAGCGCCGGAGCCAGGGTCAGCAGGACCAGGACCAGAAGGCCGGTCATATAGCGCTTCAGGCGTTCGATCATCGGCTTCATTCGCCTATGCCGTTTGAGGTCTGGACTCGGCCCGGGGTGTTCGCGGCGGCCTTGCCGACAGCCAGCGATTGGTCCTCATTACGGTGATGCCCGGACCGGGTGCGGCTCCGGTGGACTATCGTGGTAGGTAAGGCTTGCGCCTCGTCCATCTCGTGCCCCCAATCCCGGTGCGAGTCGATCTCGCCGGCGCTCGGCCGGGGTAGGTGATGAGAAACAGTATAGGCTTCCGCCTCAATGCCCTGTTCGTGGTTCTGGTCACGGCGCTGCTCAGTTGTTCCGGGGCGCTGGCGTACTGGAGCATGCGCAGTCAGTTGCTCGAGCAGTACCAGCGCGACCGCGACAGCGTGCAGCAGCGCCTGCAGACCAATCTGGTCAATCCGTTGTGGAACTTCGACACCGCGACCCTGCAGGAGAACCTGGCCGCCGAGGTCAAGCCGCCGGTGCTGGGCATCGTGGTGTACAGCGAGCATGGCGAGCTGCTGGCATCGGCCGGGGTGCAGGAGCCGACGCGGCGGCAAAACGCGCGCTACGACCACCTGGAGTTTCCCCTGCGCAATCGCGGGCGGGACGAGCAGCAGGTGCTCGGCCGGGTACGGGTGCTGCTGTCGCGCCAGGCGATGCAGGGCACGCTGAACGAGCAGGTGTGGCGACGCTTCCTGGAAATACTCGCCCTCGACGTGCTGTTGGTGGCGGCGCTGTCGCTGAGCCTGCGCCTGCAGGTGCTCAAGCCCCTGGCGGCGTTGCGCGACGCCCTGCACCAGGCGGCCGAGCACCGCGGCCCGCCGGAGTCGCTGGTGCTGCCGGGCGCCAGCCTCGACGAGTTCGGCGAGGTACTCGGCGGCTTCAAGCGCATCGCCCGGCGCCTGGCCGAGGACCTGGAGGCCCGGCGCCAGGCCGAGAGCGACATCCGCGGCGCCTACGAGGAACTGCAGCGCACCCAGGCGACCCTGATCCAGGCGGAAAAGCTGGCGGCCCTCGGCGGGCTGGTGGCGGGCGTGGCCCACGAAATCAACACGCCCCTGGGCATTACCCTGACCGGGGCCAGCGTGCTGGCCGAACAGACCCGGCGCTTCGCCGGCCAGCTGCAGGCCGGGCGCCTGAAGAAGTCGGAGGTCGAGGGCTACCTGCAGGCCGCCGAAGAGAGCGTCGAACTGATCCTGGCCAACGCCAACCGGGCGGCGCACCTGGTGCACAGCTTCAAGCAGGTGGCGGTGGACCAGACCAGCGAGGCGCGCCGTGAATTCAACCTCGCCCGCTACCTGGGCGAGGTGGTCGAGAGCCTGCGGCCGACCTACAAGCGCCTGCCGATCCAGGTGCGCATCGACTGTCCGGCGGATATCCAGCTGGACGGCTACCCGGGGGCCCTGGCCCAGGTGGTGACCAATCTGCTGGTCAACGCGGTGACCCACGCCTTCCCGGATGGGGCGGCAGGGCAGATCCGGCTCGGCGCCCAGGATGAAGGCGACTGGGTGGTGGTGCGCTTCGAGGACGATGGGCAGGGCATCGCCTCCGAGCATCTGCCGCACATCTTCGAGCCTTTTTTCACGACGAAACGTGGCGTCGGTGGCAGCGGTTTGGGCCTGCATGTGGTCTATAACCTTGTGACCCGGCGCCTGGGCGGCCAGATCCAGGTGGCGAGCACGGCGGGGCAGGGCACCTGCTTCACCCTGCGCATTCCGCGCATCGTCCCGCAGCCGCCCGAGGAGGCAATGTGAGCAAAGAACAGGCCCACGAAGAGGACGACTGGCTGATCGACGACAGTGCCGATCCGCCGGTATTGCACTGTGAAATGCCGTGGCGGTTGCTGATCGTCGACGATGAACCGGATGTGCACCGGGTCACCCAACTGGCGCTGCGCGACGTCGAGTACAAGGGACGCAGGCTGGAGTTGCTCAGTGCCTATTCCGGGGAGGAGGGCTTCGCCCTGTTGCGCGACCAGCCGGATATCGCCCTGACCCTGCTCGATGTGGTGATGGAGACCGAGGATGCCGGCTTGCGTCTGGTGCATCGGGTCCGCGAGGAACTGGGCAACCCCCTGGTGCGCATCGTGCTGCGCACCGGTCAGCCGGGGCAGGCGCCGGAGCAGGAGGTGATAGTCGCCTACGACATCAACGACTACAAGGCCAAGACCGAGCTGACCCTGCAGAAGCTCTACACCACGGTCATCTCTTCCCTGCGCGCCTACGAGAGCCTGGTGGCCATCGAGCGCAGCCGCCAGGGCCTGAGCAAGATCCTCGAGGGCTCGGCCAACCTCTACCAGATGCACTCGTTGCGCGAGTTCGCCTCCGGCGTGTTGGCGCAGATCGGCGCCATCCTCGACGTCGGCACTCACGGCATCCTCTGCGTACGTCGGGGTGCCGGCAGCGGTTCGGTGGCCCTACAGGTACTCGGCGCCACCGGCAGCTTCGCCGAGGCGGCCCGGCATGACGAACTCGACTCGGCGCACCCGGCCTATGCGCTGATGCTGCAGGCGGTCGAACGGCAGCAGAGCCTCTACGCCTATCCCAACGAGGTGCTCTACATCCCGACCCAGACCCGCCACGAATTCCTGCTGTATTTCACCCCACCCTGGCCGCTGACCGAGGTGGACAAGGACCTGCTGGAGGTGTTCTGCAGCCGCATCGCTTCGGCCTTCGACAACCTCCACCATCACCTGCAGATGACCCGCGCGCAGGAGGCCACGGTGGTGGCCCTGGCCGATCTGGCCGAGTACCGCGACAGTGATACCGGCGAGCACGTGCTGCGTGTCGAGCGCTGGACCGCGCGCACGGCGCAGCGGATGGCCGAGCGTGGCGACTACCCCGAGCAGCTGACGCCGCGCTTTCTCGAACTGATCGGCATGGCCAGCATCCTGCACGACGTCGGCAAGGTCGCCACCCCCGACCTGGTGCTGTTCAAGCCCGGAGTACATGACGCTGAGCAGCGCGAGGTGATGCGCCGCCATGCCAGCATCGGTGCGGCCATCCTGCAGCGCTCGGCACGCATGGTCGAGGGTCAGAGTTACCTGTCGATCGGCGCGGAGATCGCTGGCGGCCACCACGAGCACTTCGATGGCAACGGTTATCCCCAGGGCCTGCGCGGCGAGGAGATCCCCCTCTCGGCACGCATCGTCGCGGTGGTCGACGTATTCGACGCCCTGATGCATCGGCGGCCCTACAAGGAACCCTGGTCCCTGGCCGATTCGCTGGACTACCTGCGCGCGCGCAGCGGCAAGCAGTTCGATCCGCGGGTGGTGGACGCCTTCCTCGAAGTGGTGGAGCAGGAGTATGCGCAGGAGTAGGTGGGCGCCTGCCGGATAGCGGGATAGAGCGGCCAGAAACGACGAGCCCGGCGCGGGGCCGGGCTCGTCTTCTGGGCAGAGGTGCCGCTTACTTCACTTCCACCGCCAGGCTGTCGGCGATCTTCTGGTTCCAGATCGCCGGGCCGGTGATGTGCACCGACTCGCCGTTGGTGTCGACCGCCACGGTGACCGGCATGTCCTTGACCTCGAACTCGTAGATGGCTTCCATACCCAGCTCGGCGAAGGCCAGCACCTTGGACTTCTTGATTGCCTGGGCCACCAGGTAGGCGGCGCCGCCGACGGCCATCAGGTACACCGCCTTGTTGTCCTTGATCGCCTCGATGGCGAGCGGGCCGCGCTCGGACTTGCCGATCATGCCCAGCAGGCCGGTCTGCTCGAGGATCTGCCGGGTGAACTTGTCCATCCGGGTGGCGGTGGTGGGGCCGGCCGGGCCGACCACCTCGTCGCCGACCGGGTCGACCGGGCCGACGTAGTAGATAAAGCGGCCTTTCAAGTCGACAGGAAGCTGCTCACCCTTGTTGAGCATCTCGACCATGCGCTTGTGCGCGGCGTCGCGGCCGGTGAGCATCTTGCCGTTGAGCAGGATGGTCTCGCCCGGCTTCCAGCTCTGCACCTCTTCCGGAGTGATTTCGTCGAGGTTGACGCGGCGCGCGCTCGGGCCGGCCTCCCAGACGATTTCCGGGTAGGCATCCAGGTCCGGGGCTTCCAGTTCGGCAGGTCCCGAGCCGTCGAGCACGAAGTGGGCGTGGCGGGTGGCGGCGCAGTTGGGGATCATGCACACCGGCAAGGAGGCGGCGTGGGTCGGGTAGTCCATGATCTTCACGTCGAGCACCGTGGTCAGGCCGCCCAGGCCCTGGGCACCGATGCCCAGCTGGTTGACCTTCTCGAACAGCTCCAGGCGCAGTTCCTCGATGCGGTTCTGCGGGCCACGGGCCTGCAGCTCGTGGATGTCGATGTGCTCCATCAGCACTTCCTTGGCCATCACCGCGGCCTTCTCGGCGGTGCCGCCGATACCGATGCCGAGCATGCCCGGCGGACACCAGCCGGCGCCCATGGTCGGCACGGTCTTCAGCACCCAGTCGACGATGGAGTCGGACGGGTTGAGCATGGCCATCTTCGACTTGTTCTCGGAGCCGCCGCCCTTGGCCGCGACGTCCACTTCCACCTTGTCGCCCGGGACGAGGGAGTAGTGGATCACCGCCGGGGTGTTGTCCTTGGTGTTCTTGCGGCTACCTGCCGGGTCGGCCAGGATCGAGGCGCGCAGGACGTTCTCCGGCAGGTTGTAGGCGCGGCGCACGCCCTCGTTGATCATGTCGTCGACGCTCATGGTGGCGCCGTCCCAGCGCACGTCCATGCCGACCTTGACGAACACGGTGACGATGCCGGTGTCCTGGCAGATCGGCCGGTGGCCGGTGGCGCACATGCGCGAGTTGATCAGGATCTGCGCCATGGAGTCCTTGGCGGCCGGCGACTCCTCCTTGAGGTAGGCCTCGTGCATGGCCTGGATGAAGTCCACGGGATGGTAGTAGGAGATGAACTGCAGGGCATCGGCGACGCTCTGGATCAGGTCGTCTTGCTTGATCACGGTCATGCTGGGCGCTCCTCTGTAGGGCAGGCACTGCGGGGCGCCGGACCAGGATCCGGCGCAGGCTTTCAAGGTGAATAGCCGCGCTTAAAAAAGGCGCGGCAGTATAGCGCGCAGCGCCCGCAGGGGACACCCGACCAGGGTCGAAGGCGGTCGCCGGTGCTAGGCATTTGTGGCGGACGGGGGTAGAGTGGCGGCCAGATGCCAGTATGGGACGGAGCCCATCAACCCATGAGCTCGAGTAGCCAGCGGGTCACTCAGCGTAGGCTAAAAGGCTTGCTGCTCAAGCGCTTTGGTATGGCGGCAGCGACCTACGCCTTGACCGGCGTGGTGTGCTCGGTCGCCATGTTCAACGGCCTGTTGCAGGCATCCTGGCCCACCGCACTGCTGTTCACCCTGCTGGTGACACTGAGCCAGCTGGGCTTCTTCGCGGTGTTTCGCGCCGGAAAGAACCTGCGCTTTCGCGACCCCAGCCTGACCGAGCCGCAGATGCTGGTGGCCCTCGGCTGGCTGACGCTGTTGCTGTCCTCGTTCGACGAGGGGCGCGGCAGTCTGCTGGTGATCTATCCGCTGATCATGCTGTTCGGCGTGTTCGAGCTGCAGCCCAGGGTCTTCGTCCGCTGCGCGCTGCTGGCCTTCTTCGGTTTCGCCGGTTTGAACCTCTACGAGGCCTTCACCCTGCGCCTGGACGACCCGGCCGCGGCTACCTTGCAGGTCTGTGTGTTGGCCGCCGTCCTGATCTGGCTGAGCCTGTTCGCCAGTTACGTGCAGACCCTGCGTCGGCGCATGCGCCAGCGGCGCTTCGCCCTGCAGGCGCATCAGGACACCCTGCGCGGCATGATGCGCCAGCTGGAGGATCTGGCGGCGACGGACGAGCTGACCGGCCTGTTCAATCGTCGACACTTCCTGCGCCTGGCCAGCCGTGCGCTGGATAACCTGAGGGCTGGACGCCAGCACGGCCTGGCCCTGATCGACCTGGATCATTTCAAGCGCATCAACGATGTTCACGGCCATGCCGCCGGCGACCGGGTGTTGCAGGCCTTCGCCGCCGTCGCCCGGGCCTGTCTGCGCGACGGCGATGTGCTGGCCCGCTATGGCGGCGAGGAGTTCGTGTTGCTGCTGCCCGACACCGACTGCGAGCAATTCGCCGCCTGTTGCGAGCGGCTGCGCGAGGCCTTCAGCCGGGCCGAGCCCTTGGGTGTTAAGGTGAGCGACCTGAGTCTGTCTGTCGGAATGACCCTGTTGACCATGCACGACGATCTGGATGAAGCCCTGCACCGCGCCGACCAGGCGCTCTACCAGGCCAAGCGCAGCGGGCGCAACCGCTGTATGGCGGCCTGGGAGGAAGCCGATGCCTGAGCTGCGGGTCGGCGCGCACCGCCTCACCGTCGCCCCCTCCTGTAATCTGCTGGATGCCTTGCTCGCCGGCGGTGTCGCCGTGCCCTACAGCTGCCGGGCGGGGAGCTGTCATGCCTGCCTGGTGCGTTGTCTGCAAGGCGAGCCGCTGGATGCCAAGCCCGGCGCCCTCGATGACGCCCGCCGGGAGCAGGGCTGGCGCCTGGCCTGTCAGTGTCGCATCGTCGACGACCTGCAGGTCGAGGTGTTCGACCCTCTGCGCGATGGCCGCCCGGCGCGTATCCACAGCTGCGACTGGCTCAGCCCCAGCGTGCTGCGCCTGCGTCTGATCCCGCAAGACGCGCTGCGCTACCGCGCCGGCCAGCATCTGGTGCTGTGGACCGAGGCCGGCGTGGCCCGTCCCTATTCGCTGGCCAGTCTGCCCGGCGAAGACCCCTGGTTGGAGTTCCACCTGGACTGCCGGCAGAGCGGGGCCTTCAGCGACGCGGCGCGGGCCATGCGTCCCGGCGACAGCCTGCGTCTGGGCGAGCTGCGGGGCGGTGCGCTGCACTACGATCCGGACTGGCAGGCCCGGCCACTCTGGCTGCTGGGGGCCGGCACCGGCCTGGCGCCGCTCTACGGCATCCTGCGCGAGGCGCTACGGCAGGAACATCAGGGTCCCATCCGGGTCATTCACCTGGCCCATGCTGCCGCCGAGCACTACCTCGCCGACAGCCTGGCCGCCCTGGCTGCCGGCTACCCGCAGCTGCGGGTCGAACTCACCAGCGCGGCGCAGTTGCCCGCGGCTTTGGCCGAACTGCGCCTTGTCTCGCGTAAAACCCTCGCCTTACTCTGCGGCCACCCCCACAGCGTCGAAACCTTTGCGCGGCGTCTGTATCTGGCCGGTATCCCGCGCAACCAGGTATTCGCCGACCTGTTCCTGCCGCATGCGTGAAGGCGCCGGCGGCGCTGCCCGAGGAATACCGATGAGTGAGCATGTGCTGGTCGAGCGCGAGCGAGGGCTGCTGACCCTGCGCCTCAACCGTCCGGACAAGAAGAATGCCTTGACCCGGGCCATGTACGCCGGCCTGGGCGAGGCGCTGAGCCAGGCCGAGCGGGACAGTGACGTCCGCGCCGTGCTGCTTACCGGTGGCACGGAGTGCTTCACCAGTGGCAACGACGTGGCCGATTTCATCCAGGCGCCGCCGACGGGGCCGGACAGCGAGGTGTTTCGTTTCATGCGGACGCTGTTCGACTTCGCCAAGCCGATAGTGGCCGCGGTCAGCGGCCCGGCAGTGGGCATCGGCACCACCCTGCTGCTGCATTGCGATCTGGTCTACGTCAGCCGCGACGCACGGTTGAAGATGCCCTTCGTCAGTTTGGGGCTCTGTCCCGAATTCGGTTCCAGCCTGATCTTGCCGCGCCTGCTGGGCCATGCCCGGGCCACCGAGCTGTTGCTGCTGGGCGAGGCCTTCGGCGGCGAGCAGGCGGAGGCCTGGGGCATCGCCAACCAGGTGCTGGACGACGGTGCGGCGACCCTGGCCAAGGCCCGCGAGATGGCCCTGGGTTTCCAGCGCCTGGCGCCCACGGCGGTGCTGGACGGCAAGCGTCTGATGCGTGCACCGGGACGCGAGGAGCTGCGTCGGGTGATCGAGGAGGAAGCTGCCCTGTTCGGCCAACGCCTGCGCTCGCCAGAGGCCATCGAGGCGCTGAGCGCCTTCATGCAGCGGCGCCCGGCGGATTTCAGCCGGTTCGCCTGAGGCCTGGCAGCAGACGAGAAAGGCCGCTCATCGAGCGGCCTTTCTCCGGTATCGGCGGGCGCTACACCAGCTTCTCGCCGACATGCAGCATCTTCATGCCGTTGGTGCCGCCGATGGTGTGGTAGCTGTCGCCCTTGGTCAGTATCACCCAGTCGCCGGGCTCGACCACGCCACGCCTCAGCAGCTCGTCGACCGCCGCCTGGCTGACCTGCTCCGGGGGCAGCGCGGCCGGGTCGAAGGGCACGGTGTAGACGCCGCGGAACAGTGCCGCCCGGGCCTGGGTGGCGCGGTGCGGGGAGAAGGCGAAGATCGGCACGCCGGAACGGATGCGCGACATGATCAGCGGCGTGTAACCGCTTTCGGTCAGGGCGATGATCGCCTTGACTCCGGGGAAGTGGTTGGCGGTGTACATGGCCGCCAGGGCGATGCTCTCGTCGCAGCGGTTGAAGGTCTTGCCGATGCGGTGGCTGGACTGCTGGCTGGTCGGGTGCTTCTCCGCGCCGGCGCAGATGCGCGCCATGGCCTGCACCGCCTCCAGCGGGTAGGCGCCGGCGGCGCTTTCTGCCGAGAGCATCACCGCGTCGGTGTAGTCGAGCACGGCGTTGGCCACGTCGGAGACCTCGGCCCGGGTCGGCATCGGGTTGTGGATCATCGACTCCATCATCTGCGTGGCGGTGATCACCGCCTTGTTGTGGCGGCGCGCGTGCAGGATGATCTTCTTCTGGATGCCGACCAGTTCGGCGTCGCCGATCTCCACCCCGAGATCGCCGCGGGCCACCATCACCGCATCGCTGGCGCGGATCAGGCCGTCGAGGGTCTCGTCGTCGGCCACCGCCTCGGCGCGCTCGATCTTCGCCACCAGCCAGGCGCTGCCACCGGCTTCGTCGCGCAGTTGGCGGGCGTATTCCATGTCCGCGGCGTCGCGCGGGAAGGACACCGCCAGGTAGTCCAGCTCCATCTCCGCGGCCAGCTTGATGTCGGCCTTGTCCTTGTCGGTCAGGGCCGGGGCGGTCAGGCCGCCGCCGCGGCGGTTGATGCCCTTGTGATCGGACAGCGGGCCGCCGATCAGCACCTCGCAGTGCAATGCGTCGGCGGTGGCGCTGGTCACGCGCATGACCACGCGGCCGTCGTCGAGCAGCAGTTCGTCGCCCACGCCGCAGTCCTTGACCAGGTCCGGATAGTCGATGCCGACGATTTCCTGGGTGCCCTCGGTCAGCGGGTGGCTGGTGGAGAAGGTGAAACGGTCGCCGACCTTGAGCTCGATGCGCTTGCCGGCGAACTTGGCGATGCGGATCTTCGGGCCCTGCAGGTCGCCGAGCAGGGCGACGTGGCGACCGTGCTTGGCGGCCAGTTCGCGCACCAGCTTGGCGCGGGCCTTGTGCTCGTCCGGCGTGCCATGGGAGAAGTTCAGGCGGGCCACATCCAGGCCGGCGAGGATGAGTTTTTCGAGGACTTCGGGCGAGTTGCTGGACGGGCCGAGGGTGGCGACGATTTTGGTACGACGAAAGGTCATGCGCAGACTCCTGAATTGAAGCTGGCCGGGAGGCTACTACGGCGCCCCCCTGTAGTCATCGTTCCTCTGCACTACCTTGCGCCTCGGCTTTCAGGATCAGCAGGTCGCAGGTCACGCTGTCCAGGATGCGCTCGGCGGTATGGCCGATCAGTGCCGTGTCCAGGTGGCCGCGGGCGATGGCGCCCATCAGCAGCAGGTCGATCTGCCGCTCGCCGACGAAGTTCGGCAGGACTTCCTCGGCGAAACCCTCGATCAGATGGGTGTCGGGCAGGGCGATGGGGTAGTGGCCGAGCAGCTGCTCGAAGGCCTCGCGATGTTGTGCGGTGCTGCGTGTCACGTAGTCCTCGTAATTGGTCACCAGTTCGGCGTCGAATACCAGGCTGCGCGGCAGGGGGGCGTGGCAGTGCAGGTAGTGGGGCTGCAGACCGAACTGCTCGCCGAGGTCCATGGCCGCGCTGATCAGCTGGTGGTCGAGGGCCGCCGGCTTATCGGCGCTGTGCAGCGGATCGAGGGCGGCGCACAGCGTGCGCCCCTGCCATTGGCCGTGTTGCACCAGCCACAACGGCACGGGGCAGTGGCGTACCAGCTGCCAGCCGCTGTTGCTGTGCAGCAGGCGTTGCAGCAGGTTATCGCGGTGGGCAATGGACTTGAGCACCAGGTCCGGGCTCATCTCGGCCACTTTCTCCAGGACCAGACCATGGGGTGGCTTGCCCCAGCGCACGTCCAGGTGCAGTTCCAGGCCCTCGGCGCGCAGCGGCGCGACCAACTCCTCCAGCCAGGTGCCGCGCTGCTCGAGCAGGGCGGCGCGGGCCCTGGTCTGCAGAGCGCTGTCGAAGAAGCGGCTGGCCTCCAGGGCGGCACTGTACTCGACCAGCAGCAGGTACAGCTGCGCCTGATTCTGTCGGGCCAGCCACACCGCGCGCTCCAGCGCCGGCTGGCGGGTTTCCTGGGGATCGATGACGACCAGTAGCTGGCGCAGACGCATGGTTCTGAACCTCGCTGGGTGGAGACGGCTTCGGCAGCGCATCGGTACCTATGTCTATCAGCATAGCTGTCCGCACGCCGGTGCCTGTGCCGCGTGCGGGCGCCTGGACCTGCAGATTAGCCGCGACCGGTCGATACACTGGGCAACACGAGGAGAGTCCCATGAGAACCCTGTTGATCCTGACTCTGGCGCTGAGCGCCGCCGGCTGTACCCGTTGGTCACTCGACCACCACCTGAACAGTGCCTACCGGGCCTACGAACGGGGCGACTGCGACGAGGTCATCCTCGAGCTGTCCCAGGCCGAGCGTAAGAGTCGCTCGCGCAGCTACCTGCAGCCGGAGATCTCCCTGCTGCGCGGGCAGTGTCTGGAGCGGCAGAGCCTGTTCGTCGATGCGGCGCAGACCTACCAGTTCATCATCGCTCATTACCCCGGCAGCGAGTATGGCTTCCGTGCCAAGGCCCGCCTGGAAACCTTGCGTCAGCTCGGTCATTATGGCCAGGCGGAGGCGGCGAAGGTCTCGCCTGCCGGGCTCTAGCCGGCCGCGGCCCGCGCCGAAAAACCGTTCAGGGAGGAAAACATGCGCGCATGGCTTTGCCTGCTGCTGCTGCCGGGGTTGGCGGCGGCGGAGATCTATCGCTGGGTCGATGACCAGGGACAGGTACACTTCGGCCAGCGCCCGGCCGCTGCGGGGGCCGAGCAGGTCGAGGTCAGGCCGCAGGTGATCGAGCGCGATGCGGCTACGCGCGAGCGGCTGGAGCGGACCGAGCGCTTCTACGATGCCCGCCGCCAGGAGCAGGCCGAGGCCGACGCGAGCTCGGCCCAGCGCCGAGCCAAGCGTGACCAGGAATGCAGCGACCTGCGCCATCGCCTGGCGCAGCTCCCGGAGGGGCGGCGCTACTACCGGGAAGAGGCGAGCGGCGAGCGGACGTACTACAGTGATGAGGAACTCGACGCCGTTCGCCGTCGGCTCCGCCAGAGCCTGACCGATCGCTGTGCCTGAAGCGGGTTTAACGGCAGTAGTGCGGTCCTACTCAAGGGCCATCCAATGCGATGCGCCACTATGCATGCCCAGCGCCACATCGAACGCCACCAGCTGCCCAGCTACCTGAAGGTGTTCAACCGTGTCACCGACAAGCCGATGGGCTATATCGGCAACGTGTCGTTGGACGGGTTGATGCTGATCAGCCAGTTGCCGATGCTGGTCGGGGCGCGTTTCGAGCTGCGCTTGAAGATCCCCGGGGTCGAGGGGCCACGTTTCGTCGATTTCTCCGCCACCTGCCAGTGGTGCCGGGAGGATGTCACGCCCGGTTATTTCGACTCGGGCTTCGCCCTGGTGGCGCCGCCGGCCGAGTACGTGGAGATGGTCGATGCGCTGCGTCGCTACTTCAGCTTTCGTCTGGCCGCCTCCGCCTAGCGGCGTCTGAGGGCTTGATCCGGGACCATGAAAAAACCGCCCAGGAGGGCGGTTTTTTCATTCGAGGGCGCAGGCTCAGGCCAGTGCCGCTTCCTTCTCGGTCAGTTGCAGCAGCTCATCCGAACGTGCCTGCACTTCGCGGTAGCGCTCGGCATCGCTGGCCAATACCTTGCCCATGGCGGGGAAGATCTCGTTCAGCTTGTCGACCCACTGCTGGGATTTGGACTGCTCGGGGAAGCAGCGCCGGATCAGCTCGAGCATGATCGACACGGTCACCGAGGCGCCCGGCGAGGCGCCGAGCAGGGCGGCGATGGAGCCGTCCTCGGCGGCCACCAGCTCGGTGCCGAACTGCAGGATGCCACCGCGCTTGGGGTCCTTCTTGATGATCTGCACGCGCTGGCCGGCCACTTCCAGGCGCCAGTCCTCGGCCTTGGCCTCGGGGTAGAAGCCGCGCAGGGTTTCCAGGCGCTGCTCCTCGGACTGCAACACTTCCTTGATCAGGTAGCGGGTCAGGTCGAAGTTGTCGCGGGCCACCGCCAGCATCGGCCCGATATTGCTCGGGCGCACCGACAGCGGCAGGTCGAGGTAGGAGCCGTGGCGCAGGAACTTGGTGGAAAAGCCCGCATAGGGCCCGAACAGCAGCGAGGTCTTGCCGTCCACCACGCGGGTGTCGAGGTGCGGCACCGACATGGGCGGCGAACCGACGGCTGCCTGGCTGTAGACCTTGGCCTGGTGCTGCTTGACCACCTCCGGGTTGTCGCAGCGCAGCCACTGGCCGCTGACCGGGAAGCCGCCGTAGCCCTTGCCCTCCGGAATGCCGGACAGTTGCAGCAGCGGCAGGGCCGCGCCACCGGCGCCGAGGAAGACGAACTTGGCCTGGATCTCGCGATGGCTGCCATCGGCCTGGTTCTTGATGCTGACGCGCCAGCCCTGCGGGTTGCGCTGCAGGCCGGTGACCTTCTGGCTGCACTTGACCCTGGCGTCCGGCTGCTTGGCCAGGTGGTCGAGCAGGTGCTTGGTCACCGCGCCGAAGTTGACGTCGGTGCCGCCCAATACCCGGGTGGCCGCGATCGGTTCGTTGGGATCGCGGCCCGGCATCATCAGCGGCATCCACTTGGCCAGGGTGGCGCGGTCTTCGCTGTACTCCATCTCGGCGAAGGCATGGTGCTGGGTCAGCGCCTGGAAGCGCTTCTTCAGGTAGGCGATGCCCTCATGGCCGCGGACGAAGCTCAGGTGCGGCACCGAGGTGATGAAGGACTTGGGCGAGCCGAAGCTGCCCTTCTCGATCAGGTAGGCCCAGAACTGCTTGGATTCCTCGAACTGGGTGTTGATGGTCACCGACTTCTTGATGTCGATCGAGCCGTCCGCCGATTCCGGCGTGTAGTTCAGCTCGCACAGCCCGGCGTGGCCGGTGCCGGCGTTGTTCCAGGGGTTGGAGCTTTCGATCGCCCCGGACTCCATCAGCTCGATGATTTCCAGTTTGATGCCCGGATCGAGCTCCTTCAGCAGCACGGCCAGGGTCGCGCTCATGATGCCGGCCCCGACCAGCACCACATCCAGTGTTTCGTAATCGTTGTGCGCCATTACCACTTCTCCCAAAAATCAGCACCCAGTTGACGGCAAGAGACCTGCGCGTGCGAACACGCGGTTAGAGGTCGCAGAGCAGTCCCAGGGATGTGGAGGTGATGCCAGCGCGTATGCCAGCCGCAAGATCGTTCATTACTCGCCACACTCTTGTGAAGTTGTTGAAACCGTTTTTTCACGCTCTTTTGGAGCGGTGAACCTCAAAGATACGCGTCTGCCAGGGCCGGCCTTTCCATCAGCGCGAAGCTGCCGTGGCAGTACGACGCGGCATGTTTCAGCTGGGCGAAAGGCGGTAACCCTAAGGGCAGCGCGAAGTGGGCGACTCTCTGGGGCGATGCCGATGGCTAGTGCATCAGCGGGACGGCGAGGCCCGATCAGGAGGCGTCCTTATAATCGGGGCGCGATTATAAGGCGAAAGCGGGAAAATTGATCGTCCTGTGTGACTTTTCTTCTTCCGCCGGTCAGGCTGCCAACGCCTTGCCGAGAGACGGATGCGCGGCGACTGGCAGTAGGCGTGCGCTGGCCGGGAGTGGCTGATTCAGCCAGCTCAGGCGTTGTTCCTTGACTTCGGTCCAGCCCGCGCCGGACGGGGCCTGGAGCGATTGGCGGAAGGCGCGGCACAGTCCCCGCTCATCCAGCAGGACGAAGGTCCGCAGCGGCCGGCGAGGAGCGAACAGCGAACGAATGGAAAACATGGGGCGGGCCTCGGGCGATGACGACTAAAGTCTTATGCCAGAGCGCCATGACAGGCCGGTGACAGGAACCGTCGAGGGGGATGCCCGGTCATAAAAGCGACGCTGTTAGCGCATCGAACCGCTGGTTATACTGCCGGCCACTTCGCACCCCGCTATGGAGAGATGAGCATGCTGCATCGCCTGCTGTTTGGACTGATGGCCGTCGCCAGCCTGACCCTGGTCGGTTGTGCTCACAGCCCGCAACAACTCAGCCCGCAACCGAAGATCAACAGCCCCCTGGCCGCCGTCGGCCAGGGCCAGCCGGTGGTGGTGCGCGTGGTGGACGGACGCCCGTCGCCGGTACTCGGCACTCGCGGCGGCCTGTATCCGGAAACCAGCGCCATCAGCGTCAGCGGCCAGGACATCCTGCCCAAGCTGCAGGCCCAGGCCGAGGCCGCGGTGCGCCTGCTCGGCTTCACCCCGACGCCGAACGCCTACAACGCGCCGCAACTGACCCTGACCCTGGCCGAGCTGAAGTACCAGTCGCCGAAAGAGGGGCTGTACGTCACCGAGTCCGACATCACCGCTACCTTCCGCGCCGATGTGCAGAACAGCTCGCGCCGCTACAGCGGCCGCTACGGTGCCTCGCTGAACCAGCGTTTTGGCATGGCGCCGAACCAGGAAACCAACACCAAGCTGGTCAGCGACGTGTTGAGCGACGCGCTGACCCGCGCCTTCAAGGACCCGACCATCGGCCAGCTGTTGCTCCAGTGAGCAGGCAGCCGTAGATAAAAAGCCCGGACATGTCCGGGCTTTTTCTTGGGCGTTGCGCGGTTTTTCAGGCCGCTTCGGCGTACAGCTCCGGCAGGCTCAGGCCGGTGCGCCGGTCGATGTCCGGCAGGTCGTAGTGCTCGTGGCCGCCGAGGGCGCAATAGATCAGCCATTGGTGGTCGTGCACGTTGAAGGACAGGCCGTCGATCAGATCTTGCACCTCGTCCAGCGAGTCGATCAGGTAGTCGCGGTCTAGGGGTTGTGGATTGAGCATGGCAGGGTCTCCGTGACGGATTGAATACGCTGCCGTACGGCGATCACGGTGGCGTAACTGAATAGAATTCAAACCCTAGGCCAGCATTGTGACGATTATGGGGCGTATTCAGACGATTTTGGGATAGCGGCCGCGTTCGTCGGGAGCAAAACTTATAACCACGGGGCTCCGGTAAACTGCCCGGCGTATTTTTCTCCGCTCCGCTCGCACCCAATCGGCCGAGCGGGGCGGGATCGTCCCTATTGTGGTGCGCCTGGCCCGGCCATGCACCGTTGTGATGTGGAGGTTGTCGATGTCCCTGCAGGCGCTCTGGTCGCTGTTTCTCGCCCACCCGGCCCAGCTGGCCAACTCCCTGGCACTGTTCTTCGCGGTGGCGGGGGCCTGGCTGCTGCTGGCCACCCGTCTGCGTGAGCAGCGCGGCCTGGCCCGTTTGGCGGCCGAGAACGAGCTCGAAGGCGGCGCCCAGGCCAGCCTGCTGAGCGAGGCGACGTTACGGATGAACCGCTTCTTCTATCGCTTCGGCTATAGCTGCCTGGGGCTGGCGCTGGCGGTTTCCGGAATCAGCACCAGGTTGTGAGCGGCGCGGTGGAATCAGAAAAAAGGCAGCCTGCGGGCTGCCTTTTTGCATTGCTGGCTGCCCCTAGAGCGGCAAGCCGGCCTTGACCCGGTACTGGTTGCGTACCGGATTGGCGTACTGCAGCACCAGGTAGGGCTGCTGCTCGGCCGGGCAGGCGGCCAGCCGCTGCTGCCACTGCGCCTGGGCGGCGGCCAGCTCCTCGGCCGGGAACAGCTGGGCGGCGTCGGGTACCTGCAGCTCGGGATCGCGTTCGCTCCACATGGCATAGGCCAGGTAATGCACCGGGAACAGGCGATAGCCGCCGAGTATCTGCTTGTCCATCTCGGCGGCCAGCTGCTTGCTGTCCTCCAGGCCGCGGCTCAGCGGCTCGCCGAAGTGCACGTGCACGCGCCCCTTGTAGCCGGTGATACCCAGGGCGATGCTCTGGTCGTCCTCACCGGGGGCCTTGTCGTAGCGACCGGTGCTGGCGCGCACGAACAGTTCGCGGGCCTTGGCCTGGTCGCAGGGGTCGTATTCGTAGCTGATCGACACCGGAGTCAGCTTGAGCGAGGCGATGACCTCGGCGAAGGCCTCGTCCTTGCGGCTCATGTGGAACATCTTGAGGATCGCCGAATCGGTGCGGTCGTCGCCGTCCTTGGCGCGCCCCTCGGCTTGGGCGATCCAGACCGACTCGCCGTCCTGGCGGATCGAGTGATTGATGTAGGCCGACAGCAGCTGGTAGGCGGCGAGTTTCTCGCGGCGGCCGCTGAGCGAGCGGTGCACGATGAAGCTCTTGTTCAGGCGCATCAGGTCGCTGACGAAGGGCTTCTGTAGCAGGTTGTCGCCGATGGCGATGCGCGGTGTCGGCAGGCCGGCGTGATACACCGCATAGTTGACGAAGGCCGGGTCCATGACGATATCGCGGTGGTTGGCCAGGAACAGGTAGGCGCTGCCCGGCTTGAGCCGCTCGACGCCGGAGTAGGTGACGCCGTCGGTGGCGCGCTCGATGGTGCGGTCGACGTAGTGTTCGATCTTGTCCTGCAGCGCCCGCACCGAGGCGACCGGGCGGAATTCACGGCGCAGCCGATAGGCTATAAGGGGTTTGAGCAGCCAGCCCAGGGAGTCGGCCAGGCGCGGAAAGCGGAACTGGGTGAGGATGTCGAGGAACGCCTCGTCGGCCAGCAGGCGTGCCAGTACGGCAGGGACTTCGGCGTCGGCGTAGGGTCGGATGGCATCGAATTCGCCCATCATGCTCTCTTGTCGTAGTTCGGCTGCGGTTAACAGGCCTGTTGTGGGGGAGTGCCCGGTATTCGGGGCCAGCAATAGACCGGCGATTATACGCGCAAGTCACACGGAGACCGCGATGCTGGAAACCCAGGCGTATCGATGCCCCTACTGCGGCGAGACGGTCGAGGCGTTGCTCGACCTGTCCGCCGGCGATCAGCAATACATCGAGGATTGCCCGGTGTGCTGCCGGCCGATCCTCTTCGATCTGCGCAGCGATGGCGTAGACTGGATCTTGGATGTCCGTGGGGAAAACGACTGATGCAACGCATCTACGAGCCGCTGGACCTGATGGAGGGCGAGCTGCTGCTGGGCATGCTGGCCAGCGAGGGTATCGAGGCCCATCTCACCGGCCGCGACCTGCTCGGCGCCGTCGGCGAGTTGCCGACCTGCGGCCTGCTCGGCCTGATGGTCGAGGACCCTCAGGCCGAGCGCGCGCAGCAGCTGATCGCCGCGTACAATGCCGCGCAACCGCTGCCCGGCGATGAGCCGGAGAACACACAGGGCGTCCTCATCTGTTGATCGGCATGGGGCCGCCCACCTGACATCGAGTTGCCCCATGAGTGGACGTTATGCCCTGTTCCGCTGGTCGCCGACGTTCGCGGCGCTGCCCGGCTTTCCCGCCGACCAGCTGCCCCACTGGAATATCGCCCCCAATGCCCAGGTGTTGCTGCTGCGCCACGTCGCCGGCGAGCGCCAACTGAGCCGTGCCCGCTGGGGGTTGACCCCGCCCTGGCTGACCGACCTGTCGAAGACCCCGGCCCAGGCGCGTGCCGAGACCCTGGCCGAGCAGCCGATGTTTCGCCAGGCCTTTCGCCAGCGCCGCGGTCTGTTGCCGGCCAACGGCTTCTATGAGTGGCGCGGCAGCGTGCGCAAGCACCCGTACTGGATGACCGGCGAGGGTTCGCTGCTGTATTTCGCCGCGCTGTGGGAGGCCTATCCGGTCGAGGGGCATGTCTACCTCAGCACCGCACTGGTGACCCAGGCGGCGGCGAACCAGCGGCGGCCATTGATTCTCGACGAGGCGGGGCAGGCGGCCTGGCTGGCCGAGGACACGCCCCAGGCGGAGCTGCTGGCCCTGCTGAGCGCGGCACAGCAGCCCTTGCGCGAGCGGGTGCTGGCCAACCTGGTCAACGATCCCAGGCTCGATGGTCCCGAGTGCCTGACTCCGCTGTAGTCGCGCCGGAACCCGGCAGCGGAGGTACTGGCCATTGCGTCGACTGTTGCCCGCGACAGGTCGGCGGCCTAGCATACGGGCTTATTCAGATGGAGATTCAGCATGAAGCAGTTGTCGTCATTCACCGCGTTGACCGCGGCCCTGCTGCTGGCAGGATGCCAGGCCGTGAACACCACCAGTGGCGGTGCGGTGGGGGTCGAGCGCAAGCAGTACATGTTCAGCATGCTCTCGAGTCAGGAGGTCAACCAGATGTACGCCCAGTCCTACCAGCAGACCCTGGGGGAGGCGGCGAGCAAGGGCAAGCTGGATAGAAGCAGCACCAACGCCAAGCGCCTGCAGGCGATCACCGACCGGCTGATCGCCAAGGCGCCGATCTTCCGTCCCGATGCCGCGCAGTGGCAGTGGGAGGTCAACCTGATCAAGAGCGACGAGCTCAATGCCAACTGCGGACCCGGCGGCAAGATCTTCTTCTACAGCGGCCTGATGGACAGGCTCAACCTCACCGACGATGAGATCGCCGCGATCATGGGCCATGAGATGGCCCATGCCCTGCGCGAGCACAGCCGCGAGGCCATGTCCAAGGCCTACGGCCTGGGGCTCGCCAAGCAGGGGGCGGGCGCCTTGCTCGGCCTGGGCGAGGGCACCATGGCCATCGCCGACGCGGCGGTGGAATACGGCATGACGCTGCCCAACAGCCGCGGCAACGAGAACGAGGCCGACCTGATCGGGCTGGAGTTGGCCGCCCGGGCCGGCTACAACCCCAATGCCGCCATCAGCCTGTGGCAGAAGATGGCCCAGGCCAGCAATGGCGCGCCGCCGGAGTTCATGAGCACGCACCCCTCTTCGAGCAGCCGGATCGCCGCGCTGCAGGCGGCCATTCCCAAGGTCATGCCGCTCTACGAACAGGCCAAAGCCGCGCGCTGATTGCGGCGGGCTGCCCATTCGCCCAGTGCCCGGTCTCCGGCGCTGGGCGTTTTCGTTTCCCTGCACAAGGAGCGGCCGTGAAGCTTGCCGTGTTCGGTGCCACCGGCCTGCTGGGCCATCATGCCGCCCGCGCCATCAAGGCGGCGGGCCATCAGTTGCGGCTGATTCACCGCCCGTCTTCGCGTATCGAGCGCCTCGCCTATCTGGGGGCCGAGTGTCGGGCTGCCGAGTTGTTCGACCATGCCGAGTTGTGCCGGGCGCTGGACGGCGTCGATGGCGTGCTGTTCTGCGCCGGCCACTACCCGAGCCAGCCTCGGCGCTGGCAGGATGAGGTGGCCTGTGCCCTGGACCAGAGCAATCACTTCTATGCCGCCTGCCTGGCCGCCGAGGTGCCGCGCATCCTCTATGTCGGTGCGGCTATCGCGCTGCCGCGGCATCCGCAGGGGGTGGCCGGGCACGAGGGGCTGTTCTACGAGGGCATGCCACGCTGGCGCAATCCTTATCTGCTGTGCAAATGGGCCCTGGACGAGCAGGCCCGCGAGCAGGCCCGCTGTGGTTTACCGGTGGTGATCGCGATTCCGGGCATGGCCCTGGGCGCCTTCGATGCCGGCCCGAGCACCGGGCGGCTGATCACCGCGATCGCCAACGGCGTGATGCGCTACTTCGTGCCGGGCCGGCGCAACCTGATCGACGCGGCGGAGGCCGGGCGCGGGCTGTTGCTGGCCCTGGAGCGGGGCCGGGTTGGCGAACGCTATCTGCTCACCGGGCAGAATATCCAGCTGGCCGAGCTCACCGGCCGCATCGCGGAGCTGGTGGGTGTGCCGGCGCCGCGGCCGATGCCCCTGGCGCTGGCCCGGGGTGTGGCGGCACTGGGCCGGTTACGCTATCGGCTGACCGGGCAGGCACCTTTGCTGGACGACACGGCGCTGGCGGTGATGGCGGGGGGGCAATACCTCGACGGCAGCAAGGCGCGCGAGGAACTGGGATTCGTTGCCGAGCAAACCCTGGATGACACCCTGGGCCGGGCCATCCAGTGGTTTCGCGAGAACGGTTATATCGAGGGGTGAGGCTGGCCTCAGGGCAGGGCCTTCTCCGCGTAGGGGCGGGCATCCAGGCCGAGCTGGGCGCGGAAGCTTTCCATGTCGAACATGGTGCAGATCTCCTGGACCTCGTTGGCGGGCGTCAAGGTCCAGAAGGCCATGGCCGAGATGCTCAGCACCTTGTCGCTGGGGGGGTAGCCCAGGGCCGGCTGCTCGATGGTGCCGATCAGGGTGCTCCAGGTGACCACCTTGTTGCCCTCGGCGACGCACTCCTCGACCACCACCTCCAGGTCCGGCATGGCGCGGCGGATTTCCCGCACCAGCTGGGCGAAAGACGGGCTGTTCAGCGGCCGCCCGGCGAAGGAGCTCTTGTACAGGAAGTCCTGGCTGTGCAGCTGCTCGACCAGGGCCAGGTGGCCCTTGTTCCAGGACAGGTCGATATGCCGACGAACCAGTTTTTTACGCTCTTCCAATGACATGACGCCCTCCATGACGGCCAACGAGACTGAGCAAGATCTTGCGCAGGATATCAGCAGTCGTTCGGCTGGGGTATTGGCACCAACTGCTGCCCAGGGCCGTGGGCCAGCATCAGGCCGCGCCGCCGAGCTTGAGCGCCTGGTAACCGCTGTAGAGCGCCAGCGTGGCGAAGGCGCAGGCCGCCAGGCGACGGATCAGGACCAGCGGCAGGCGCTCGGCGGCGAAGTTGCCGGCCAGTACCACCGGCACGTTGGCGAGCAGCATGCCCAGAGTGGTGCCGATCACCACCAGAACGAAGTGCGGGTATTGCGCGGCCAACATCACGGTGGCGACCTGGGTCTTGTCGCCCATCTCGGCGAGGAAGAAGGCGACCAGGGTGGTGAGGAAGGCGCCATGCTGCCTGAACCGGCTGCCCTCGTCCTCGTCCAGGCGATCGGGGATCAGCGTCCACAGCGCCACTGCGGCGAAGCTGGCGGCAAGCAGCCAGCCGATCTGGGCGGGGGCGAGCAGGCCGGCGACCCAGGTGCCGAGGGCTCCGGCGGCGAAATGGTTGGCCAGGGTGGCGGCGAGGATGCCGGCGATGATCGGCCAGGGGCGGCGGAAGCGTGCGGCCAACAGCAAGGCGAGCAGCTGCGTCTTGTCGCCGATTTCGGCCAGGGCGACGATCAGGGTCGGGACGAACAGGGATTCCAGCATCGAAGTTCCAGAGGGGCGGGTCGACTCGGCTATGACACGTACGACCTTCCCGCCCCGGGTGAGGTGTGCGTGTCATAGGTCTTGTCAAACCCTGGCGCTTGCCGCGTACTGCTGTGGGCAAGCCGCCGATCCGCTGGGCGGACCTCGGGTCGCGCGCGCCATGGCCGGTTGACCAAGTATGTTGACGCGCGCCGGGCGAGCGGGCATTGCTGCGGCGCTCGCGGGAGACTACTCCCCTAGGACGGGCGCATTGTGCCCAGTCGACCGGTTTCGGGCAAGGCCGATCTGCCGGCTCAGCGCGGGCTGGCGCGATAGACGCGAAAGCCGTCGGCCTCGGCCAGGGTCTGGCAGGGGCCCAGGTGCTGTTCGATCAGCGGTGGGTATTTGAGGAAGCTGTTGGCCACCAGGCGCAGCTGGCCGTGCGGCTGCAGGTGTTGGGCCGCCTGGCGCAACAGCTGTTCGGTCGCCTGGTAGTGGGTGTGTACGCCCTGGTGGAAGGGCGGGTTGCTGAGAATGGCACTCAGCGCCCTGGGCGCGGCCGCGATGCCGTCGCCGCTGATGACCTCGGCCTCCAGGCGGTTCGCCGCCAGGGTCAGGCGGCTGCTGGTCACGGCGAAGGCGTCGACATCCAGCAGCGTCACCTGGCTCTCGGGGTAGCGCCGTTTCAGGGCTGCGCCGAGCACGCCGGCGCCGCAGCCGAAGTCCAGCAGATGGCCGCTCGGCAGCTGTTCCAGGTGCTGCAGCAGCAGGGCGCTGCCAAGGTCCAGGCGGCCATGGCTGAATACTCCGGGCAGGCTGACCACCTGCAGCGGGCCGTCCTCCAGCTGCAGGCTGTAGTGTCGGGCCAGGGCCTGCAGGTCGGGGGTGGCAGGCACCTGCTCCACCTGCACCTGCCACAGTTGACAGTGGCGGGCGCTGTCGAGCTTGCGCGGCGTGCCGAAGGCCGCCAGCTGCTTGGCCGCGCGCTCGATGCCGGCGCGCTTCTCGCCGACCAGAAACAGCGGGCGACCGCCCAGGCGGGCGGCCAGGGCGGTCAGCAGGTAGTCGGTCAGTTCGCGGGATTTCGGCAGGAACAGCACCGCGGCTTCCCACGCCTGCTCCGTCGGGCTGACGCCGAACTGGCTGCGTCCGGTGAAGCGACTCTCCAGGGCGCCCTGCTCGCCGGCGTGCCAGCTCCAGCCGCGGGCTTCGGGCAGGTGGCCGAGCAGGTCGTCGGCCGGCAGCCCGGCCAGCAGGGTCTGGCCGGCAAAGAGTTCGGCCTGGCGCAGCAGCACTTCGCTTCGCGGGTCCATATGCTCTCCTCGCAAAAGCCGCGAAGCTTAGCCGACTACCCGGCGCGGCGCACCGGAGAAGAAGGCCCGGGCGTTCTCCATCATCTGCATGACGATGCGCTGGCGTGCCTCGCGGCTGCCCCAGGCGCTGTGGGGCGTGACGATCAGGCGCGGGATGTCGGCGGCCAGCAGGGGATTGCCGTCCCGCGGCGGCTCCTGGGTCAGCACGTCGGTGGCGGCGCCGCCCAGATGGCCGCGCCGCAGGGCGTCGGCCAGGGCCTGTTCGTCGACCAGGCCGCCGCGGGCGGTGTTGATCAGGAAGGCCCCCGGTTTCATCAGGCCCAGTTCGTCTTCGCCGATCAGGTTGGTCGTCGCCGCGTTCAGCGGGCAATGCAGACTCAGGGCGTCGACCTGGGGCAGTAGCTCGTCCAGGGGCAGGCGGTCCTGGCGGGGCGGACGCCCCGGCAGCTGGCCGAGCAGCACCCGCATGCCGAAGGCCTCGGCCAGGCGGGCCACCGCGCCGCCCAGTTCGCCATGGCCGAGCAGGCCGAGGGTCTTGCCCTCCAGCTCGACTATGGGATGGTCCAGCAGGCAGAATTGCTGCGCCTGCTGCCAGCGGCCGGCGCGGATGTCCTGCTGGTAATCCGGCAGGCGCGTGGCCAGGGCCAGCAATAGCATCAGGGTGTGCTGGGCCACCGAGGGCGTGCCATAGCCTTGGCAGTTGCTCACGGTGACGCCCCCGGCGCGCGCCGCGGCCAGGTCGACGTTGTTGGTGCCGGTGGCGGCGACCAGCACCAGCTTCAGGTCGGGGCAGGCGGCGAAGGTGGCCGCATCGAGCGGTACCTTGTTGCTGATGGCCACCTGGCGGCCCTGCAGGCGCTCGATGACCTGTTCCGGCGTGCTGTGCTCATGCAGCTGCAAAGTGGTGAAGCACTGCTCGAGGGGGGACAGGTCGAGGTCGCCGAGGTCCAGTGAGCGGTGGTCGAGAAATACCGCGTGGTTGTCGTTGCTCATCGCTGTACCTTTCCTAACTGCCCTGACGAGGGGTAATGTGGCGAGCCTAACAGACTCAACGGACGTCGCGGAGGTGGCATGTACTGGGCTGAATTTCTCACTGTGGCGCTGATCCATCTGCTGGCCGTGGCCAGCCCCGGCCCCGACTTCGCCATTGTCGTGCGCGAAAGCGTGGCCTATGGACGGCGCGCCGGCATCTTCACCGCGCTGGGCGTGGGCAGCGGCATCTTCGTGCACGTGGCCTATTCGTTGCTCGGCATCGGTTTGATCGTGTCGCAGTCGATCGTGCTGTTCAACGCGCTGAAGTGGGCGGCGGCGGCTTACCTGCTGTACATCGGCATTCGCGCGCTCCGGGCCAAGGCCAGCGCTCCGGCCGGCGCCGAGCCAGGGGCGGGAGCGAGCGGGCGGACGGCTCGCGCGGCCTTCGTCACCGGCTTCGTCACCAATGGCTTGAACCCCAAGGCCACGCTGTTCTTCCTGTCCCTGTTCACCGTGGTGATCGACCCGCATACCCCGCTGATCGTGCAGGCCGGCTATGGCATCTACCTGGCGGCGGCCACGGCGCTGTGGTTCTGCCTGGTGTCGCTGCTGTTCAGCCAGGCGCGGGTGCGCGCCGGGTTCGCCCGGCTCGGCCATTGGTTCGACCGCCTGACCGGCGCGGTGCTGGTGGGGCTGGGGGTGAAGCTGGCGTTCAGCGAGATGCGCTGAACGCCAGCTTGGGGGCTCCTCTCAGTAGCGGTGCTGACCTGCACCTATGGCCTGGAATAGCTCCGCGTCCACCAGGCGGTAGCCGCTGGTGCCGGGTAGCCAGGCATAAATCGGTTCGCCGTTGCTTTGCCCGGGGTCGAAGGCCTGTTGTTTGAGGGCCTTCTTCTGGTACTTGAAGGTCCCGGTGGTTTCCATGTCCGGTCGCAGGCGAATGAACAGCGGTACGGCATAGTGCGGCAGCTTGCCCTGGGCGAAGCGCAGCAGGTCGTCCAGGTCCAGGGGTTGATCGGCATCGGCCAGGGTCAGCGCGGCCATGCCGGCGCGCCCGTTGGTGTTGGGGACCTCGACACCGTAGACCACTGCCTCGGCGATCCGCGGGTGCTGGAGCAGCAGGTTCTCCACCTCGGTGGTCGACACGTTCTCGCCCTTCCAGCGGAAGGTGTCGCCCAGGCGATCGACGAACTGGGCATGGCCCCAGCCGATGTCGCGCAGCATGTCGCCGGTGTTGAAGTAGCGATCGCCTTTCTCGAACACGTCCTGCAGGATGACCTGGCGCGTCTTCTCAGGGTCGGTGTAGCCGTCCAGCGGGGCCTTGTCGTCGACCTTCGCCAGTAGCAAGCCCTGGCCGCCCTTGGCTACCCGTTTGAGGAAGCCATGGCTGTCGCGCACCGGCTCGCCTTTCTCCTGATCGTATTCGACCAGGGCCCAGGACATCAGGGAAAATCCTATGGTGTTGTCGAAGTTGAGCACGTTGCTGAAGCCGATGTTGCCTTCGCTGGCGGCATAGAACTCGCAGACATGGCCGATGCCGAAGCGCGCCTTGAATGGGGTACCGACGCCTGGGCGCAGGCCGTTGCCGACCATCTTCACCACCGGGTTGTCCGCGTCGTCCGGGCGTGGCGGCTGATCCAGCAGGTAGCGACAGAGTTCGCCGACATAGCCGATGGTGGTGGCGCGGAACTTGCGCACATCCACCCAGAACGCGCTGGCGCTGAACTTGCGGCGGATGGCCAGGGCGCCGGCGCCGGCCACGGCCGAGCCCCAGCAGACGCACAGACCCGTACCGTGGTAGAGCGGCAGGGTGCAGTAGAGAACGTCCTGGGGGCGCATATCCAAGGCGATGATGCCGAAGCCGGCATGGGTCTTCATCCAGCGCCCATGCTTGAAGATGCCGGCCTTGGGCAGGCCGGTGGTGCCCGAAGTGTAGATGTAGAAGCAGGGGTCGTCGGCGAATACCTGCTGGGTGCTGGCCGGATTGTGGACGGGCTGGTTGCGGGACTCCTCCAGCAGGCTCAGGTAGCCGCCGGGAGCCGGCGTCTGGGCACCGTGTTCGGCGACGAAGAAGGTCCGGTCGGGCGGCAGAGCGATCTGCTCGCGCACCTCGGCATAGGCTCCCAGCAGCTCCTCGCCGACCACAACCGCGGCTGGGTTGACCAGCTTGAGGCTGTGGGCCAGCACGTCGCGGGTCTGCGAGGTGTTGAGCATGGCGCATATGGCGCCGAGCTTGGCCGCTCCCAGCACGGTGAACAGCAACTCCGGACGGTTCTCGAGGAAGATGCCGATCACGTCGCCTTTGCCGATGCCCTGCAGGGCCAGATAGTGGGCGATGCGATTGGCCCGTTGGTTCATCTCCAGATAGCTGAAGCGGCTGTTCTCGTAGAGCAGGGCGGTGCCGTCTGGGTTGCGTTGGGTGGCCTGCTCGACGCTCCAGCCCAGGCCGCAGGCCTGGGTCGGCGAGGACACCTTGGAGAGCCTCAGGCCCCTGATAGCCCGGGGCAGACTCTGCAGGATGCGGGGGGCCTTTCTGGCCATCTTGCCCCAGGTGATCATGTCGCTGCTTGTCGTGTGCATGGCAGGTCCCTTGTATCGACTTCTATGGGGGAGTCATGGCGGTATGCGGGAGGTGCCCGGCGCAGCCCTTTCCCAGGGACCGCGCCGTGGCGCTCGGTCTAGAACTCGTTGGCGACCGATTCGAGAATCTGTCCGGTGAGGAATAGGGTGGTGCGCGCCACCTGCTTCACCGCTTCCTTGTCCTCGTCGCTCTCGACCCAGCGGATGATGGCGTTGTTGACGTCTTCGGCATGTTTGGCATCGATGACCGAGTGGGCGATGAAGAACGTCAGTTGCTTGTCGCTGAGGCCCAGCCGGTTCTTGCACACGTCCAGCAGCGGAGCGAGGTGTTCATAGGAGTCCTCGGCCCAGAAACTGTAGCCCAGCCGAGGAATGACTCCGCCGCGGATGGCCAGGCTGAACAGGTATCCGTTGAGGGCTTCGGTGGCGGGCAGCGGTTTGCGCTCGAAAACACTGGGATCTACGCCGATTGAGGCGAGGTCGTTGACTACCATGTTCTCGTGCCCCAGCTCTTCCAGGGCATGCTTCATGGCGAAGCGCAGCAGGCCGACCCGCTTGTGGTCTTCTCCGAAGGTGGCGGCGGCCTGGTTGATGGCGTTGTTCTTGGTGTAGTGAAACACCTCAACCATGGCGCGAATATAGAGTTCGCGTTGCAGTTCGGAGTTTTGCACCAGGCGGAAAAAACGCCCGGCCTTAATTTTGGCCCATTCCGCGTCACATACATCCTTGAGTTCGTCTATGAAGTTGCTCATGTCATCTCCCTGATTAGATATCGATGCCCCTGGGGGCTGTAAGTCGCAGTTGGTTTTTTGAGTCGGGCCTCCTTAGAGTCTGAGCAAGGGTTTGATCATGTACATAAACCGGGAAAACAGACCGATGCCCTCGATGGTGTCCCAGTGTTCGAGTAGAACGCCATTCTCGACTCGGTAGATGTCGATGACCTTGTAGTTGACCTTGAATAGCTTGTTGGCGGCCCAATGCGTGGCGTAGAGGAATACATGATCGCCCTCGGCGCAGACTTTCTCGATCTGTGTGCCCGACTTGGGGAACATCTTGAAGTACTGTTGGAAATACCCCTTGAAGCCGTCTCGGGTCGGAGGAATAAATACATTGTTGTGTTGTTTGTAATCCTCGCAGATCAACTCGTCGGCGGCGGACAGGTCGCGTTCGGCGAAAACACGCTGATAGAACTCGATGACGGTCTGTTTATTGTGTTCGTGCATGGTTAAACCTGCTGTAGGATCAGGAGAAGGCGGTGGTCGCAAAAGGAGAGCCTTCAATGAGGGCTATGAGACTGTCCATGTCGGTGAGGTCCTGGGGGTGGCAGTCGAGCTTGAAGAAGTCGATGACGGCACTCAGCAGGTTGCCCTTGAACAGGGCGTAGTGGTGGTCGCCACGCTCCTTGATTTGAAACAGCAGGGCTTCGTGGTCGAAGCTGAATTGACTGAAACGCTCCTGCAGGCGCGGCTTCACATAGGTGATGTAGTTGCGGCAGGGCGTGTTCAGAGCAACCAACGAGCCAGCGGTGCAGGCAAGGGCATCGACTACCCGCTTGACCGGAGCGGTTTTGTCGACAATCAGCCTGGAGAACTCGACATGGTCATGAGCGTAATCGGTACCGAGGAAGTCGTTTAGGGCTGCGGCGTCGATATAACGGCCGGCTTCATGGGGGAATGGCGTGACACGTTGGGTGCCAATGATCTGATCGTCGTAGTAGCAGGCGAAAACATATGAGCGGTTGTCGATCTCGTCCACTGCACGGGTATTGCCAAACAGCAGTTCATAGTACTTCTTGCGCTGGGCATAGAGCCGCAGACGTGCCTGGGAAAGTACTTCCAGTTCGGCCGGTGTGACCAATTGGCGAACTCTGATGTGCGACGACTCGCAGCGGGCCTGGAGGATGGCGTCGAAAAAACTGTAGGTGCGTTCACGCTGCAGTGGGTCGGCGATCAGGTGAGGCAGGGCGCCACAGTCATTGAGGGCAGATTGTTGCTGCATAGAACAGATTCCTTCTGTTAATACAACTCCATTGGCGATAAGGCTCAGGCGCCACATGACCATAAAGCGGTTGGCCTGGCATCTGTGATGCTTATCAAGTGAGGCGACGGTCGGGGTTATCAACTGCCTGGGCAGTTGGCGATGACCGATCGAGAATAGTCGGGAGGCGAGAGCGGGGGCGTAGTCGTGTCGTAGGCTTGAATAATCCGTTTCATGGCAGGCCATCCTGGCTGTTGTGTTTGTGCATGAGTGCGCGTTAAGTGTGACGGGCACTTGAGTTGGCTTTAGTCAATATCAAAGGAAACTTATTGGAGTGCGATAGGAGTTTTGTAGTTTTTTGTAATCCGTTGGCCTGTCGCCGGCTTCGGCGAATGGGTCGTTAGGCGCTCGCTGCTTCTTGGACGGTCCGCACCCTTCACCGTCACTCGATCGCCTTCTCCGTGGCTTCGTCCTCCCCACGAGCACTGCAGCCATGTCATGTTTGTCACAGCCGTCATGCGGGAAAACGATCAGGGGCAGGATGCGTCGCGCCCCGCCCGGGCAAACCTCCCTACGAGGGGCAGACAGCGACGATGAGTTGTGCGTGCTTAGGCCCTGCCAGCATGGAACTCGAAGCCGCGCTCACATGGCAGGTCCTCGTCGTGCGGCCATCGAGGCTATTGTGGCCATGCGCAAATTCATTCTTTTGACTGATTTGTACGTCAGGCTGTCGCCCTAGAGTCATATTCATCCGAAACCGATACGACCGCAGACTAAGGTGCCTTCCCATGTTGCAAACCCGCATCATTTCGCCCGCGACCAACGCCTATCAATATCCCCTGCTGATCAAGCGTCTGCTGCTGTCCGGGGGACGCTACGAGAAGACCCGGGAGATCGTCTACCGCGACAGCGTGCGCTACAGCTACGCGACCTTCAACGAGCGGGTCGCGCGCCTGGCCAACGTGCTGAGCGACGCCGGGGTGAAGGCCGGCGATACCGTCGCGGTGATGGACTGGGACAGCCATCGTTATCTGGAGTGCATGTTCGCCATCCCCATGCTCGGTGCGGTGTTGCACACCATCAACATCCGCCTCTCGCCGGAGCAGATCCTCTACACCATGAATCATGCCGAGGACCGCTTCGTACTGGTCAACAGCGAGTTCGTGCCGCTCTACAATGGCATCGCCAGCCAGCTGACCACGGTCGAGAAGACCCTGCTGCTGACCGACGCGGAGGAGAAAACCGCCGACTTGCCAGGACTGGTGGGGGAGTACGAGCAATTGCTGGCGGCGGCCGGCCCGAGCTACGAGTTCGCCGATTTCGACGAGAACTCGGTGGCTACTACCTTCTACACCACCGGTACCACCGGCAACCCCAAGGGTGTGTACTTCACGCATCGGCAACTGGTGCTGCACACCCTGTCCATGGCCACCATTTTGGGTAGCCTGGACAGCATTCGCCTGATGGGGACCGCTGACGTCTATATGCCTATCACGCCGATGTTCCACGTGCACGCCTGGGGCGTGCCCTACGTGGCCACCATGCTGGGGGTAAAACAGGTCTATCCGGGGCGCTACGAGCCGGAGATGCTGTGCCGCCTGATCAAGGACGAGCAGGTCAGCTTTTCCCACTGCGTGCCGACCATCCTGCAAATGCTGCTCAACACCCCAAGCGCCCAAGGGCACGATTTCGGGGGATTGAAGATGATCATCGGCGGCAGTGCGCTGAACCGTACCCTGTATGACGCCGCCAAGGCCCGTGGTATCCAGCTGACCGCGGCCTATGGCATGTCGGAAACCTGTCCGCTGGTTTCCTGTGCCTACATCAATGAGGAGTTGCTGGCTGGTAGCGAGGATGAGCGTATCACCTACCGGATCAAGGCCGGGGTGCCGGTGCCGCTGGTCGATGCGGCCATCATGAGTGCGGATGGCACGTTGCTGCCGGCCGATGGAGAAGCCCAGGGCGAGTTGGTGCTGCGTTCGCCCTGGCTGACCCAGGGTTACTTCCGCGAGGCGGAAAAGGGCGAGGAGCTGTGGGAGCATGGCTGGCTGCATACTGGCGATGTCGCCACGCTCGATGGCATGGGATTCGTCGATATTCGCGACCGTATCAAGGATGTGATCAAGACCGGCGGAGAGTGGCTCTCCTCGCTGGAGCTGGAAGACCTGATCAGCCGCCATTCGGCCGTGCGTGAGGTGGCGGTGGTGGGCGTTCCCGATCCGCAATGGGGCGAGCGGCCCTTTGCCCTGCTGGTGCTGGCCGAGGGGCAGGCGCTGGATGCCAAGGGGCTGAAGGAACACCTCAAGCCCTATGTCGAGCAAGGGCACATCAACAAGTGGGCAATACCCACGCAGATCGCCCTTGTTACCGAAATTCCCAAGACCAGCGTCGGCAAGCTGGACAAGAAACGCATTCGCCTGGATATCGCCCGGTGGCAGGCGGCCGGAAGCGAATTTCTTTCCACCCTCTAGGTCCCGCTATTGCTACTTCGGAAAAGTGACTACACAGTCAAACAAGCGTTTGGCTTGCTAATTGCTGTTTTCAGTCCATTCTTGGCTCTTCGCAAAGCTGACTATTCGGTCACAAGCGGCGAGCCAGAGTGCCAGGGGCTGCAAATCACACTTTCGAGGGATCAAGCAGTACGACCCGCTGGCTATAGTCCGCACCATCCATAACAAAAAACACATGGAGTAGCGTCGATGACAAAGACCCAACCGTTCTGGCGCCTGGCAAAGCTGCCGCTGGCCGTCAGCCTCGCATCCACCCTCGCCGCACCGGCATTCGGCGTTACCTTTAATATCGGCGAGATCGAAGGTCAGTTCGATTCGTCGTTGTCCGTGGGCGCCAGCTGGTCGGTGCGTGGTGCAGATAAGGACCTGATCGGTAGAAACAACGGTGGCGATGGCCTTTCGCAGACCTCGGATGATTCGCACCTGAACTTCAAGCGTGGCGAAACCTTCTCGAAGATCTTCAAGGGTATCCACGATTTGGAGCTGAAGTACGGCGATACGGGTGCCTTCATTCGCGGCAAGTATTGGTATGACTTCGAGCTGAAGGACGAGCATCGTCTGTTCAAGGACATCGACGACAGCAATCGTAAAGAGGCTGCCCAGGCATCTGGTGCACAGATCCTCGATGCCTTCGTTTATCACAACTATGACATCGCCGATCAACCTGGTTCGGTACGCCTGGGTAAGCAGGTGGTCAGCTGGGGTGAAAGCACCTTTATCCAGAACTCCATCAACTCCATCAACCCGATCGATGCCTCGGCGTTTCGCCGTCCTGGCGCGGAGATCAAGGAAGGCTTGATTCCGGTCAACATGTTCTACGTGTCCCAGAGCCTGACCGATAGCCTGTCGATGGAGGCGTTCTACCAGCTTGAGTGGGACCAGTCCGTCGCAGATAACTGCGGTACCTTCTTCGCACAGCCGGATGTGATTGCGGATGGCTGTGATCGTAACCTGGCCGTATTGAGCCCACAGCTTGGTGCTCTATCTGGGTTTGCCGCCGCACAGGGGTTTGGTTATCAGACTACCTCCGAAGGTGTGATAGTTCCTCGGGGCGGTGATCGTGATGCGCGTGATAGTGGGCAATGGGGTACGGCGTTCCGCTATTTCTCTGAACAGCTTGACACCGAATTCGGTGCCTATTTCATGAACTATCACAGCCGTACGCCGGTGTTCAGCGGGCGGGCTGCCCCAGCGGCAGCATTTACTGCCGCCCAGGCAGCAGTGGGTGGTTTTGGCGCTGCACAGGTGGCAGCTCAGTGCGCAACGATGGGGGGGGCTTGTGCCAACCCTGTAGTTCTCGCGGCAGTGCGAGCAGGTGTTCTGGGCAGTACGGCATTTCAGCAAGCCGCTACCGGGCTGGCGTCTGCGACAGTTGCCGGTAACAGCCAGTATTTCATCGAGTATCCCGAGGATATTCGCCTCTACGGTCTGAGTTTCTCTACTACCCTGCCTACTGGCACGGCCTGGAGTGGCGAAATTAGCTATCGGCCAAATGCACCGGTGCAGATCAATACCACCGACATTTTGTTTGGCGGTTTGACCCCCCTGGACTCAACTGTTTCCCCTATTCAGGCCACGCCTGGCACTGACACTCCCGGCTACCGCCGCAAGGAAATCACGCAGTTCCAGACCACCTTTACCCACTTCTTCGACCAAGTGATGGGAGCCTCGCGTTTAACCCTGGTGGGTGAGATTGGGGTCACGCACGTGGGCGGTCTGGAAAACAGCAGTGAGTTGCGCTATGGCCGGGACCCAGTATTCGGCCCGGGCCCTTTGGCCGGCAATCGCTGCCAGACGCTCAATGCCAGTACGTTGGGCAGTGCTACCGCCGAGAACGTCAGCAAATACTGTGAGGACGATGGTTTCGTCACCAGTACCTCCTGGGGTTACCGCGCTCGCGCCATTTGGGATTACAACGATGCATTCGCGGGCATCAACCTGAAACCCAGCATCTCCTGGTCCCATGACGTCGACGGCTATGGCCCCAACGGTGTGTTCAACGAAGGCAACAAGGCGGTGAGCCTGGGCCTGGACGCCGAATACCAGAACACTTACACCGCGGGCCTGTCCTATACCGACTTCTTCGGCGGCAAGTACAACACGTCGATCGACCGTGACTTCGTCGCGCTCAGCTTCGGTATGAACTTCTAACGGTCAGGAAATTTGAGGAAGACTATGTACATGAAAACAACAAAAGGTCTGTTGCAAACCGGCGCCCTGACCCTGTCGCTGCTCGCCAGCAGTGTGATGGCGGCCGTCTCGCCGGAAGAAGCCGCCCAGCTGGGCGCCAGCCTGACGCCGATCGGCGCAGAGATGGCGGGCAATGCCGATGGTTCGATCCCGGCCTGGACCGGCGGTCTGCCGAGCAATGCCGGCACCGTCGATGATCGCGGTTTCCTGTCGAATCCCTTCGCCAACGAGCAGCCGCTGTTCACCATCACCGCGCAGAACGTGGATCAGTACAAAGACAAGCTCACCCCCGGTCAGCTGGCGATGTTCAAGCGCTATCCCGACAGCTACAAGATGCCGGTATATCCGACCCATCGCAGCGCCACCCTGCCGGACGCAGTCCTGGCCGCGGCCAAGGCCAACGCGGTCAATACCAAGTTGGTAGAAGGCGGCAACGGCCTGGAGAACTTCGCCACGGCCAACCCCTTCCCGATCCCCAAGAACGGTCTGGAAGTGATCTGGAACCACATCACCCGCTATCGCGGTGGCAGCGCCAAGCGCCTGGTGACCCAGGCGACCCCGCAGGCCAACGGCTCCTACAGCTTGGTGTATTTCGAGGACGAGTTCACCTTCCGCGATGCCCTGAAGGATGCCGGCAGCAGCAAGGCGGACAACATCCTGTTCTACTTCAAGCAGCGGGTGACCGCACCGTCGCGTCTGGCGGGCAACGTGCTGTTGGTGCACGAGACCCTGAACCAAGTCAAGGAGCCGCGTCTGGCGTGGCTGTACAACGCCGGCCAGCGCCGCGTGCGCCGGGCGCCGCAGGTGTCTTACGACGGTCCGGGCACCGCAGCCGATGGCCTGCGCACCTCGGACAACTTCGACCTGTACAACGGCGCGCCGGATCGTTACGACTGGACGCTCAACGGCAAGAAGGAAGTCTACATCGCCTACAACACCTATGGCCTGGACTCGCCGAAGCTCAAGTACGAGCAGATCATCAAGCCCGGCCATATCAACCAGGAGCTGAGCCGTTACGAGCTGCACCGCGTCTGGCATGTGACCGCGACCCTGAAGTCGGGCGAGCGGCATATCTATGCCAAGCGCGACTTCTTCATCGACGAGGACACCTGGCAGGCCGCTGCCATCGACCACTACGACGGTCGCGGTACCCTGTGGCGTGTGGCCGAGGCGCATGCCCAGTACTACTACGACAAGAAAGTGCCGTGGTACACCCTGGAGGCCCTGTATGACCTGCAGTCCGGGCGCTACCTGGCGCTGGGCATGAAGAACGAGGAGAAGCAGTCCTATCAGTTCGATATCGGCTCCAAGGAAAGCGACTACACCCCGGCGGCCTTGCGTCAGGCCGGCGTGCGTTAAGCACAGCAGCCTGACCGCGTAGTGCCGGTCTCGAGCCAGCAGGACGATGTCCGGCTGGCTCGAGGTGCCGAGACATTGAATGCCCGTATCCTTGGATACGGGCATTTTTATTTGGGATGTAGGCGGGGCTGGCCATTCGGCGAGGGGTTGGCAAGTGCGGACGTGCCGGGTGAGACCCGACGCAGCTATTGCAAAGAATTGTTAAGGCGGCCGGGGCACACTTCAAATGTGCGGCCCGAGGGGCTAGGCTGCTGGTCAAACCACAGACCTACTGCGCCAAGAACCGGGTAATGACCGAGCTGTCCAGTTCACATCGATTCGTCAGTCTGAGTCCGCAGAGCACCGATGGGCATTTCTTCCGTCCTCCGCTGCCACCGGGGCATGTCCTGCGCCCGCGCCTGTGCGAGCGGCTGGCGAGCGGTCTGTCCGGCCGCCTGATACTGGTCAGCGCGCCGGCGGGCTTCGGCAAGAGCTCACTGGCCATCGAGTTTTGCGAACGGCTGCCGCCGCAGTGGCAGAGCCTCTGGTTCGGCCTGAGCCGCCGCGACAGCGATCCCGGGCGCTTTCTCGAGCGACTGTTGGCTGGGCTGCAACAGTTTTTCCCGGGGCTGGGGGACGATGCGCTGGGGTTGTTGCGACTGCGCCAGAGGCATCAGCCCTTCGCCTTCGAGGAATGGCTGGATGGTCTGCTCGACGAGCTGACGCTACGCTTGAAACCGGACAGTCCGGTGCTACTGGTGCTGGACGATTACCATCTGGCCCAGGGGGCGGTGCTCGATCGCTGCCTACAGTTCTTCCTCAACCACTTGCCGGCTGGCCTGCTCTTGCTGGTGACCAGCCGCCAGCGTCCGGATTGGCATCTGGCCCGCCTGCGCCTGTCGAGGCAATTGCTCGAGTTGCAGGAACAGGATCTGCGCCTGACAGAGGAGGAGACCGGCGAGCTGTTGTCTAGGCACGGTGCCACCTTGAGCGAGGAGGCGCTGGCCGATTTGCTGCAGCACAGCGAAGGTTGGGTGGCCGGGCTGCGCCTGTGGTTGCTCGCCGCCGCCGAGGCGGTTGTCGACGGCGAGATGACCAGGCCTCACGGCGCCGAAGGGCTGATCCGCGAGTATCTACTGGAAGAGGTGATCGAGCGGCAGCCGCCGGAAGTGCAGGCCTTTCTCTATGACACCGCCTGCCAGGAGCGCTTCTGTGCCGAGCTGTGCGATGCCGTGCGCGAGGCCCATGACAGCGCCGCCATTCTCGAGCATCTGCAGGCGCATCAGGTGTTTCTGGTGCCGCTGGATGAGCAAGGCCGCTGGTTTCGTTATCACCATCTGTTTTCCGACCTGCTCCGCGCTCGACCAGCGGCCGCCTTGCGTCCCGCCCCGACCAGTGCACACCTGCGTGCCTGCCGCTGGTTCAGCGGCCAAGGGCTGTTGGACGAGGCGATCGAGCAGGCGCTGCGGGCCGGGCAGCCGGATGTGGCCGCCAACCTGGTGCAGAACCTGTCCGAGGAGCAACTGCTGGCCGAACAAAACGTGGCCACCTTGTTGCGTTGGAAGATGGACTTGCCGGACAGCCTGCTGGCCAGCACGCCACGCCTGATCGTCCTGTACAGCTGGGCCCTGGCCCTGGCCTGTCAGCTGGATGCGGCCGAGGAGTTAGTAGGGCAGATGAGCCGCTTCCTTCCCGCTCCCTCGGCAGTCCAGCAGCAGAGCCTGCTGGCCCAGTGGCAAGCCCTCTGCGGGGTGATCGCCCGCGGTCGTGGCGAAAGCCTGAGCGCGCAACGCCACTGTACCGAAGCACTGGCGGGGTTGCCGATGGAGCGCTATGGCCAGCGGCTGATGTGCCTGTCGACCCTGGCTAATCTGGCCATCGTCCAGGGCGATCTGTGGCGTGCCCGGGGCCTCAATCGCGAGGCTTTGGAGCTGGCGCAGCGGGTGGGCAACCCCCTGTTCGAAGCGCTGGCGCACTATGACCGCGCGCGCGTACTGCAGGCCCGGGGCGAAGTGCAGCGGGCCCTCGACGAGGTGCGCCAAGGCCTGGAGCGTTTGCGCGGGCTGCCGCACCAGCGTTTGTACGCGTTGCGCGCACGCCTGACCCTGTATGAGGGTTATCTGCTGAGCCTGCGTCTGCAGCCGCAGTTGGCGCGTCAACGGTTAACGGCGGGGATCGCCGAGGCGCGTGCCTGCCGTGACGTCAGCCTGCTCATCGGCCAGTGCGTGCTGGCCGGCCTGGAGGGGCGCGAAGGCGCTCTGGCCGAAGCGTTCGCTCGACTCGCCGAGGCCGAGCGGCTCATGCATGTCTGGGATGTGCCGCCTATCTACTACCTGGCGATGATCACCCTGGCCAAGTGCGAGTTGTGGCTGCGCCAAGGCCAGTTCGAAGTGGCGGATGCCTGGCTGGTGCGCCTGGCCGAGGCTTACAACGGGGAGCAGGCCGCCGCGGCGCCGGAGTTCCACCCGCAACTGCCGCTGTACATCGAACTCCACCAGGCGGTGCTGGAACGGCAGCAAGGTGAACGGAGTAAGGCCGAGAGGCGTCTGCGTGCTCTGGTGCAACGGGCACAGGCTATGGGGGGGGAGTTGCTGGCAGTGATCGCCCGGGTGCAGCTGGTTCTGTTGCTGCGCGCCAGTGGCCAGGAGCGTGAGGCCCGGCAACAGCTGAGTGACGCCTTGCAAGCGGCCCTTGGAGGCGCTCTGTCACCCTTCCAGGATCTGTTGAAGGCACACCCGGATTGGGCTCGGGAGCAACTGCTGGCGCAACCCGAGGGTTCCCAGCGCGAGGCGCTGTTGGCCGAACTGCCCACGGCGCCGGCTGTGGCGAGCGTTGAGCCGGACATGATGGTGGGCAGTTTGAGCGGCCGTGAACTGGCGGTGTTGAAGCTGATTGCCCAAGGCTATTCGAACCAGCAGATCAGCGAGAGTCTGTTCATCTCCCTGCATACGGTGAAAACCCATGCCCGCCATATCAACGGCAAGCTTGGCGTCGAGCGTCGTACCCAAGCGGTGGCGCGGGCCAAGAGCCTCGGCCTGCTGACTTGAGCCGCCCGCTACCGGCAGGCTCAGGCCCGACCGCTTCGTCCGGGGATGCACCCGGCTCGTTTTCGCCGGCGCGATAGCTTTGGACGCGGCGATTTTCGGCGTGCATTCAACGAGTGGATGGGTAAGCTAGCCGGCGTTCACCGTATCGAGGAGTCACCGATGAGTTCTGCCGCGTCCCCTGCCCTGATCCGCGAAACCTTCCCCGTCGGGCCGTTGCAGTGCAACTGCACGATCATTGGCGACCCCGTCACCAAGCAGGCGATAGTGGTCGATCCGGGCGGCGACCCCGAGCTGATCATGGCGCGCCTCGAGGGCCATGGGCTCAAGGTGGTCAGCATCATCCACACCCACGCCCACCTGGACCACTTCCTCGCCTCCGGGCAGATGAAGGAGAAGACCGGTGCCACGCTGCATCTGCACAAGGAGGATCGGTTCCTCTGGGATAACCTGGAGATGCAGTGCCGCATGTTCGGGGTGCCCTATACGCCGGTGCCGGCTCCGGACCAGTGGCTGGCCGACGACGAGGCATTGCCCTGTGGCTGTGGCGTGGCGCTGCACACGCCCGGGCACACGCCCGGTTCCATGAGTTTCTGGTTCCCCCAAGACAAGCTGCTGATTGCCGGCGACACGCTGTTCAAGCGTGGCATCGGTCGGACCGACCTGTGGGGCGGCGACTACGCGACCATCGAACGCTCGATCAAGCAGCGCCTGTACCGGCTCGACGAGGACGCCACCGTGGTTACGGGGCATGGTGCCGATACCCGGCTGGGCGATGAAATGCGCGAGAATCCGTTTGTCCGCGCCTGAGGGCGATGGGCGCCCCGCTGGCTAGACTGAATACTAGCCAATGCCTTGGAGGGTTCGTCATGCCTAGTTCGCGTCTGATCCTGACCTGCTGCTGTGCCGGCTTGCTGCTCGGTTGTGCCTCGCAGAATCCCTATGACGGCCAGCCCAGCAGTAACAAGACTGCGACCTACGGCGGCCTCGGCGCCCTGGCTGGTGCGGTGGCCGGCGCGGCTATCAGTCACGACAATCGCGGCAAGGGGGCGCTGATCGGCGCCGCCGTAGGCGGGGCGGCGGGAGCCGGTTATGGCTACTACGCCGACAAGCAGGAGGCGGAACTGCGGCGCAGCATGGAGGGTACAGGCGTGCAGGTGGCGCGCCAGGGCGATGTGATCCAGCTGATCATGCCCGGAAACATCACCTTCGCCACCGATTCGGCGGAGATCGCCGGCAGTTTCCATGCGCCGCTGAACAACCTGGCCAATTCCTTTCGCCAATATCCGCAGAACAGCATCGAGATCGTCGGTCATACCGACAGTGTCGGCTCCCATGCCTACAACATGGGGTTGTCGCAGCGCCGTGCACAGAGCGTGGCCAACTACCTGATCGCCCAGGGGGTCGATCAGACGCGTCTGAGCACCCGCGGCATGGGGCCCGACCAGCCTCTGGCGAGCAATGCCTCGGCCGATGGGCGGGCCCAGAACCGTCGGGTCGAGGTGAACCTGCGGCCATTGCCCGGCGTGCAGTAGTATCTGGTGCGGCGCGTACCCTCCTTGCTGCGTGTCGCACTGCTCATCAACACCGCCTGCTAAGCTGGAACGGAACTTCGAGGCGCCTGGCGCCTCGAACACCCCTGCGCGATAGCCAACCTGCTGAACAACCCAGATAAGGACGTATCTATGAAGAACTGGCGTAACCTGACCGCTTTGGCCGCCGGCCTGGCTCTGCTGGCCGGCTGTACGACCAACCCCTATACCGGCGAACGCGAAGCCGGCAAGGCAGGAGTCTATGGCGGTATCGGCGCGGTCACCGGAGCGGTGATCGGGGCGGCCACCTCGAGCAAGAAGGACCGCGCCAAGGGCGCCTTGATCGGTGCCGCAGTGGGCGGCGCCGCAGGCGGCGGTTACGGCTACTATGTCGACACCCAGGAGGCCAAGCTGCGCCAGACCCTGCAGGGCACGGGCGTACAGGTGCAGCGCAATGGCGATGACCTGAAGCTGATCATGCCGGGCAACATCACCTTCGCCAGCAATTCGGCGGATATTTCCAGCGGCTTCTACCCGACGCTCAACTCCCTGGTGCTGGTGTTCAAGGAGTTCGACAAGAACGGTATCGACATCGTCGGGCACACCGATAGCACCGGTTCGCTGGCGCTGAACCAGAACCTGTCGAATCGCCGTGCGCAGAGCGTCGCGGCTTACCTGTCGGGCAACGGCGTGGCGCCGGCGCGGATTTCCGCCTACGGTGCTGGGCCCAACCAGCCGATCGCCAGCAATGCCAACGAGGCGGGGCGGGCACAGAATCGCCGCGTCGAAATCAATCTGCGTCCGCTCTAAAACCGGGTGCAGACGAAAAGCCCCGCTCGTGCGGGGCTTTTTTCTGTGGTCCTTTGCTGGTCAGGGCAGGGCCCTCTGCCGGATTCCTGACTAGACTGCTTCCTTGAGTTCTGTCGCGCGCTCATCCCCTGTGATCGGGCGTGGCAGGTAGTGAACGGATTCAGGAGAAGTCATGGACGGCAGGTTGCGTTCCTTTTCCCTCGGGCCCGGGCTGGCGATAGGGGTCACCTTGGCCCTGTTGCTCGGTTTGGGCGGCCTGATCGTCTGGCAATGGCAAGCCCTCGAGGCGACGAGTCGAGAGGAGGCGCGGCAGCGCTTCGAGCTCGAAGCGCAGGACGTCGGTCAGCGCGTCATCCACCGCATGCGCGCCTACGAAATGGTGCTGCGCGGTATCTCAGGGCTGATTGTCGGTAAACAGGACGTTTCCCTGGCCGAGTGGGAGAGGGCGGTCGAGCAGCTGCACCTGCAGGATCGCTACCCCGGCATCCAGGCGCTGGGGTGGGCGCGTTACCTGCGCCAGGGGCAACTCGAGGATTTCCTCGCCGCTATCGCGGCCGATGGTCGCGAGGGTTACCGGGCCTTTCCGGCCGGCCAGCGCGAGGAGTACGTGCTGATCGACTACATCAGTCCGTTCGATTGGCGTAACCGGCGTGCCCAGGGCTACGACATGTTCAGCGAGCCTCTGCGCCGTGAAGCGATCGAACAGGCCTTGCACAGTGCCGATGCGGCCCTCAGCGCACCGGTGATCCTGAAGCAGGAAACCGAGTTGAACGTGCAGTCCGGAATGCTGCTGTACCTGCCAGTGTTCCGTCCCGGCATGCCGTTGGGCAGCGCGCAGCAGCGGCGCGAGGCTCTGTTCGGTTACGTCTATGGCGCCTTCCGCAGTCATGACCTGATGGCAGGCATTCTCGGTCCTCAGACGCGTTTGTTCGATATCCACGTCGTGGACCGGCAGGCGGGCAGTCCGTTGCTGGGCGAGGCCGCGGCGGCGGTGGACCGGCCGGCGCTCTTCACCCAGACCATGGATTTGCCCCTGTATGGTCGAACCTGGACCCTGACGGTCAGCAGTTCGGCCGCCTACGAAGAGTCGCTGGCGCGGCGGTACATGACCTTCAGCCTTGGGATGGGGCTGACTGCGGCGACCCTGCTGGCCCTGTTGACGGGTGGCTGCCTGTATCAGCGCGAGCGCCAGTTGCATGCCAGCCAGCGGGCGACCGAACAGCTGCGCGAGCGCGAGGAGCGTTTTCGTCTGGTGGTGGAGGCCTCGCCCAACGCCATCGTCCTGGTCGACAGCGACGGGCAGATCGCCATGGTCAACCAGCAGGCCGAGCTGCTGTTCGGCTACCCACGTCAGGAATTGCTTGGCCAGCCAGTGGAGATGCTGCTGCCCGAGGACAAGCGCGAAGGCCACGTACCGTCCCGCCGCGCCTACCAGAAGAACCCTGAGCCCCGACGCATGGGTAGCAACCGCGAGCTGTTCGGCCAGCACCGCGACGGTCGGCTGATTCCCCTGGAGGTTGGCTTGTCGCCCCTGCGCAGCGGCGAGAACATCCTGGTGCAGGCGGTGATCATCGACATCAGCGAGCGCAAGGCGGCGGAGCGGCGCCTGCATGAACAGGCCGAGCAGCTGGTGCTGGCCAACCGCTACAAGTCCGAGTTCCTCGCCAACATGTCTCATGAGCTGCGTACCCCGCTCAACAGCATCCTGATCCTCAGCGATCAATTGCGCCAGAACAACGCCGGTAATCTCACGCAGAAGCAGACCCAGCACGCCGATATCGTGCACCGGGCCGGTAGCGACCTGCTGCAGTTGATCAACAGTGTGCTCGACCTGGCCAAGGTCGAATCCGGCCGTATTCAGCTCAAGCTGGAGCCGTTGGATGTCCACGAGATGCTGGTGGAGCTGGATGCGAGCATTCGCCCGATGGCCGAGCTCAAGGGGTTGCAGCTGCAGACGCAGGTCCAGCCGGAGGTGCCCAGGCTGATCCATAGCGACCGGGCCCGCCTGCAGCAGATATTGCGCAACCTGCTGTCCAACGCCGTGAAGTTCACCGAGCAGGGCGAGGTGTGCCTGAGTGTGACCCTCGAGCCGACGTGCGAGGAGGGGGCTGGGCAACGCCTGAGCTTCTGCGTGTGCGACAGTGGCATCGGCATTGCCGCCGACCAGCACGAACTGATCTTCCAGGCGTTCCAGCAGATCGACGGCTCCACCAGTCGCCGCTTCGGCGGCACCGGCCTGGGTCTGGCCATCACCCGTCAGTTGGCATTGGCCCTCGGCGGCGAGGTGGGAGTGAAGAGCGAGCTGGGGCAGGGCGCTTGCTTCACCGTGAGTCTGCCGTTGCGGCAACTGCCCGAGTCGGCGGCAGACGGCCCCGAGGACCGGCCGCAGCGACAAGGTGTGGGCCCCGCTGTGCTGATAGTCGAGGACAATGCCAGCTTTGCCTCGGTACTGGCCGAGGAAGCCTATGCCCATGGTTTTGCCAGCGTGCACTGCCGCACGGGTCAGCAGGCGCTCGAGCTGTTGCAATACGAGCGCTTCAGCGCGGTGATCCTGGACATCCTGCTGCCGGATATCAGTGGCTGGCAGCTGTATCGCCACCTGCGCGGGCAGGCCGAGCATCGTGAGACGCCGGTGCACATCATCTCCTGCGTGCCGCAGCCGTCCGACTGGAGCGAGGATGGCCCGCGCTACCTGGTCAAGCCGATCAACCGAGCCGATCTCGAACGGGTCTTCGTCGAGCTGCGGCGCGACGGCCAGATCCCCGCGCCGGCGCTGTTGCTGGTTGAAGATGTCGAGGTCGAGCGTGAGCACTACCGCGAGCACCTGCAACAGCTGGGCTTCGAGGTGGTCAGCTGCATCAATGCCGCCGAGGCGCTCGACGCCTATGCCGAGCGCAACTTTGCGGCGCTGGTGATCGACCTCGACCTGCCCGACCGAGACGGTTTCGATCTGCTCGAGACCCTCGACCGGCACACCCCCTTGAATGGCGCACGGGTGGTGATCAATACCGGAGTGGACATCACCCAACTGAGCCTGCAGCGGTTGCGGCGCTACAGCGCGGTGGTGGTGCGCAAGCAGGGCGAGGACCTGCAGGCCTTGAGCCTGGCGGTCCAGGGCTTTCTCGGCAGTGTGGGGGCCGTGGAGCAACCGCCGGCGGTGCCGGACCGGCGGATGGCGGGGGGGCTGGTCGGCCGCCGCGTATTGCTGGTGGACGACGACGTGCGCAACGTCTATGCGCTCAGCGCCTTGCTCGACGAGGCCGGCCTCGAGGTCAGCGTGGCCGGGGACGGACTGGAAGCCATCGAGAGCTACCTGCAGGTGGGCTGTGACCTGATCTTGATGGACATGGCCATGCCGCGCATGGACGGTTACAGCGCGACTCGGGTGCTCAAGCAGGAGCACGCCTGCCGCGTGCCGATCATCGCTCTGACCGCCCATGCGATGAAGGGTGACCAGGAGAAGTGCCTGGCGGCCGGCGCCGACGACTACCTGGCCAAACCGGTCAGCCAAGATGAGTTGCTCGACATGCTGAGACGCTGGTTGAGCGAGCCGCCGCGAGAGTTGGACGAGGCGCGGGCGGTGCCCGTCGATCGGGCCTGATCGACAGGTCAGGTCAGAGCATGGCGTCATCGATACAGGAGGCAGGCATGGCAACGCTGCAGAAGAAGCGACAAGTGGAACGGACGCAGACGCTTCTGGTAGTGGACGACCGGTCGGAAAACCTCGAAGCCATGCAGGCGTTGCTGGAGGACGGTGACTGGCAGCTGCGCTGCGTCAGCTCCGGTGAGGCCGCCCTGCAATGCCTGCTGAACGAGGAAGTCGGATTGGTCCTGCTGGACGTGCAGATGCCGCACATGGACGGATTCGAGGTGGCGCGGCTGATGCGCGGCAACCCGCGCACCCGCTTCATTCCGATCATCTTCATCTCGGCCATCGCCCAGACCGAGGATGCCGTGCTCCAGGGCTATGCCACCGGGGCGGTGGACTTCATGCTCAAGCCCTTCGACCCCAAGGTGTTGCGCCACAAGATCCACTCGTTGCTCGACCATGAGCGCAACCGCAGCGAGCTGCAACAGCTGACCCAGCAGCTGGACAGCGCCCGGGCCTTCAACGCCTCGGTACTGGATAACGCCGCCGAAGGCATCATGGTGGTCGGCGAGGACGGCCTGGTGCGCTTCGCCAACCCGGCCATGGCGCAGATGCTGCGTTGCTCGGTGGCGGAGCTGCAGGGCAGCGCGCTGCTGTCCCACCTGCGCAGTCCGGAGGTCGATTGCGAGTGGCACTCGTCGAAGTTCTACCGGAACTGGCAGCAGGGCAAGACCTATCGCGTGCATGAGGCGAGTCTGCGTACCGGGGATGGCGACAGCATACCGGTGGCGCTGTCGTGCTCGCCGCTGCCCAAGTTGCAGCGGGCCATGGTGGTACTCGCCCTGGACATGTCGGTAGTGCGCAGTCTGCATACTCAGCTGGAGTCCCTGGCGGTGACCGATCCTTTGACCGGCCTGCTCAACCGGCGAGGCTTCCACAAGGCCCTGGAGGCGGCGCTCTCGCGCTCGGGGCGCAGCGGCCAGCGCCTGGCCCTGCTCTACCTCGACCTGGACGGCTTCAAGCGGATCAACGACTCCCTTGGCCACGGTGTCGGCGATCAGTTGCTGCGCCGAGTCGGCGAGCAGTTGAAGAGCAGCCTGCGGCCCTACGACACGCTGGCCCGGGTCGGCGGCGACGAGTTCACGGCAGTGATAGACGGCCTCGGTCACACGGAAGACGCGGCGCGCGTGGCGGAGAAGCTGATCGAGCAGGTGTCGGTGCGTCACAGCCTCAACGGCGTCGACTTCACGATCGGCGCCAGTGTCGGCATCGCCTGTTTTCCCGAGTGCGGGCAGAGCGTGGAGAGCCTGCTGCGCGCGGCAGACATGGCGATGTACGAGGCCAAGCGAGCCGGGCGCCAGCAGTACCGCTTCTTCCTGCCGGAAATGAACGGCCGCGCGCGTTCGCGACTGATGCTAGAAGAAAGCCTGCGCACGGCCATCGACCAGGATGACTTCGTCCTGGTCTACCAGCCCCAGGTCTACCTGGACAGCGGCCGGCTGCGCGGCTTCGAGGCCCTGTTACGCTGGCAGCATCGGGTTGCCGGAACCGTCGCCCCCAGCGTGTTTATCCCCCTGCTCGAGGAGACCCGGCTGATCAACCGCCTGGGCGACTGGATATTCCGCCAGGGGGCGCGGCAGTTCTGTGGCATGGGGCGGCCGCCTGCAGACGAGCTGGTGCTCAGTATCAACGTCAGTCCGGTGCAGTTCAGCATGCCGCAGCTGGTGGAAGACCTGGGGCGGGTGTTGGACGACTACCAGCTGAATCCGGCGCAGCTGGAAGTGGAGGTGACCGAGAGTGCGCTGATGCAGAGCCTGGAAAACACCCAGGAGCAGCTGCGTCAATTGCGCCTGCTGGGGGTGAAGATCGCCATCGATGATTTCGGTACCGGCTACTCCTCCCTGGCCTATCTGCGGCACTTCGAGCTGGACACCCTGAAGATCGACCGCCTGTTCATCGCCAATATGCTCGATTCGCCACGGGATGCGGCGGTGGTCAGCACCATCATCGACCTGGGGCGCAACCTGGGCCTGGAGGTGATCGCCGAGGGCGTGGAGACGGCGGCCCAGCGCGAGTGGCTGGTCGAGCACCAGTGCCCGATCATGCAGGGCTTTTTGGTCGCGCCGGGGCTGGCGGCGGACGATGCGCAGGCCTTCCCGGCGCAGCTGGATTGGAACGCCCTGCCGCGCAGCGCCAGACCCAATGACAGCTAGGCGCTGCGGCCGTGCGGATCAGCGGGCGGGGGAGCGGCGGTGCAACTCGGCCAGTTCGGCATCCTTGGCTTGCCACAGCTGGTTGACCCACTGCTGGAACGCCAGGCGATAGCCCTCGTCCTGGTCGTAGTTGCGGCCGATGAAGGCCGGGTCGATCGGTAGCTGACGGAAGTTGACCACTATCTCTCCAACCTCGCCGCTGAGCAGCGCCCAGAAGCTCGGACTGCCCTGGGGGTAGTGGATGGTGACGTTGACGATCGCGTGCAACTGCTCGCCCATGGCGTCCAGCACGAAGGCAATGCCGCCGGCTTTGGGTCTGAGCAGATAGCGGAAGGGTGAGTCCTGGGCGGCGTGCTTGGCCGGGGTGAAGCGGGTGCCCTCGAGGAAGTTGAAGATGCCGACCGGGTTGTCACGGAACTTGGCGCAGGTGCGGCGGGTGGTCTGCAGGTCCTTGCCCTTCTTCTCCGGGTGCTTGGCCAGATAGGCCTTGGAGTAACGCTTCATAAAGGGGAAGCCCAGGGCCCACCAGCACAGACCGATCACCGGCACCCAGATCAGTTCCTGTTTGAGAAAGAACTTCAGCGGGCGGATGCGTCGGTTGAGCAGGTACTGCAGGACCAGGATATCGACCCAGCTCTGGTGATTGCTGGTGACCAGGTAGGAGTGACGGTAATCCAGGCTCTGCAGGCCCTCCACCCGCCAGCGCGTCTGGCCCAGTAGCTTCATCCAGGTCTTGTTGCAGCTGATCCAGGCCTCGTGGATGAAGTTCATCGAGGCGTTGCACAGACGTTGCGCGCCGGCGAATGGCAGGCAGACCTTCAACAGGGTCACGGCGAACAGCGGCCAGCACCAGAACAGGGTATTGAGCGCCAGCAGGCTGGCGCCGAGCAGTCCGCGCAGGGCGGCGGGCAGGAAGTGCAGCATGGGGGCGTGTGCCTCGGCCAAGGGGGCGCAGGCCCCGGGTCGTCGTGTGCCCGCGGCGTGCCACCGCGGGTCGGTCGGCGCCAAGGTTAGCCTCTGGGGATCGGACGGCAAGTGCTGGCCGTGACTGGTTGGTCGTTTGTCACGGCTCGTCGCCGGGCCAGTGCTGCTAGTCGGGCAAGCTGGCCGCTTGCACTGCGGTCAGGGCGATGGTGTAGAGGATGTCGTCGACCAGGGCGCCGCGCGCCAGGTCGTTCACCGGCTTGCGCAGGCCCTGCAGCATCGGTCCGAAGCTGACGCAGTCGGCGCTGCGCTGGAGCGCCTTGTAGGCGCTGTTGCCGCTGTCCAGGTCGGGAAACACCAGGACGGTGGCCCGCTCGACCGGTGGGCTGTGCGGCTCCTGCGGCCACTGGGGGGCGTAGGGCAGGGGGCCGTCGAGGGCCAGATCGGGCCGCTGGAGCCGTGCCAGGCGGGCCGCTTCGCGGACCTTGTCGAGGTCGTCGGGGGTGTCCGTGGCGTCACTGGCGCCGCTGAGCATCGCCACCCGCGGCTCGATGCCCAGGGCCCTGGCCGAGTCGGCGCTCTGCAGGGCGATCTCCGCCAGTTGCTCGGCAGTCGGCTGTGGGTTGACCGCGCAATCGCCATACACCAGCACCTGGTCCGGCAGCAGCAGGAAGACCACCGAGGACACCAGTTGGTAGCCCGGTGCGGTCTTGATCAGCTGCAAGGCCGGGCGAATGGTGTTGGCCGTGGTGTGCACGGCGCCGGAGACCAGGCCGTCGACCTCGTCCAGGGCCAGCATCATGGTGCCGAGCACCACGTTGTCTTCCAGTTGCGCGGTGGCCATCGGCGCGTTGAGGCCCTTGCCCTGGCGCAGCTCGACCATGGGCGCGACGTAGCGGGCGCGGATCAGGTCCGGGTCGAGAATCTCCAGTCCCGGCGGCAGTTCGATTCCCTGGGCCTGGGCAACGGCCTGGACCTCCTCGGGCTTGGCCAGCAGCACGCAGCGGGCGATGCCGCGGGCCTGGCACAGGGCGGCGGCCTGTACGATGCGCGGCTCGCTGCCTTCCGGCAGGACGATGCGCCGGTTCGCCGCCATGGCCCGTTGCAGCAGCTGGTAGCGGAACGCCGCGGGCGACAGGTGCAATGCCTGCGAGTCGCCGCAACGGCTGCGCAGCCAGTCGTGGTCGACGTGAGCGGCGACGAATTCGGCGACCTTCTCGGCGCGTTCGCGGTCGTCCAGGGGAATTTCCTTGTTCAACCGGTTCAGGTGAGTGGCGGTGTCGTAGGAGCCGCTGCTCACGGTCATCACCGGCAGGCCGCTGGCCAGTGCGCCGCGGCACAGCTGCATGATCCGCGGGTCGGGGTTGAAGTCGCTGCACAGCAGCAGTCCGGCCAGCGGCACACCGTTCATCGCGGCCAGGCTGGCGGCGAGGATGATGTCGTCGCGGTCGCCCGGGGTGACCACCAGGGTGCCGGGTTTGAGCAGCTGCACCGTGTTGGCCACGGCGCGGGCGCAGAGCACGATCTGTAGCACCCGGCGCTGCTCGTAGTCGCCGGCGTTGAGCATCCGCGCGCCGAGCAGTTCGGCGATGTCGCGGCTGCGCGGGGCGTTCAGTTCGTCCTGCCAGGGAATGCAGCCGAGCAGGCGGAAGTGCTCGCCGCGCAGCAGCGCCGAGCATTCCCGCAGGCGCTGGGCGTAGGCCGCGCTCCCGTCTTCGCTACGCACCTTGTTGAGGATCACGCCGAGCACCTTGGGGTCCTGGGGGCCGCCGAACTGCTGCGCCTGGATCTCCAGGCGGTCGCACAGCTCGCCCAGGCCCTCCTGCTCGGGCGCCGAAACCAGGATCACCTCGGCATCCAGGCTCTTGGCCAGGTGGAAGTTGACCCGCGCCGCGTAGCTGGTGTGGCGGGTCGGCACCATGGCTTCGACTATGACCACGTCCTTGCCCGCCGCGGCCTGCCGATAGCGCTCGAGCATGTCCTCCAATAGCTCGTCCAGCCGGCCGTCGCCGAGCATCTGCTCCACCCGGCTCAGCGCCAGGGGGTCGGGCGAGTGCAGGCCATGGGTGCGGGCGATCAGCGCGCTGGAGCGTTCCGGGCCGGTGTCGCCCGGGTGCGGCTGGGCGACGGGCTTGAAGAAGCCGACCCTGAGGCCGGCGCGTTCCAGGGCACCGACCAGGCCGAGGCTGGTGGAGGTGAGGCCGACGCCGAAGCCGGTCGGTGCGATGAAGAAGCAATGCATGAAGGGTTCCTGGCAGGAGGCGCTCGTCGGCGCCGTTAACCACTGTTGAGTCTTGTGTCGGCCTGCTCGACCCGCTCGGGACGGGGCGTGCCGGGGCTAGTGCGCTTCGCCGCTTTCGTCCGCACTGGTGTTGTGGCACCAGCCGCAGATGAACCGCTGGCCGCGCCGCGCGTCGCGCAGGACGGGATCGAGCACCCAGGCGCGATTTTGCCACGGTGGCTGATGGCGCAGGTGCTGGGTGTGACCGCAGGACAACACGGCCACCCAATGACCCTCCTCGTCCTGGCGCAGATCCAGCAGGCGCACGGCGCCGCCCGTCTGGCAAAGGGCCGGACTCGGGTCGCTTTCGCGCGTGCCCTTGGTTACACTCGTGCGTTCATTCTTCTTATGCAAAAGGTCTCGCCCCATGCTGATCGCCGCCAACAAGGCCGTCTCCATCGACTATACCCTGACCAACGATGCCGGTGAGGTGATCGATAGTTCTGCTGGCGGCGCGCCGCTGGTTTACCTCCATGGCGCCGGCAACATCATCGTCGGCCTGGAAAAGGCCCTGCTCGGCAAGCAGGCCGGTGACGAGCTGAAGGTGGCCGTCGAGCCGGAAGATGCCTACGGCGAGTACAGCGCCGAGCTGGTCGCGACCCTCAACCGCTCGATGTTCGAGGGCGTCGACGAGCTGGAAGTCGGCATGCAGTTCCACGCCTCCGGCCCGGACGGCAGCATGCAGATCGTCACCATCCGTGAACTGGACGGCGACGACGTGATCGTCGACGGCAACCACCCGCTGGCCGGCCAGCGCCTGAACTTCCAGGTCAAGGTGGTGGCGGTGCGTGACGCCAGCGAAGAGGAACTGGCCCACGGTCACATCCATGGCGAGGGTGGTCACCACCACTGATTCTGGCCGCGCCCGGTGCCGAGGCGAGACGACTTTCGGTTGTCCCGCCTGCCCCGGCGCCTGCTACGCTGAGTACAACGAAAAGGCGCCCGACAACGGCGCCTTTTCTGTCCCAGGTACCTTTTCCGCTGCAGTTTCAAGGAGTTAGTCATGAGTGCCTTTCACGACCTCAATCTGCGTGCACTGGATGGCGAGGAGTTGCCGCTGGCTCCTTTCAAGGGGCAGGTGGTGCTGGTGGTCAACGTCGCCTCCAAGTGTGGCCTGACCCCGCAGTACGCCGGTCTGGAGAAGCTCTATCAGCAGTACCGCTCGCGTGGTTTCAGTGTGCTGGGGCTGCCGTGCAATCAGTTCGCCGGCCAGGAGCCGGAGAGCGAGACGGCCATTCGTGAGTTCTGCAGCCTGAACTACGGGGTGAGTTTTCCCCTGGGCAGCAAGCTGGAGGTCAACGGCCCCGAACGTCATCCGCTGTATCGCCTGCTGGCGGGCGAGGGCGCGGAGTTTCCCGGCGACATCACCTGGAATTTCGAGAAGTTTTTGGTGGGCCAGGATGGCCGGGTGTTGGCGCGGTTCTCGCCGCGTACCGCCCCGGACGACCCGGCCCTGGTCCAGGCCATCGAAAACGCCCTGAGCTGACTGGCGCCGCTCGCGTCGGCACCTGCGCCGCGCCGACGCGAGCGTCGCTCTGCAACTTCGGCTATCAGCCGCTCTCCCGCTTTTTCTCGTGCCCACGGGCACGGCTTCCCGACCGATCCTCAGCCATCCGGCCTGCACAGGCTTGGTGCTTTTCGTCGTTAATCACGGCCATCAATAGTGCTGGGCGGGCGAGACGACCGGTCATATGCTCGCCGCCATGACCAGTAGCATCCGACTCGACAAGCGTGACCTGATCCTCGCCAAGGGCGCCGAGGTGATGACCCGGCGCGGCTACCACGGCGCCGGCGTGCAGGAGATCGTCCAGGCCGCCGGTGTGCCCAAGGGCAGCTTCTACCACTACTTCGCCAGCAAGGAGGACTTCGCCCTGCAGGCCCTGCAGCAGGTCTACGCGCCGCGCCTTGCGCGCTACGCCGAGGCCCTGGCGAATCCGGCGCTGAGTCCACGCCAGCGCATCCTCGATTATTACGCCGAGCTGGTGGCGCATTTCGCCCGCCAGGAGCGCCTCGAGTACCACTGCTTCATCGGCAGCCTGAGTTTCGAGATGGCCGAGCTGTCGCCGGCCATCGGTGCCGAAGTCGACGCCATCCTGCAGCGCTCGGCGGATATCCTGCAGGCCTGCCTGGAGCAGGCCCTGGCCGCCGGCGAGCTGGCGGCGGACGAGGACTGCGGCAATCTCGCCGGCTTCATCGGCCATGCCTGGCAGGGCGCGTTGACCCGCCTCAAGGTGGCCAGCAATACCCGCGTGCTGGACGACTTCCTGCGGCGCCTCGAGCGACTGCTCGCGGCCTGATGCCTTACCCCTTCGAACGAGACGACCGGTCGCCTGGCCGGTCCAGAGGAGCAACCATGAACGCCCCGGTACAAGCCCTGTTCCAACCCTTCAGCCTCGGCGCCCTGGAGCTGCCGACCCGCGTGGTGATGGCGCCGATGACCCGCTCCTTCTCGCCGGGCGGGGTGCCCAACGCCAAGGTCGTCGAGTACTACCGGCGCCGCGCCGCCGCGGGGGTCGGCCTGATCGTCACCGAAGGCACCACGGTCGGCCACAAGGCCGCCAACGGCTACCCCAACGTGCCGCGCTTCTACGGCGAGGACGCCCTGGCCGGCTGGCGGCAGGTGGTCGAGGCGGTGCACGCCGAGGGCGGCAAGATAGTCCCGCAGCTGTGGCATGTGGGCAACGTGCGCAAGCTCGGCACCGAGCCGGACGCCGAGGTACCGGGCTATGGCCCGAGCGAGAAGCTCAAGGACGGCAAGCTCATCGTCCATGGCATGAGCAAGGCCGACATCCAGGAGGTGATCGCCGCCTTCGCCCAGGCCGCACGGGATGCCCAGCGCATCGGCATGGACGGGGTGGAAATCCACGGTGCCCACGGCTACCTGATCGACCAGTTCTTCTGGGAGGGCAGCAACCAGCGCACCGACGAGTACGGCGGCGACCTGGCCGGGCGCTCGCGCTTCGCCATCGAGCTGATCCAGGCGGTGCGCGCCGCGGTCGGTCCGGACTTCCCGATCATCTTCCGCTTCTCGCAGTGGAAGCAGCAGGACTACAGCGCGCGCCTGGTACAGACCCCCGAGGCCCTGGCGGCCTTCCTCGAGCCGCTTTCCGCGGCCGGGGTGGACATCTTCCACTGTTCGACCCGGCGTTTCTGGGAGCCGGAGTTCGAGGGTTCCGCGCTCAACCTGGCCGGCTGGACCCGCCAGCTGACCGGCAAGCCGACCATCACGGTGGGCAGCGTCGGCCTGGATGGCGAGTTCCTGCAGTTCATGGTCAACACCGACAAGGTGGCCCAGCCGGCCAAACTCGAGGGCCTGCTGGAGCGCCTGCACCAGCAGGAGTTCGACCTGGTGGCCGTCGGCCGCGCGCTGCTGGTCGACCCGGACTGGGCGGTGAAAGTGCGCGACGGCCGCGAGGCGGACATCCTGCCGTTCAGCCGTCAGGCGTTGATGAGCCTGGTGTAAGACGAGTTCAGCGACTGCGCCGGACCACGGCGCAGGGCTCCTCAAGCCCCGACATATCGGGGCTTTTTTTATTCGAAGCGGCATGGGGGACCGGGGACGTGTTCGCCCTGCCGTTCGTGGCCTGGGTCGCGACGCCGTACAGGTACCGTTCGAACAGGGCGACTATCGCCTCCCAGCCCTGACGCGCCGCATGCTGGCGGGCGTTCAGGCGTACCCGGCGCAGGCTCTCCGGTTCGTCCAGCAACCACTGCGCCGCGTCGATAAACCCCTGCTCGTCTGCCGCATTGGCCAGCGCGCCGTTATGCCCGTGACGGATATGCTGGGCGGCTGCGGCCTGGTCGAAGGCCACCACGCCGAGGCCGGAGGCCAGGGCCTCGAGCACCACGTTACCGAAGGTTTCCGAGAGACTGGGAAACAGGAACAGGTCGCCCGAGGCGTAGTGGGCGGCCAGCGCCTCGCCGCGCTGCAGGCCGCAGAACTGCGCGTCCGGCAGCTGCTGCTGGAGGCTGGCGCGCTGCGGGCCGTCGCCGACCAGGATCAGTTTCAGGCGCCGCTGCGGCTGGGCCGCCTGCAGGGCGCGAAAGCTCTGCACCAGCAGGCCGAGGTTCTTCTCCGCGGCCAGGCGGCCGACGTGCAGCACGGCGATATCCTCCTCGGCCAGGCCCCAGCTGTGCCGCAGCTCGGCCGAGCGCTTGGCCGGGTGGAACAGCCGGCCGTCGACGCCGCGGGCCAGCAGCTCCAGACGCTGGAAACCGCGTCGCTGCAGTTCGAGTTGCTGGCAGGGGCTGGGCACCAGGGTCAGGCGCGTACGGTTGTGGAACCAGCGCAGGTAGGCGGTCAGGGCGCGGGTCAGCAGGCCGACGCCGTAGTGGCCGCTGTACTGCTGGAAGTTGGTGTGAAAGCCGCTGACCACCGGAATCCGCAGGCGCCTGGCGGCGCGCAAGGCGGACAGGCCCAGCGGGCCTTCGGTGGCGATATAGAGCACGTCCGGCCGGCGTTGCCGCCAGTGGTGCAGCAGCTTGCGCAGGGCCGACTGGCCCCACTGCAAGCCCGGGTAGCCTGGCAGCGGCCAGCCACGGGTCAGCAGCAGCTGCGCGTCGCTCTTCTGGCCCTGGTCGCTGGCCTGGCGCGGGCGCACCAGCTGCAGACGATGGCCGCAGGCGCGCAGCCCCTCGGTCAGGCGGCCGAGGGTGTTGGCCACACCGTTGATTTCCGGCGGGAAGGTCTCGCTGATCAGGGCGATATACAGGGGGGATGTGCTCATGACGGCAGTGTCGACCGCCGCCATGTAGCTAATATGACGCTAGCGTGACGTCGCTGTGACGGTGTTCCTGCGCCTGTGCATCCAGCACGATGGAGCGCTATGGCACTCAGGTGCTCGCGCTCGGTGGGGAACAGGAGATGACCGGCACGCCAGGCGGCGAACAGTCTGGAAGCGCTGGCACTACGCCGTGACAGGCGCTGGAGCAACAGCCACGGGGGCTTGGCGCTGTGGCAGGCACTCCGGCTCTTGCCCTGTTTTCCAATATAACTCAAAGGGATGTAGCTGGCGTTAGGCGCGCGAACCGGGGGGCAATGCTTTGTTGACACCTAAGCCAGCCATTCTTTACTCAGGTGTAGGGTGATTGATCTTTGTACAGGAGGCACGGCGGGCTATGACTGCGCCGGGGAGTTCGCGAGGCTCGTCGGGGGCGAAGCGTGCGCCGTGTTTTTTAAGGTCTTCGCGGCCAGTGTGCGGCGAAGACGGGTAACGAGCGTCTTTTGGCAAGAGGAGAATGACTGAGCCTAGGTGAGGGAGCATCGTAGCGAGGAGGTGCGAATGATCCTGCTACGCGGTGTATCCAAAGCTCGACCGAGAGTGACCGAGGTCGCCGCAGGCAAGCTGGCGGAGTTAGTGCGGGCCTATGCTGCCGGCGAGGTCAATCGACGCGACTTCATCAAGTTGAGCCTGGCCTTGAGCGGCGGTCTGTACATTCCCCTCCACGACCTCGGTCCCTGGGGCAACCAGGCCTTCGCCGGCGAGACCAATATTCCGACGGGCCTGCCGCCCAGCCCGCTGTTCGGCGTGCGCGCCTTTACCCAGCCCATGCCGCGTTTCGACGTGCTGCCGCGCAAGGCCTATGCGCCGGGCCAGGGCGTGATGGCGCCGATTCCGGCGTTCCCCGGCCAGTCCGGGCCCGACCCGACCGAGCAGGCCAATACCACCCGCCAGCCGGTGCCGGCCGTGCTCGGCGGCGGCACCGGGCCGATCGAAGGGCGTCCGCCGGGACCGGTCTGGGCCCACCAGCAGTGGCAGGACTTCTTCCCCAACGTGGCCGTGGAGGTCACCCAGGAGGGGGCCAAGCCGAACACCGTGTACCAGCCCGGCGTGCCGTCCGCGCTCAACTCCGGCATCGATCCGAAAGCGGCGTTCCGCCCGGCCTTCCATCCGGACCTGCCCGACCAGGGCCCCCTGGCGTTCTGGACCTTCAACGGCACCTTCCCGCCCAAGCTGCTGATCGGCCGCTACCATGAGGCCATCCTGTTCCGCCATCACAACCGCCTGCCGGCCGACCCGACCCGGAACGGCGGCTTCGGCATCCACACCATCACCACCCACGAGCACAACGGCCACCATGGCGCGGAGAACGACGGCTTCACCGGGGCCTTCTTCTTCCCCGGGCAGTTCTACGACTATCACTACCCGATCTGCCACGGCGGCTACTACAGCCTCAACCTGGAGGCCAGCGATGCGCGCTGCGGCAGCCCGACCGAGGCCGGCGGCATCGACAAGCTGGCCGGCGACTACCGCGAGACCATGAGCACCCACTGGTTCCATGACCACATGTTCAGCTTCACCGCGCAGAACGTGTACAAGGGCAACGTCGGGATGTTCAACATCTACAGCAGCCTCGACCGCGGCAACGAGGAGCTCGCCGACGGGGCGAACCTGCGCCTGCCCAGCGGCAGCGACAAGTCCTGGGGCAACCTCGACTACGACGTTAACCTGATGCTGGCGGACAAGGCCTGGGACCGCGACGGCCAGCTGGCGATGGACATCTTCGACTTCGACGGCTTCCTCGGCGACGTGATGACCGTCAACCTGGTGTACAAGCCGTACTTCGAGGTCGAGCGGCGCAAGTACCGCTTCCGCATCCTCAACGCGGCGGTGGCGCGCTTCTTCAAGCTGGCCCTCAGCGACGCCTCGCCGATGATCATGATCGCCAACGACGGCAACCTGCTGCCGAGTCCGGTGGTGCTCAGCGAACTCGACGAGATGGGCATCGCCGAGCGCTACGACATCGTCATCGACTTCTCGCGCTACCGCCTGGGCGACAAGGTGTGGCTGGTCAACCTCGCCGAACACCGCAACGGCCGCCGGCCGCACGAGGACCTGTCGCTGCGCGAGGCGCTGGTGGGGAAATCCGACGACCCCTGCGTGGGCCGGTTCTGCGAGTTCCGCATCGTGCGCAACCCGGCCCGGCCGGACAAGAGTCAGGTGCCGGCCGTGCTCGTGCCCAACCCGGACCTGTCGCGGATCCCGGTGGCGGCCACGCGGGTCTTCGAGTTCGGCCGCGGCGCCAACCAGACCACCAGTGACCCGGTGTCGACCTTCTTCGGCCCCTGGGGCATCAAGACCGATGATCGCGACATGCTCGCCGCCGATTTCGGCCGCATCTCCGCCGCGCCGCGCTTCGGCACCCGCGAGATCTGGACCCTGAAGAACGGCGGCGGCGGCTGGGATCACCCGATCCACATCCACTTCGAGGAGGGGCAGATCCTCGCCCGCGACGGCAAGCTGAGCAACGTGCCGGCCTGGGAGCGCGGGCGCAAGGACGTGTATCGCCTACGTCCGGGCGGCAGCGTGACCCTCAGCATGCAGTTCCGCGACTTCGGCGGCATGTTCATGGAGCACTGCCACAACACCACCCACGAGGACAACGCCATGTTGCTGCGCTGGGAGATCGACGACGCCGGTGGCGCCTTTCTGCGCCCGCTGCCGACGCCTATCCCGACGCCCCAGGGGGTCACCTTCCTGCCGCCGACCGACATCCTCAAGAGCGCGTTCCGCTAGGACGCCCGCAGGGGCGCCAGGCGAGGTGTCAGATGATAGGCAAAGGCGTAGCCCCCCGGCAGCGGATGCCTTGGGTCTGGTTGATCGCCGCCGCGGCGCTGCTCGCCGTCACGGCGCTGTCCTACGGCCGCCCCGCCGCCGCGGAGCGCTGGGGCGCCGATTACTTCCCCAACGTGCCGCTGGTCACCCAGGACGGCAAGCGCGTGCGCCTCTATGACGACCTGCTCAAGGGCAAGGCGGTGGTGATCAACGTGATCTACACCCACTGCCAGGACAAATGCCCGCTCGGCACCGCCAAGCTGGCCCAGGTGCAGCGCCTGCTTGGCGACAAGGTGGGGAGAGAGATCTTCTTCTACTCGCTCAGCATCGACCCCGAGCGCGACAGCCCCGCGGTGCTCAAGGCCTACGCCGAGCGCTTCCGGGTCGGCCCCGGCTGGCTGTTCCTTACCGGCGAGCCAGCGGACATCGCCCTGGTGCAGAAGAAGCTGGGGCTCTGGTCGCGCACCGACGCCGCCGACCCGGATGGCCACCTGACCGGCCTGATGATCGGCAACGAGCCGAGCGGCCAGTGGATGCGCCAGTCCGGGCTGGACAACCCGCAGTTCCTCGCCACGCGGCTGAGCAGCTTCCTCCTCGGCTGGCAGCGGCAAACCGCGGCGGCCGAGCCCGGCTATGACGCCGCCGCACCGATCGACGGGCTGGATGCCGGCGGCTACCTGTTCCGTACCCGCTGCGCCGCCTGTCACACCATAGGCGGCGGCGACGCCCTGGGGCCGGACCTGCTGGGCGTCACCGCGCGCCGCGAACGGGCCTGGCTGCAGCGCTTCATCCAGGCGCCGGACCAGCTGCTGGCGCAGCGCGACCCGATCGCCGTGGAGCTGTTCGCCCGCTTCAACCAGGTGCGCATGCCCAACCTCTGGCTGGGCGACGGCGATGTGGAGGCGCTGCTCCAGTTCCTCGAAGCCCAGGGTGCTGCGCGCGCCGGAGCACCCGCCGGGAATTCACCAGTGCTCCGCCAGGAGTAAGGAGGCCGAGATGAACATCCGTCGTGTCAGACTCACAGTTCCCCTGCTCGCCCTAGCCGGGGCGGCCGCCGGCCTGCTCTCTCGCTCCGCCGGCGCCGCGCCCTCGCAGCCACAGCCGCAGTCGTTCGCGCGGCGGGAAAGCCTGCTGGTCGTGCCCATCGCCGGCAGCCTCGACGGCGAGCCGGAGGACATCGAGCTCCAGGGCCGGGCGAAGATCAGGAGCACCGCCTTCACCGATGCCGACCTGGGCGAACCGCCCGGGGTGCTGCTGGCCATCGACTTTCTCAACGTCATCGGCGTCGGCGAATCGACCGGCACGCGCTACTTCGTCCACGGCGAACACACCGTGGTGCGCCGGCTGCGCGAGAGCGACCGGGTGGAGCTGAGCTTCCCCATCAGCCCGGTGGGTGCCAGGGAAACCGCGGCGACGCGCGCGGTGCGGGCCGCCTTCGAACTGAGCTTCGATCTCGACAACGGGAAATTGCAGGCGGCCACGGCTAGGTTCTCCAGCCCCGAGAGTTAGGTGCACCAGCCGGACACTCAGCAGTTGTGCCACAAACAGTCAGCGGAGCCTTGCTGCTGTGCGCAGTGGCAGGCGCTACGCAGCAGGGGGGGGCGCTGGTGACTCGGCGCACAGGTCGATCAGCCGCGCTCGCGCACCCAGAACAGCGTGGCGCCGGCCACCGCCGCCGGCATCATCAGGATGTTCAGCCCCGGTACCAGCAGTGCGGCGTAGGTGATGCCGCCGAAGCCCAGGCTCTGCCAGCGCTTCTCGCGCAGCCAGGCGAGCATGTCCTGCCAGCTCATCTTGTTGTTGTCCGCCGGGTAGTCGATATATTGGATGGCCATCATCCACACGCCGAACAGCAGCCACAGCGGAGCGGCCACCAGGTTGACCACCGGGATGAAGGTGAGGATCAGCAGGCCGATGGCCCGCGGCAGGAAGTAGGCCAGCTTGCGCGCCTCGCGGCCGAGGGTGCGCGGCACCATGGCCAGCAGTTCGGCCCAGCTGAAGGGCGGGAAGTTGTCCTGGCCGCGCACCACCACCTCGACCTTCTCGGCGAGGAAGCCGTTGAACGGCGCGGCGATCACATTGGCCAGCATGGTGAAGCTGAAGAACACCATCAGCAGCACCAGCACCACGAACAGCGGCCAGAGCAGGTATTCGAGGAAGCTCAACCAGTCCGGCAGGTTCGGCATGAAGGTGTCGACCCAGCCGCCGAACTGCTGCACGGCGAAACCGACCAGGGCGGCGAACAGCAGCAGGTTGATCGTCAGGGGCAACAGCACGAACAGTCGCAGGCCGGGGCTGAGCACCAGTTTCAGGCCTTCGCCGAGGTACTGCGGGCCGGATAGCACGGGAGCAGGCATGGGATTCTCCGCCAGGTGAAAGTCGCGCCGACCTTACCGGCTTTGCCGGGCAGGGGAAAGCCGGGGGCCCGGTCTTTATTGCCGCTCTCTATCCGGGGCATTGGCAAAGTGCATTTCCCAGGCCTGCTTGGCTTGGGTAGCCTGCGCGGCAGTTCCCCTTTGTCGGGCTAGCGCCTCTATCCAGCCTTCCCCAAGTGCTCGGCTAGCCCCTTTTTATTCGCACCGGCCCTGTGGCCGGCAGGAGTCCGCCATGTCTGCAGCACGTCACGCCCGGGTGATCATCCTCGGCTCCGGTCCGGCCGGTTACAGCGCCGCCGTCTATGCCGCGCGCGCCAACCTCAAGCCGCTGCTGATCACCGGCCTGCAGGCCGGCGGCCAGCTGACCACCACCACCGAGGTCGACAACTGGCCGGGGGACGTGCATGGCCTCACCGGTCCGGCGCTGATGCAGCGCATGCAGGAGCACGCCGAGCGCTTCGAGACCGAGATCGTCTACGACCATATCAACGCGGTGGACCTGGCCGGCAAGCCCTTCACCCTGGTCGGCGACAACGCCAGCTACAGCTGCGACGCGCTGATCATCGCCACCGGCGCCAGCGCCCGCTACCTGGGTCTGCCGAGCGAGGAGGCCTTCATGGGCAAGGGTGTGTCGGCCTGCGCCACCTGCGACGGCTTCTTCTACCGCAACCGCGAGGTGGCGGTGGTCGGTGGCGGCAACACCGCGGTGGAGGAGGCTTTGTACCTGGCCAACATCGCCAGCAAGGTGACCCTGGTGCACCGCCGCGAGACCTTCCGCGCCGAGAAGATCCTGCAGGACAAGCTCAAGGCGCGGATTGCCGAGGGCAAGATCGAGCTGAGGCTCAACGCCGAGGTCGACGAGGTGCTGGGCGACAACCTGGGCGTCACCGGCGTGCGTCTTAAGCACGCCGACGGCGCCAGTAGCGAGCTGAAGGTCGACGGCCTGTTCGTCGCCATCGGCCACACGCCCAACACCTCGCTGTTCGACGGCCAGCTGGCGCTGAAGGACGGCTACCTGGTGGTGGGCGGCGGGCGCGACGGCAATGCCACCGCGACCAATGTGCCCGGCGTGTTCGCCGCCGGCGACGTGGCTGACCAGGTCTACCGCCAGGCCATCACCTCGGCCGGCGCCGGCTGCATGGCGGCCCTGGATGTCGAGCGCTTCCTCGACGGCCAGTGAGGCGAGCGTGACGAAAAAGCCCCGCATATGGCGGGGCTTTTTTCTGCGCGTTTTCTGCGCGTAGGAGCTGGTCCGGGGGCTCAGTCCTTGCGCCGGAGGGGCTCACGCTCGAAACGCACGCCGGCCAGGCCGCTGTCCATCAGCGCGCGGATATTGCCGTGGTCGTTGCCGTCCGGGGTGGCCAGCACGCTGCGATAGTGCTCGCCGAAGCACAGCAGGGTCTCTTCCAGGCTCAGGCCTTCGAGCAGGGCCAGGCCCAGGGTCTTGCACGAGCCCTCGTTCTGCCCCGCGGCGTTCTCCAGTGTGCCGTTACGGAAGACACTGGGCTGGTAGTGGTAGTGCGCCTCGATGAAGGCCAGGGTCTCGGCGAAGGCGAAGTGTTCGCCGCGCAGACGGGCGCGGAAGTCGTTCAGCGCGCTCATTTCTGCTTGCCCTTGTCGAAGGCCGCCTGCTGCTCGGCGCTGGCTTCCTTCTGGTGCTTGGCCTTCCACTCGGCATAGGGCATGCCGTAGATCTCTTCGCGGGCCTGGTCCGGACTGAGCGGCAGGCCGAGGTCGTCGGCGGCGGCCTTGTACCACTTGGACAGGCAGTTGCGGCAGAAGCCGGCCAGGTTCATCAGGTCGATGTTCTGCACGTCTGGGCGGCTGCGCAGGTGCTGGACCAGGCTGCGGAAGGCCGCAGCCTCGAGTTCGAGGCGTTCTTGTTCGGTCATGGCAATGCTCTCGGGGACTGGCTGGAGAGGGACGTCGCCGATGATAAGAGTCCACCGGCCGCCCGGCAATGGCCCGCTTGCGTGCAAGGCCGGGCGGTCTGCCGGGCCTCAGCGGTGCCCGGCCAGGGTGATCGACACCGACTCGGCGAAGCGCAGGGCGTGGGGCTTGTCGACCTCCACCTCGGCATAGCGCACGGCGGCGTGTTCCATCACCAGGTCGAGAATCTCCTGGGTCAGGCGTTCGAGCAGGGCGAAGCGGTTGCCCTCGACGTGCTGGATGATCGCCTTGGTGATGGTGCGGTAGTTCAGCGCGTGGTCGATGTCGTTGCCCTGCACCGCATCCACCGCCGGGTAGAGGATGGTCAGGTTGATCAGCACGTCCTGCTTGTTGTTGATCTCCTCCTCCTTGATGCCGATATAGGTGCGCAGGCGCAGGTCCTTGACCCGAATGCGCGCCATTCCCGGTTCCAGTCGCGGCATGGTCATTTGCTCCGTCCAATCAGTTGCAGGAATTCCTGGCGGGTGTTGCTCGAGTCGCGGAAGGCGCCGAGCATCACCGAGGTACTCATCAGCGAGTTCTGCTTCTCCACTCCGCGCATCATCATGCACATGTGCTGGGCTTCGATCACCACCGCCACGCCGGCGGCATTGGTGACCTGCTGCACCGCCTCGGCGATCTGCCGGGTGAGGTTCTCCTGGATCTGCAGGCGGCGGGCGAACATGTCGACGATTCGCGCCACCTTGGACAGGCCCAGCACCTTGCCGGTGGGGATGTAGGCGACATGGGCCTTGCCGATGAACGGCAGCAGGTGGTGCTCGCACAGCGAATACAGCTCGACGTCCCTGACCATCACCATCTCGTCGTTGTCGGAGGCGAACAGGGCGCCGTTGACCACCTCCTCGAGGCAGGTCTGGTAGCCGTGACAGAGGTACTGCATGGCCTTGGCCGCGCGTTTGGGCGTGTCCAGCAGGCCTTCGCGGTCGGGGTTCTCGCCGACACCGATGAGGATCTCGCGGTAGTGATCGGGCATTTCTCGCTTCATCGTAGGGTCCTCGCGGCGCGTCTCACTTGAGGTGGCGGCCGCCGTTGACGGTGAGGGTGGTGCCGGTCACGTAGGGGTTGTCCAGCAGGTAACGCAGGCTCTGATAGATCACCTGCGGTCCGGGTTCGATGCCCAGGGCGGATTTTGCCAGGGTCTTGGCGCGATACTCGGCGTCGTCCTCGGGGTTGAACAGGATCAGCGCCGGGGCGATGCCGTTGACCTTGATCGCCGGGGCGAACTGGGCGGCGAAGGACAGGGTCAGGCTGTCCAGCCCGGCCTTGCTGGCGCAGTAGGCCGGGCGCTTGGCGCTGCCCTTGCGCGCCACATCGTCGCTGATGTGGACGATGTCCGCCGGCGTCGAGCGGTGCAGCAGTTCGGCGCAGTGCAGGTTGATCAGGTAGGGCGCCAGCATGTGTACGCTGAACATCTTCTGGAATACCGCGGCTTCCTGTCCCGGGGGGGCGCTCAGCCAGGCCGAGGCATTGTGCACGATGGCGCGCAGGCTGTCGGTGTGCTGTTTCAGCCGCTCGATGAAGGCGAGGATGCCGGCCTCGTCGGCGAAGTCCGCCGCTAGCGTCAGGGCACCGCGGGCGCGCAGGCGCTGCAGGCTCTCCCGTTCGCTGCGGTAGCTGACGATCACGGCGTGGCCCTCGTCGAGCAGGCGCTCGGCGCAGTAGAGGCCGACACGTTGGCTGGCGCCGGTGATCAGAATGGGGGCTTGACTCGGGCTCATGCTCGGCTCGGGCTGGTGACGGGGCCTGGGCACCTGGGCGATGGAGGCGTGCGTCGACTGAATCTGAAACGAAGTTATACCAGTGGCCGGTTTTGTACAAGCCTGGCGGATGGCTTGTGCTGGGCGTTATGGCCTGAGGATTGGCTATTTCATTGAGGGGCGTGACATTTTTGGTGAGCCCTGAGTCGCGAGTACTTGTCCTTATGTTGTACTAAATGCTCTTTGTGTATAGGTTTTTGGGCCGTGGAGTGCGCCTGCTGCCCTGGCCGATGCTCGGCCGGCTCTCCGGCTCGCGAGGGCCGGTGTCGAATGGCGTGGGCTCATCCTGACCCGCGTCCCGGTTCTGTATAGATTTTGTCCAGGGTTGCGTGCCGGGAGCTGGGTTACAATGCAGGCAATCCTTTCGTCGCGATAGCTCTTATGTCCGATCTCGCCGGTGCTCCGTCCCTCGCGTCCAGTGGCCTCAAGCAGGAAGAGTTGTTCCCCATTCGCGAAGTCGCGCGCCTGACCGGGGTCAACCCGGTGACGTTGCGCGCCTGGGAGCGGCGCTACGGCTTGATCCAGCCGACCCGCACCGAGAGCGGTCATCGCCTGTATTCGCAGGCGGATATCGAGTCGGTGCGCAGCATCCTGGCATGGATCGAACGCGGCGTGGCGGTCAGCAAGGTCGGCAAGATACTCGCCAAGAGCGGCGCGTCGAAGGCCGCCGCGCCGGACTACCCGCAGGCCGGCTCGGGGGAATGGGCGGACTGGCAGGTGCAGTTGCGCCGGGCGGTCGCCGCCTTCGACGAGCCCGGCCTCGATCGCCTGTATGGCCAGGTGTTTTCCTGCTATCCGCCGCCTGTGGTGTTCCAGGACGTGCTGCTGCCGCTGTGGCAGGAGCTGTTGATCCGCCAGGACGATTACGGCCAGACCAGCGAGTGGTTGTTCCTCGACACCTTCCTGCGCGGCCGCGTCCTGCAGCGCCTGCAGAACCTTCGTTGCCAGGCCGGGGAGCGGGTGCTGCTGGCGGCGTTGCCCGGTCACTGCCGGGAGCTCGAGCTGCTGGTGGCCGGCCTGCTGCTGAGCGGCCCGGAGGTGGCGGTGAGCGTGCTGGGGTTGGGGCAGCCGCTGGAGGAGCTGACACTGGTCTGCGACAAGATGCAGCCGCAGGCGCTGGTGCTGTTCAGCAACCAGCCGCCGAGCAGCGACCTGCCGCGTCAGCTGTCGCGCCTGGCCTTGGCGCTGGATTGTCCGTTGCTGTTGGCCGGCGATGGCGCGGACCTGGCCGAAGAGAGCCTGCGCGGCTCGCCGGTCGCCTGCCTGGGCAACGAGGGGCGCCTGATGCAGCGGCGTCTGCAGCAGTTCCTCGCCGGTCACCTGGATACCTGAAGCCGGGGCGTCATCCGCGCCCTATGCCGCCGGCGTGCTCGCTCGGGCGAGTGCTCGACTAGCTGCGATGGGCATCCGGGTAGAGCGTGCGATGCTGGTTGTAGATGAACTGCAGCAGGCGATCGCTGCCGCGTTGGTCCAAGGCCTCGAGCCGGTAGGCCAGCAGGCCGTCGCCCGTGCGGCGCACCCGCACGCCCTGGATGGCGATCGGCTTGTGTCCGGCCAGCGGCAGGATCAGGCTGAAGTGGCTGGGCGCCTTGTGCTTGCCACGATAGTCGATCAGCAGCCCATTCATCGACAGTTCGTGGACCCATAGCTCGCTGCTTTTGCCGTTGCGATGGCGCAGCGCCACGGCGGGCTCCAGGGGCAGGCGCCAGGCTCGGCTGGCCGGACCCTCGTCGAAGATCTGCGGGGTGCCGAGTTCCAGGTGTTGTTCGTGGTGGTCGTTCTCGCTCAACTGCGCGGTGAAGGTCAGGCGCTGGTTGGCGAAGTACGCCTCGATGGTCAGCGGCTGGTTGGCGGCGCAGTTGGCCAGTAACGCCATGAGCTGCTCGCCGGCGTCGACCTGCAGGTTGGGCGTGTTCTTGCGCTTGGCCGTTGTCGGCTGGAGTTGCAGTTGCTGGATGAAGTCCCTTTCTGCCTTGGTCAGCAGAGGTTGGTTTTGCATGGAGGCTTACTACGCAAAGGGTCTAGACCTCCTCTGACAATGAAATTCGCCTTTTGTTACGGCTGTGCCCGCAACAGTGCCAGTTCGGCCTGCAGGCCGGCCAGCTGCACCTCCAGTTGCTCGACGCGCTGTTGCGCCTGGACCTGCTCGGTGACGTCCTTCTGGATGCCGATGTAATAGGTCAGCTGGTCGGCGTCGTTGAATAGCGGGGTGATCGACAGCTCGTTCCAGAACAGGCTGCCATCCTTGCGGTAGTTGCGGATGATCTGGCGGCAGGGGCGGCGGTCCTTGACCGCCTGGCGGATGATGGCCAGGCCGGGTTGCTCGCGGTCGTCGCCCTGGAGGAAACGGCAGTCCCGGTAGAGAATCTCATCGTTGCAGTAGCCGGTGAGCCGTTCGAAGGCGGGGTTGGCGTAGATGAGGATGTGGTCGTCGCCTTCCTGCTCGGCCACCACTATGCCGTCGTTCGAGGCGTCGATCACTAGTTGCAGCAGTTGGGCGTTGATCATGGGGCGTATTCCAGAAGCTGATCGTTGCATTCTAAAACATCCGGATGGGCTGTCCACTTGCGGCATAATGCCCGGCGATTTCCGCCTGTTATGGAGCTGTTCTATGAAAGTCGCCATCCTGTCCGGGTCGGTTTACGGCACCGCCGAGGAAGTCGCCCGGCACGCCGAGCGCCTGTTGCAGGCCGCCGGCCTGGAAGCCTGGCATGACCCGCGCGCGAGCCTGGCCGACGTCCAGGCGTTCGCCCCCCAGGCCTTTCTGGTGGTGACCTCCACCACCGGCATGGGCGAGCTGCCGGACAACCTGCAGCCGCTGTATTTCGCCATTCGCGACCACCTGCCGGCCTGGGGCGGGCTGCCCGGCGGGGTGATCGCCCTGGGCGACGCCAGTTACGGCGACACCTTCTGCGGCGGCGGCGAACTGGTGCGCGAGCTCTATGCCGAGCTGGGCATTCGCGAGGTCAGCGAGATGCTGCGCCTGGATGCCAGTGAGAGCGTCACCCCGGAGAGCGACGCCGAGCCCTGGCTGGCCGACTTCTGCGCCGCGCTGCAGCGCGCCTGAGCCCGTGGCCGGCCGAGTCGCGCTGGCCGCCTTGACCCGCAGGGCCACTCAGCTGGCTGGCAGGGCGACTCCCCGCCGCCGCAGGCCTCGCTAGACTCCCAGGCAGTCCATCCGAATGACTGCCAAGGAGCTCGCCATGACCGCTGCCCAAGCCCTGCCCGCCGTGAACCTCAAGGAGCGGGTGTCTGCCGCCGAATGGCAGACCCGCGTCGACCTGGCCGCCTGCTACCGGCTGATCGCCCTGTATGGCTGGGACGATCTGATCTTCACCCATATCTCGGCCAAGGTGCCGGGCGCCGACGAGTTCCTGATCAACCCCTACGGCCTGATGTTCCACGAGATCACCGCATCCAACTTGGTGAAGATCGACCTGGCCGGCAACAAGCTGATGGACAGCCCCTTCGACATCAACCCGGCCGGCTACACCATCCACAGCGCGGTGCATGAGGTGCGCCACGAGGTCGCCTGCGTGCTGCATATCCATACCGCCGCCGGTATTGCCGTGTCGGCGCAGAAGCGGGGCCTGCTGCCGCTGTCGCAGCAGTCGCTGTTCGTGTTGTCGAGCCTGGCCTACCACGGCTATGAAGGTGTGGCCTTGCACCACGAGGAGAAGGCCCGGCTGCAGGCCGATCTGGGCGACAAGCACTTCATGATCCTGCCCAACCACGGCCTGCTCACCGCCGCCGGCAGCATCGCCGATGCCTTCCTGATGATGTTCACCCTGCAGCGCGCCTGCGAGATCCAGGTCATGGCGCAGAGCGGCGGCGCCGAGCTGATCCACATCCCCCAGCAGATTCTCGACGGCGCCCAGGCGATGGTCGCCGGGGTGATGAAGTCGCCCCAGGGCATGGGCGGCGCGCTGCCCTGGCCGGCGTTGCTGCGCAAGTTGGATGCACAGCTGCCGGGCTACGCCGAGTGACTGCGCTACCGGGCATCGCCCAGAACGACTGGGGTGCGCGGGCGCGGAGCTTCGCCTTTCGCGGCCACGTCATGCGTTACTGGGCGGCGGGTGCCCAGGATGCCGCGCCGCCAGCGACGCCCAGGCTTGAGCGCTGGGGAGGGGCGCGCCCCGGGTGCCGGAGTGCGACTATCCCGGCCCCTTATCGCGCACCATTCACCCCGGATCGTCTTGGTTGTGACCGGCAAGCGCCTGCATGACACTCCAGGCATCGCACAACTGCCGAGGAGTTCCTGTCATGCCTGAAGCCGTTCGATTCGCAGACCGGGTCGTCATAGTCACCGGCGCCGGCGGGGGGCTGGGGCGTGCCCATGCCCTGCTGTTCGCCAAGCATGGCGCCCGCGTGGTGGTCAACGACCTCGGCGGCAGCACCCATGGCGAGGGCGCCAATGCCTCGGCGGCGGACCGGGTGGTCGAGGAGATCCGCGCCGCCGGCGGCACGGCGGTGGCCAACCACGACTCGGTGACCGATGGCGAGAAGATCGTCCAGCACGCCCTGGACGCCTTCGGCCGCATCGACGTGCTGGTCAACAACGCCGGCATCCTGCGCGACAAGAGCTTCCACAAGATGGAGGACGCCGACTGGGACCTGGTCTACAAGGTCCACGTCGAGGGCGCCTACAAGGTCACCCGCGCCGCCTGGCCGCACCTGCGCGAGCAGGGCTACGGGCGGGTGGTCTTCACCGCCTCGACCTCGGGCATCTACGGCAACTTCGGCCAGTCCAACTACGGCATGGCCAAGCTCGGCCTGTACGGCCTGACCCGCACCCTGGCCATCGAGGGGCGCAAGAGCAATATCCTGGTCAACGCCATCGCCCCCACCGGCGGCACGCGCATGACCGAGGGGCTGATCCCGCCACAGGTGTTCGAGCAGCTCAAACCCGAGCTGGTCAGCCCGCTGGTGGTCTACCTGGGCAGCGCCGCGTGCACGGACACCTCCGGGCTGTTCGAGGTGGGCGGCGGCTGGATCGGCAAGGTGCGTTGGGAGCGCAGCCTGGGCGTCGGCTTCGACCCGCGCGGCGGTTTCGGCCCCGATGATGTGGCCGCCCACTGGCAGCAGATCTGCGACTTCGAAGGGGCGGCGCACCCGGCCGACAACATCGAGGCGCTCAAGGAGATGATGGCCAACCTGCAGCGCTTCGCCCTCTAAACGGCACAAACGCCGGCCGCCTGGGGCGATCATGGGGGCGGCAACCGGGCGAGCCTAGCCCTTGCCCGGTATGCCGTACTTGCGCAGGCGCATGGCGATGGCGCTGTGCGAGGTCTGCAGGCGGGCGGCCAGTTGCCGGCTGGACGGGTGACTGGCGTAGAGCTTCTCGAGCAGGGCCTTCTCGAAGCCGGAGACCGCCGACTCCAGGCTGCCGATCTCGCCCTCGACTGCTTGCGGGGCCACGGCGGTGCCGGCGATGTCCAGATCGTCGATCTGCACCATGTTGCTCTCGCAGATGGCCGCGGCGCGGAAGATCACGTTCTGCAGCTGGCGCACGTTGCCCGGCCAGCGGTTGCCCAGCAGCGCCGGATAGGTGTCCGGTGCCAGGTGGCACTGCAGGCGCTGAATCTGCGTGCAGGCCTGGCGCATGAAGTGCCGCGCCAGCAGCAGGATGTCCTGGCCGCGCTCGCGCAACGGCGGCACCTCCAGGTTGAGCACGTTGAGGCGGTAGAACAGGTCCTCGCGGAAGCCGCCGTCGCTGACCATCTTCTCCAGGTCACGGTGGGTGGCGCTGAGGATGCGCACGTTCACCTTGACCTCGCGCTCGCCGCCGACCCGGCGGAAACTGCCGTCGCTGAGAAAGCGCAGCAGCTTGGCCTGCAGGTAGGGCGACATCTCGCCGATCTCGTCGAGGAACACCGTGCCATGGTTGGCCAGCTCCAGCAGGCCCGGCTTGCCGCCGCGCTGGGCGCCGGTGAAGGCACCGGGGGCATAGCCGAACAGTTCGCTCTCGGCCAGGTTTTCCGGCAGGGCCGCGCAGTTCAGCGCCAGGAAGGGGGCGTTGCGCCGCGCGCTGATGGCATGGCAACCGCGTGCCACCAGTTCCTTGCCGGTGCCGGTCTCGCCGTGGATCAGCAGCGGCGCGTCGAGGCTGGCGACGCGCAGGGCGCGAGTCTTCAGGGTGCGGATCGGCACCGACTCGCCGAGCAACGAATCGAAGCCCTCGACATGGTCGTGGTGCAGCGCCGCCAGGCGTTCGCCGATGCGGTTCGGCGCGTACAGGGTGAGCAGGCCGCCGGCCAGCTGGTGCAGGCCGGTGTCGCCGGTCTCGCTGATCGGCGTGGCATCGAGCAGCAAGGCCTGGCCGTTGAGGGTGACCTCGCGCAGCGGCAGGCGGAAGCGCTGCTCCAGCAGGGCGGATTGCAGGGCCGGATCGGCGAACAGCTCGCTCAGCGGCAGGCCCTCCGGCTCGCATCCGCACAGGTCGGCCAGGGCCGGGTTGGCCAGCAGCACGCGACCCTCGCCGTCGACCGCCAGCACCGGGTCGCTCATCGCCGCCAGCAGGGCATCGAGCTGCAGGCGCCGGCGCTGGCCGGGCAGGATATCGACCACGGTCACCGCCTGCACGCCATGGACCTTGAACAGCGCTTCGCGCAGCTCATCGAGCACCGCGGCGCTGAGGGTCGGCGCGTCGATATAGACGTTCGGCGGGACCATCTCCACCGCATCCAGGTTGAGGTTGCGCCCGCCGAGCAGGGCCAGGACTTCCTGGGTGATGCCGACGCGGTCGATAAAGGTGACGTGAATGCGCATAGGGGGGCTGGGCGGCTCGTAATGCGGGTGAAGCAGTATGCCCGGTCCGTGCGCCTTAGTTAACCGCGGCGCTCAACCGCAGCGGATGCGCTGAATCGTCTCGGCCTCGTCGATCTCGATGTTCAGGCGCTGCGGATCATGGTCTAGGGTCACCGCATCGCCGGGTGCCAGCACCCGCACGCGCCGCGCCCCGGTCTGGTCGCGGGCGCGCTCGACCCGTTCGGCGGTCGCCGGTTTGCCGAGCATGCCCGGCACCGCCTCGGCTCTGCAGGTGGTCGGGCCGTCGTTGCGAGCGGCGGTGCCCGGCGTGCCGGTCGAGCTGCAGGCACCGAGCAGAACGAGGGCGGCCAGGCAGGCGAGGGTGGGGGTGGGCTTGAACGACATGCGCGGGTCCTCCTTGTGGACGCCTGTGGGTTGCGCCGCTCCGCCGGGGCGGGCAGCGGCCTGTTTATGCCTGTTTACGATAGGACAGCAGGACGATGCCGCCGACCACTATCACCCCGCCGCCGATCTGCATGGGGCTCAGGGTCTGGCCGAGGATCAACCAGCCGAGCAGCAGGGTGGCCACCGGCTCCATGTTCATCACCGGTGCGTTGCGGGTCATGTCCAGGCGCGGCATGCAGACGAACAGCAGGGTAAAGCCCAGGCCGTAGAGCAGAGCCAGCACAGCCAGGCCGATCCAGCCGGCGCTGGCCGAGGGCGGCGCCAGGCCGCCGGGCAGCAGTTCGGTGGCCCCGGCCAGCAAGGCGCCGACGAACACCACCAGCATGGTCAGCATGCTGCGCAGCGAGCCGCGCAAGGGCGAAAGCCTGTGCTCGGTGACCCACAGCGCGCCAGCGAAGGCGCAGGCCGCACACAGGGCCAGGCCGATGCCCGGCAGCCAGTCGGGGCCGCCGCCCTGGCCGCCCAGGTGGGCCGGCACGTCCAGGGCGAACAGCAGGCCGAACAGGATCAGGCCCATCAGCCAGGCGCTGCGCCGGGTCGGCGGCGGACCGCCGAGCCCCCAGGTGAGCAGCGCCAGGATGATCGGGAAGGTGTTGGCCGCCAGCAGTGCCAGGGCTACCGGGATGCGCGCCACCGCCGAGTACAGGCAGATGCTCTGGGTGGCGATCAGCAGGCCGGCCAGCAGCTGCCAGGGCCAGGCGCCGGGGGGCAGGCGCAGCGGTTGGCGTTGCCAGGCCACCAGGGTGCCGAGCAGCAACAGGGCCACCCCGGAGCGACAGAGGATGGCCAGCAGCACGCCGGCGTCGTGGTCGAAGGCGATGCGCGCGGCGATGTGGTTGCCGGCGAAGGTGCAGGCAAGCGCCGCCAGCATCGGGACGGCGAGGTGACGGGGAAAGGGCGTGGGGGCAGGCATAAAACGCGGGCATATCCTTGGCTGAGGTGCGGCGGCGCTCCAGCCGCCGGCGCAGAGTAGCGCGCCCGGGGCTGTTCGGTCAGCTCCGGAGCCTGTCGTCGAGGGATTTGCACAGCAGGCTCGAGGCGGCCGGGCACAGGCCGGCGAACTGCGCTGTAGCCTGGATGGCGGGTGGCGCGGCGGCCTTTTCCGTGGGCTGGTAGCCGAGCCGGGTGAAATAGTCCGCGGCGGTGGTGGTCAGCAGGAACAGACGCCCGATGCCCTGGGCGCAGGCGCGCGCTTCGGCGAAGGCCACCAGGTGCGCGGCAAGCCCTTTGCCGCGATGGGCGGGAGCAATGGCCAGGGAGCGCAGCAGGCCCTCCGTCTCCAGGAGCTCGAGGCCGACCACGCCGCGCAGTCCGCTCTCGTCGCGCAGGCCGAAGAACTGCTGGAGCGGGCCGGGCGCGACATCGGCCACCGGCAGGTCGCAGGCCCGCAGCAGCGGCAGGAGCTCGTCGGCTTCGGTCATCGGGGTGATGGATGGCTGCATCGCGCTTCTCTCCTCAGTCGGCCTGTTCGCCGTAGTGTGGCAATTTTCCTGGCGTCTGGCAGCCGTCCCGTGGGCCGACGCGGGGGGCGGCGGTGGTCGTTGTGGTCATCTAAGCTGAAGGCTTGTCACTCGTCGCTGGGGGGCGCATTTCCACAGGAGGATCGCATATGTTCAAGATGTCTCTGAGCCGCAGCCTGCCCGCGGCGTTGCTCGCCCTCAGTTGCAGCCTGGCCAGCCAGGCGGGGCCGGCCGACATGAGCTTCTTCGTCACCAGTCAGGGGGCGGGCAAGGGCGCCGACTTCGGTGGCCTGAGCGGGGCCGATGCGCATTGCCAACGCCTGGCCGACGCGGCCGGGGCCGGGCAGCGCACCTGGCGAGCCTACCTCAGCAGCACGGCTGCCGATGGTGCGCCGGCGATCGATGCCCGCGACCGTATCGGCGCCGGTCCCTGGCAGAATGCCGAGGGCGTGGTCATCGCCCAGGACGTGGCACAGCTGCACGGCGACAACCAGCTGACCAAGGCCACGGCGCTGGATGAGCGGGGCATGCCGATCAAGGGGCGGGGCGACTCGCCGAACCAGCACGACATCCTCACCGGCTCCCAGGCCGACGGCACCGCGTTCGCCCCCGGCGAGGACCGCACCTGCGGCAACTGGACCAGCAGCGGCGAGGGCGCCGCCCAGGTCGGCCACCACGACCGCATGGGCCTGCGCGACGATGCGCCGTCACGCTCGTGGAACTCCTCCCATGCCAGCCGCGGTTGCAGCGACGAGGCCCTGGCCAGTACCGGTGGCGCGGGGCTGCTCTACTGCTTCGCGCAGGACTGAGGCCGCCGAGGGCCTTTCGCTAGCCGTGAGGCGGCGGGCGTTGAGCATGCTCCGGGGCCAGTGCCTTGGCCACCCGGCGCTGAATCTCGTAGGCCGGCGCCTCGACGGCCTGGGCGTCGCGGGTGTAGCGCCGGGCGAACTCGCCGACGCCCCACTGCAGGTACTGCTGCACGTGGTGCAGCTCATGGGCCCAGAGCGCCACGTCGTCGAGGGCGTCGTCGGCCCGGCGGAAGACGACGATGTCGATGAGGGTCACGGCCCTGACGTCGGGGTTCTGCAGCATGGTGTTCGCCGCGGTGAACTGCGCATCGTCGCCGACCTTGTAGCGCACCGAATCGAGCACCTGCAGGTCGTAGTAGGGCTCCAGTTGCGCGCGGATATGCAGGGGGATCGGCCGGACGTCGCCGGTCGCGGCGCTGTTGCGTGAGCGCACCAGCCATTGCTCCAGGCCGGAGGCGGCCATCTGGCCCAGGTCGTCGAACAGGCCCCCCATTTCTTCCCGGGAGCCCGGGGCGCAGAAGCAGGCGACCACGCAGACCCGGTGCTGCCCGGCCGGGCAGGCGAGGGCGGGCAGGGGAGCGGTCAGGGCGGTGAGCAGCGCCGCCCAGCGCAGCGGTCCAGAGAGGATGACAGGTGGCAATGCAGGCTCCCGCAGGCAGGGGGGATGGGCGGACGCTAGGTTGGGCTGGACGGTCGCGACTGTCCAGCAGCGGGTTGGACCGCGGCGGCGGGCGTTCGTTGCGTCGCAGCCGGCGAATTATCGGGCCCCGGGCCGGCCGCGCAATCCTGACCGATGGCACGTAGAATCGCCGGGTGAAACAGGGTTGAGGTGGCGACGGTGGATCTACAGCAGGGCTTTGTCCTGACCCGGCATTGGCGCGACACGCCGGCCGGCACCCAGGTCGAATTCTGGCTGGCGACCGAGGCCGGGCCGCGTCGGGTGCGCCTGCCGCCGCAGCCGTCGGTGGCCTTCATCCCCGCCGAGCAACGCCATTGGGCCGAGCCCCTGTTGCGCGGTCAGGCCGACGTCGAGCTGCGCCCGCTGGCGCTGCGCGACTTCCACCAGCGCCCGGTGCTCGGCCTGTACTGCCAGCAGCACCGCCAGCTGATCGACCTCGGCAAGCGCCTGCGCCAGGTCGGCGTGGACGTCTACGAGGCGGACATCCGCCCGCCCGAGCGCTACCTGATGGAGCGCTTCATCACCGCCCCGGTGGCCTTCGGCGGCCAGCCCGATGCCCAGGGCGTGCTCTGCGACGCCCAGCTCAAGCCTTCGCCTGACTATCGCCCGAGCCTGAAGCTGGTCTCGCTCGACATCGAGACCAGCGAGCATGGCGAGCTGTATTCCATCGCCCTGGAAGGCTGCGGCCAGCGCCAGGTGTATATGCTCGGCCCGGCGAGCGATGCAGGCGCCGAGCCGGACTTTCGCCTCGACTATTGCGCCAGCCGCGCCGAGCTGCTGCAGCGCCTCAATCAGTGGCTGGCCGAGCACGACCCGGACGCCATCATCGGCTGGAATCTGGTGCAGTTCGACCTGCGCGTGTTGCAGGCCCATGCCGAGCAACTCCAGGTGCCGCTGCTGCTCGGCCGCGGCGGCGAGGCCATGGGCTGGCGCGCGCACGGCGGCGGCAAGCATTACTTCGCCTCGGCCGCCGGCCGGCTGATCATCGACGGCATCGAGGCGCTGCGCTCGGCGACCTGGAGCTTCCCCTCGTTCAGCCTGGAGAGCGTCGCCCAGACCCTGCTCGGCGAGGGCAAGGCGATCGATACGCCCTACCAGCGCATGGCCGAGATCAACCGCATGTTCGCCGAGGACAAGCCGGCGCTGGCGCGCTACAACCTCAAGGACTGCGAACTGGTCACGCGGATCTTCGCCAAGACCGAGCTGCTCGACTTCCTCCTGGAGCGCGCCGCCGTCACCGGCCTGCCCGCCGACCGCAGCGGCGGCTCGGTGGCGGCCTTCACCCACCTGTACCTGCCGGCGATGCACCGCCAGGGCTTCGTCGCGCCCAACCTGGGCGACGTGCAGGGCGACAGCAGTCCCGGCGGCTTCGTCATGGACTCGCGACCCGGGCTGTACGAGTCGGTGCTGGTGCTGGACTACAAGAGCCTGTATCCCTCGATCATCCGCAGCTTCCTGATCGACCCGGTGGGCCTGGTCGAGGGCCTGCGCCAACCCGACGACGGCCATTCGGTGGCGGGTTTTCGTGGCGCGCGCTTCTCGCGCCGCACGCATTGCCTGCCGGCCATCGTCGAGCGGGTCTGGCAGGGCCGCGAGGCGGCCAAACGCGAGGGCAACCAGCCGCTGTCCCAGGCACTGAAGATCATCATGAACGCCTTCTACGGCGTACTCGGCTCCAGCGGCTGCCGCTTCTTCGATCCGCGCCTGGCCTCGTCTATCACGATGCGCGGGCACCAGATCATGCGCCAGACCCGCGAGCTGATCGAGGCCGAGGGCTACGCGGTGATCTACGGCGACACCGACTCCACCTTCGTCTGGCTCAAGGGCGCCCACGCCGAGGCCGACGCCGCGCGCATCGGCCGCGCCTTGGTGCACAAGGTCAACCAGTGGTGGCGCGAGCACCTGCGCGCCGAGTTCGGCCTGGACAGCGCCCTGGAGCTGCAGTTCGAGACCCACTACTGCCGCTTCCTGATGCCGACCATCCGCGGCACCGAAGAAGGCAGCAAGAAGCGCTATGCCGGCCTGGTGGCCCGGGCCGATGGTAGTAGCGAGATGGTGTTCAAGGGCCTGGAGACGGTGCGTAGCGACTGGTCGCCGCTGGCCCAGCGCTTCCAGCAGGAACTCTACCGGCTGATCTTCGACCGTCAGCCCTATCGCGACTACGTGCGCGACTACGTGCGCCGAACCCTGGCGGGTGAGCTGGACGAGCTGCTGGTCTACCGCAAGCGCCTGCGCCGACCGCTGCACGACTACCAGCGCAACGTGCCGCCCCATGTGCGCGCCGCACGCCTGGCCGACGCCTACAACGACCGCCAGGGGCGGCCCCGGCAGTACCAGAACGGCGGCTGGATCAGCTACCTGATGACCACCGCCGGGCCGCAACCGCTGGAGACCCAGGTCCAGGACACGCAAGGCGCGGCAATCGACTACGAGCACTACCTGAGCCGCCAGCTGCAGCCGATCGCCGACGCCATCCTGCCGTTCGTCGGTGACGATTTCGCCAGCCTGGTCGACCGCCAGCTCGGCCTGTTCTGAGCCCGGGCGAGCGGTCGCGCCGGCTTTTCCGCCATCCGGTGTCCGGGCCCCGGCGCTTTCACGCTAAAATGCGCGCCCCGTCCAAGCCTCGAATCGATGCCATGTCCCTGCCCAAGCACCATCTGGAACTCCTGAGCCCGGCGCGCGATACCGCCATCGCCAAGCAAGCCATCTTGCATGGCGCCGATGCCGTGTACATCGGCGGCCCCAGTTTCGGTGCGCGGCACAACGCCAGCAACGAGGTGGCGGACATCGCCGAGCTGGTGCGCTTCGCCCACCTGTTCCATGCCCGGGTGTTCGTCACCATCAACACCATCCTGCACGACGACGAGCTGGAGCCGGCTCGCCGGTTGATCCACCAGCTCCATGACGCCGGGGTCGACGCGCTGATCGTGCAGGACATGGGCGTGCTGGAACTGGACATCCCGCCCATCGAGCTGCATGCCAGCACCCAGTGCGACATCCGCACCCTGGACAAGGCCAGGTTCCTGTCCCAGGCCGGCTTCTCCCAGCTGGTGCTGGCCCGAGAGCTGAACCTGGAGCAGATCCGCGCCATCAGCCAGAGCGTCGACTCGGCCATCGAATTCTTCATCCACGGCGCCCTGTGCGTGGCCTTCTCCGGGCAGTGCAACATCTCCCACGCGCAGACCGGGCGCAGCGCCAACCGCGGCGACTGCTCCCAGGCCTGCCGCCTGCCCTACACCCTGAAGGACGACCAGGGCCGGGTGGTGGCCTACGACAAGCACCTGCTGTCGATGAAGGACAACAACCAGACCGCCAACCTGATCCACCTGGTGGATGCCGGCGTACGCTCGTTCAAGATCGAGGGGCGCTACAAGGACATGAGCTACGTGAAGAACATCACCGCGCACTACCGCCGCGAGCTCGACGCCATACTCGAACAGCGCCCGCAGCTGGCGCGGGCCTCCAGCGGCCTGACCGAGCACTTCTTCACCCCCGACCCGGACAAGACCTTCCACCGCGGCAGCACCGACTACTTCGTCAGCGAACGCAAGATCGACATCGGCGCCTTCGACTCGCCGACCTTCACCGGCCTGGCCGTCGGCCATGTCGAGAAGGTGGCCAAGCGCGACCTGATCGCCGTGACCGACACCCCGCTGTCCAACGGCGATGGCCTCAATGTGCTGGTCAAGCGCGAGGTGGTGGGTTTTCGCGCCAACGTCGCCGAGCTCAAGGAGGCGTTCGAGGAGGACGGCGAGAAGCGCTACCGTTACCGCGTCGAGCCCAACGAGATGCCGGCGGCCCTGGCGCGCCTGCGGCCGCTGCACCCGCTGAGCCGCAACCTCGACCACAACTGGCAGCAGGCGCTGCTCAAGACCTCGGCCGAGCGCCGCGTGGCGGTGCGCTGGCAGGTCCGTGTCGATGCGGCGCAGCTGAGCCTGACCGTCACCAGCGAGGAGGGCGTGCAGGCCGAGGCGAAGCTGCCCGGGCCATTCGCCGCCGCCAAGGACGCCGAACAGGCCCGCGAGCAACTGGTCGATGGCCTGAGCAAGCTGGGCACCACCCTCTATTACAGCGCGGGCGCGCAGGTCGACTGCGCGGCCGTGCCCTTTATCCCCGGCTCGCAACTCAAGGCCCTGCGCCGCGAGGCCATCGAGGCGTTGAGCGCCGCGCGCCTGGCCGCCCACCCGCGCGGCGGGCGCAAGGCCGTCAGCGTGCCGCCGCCGGTCTACCCCGAGTCGCACCTGACCTTCCTCGCCAACGTCTACAACGCCAAGGCCCGGGCCTTCTACCAGCGCTACGGCGTGCAGCTGATCGATGCGGCCTACGAGGCCCACGAGGAGGCCGGCGAGGTGCCGGTGATGATCACCAAGCACTGCCTGCGCTTCTCCTTCAACCTCTGCCCCAAGCAGGCCAAGGGCGTCACCGGCGTGCGCACCAAGGTCGCCGACATGCAGCTGATCCACCAGGACGAGGTCTTGACCCTGAAGTTCGACTGCAAGCCCTGCGAGATGCACATCATCGGCAAGATGAAGGGCCACATCCTCGACCTGCCGCAGCCCGGCAGCGCCGCCGCCACGGTCGGCTACATCAGCCCCGATGACCTGCTGAAGACCATCAAGCGCAAACCCGCGGGGCGTGCCTGAGCCGCCCCGGCGCGGCGGCTAGGAATAGGACTGCTCCGAGCCTGGCGCCGCCGGTCGCCGGCGCCTGCCCAGGCCAAGCAGGCGGGCGATATCGACGAAGGGTGTGACGATCAGGCTGTAGATGCTCAGGTAACGGTGGGCGTCGCGGTCCTCGGTGCCGTATTCCAGGATTTCCGGCGTCGGGCGGGTGACGTAGAGCGTGCCGAACATCCAGTCCCAGAGCGACAGGTTGGTGGCGAAGTTCTTGTGGAAGTGCCGGGGCGCGTCGCTGTGGTGGATCTGGTGCTGGGCCGGGCTGTTGAGCACATGCTCGATCAGCGGCCCGAACGACAACCAGACGTGGCTGTGGCGCAGGTTGGCCGCCAAGGCGTTGAAGATGAACATCAGATAGGTCACGCCGAACAGGGTGTAGCTGCCGATCTTGCCGCCACAGGCGTACCAGAAGAGGCCGGCGTAGGCGCCGACCGTGACACCCTTGGCCAGTTTGCCGACGATCTTCTCGACGAAATGCACCCGGCTGGCGGTGGCCGGCACCAGCACCGGCGCCGAGTGGTGGACCTTGTGGAACGGCCACAGCCAGCGCGAATGGAAGGCCCGGTGGACCCAGTAATGGGTGAAGTCCAGCACCAGGAACAGCCCCAGCCCGTAGAGCAGCGACAGCGAGAGGTTCTCGCCCAGCTGCGGGCGCGCGCCCCACAGCTTGGTGAAGAAGGCGACGTAGTCGGCCGAGCGCAGGATATAGGGGTCGATCAGGCCGACTATGGGCACGACCAGGGCGACCTTGAGGATGGCCCGCACGAAGTAGTAGCGGTAGTCGAGCAGCGCCGAGGGGTGGCAGTGGACCCGGCGGCCGCCGATGAACTGCCAGAACGAGGGCGCCTCGGTCGCCCCGCGACGTTTCCTGAGACGGAACAGGCCGTAGGCCACGCAGGCGGAAATGCCGAGAAACAGCAGGCCGAAGCGGCCGTTCAGGTCGAAAATCCCGGAAAACTGCGCGGTGACCGGGGCGATCACCAGCTCGTTCAGCAGGTCATGGGCAAGGGCAAGCAGATCCACGGCGGGCCGGCCTCGGGCAAAAGGCGGTCATTGTAAATAAGAATTCGAATTAACTGTATTGCCGATGCGCTTTGGCCGGGCCAGATCACGTCACTGTCGTTGCGTGGACTGCGTCAGGTGCGCGTCACGGGGGGCTCAGGGGCGAGTCTGGTGGCTGTGATCGCCGGCAGTCGACCCGAAGCGGCCGGTCGCGACAGGCAACAACCGGCCGATTCTGTTGAAAAAGTCGGTTTCTGAGAGAGCTGCTTTCGGCAGCTCAAAAAACGCTCGATTTCAGCGTCGCTACGTAAAAACCAAGACAGCTCCGTCTTCTGAGTGAGCCAGATTTCAACGTTGCTAACGCTCCGCCATGAGCAGAAATCGCATCGGGACTTTTTCAACAGAATCGGCCAAAAACGGTCATTTAACGTCTACTGGGCACCGGCAAGCTGATTAGTGTCCGCAGCGTAGTTTCGAGTTACATACCTCTATGTGATGGCACAAAAGTCGTACGTTCAAAGTCAGGGCATGCCTAGGGGCTCGCAGCACCGCAAAGCATGAAAAACGGCCATCGAACTATTTTTTCCTGTTATCACGCGAGTTATAATCCACTACTACCATCCATAACTCTCAACGCCTTTAAGAATGGACATTGCCGAATGTTAAGGACTGCTCTCGGATTTCTAGTTGTTGCAATAATCCTTGATGCTGGCCATCCAGATTTATTCCTGTCAATTAAGGGTAGGGCGGTTCTCTACTTGGCAACCATTTCAATAGTTGCCTGGGAGATATATACCTTCTGGTATTTCCATAACGAACAATTCCTGAAGCTAAAGAGCGGAATCAAAGATCACGCCACAGATTGCAACAACCTAAACCACCACATTGAAGAGCTAAAAAGAACACAGCTTGACATTAACTCTTACGACTACGGCCTTAGTGATCGTTACGATACTAGTCGATATCAGTTCAAGCGGAGCAAATGGGCCAAAGCCAAGAGAGATGAAAAAGTTCACAACTGTTCGGCCTCCGTGTGCAAAGCTGCTAATGACCAGCCATTCAAGTATCTCTGCAAATACTTCGATATAGATGTCAACGAAGAAACGCTATCTCATCTTGAGAGCGCGCTGAACAACTACCTTGCCGCATACCAGGGGAAAATCCTGCTCGAACAAGAGAGGGACCGTCTCATGCAGACCCTCACGGGGCCGCTGCCTTCCTTATTCTACAAGCTGAACAAGAGTCGTTTAGCAAAAGAGCTCGGATTTGAACCTGTGCGCCTAGTTGATATTCATTTCCAGACCTACAGGTTTCAGTATGTTTCGTCTGGCGGCAATAGCTCCTACGAGGTTTCCATTGTTCTTGACATGGAAAATCTTGAGAAATTTATAAAGTATCTTGGTGACATGCTGCGCTTCAAAAATAGCGCCAAAGGCCAACGAGCATTGATGACTCCGCAACTTCGTGAAAAGATCAAGAACAGGGACGGAAACACCTGTCAGCAATGCGGAATTTCGGCTAGAGATGAGCCAAACCTATTAATTGAAGTCGATCATATCATTCCAATCTCCAAGGGAGGGACTACAACAGAGGATAACTTGCAAGCTCTATGCTGGCGCTGCAACCGTACAAAAGGTGCAACCCTTTACCAAGCTACAAATTCGGTTTATGAGCCAGTTTAAGAGCTTAACAACCCTCCCCCCCCCCCCACACACACACACACACACACAGATTTGGCTCTTTGTAGCTCAAATGAAAATGGAGGTAAAAAATTTAATATTGTGCTATCAGCCGTTCGGCGAATGTCTCGGTAAAAGTCGCGGCATTCTCATCAAAAGGTCGCTTCTCACAAGGCTTCACGTGACTAGCGAAATCTTCCAATGGGGAGACTTATCACCGAGTGAACGGCTGAATTTGGCCGCCTCTGGCCGACCCCAGCCATAACTTCCTCTACCTTCCAACCCACTGTTCAGAGATCGCGAAACAGGTCGTGGGCGTCCAGCAGCCGGTAGGCGATCTCCGGGTGCTTCTCCAGGCCGCGGCGGATCGCCGCCGGGATCGACTGGCGGGTCTTACGGCACAGGCCGGGCAGTTCGTCGATGTGGATGGCGATGCCGCGCATGCTGCGCACTTCGTTATGCCCCGGGGCGATTTCCAGGCGAATACCCAGTTGCTCGTGCATCCGCTGCTGCAGGCGTTCGAGGTCGGCCAGGCTCTGGATGCTTTCCAGGCGTTCGAGCAGGCGCTTCTCCTCGCTGCGGGTCAGCAGCAGGATGCGCGCGTCGCCGCCGGGGTTGGCCAGCAGCCGTTCGCGGCCGCAGTCGCAGACGCCGGGGGGGCAGGGTTGGCGGATCGGGACAGAGGAGGTCATGGGCTCCGATCATAGCCAGCCTCGGGCGCCCTTGCCCATAGCCGGCGTCGCGCGCAAAACCCGGTGCGTCGCCTAGCGCCTTTGCTCACAGCACATGCCGCCAGATCGCCACGAAGTGCAGGACACTGCCGGCCATCACCCACAGGTGCCAGATGCCGTGCCAGTGGCGGAAGCGCTCATCGAAGGCGAAGAAGACGATGCCCAGGGTGTAGCACAGGCCGCCGGCGGCCAGCCAGGCGAAGCCGACGCCGCCGAGGGCGGCGAGCAGCGGCTCGATTGCCACCAGGACGAACCAGCCCATCAGCGCATAGATGACGATGGACAGCACCCGCGCCTCGGAGCGCGGTTTGAGCTCCTGCAGCATGCCGACCAGCGCCAGCCCCCAGACCACGCCAAACAGCGACCAGCCCCAGGGACCGCGCAGGGTCACCAGGCAGAAGGGCGTGTAGCTGCCGGCGATCAGCAGGTAGATCGACAGGTGGTCGAGCTTGCGCATGATGGTTTTCGCCCGGCCGCGCAGGCTGTGGTAAAGGGTGGAGATGCTGTAGAGCAGCAGCAGGGTGAGGCCGTAGATGGCGATGCTGACGATCTTCCAGGGGTCGCCTTGCAGGCTGGCCAGCACCAGCAGCCAGATGGCGCCGAGCGCGGCGAGTAGGGCACCGACCAGATGGGTCCAGGCGTTGAGGCGTTCTCCGTGGTACATGGGCTCCGATCCGAATCCGTTTGAATGGGCAGAACTGTGGTCGGGCGACGCCAGGTTCAAGCCGGCGGGAGCCCGCCCTGGGGCGTCGACCCGGCGCGTCGTGGCCGCCGCCCGGCAGGCGACGCCGCGCTGGTCTGGCGAACCAGGGCCGCCTGCCACTGGCCGCTGGTGAAGGTGTCGGCGTCCGCCAGCAGTCGGCAGCGGCTGGCGACCAGGCTGGCCACCGGCACGCCGTCGCGGTACAGCAGGCGGTTGCCGGCCAGGGCCGGCACCTTGCTCCCCGGCAGCAGGGTGCCGAGCAGGTTGAGTGGGTCGCAGGCCGACAGGCTGACCAGGCTGCCGTCGAGCGGGCGCCTGCGCACCTCGCGCAGCAGGGCAACCGCCTCGGGCAGGGCGAACTGCTCGCCGACCACCCCGGCGATGAAGCGTCCGCCGCGGATCTCGCCGCGCGCCTCGAGGCGCTGGTAGACCCGCAGCAGCTCGCGCCAGGCCGGCAGCCAATCGGCCTCGCGCGCCAGCAGGCGCCAGCAGACCACGCCGTAGCGGCGCAGCAGGGTCCGTGCCACCTGCTCCACGGCCTCGCCGTGGCGCGCATTGTCGGCGGCCTCTGCGCTGCGGGGCCTGAGCAGCGCCCAGCGGCCGGCGTCCTGCATATTGGCCAGGGCCCGACGGGCACGACGCTGCTGCTGGCTGCGCTTGGCCGCCGGCAGCAGCAGCGAGCGCAGGCCGGCGAAGCTGTCGGCATGGGCCAGGCCGAGGCTGACCAGCTCGCCCAGGGCATCCTCCAGTTCGCTGCGCAGCAGGTGCGCCTCGTCCTGCAGTTCGTCGAAGAACAGCGCGCCCTGGCTGGCCAGCACCTGGCGCACGCGCTCGGCCCGCGGCGAGGGCTCGGCGGCCGGCGTGTCCCCCTGACAGGCGCGCCACAGGCCCAGGCTCTTGCGCGGCAGCAGGACGATGGGCGTGCTGCGCAGCGGGCCGCCTGCGGCGCGGCTGCGGCCGGCCAGGCGGCACCAGAGCCAGCGGCCGGAGCGGCACAGGTCGTCCAGCCAGTTGATGCCGTAGTCGGCCACCCGGCTCGGCAGGATTTCGCTCTCCCAGGCCCCGGCCGCCGCCTGAAAGCCTTCCAGTTGGCCGAGCACCCCAGCCAGGGCCTCGGCACCGCGTACCCGGCCGTCCGGCGCCACGCGCTGCCAGTCGAACAAGAAGCGCATGAAGTCGGCGCGCGCCACCGGCTCGATCTCCCGGCGCAGGCGCCCGACCGTGTAGCGGTGGATGCGTGCCAGCAGGTGGCGCTCGCACCACTCTTCTTCGGCGGCGCCTGGGGTGAAGCGGCCGCGCAGCACATGGCCCTCGCGCTCCAGGGCCAGCAGCGCCTGGCGGACCGCCGGCTCCGCCTGGTGCAGGTCGGCGGCCAGGCGCGGCAGCGGCAGGGGGCCGAAGCCACCCAGGCGGGCGCGCAGCAGTTCGACCAGGGCCGCCTCGGCGGACCAGGCCTCGTCGAACCCCTGGGGCGCCTGGATCGCCGGTTTGAATGTGCTGCCGGGATGCAGCGCCTGCCATTGGCTCAGGCGTTCGGCCGCCAGCCACAGCGCCGGTTGGCCGTCCAGGTGCAGGCAGCTGGCCCGTTTGCCCTTGGCCAACTGCGACAGCCAGGCCGGCCAGCTGGCGTTGGCTTGGGCCTCGGCCGGAGTGACGGCCCCCAGGCTCAGCAACGCCTCGTGCATCTCGTCGGCGTCGCGGACCACGGGCCAGGCCTCCTGGCGCACCGCGGCGATGGCCTCGGGGTCCAGGGCGCCGAGATCGTCGGTCGATTCGGGGGCGGACCAACGCCGGCTGTGCACCGCCTGGGTGCGGCGCTCCTCCAGCGGCGCGTCGTCGAGGAAGGCGTAGGGCCGGGCGCCCAGGATCTCCGCGGCCAGGGCCGAGGGCGCCGGCAGGTCGCGGGCCAGCAGTTCGACCTCGCCGCTTTCCATGCGCCGCAGCAGGGCCAGCCAGGCCTCGCAGTCCATGGCCTGGTGCAGGCAGTCGTCGAGCGTCTGGGCCACCAGCGGGTGGTCGGGAATCTCGCGTTCGCCGACTATGTTCTCCAGGCAGGCCAGCTGGTCGGGAAACACCGTGGCCAGCAGGTCCTCGCTGCGCATGCGCTGCAGTTGCGGGGCTACCTTGCGCCCGCCGGAGAAACGCGGCAGGGCCAGGGCCACGGCGGCGTTCCAGCGCCAGCGCACGGCGAACAGCGGGGCATCCAGCAGCGCCTGGATCAGCAGCTGTTCGGCGCTGTGGCTGTGCAGGTAGCGCCACACCTCCTCCAGCGGGAAGCTGTGGCTGGTGGCCAGCGAGAGGATCAGCGCGTCCTCGGTGGCGGCGGCCTGCAGCTCGAAGTTGAAGCTGCGGCAGAAGCGCTTGCGCAACGCCAGGCCCCAGGCGCGGTTGAGGCGGCTGCCGAACGGCGAGTGGATGATCAGCTGCATGCCGCCGGACTCGTCGAAGAAGCGCTCCATCACCAGGCGCTTCTGGGTCGGCAGGGCGCCGAGGGCCTGGCGGGCCTGGGCCAGGTACTCGACGATCTGCGCGGCGGCCGACTCGTTCAGGCCGAGTTCGTCGGTGAGCCAGGTGATGGCGCCAGCCAGCCCCGCCGGGGTATCTCCGGGCTGGACACGGCTCGGCTTGTCCTCCGCGTGGTTTGAAGGGGCCCTGGTGGAGCACGCTGCGCGGTTTTCCACCCTACAGGATTGCAGTCGCCGCTCCACCTCCTCGCGCAGGCGCGCCACCGAGGCCGACAGCTCGTCCGTGCGCCCCGGCGCCTCGCCCAGCCAGAAGGGGATGCTCGGCGGCAGGCCCTGGGCATCCTCGACCCGCACCGTGCCCGGCTCGATGCGCAGGATGCGGTAGGACTGGTTGCCCAGCTGGAAGATGTCGCCGGCCATGCTCTCGATGGCGAAGTCCTCGTTGAGGCTGCCGACCGTCAGGCCCTGGGGCTCCAGCAGCACGGCGTAGTCGCCGGTGTCGGGGATGGTGCCGCCGCTGGTGATCGCGGTCAGGCGCGCGGCACGGCGGCCGCGCAGGCGACGGTTGACCGCGTCGCGGTGGATATAGGCGGCGCGCACCCCGCGCCGCCCGCTGTAGCCCTCGGCGAGCATCTTCAGCAGGGCGTCGAAGGTTTCGCGGGGCAGCTCGGCATAGGGCGCGGCGCGGGTCAGCAGCTGGAACAGTGCGTCTTCGCCCCACTCGCGGCAGGCCACCTCGGCGACGATCTGCTGGGCCAGCACGTCCAGCGGCGCCTTGGGGATGGCCAGGGCGTCCAGCTCGCCACGGCGCACGCAGTCGAGCAGGGCGGCGCATTCGATCAGCTCGTCCCGCGACTGCGGGAACAGCCGGCCCTTGGGCGTGCCGCCGACGCTGTGGCCGGAGCGGCCGACCCGCTGCAGCAGGGCGGCGATGCTGCGCGGCGAGCCGAGCTGGCAGACCAGCTCCACCTCGCCGATGTCGATGCCCAACTCCAGCGAGGCGGTGGCCACCAGCACCCTGAGCTCGCCGCGCTTGAGGCGCTGCTCGGCGTCCAGGCGCAGCGCCTTGGCCAGGCTGCCGTGGTGGGCGGCGACTGCCGCCTCGCCCAGGCGTTCGCCCAGGTGCCGGCAGGCGCGCTCGGCCAGGCGCCGGGTGTTGACGAACACCAGGGTGGTGCGGTGCTGCCGGGCCAGTTCGGCCAGGCGGTCATAGACCCTGTCCCACACCTCGTTGCTCATCACCGCCTGCAGCGGCACCGGCGGCAGCTCCAGGGCCAGGTCGCGCTCGCGCTGGTAGCCGATATCGACTATGGCGCAGTCGCCCGGTGACGGCCTCGCGCCTTCGGCTTCGGGCCATGGCGCCAGTTCCGTTCGATCGACCTCAGGGTCGAGAGGGGGCAGCGGCGCCTGGCTGCCCAGCAGCAGGTGCGCCACCGCGTCCAGCGGCTTCTGCGTGGCGGACAGGCCGATGCGCTGCAGGGGGCGGCGGCACAGGACCTCCAGGCGCTCGACGCTGAGCATCAGGTGGCTGCCGCGCTTGCTGCCGGCGATGGCGTGGATCTCGTCGATGATCAGGCTGCGGCAGCCGGCCAGCATGGCCCGCCCGGACTCGGAGCCGAGCAGCACGTAGAGCGACTCCGGGGTGGTCACCAGGATATGCGGCGGGCGTTTGCGCATGGCCTCGCGCTCGCCGGGGCTGGTATCGCCGGTGCGCACCGCGGTGCGGATCTCGACATCGGCCAGGTGCTGGCGCTTGAGTTCGGCGCGGATGCCGGCCAGCGGCTGCTCCAGGTTCAGGCGGATGTCGTTGGACAGCGCCTTGAGCGGCGACACGTAGACCACGGCGCAGCGGTCTTCCAGGCTGCCGCCGGCGGCCAGGCCCTGGCGCACCAGGGCGTCGATGGCGGCGAGGAAGGCGGTGAGGGTCTTGCCCGAGCCGGTGGGGGCGGCCACCAGGGTCGAACGCCCGGCGCCGAGCGCCGGCCAGGCGCCGGCCTGGGCCGCGGTAGGCGCGGCGAACTGGCTGCGGAACCAGGCGGCGACGGCCGGATGGAAGGCCGCCAGCACGGCGTCGGGTTGCGCTGATCGGGGGAGCTGGCTCATGACCTCCATAATGCTCGCGCCGCCAGGCCGGCTCAACGGCCGGGCGCCGGACAGCCGGGCAGGATGGGGGGGGAGCACGGCGATACCCAGCGCTAAATGGCGCCGTCGTGCGGCTAACCCATCCTGCGAGCTATAGGGGGCGCTGCTGTTCGTTGGCGTCGGCGTCGAACAGCGTCTCCAGTTCCGCGCGTGCCTCTCGGGCCGTCTGCAGCACCGCGGCCTTGTCGTTGTAGACGCGGTGCTGGGCCTCCAGCACCTGCTCGTCGTGGTGCTGGAAACGCTTGATTCTGCGCGTCGCCTGCTCGTCGTCGAGGCCCAGGCCGATCAGGATCTGGCGGCTCATCTCCAGGCTCGAGTGGAAGGTCTCGCGCACCGGCAGCGCGCCGGCATCCAGCAGGCGATGGACATGCTGGCGGTTGCGCGCGCGGGCGACGATCTTCATCTGCGGATAGAGGCGACGCACCAGTTCGGTGAGCCTCAGACTGATGTCCGGGTCGTCGGTGGCGACGATGAAGAACTCGGCCTGGTCGGCCTTGGCCGCCCGCAGGATCTCCGGGCGCAGCGGGTCGCCGTAGAAGATCGGCATGTTGTCCAGGCTGCGCGACAGTTCGATGGTGTCGACCTCGATATCCAGGGCCACGAAGGGCAGCCGCTGGGCGCGCAGAAAGCGCGCGACGACCTGGCCCATGCGGCCCATGCCGGCGATCACCACCCGCGGCGCGTCGCTGTCGATCTGCTTGTAGTGCGGCGGCACCTCGCGGGTCTCCGGCTTGGCCTTGAGCAGCCGCGCCACCAGCAGCATCAACAGGGGCGTGACGGCCATCGACAGGGTGATGGCCAGCACCAGCTCGCTGTGCAGGCGCGGCTCGAACAGGCCATGGTCGCGGGCTATCTGGAACACCACGAAGGCGAACTCGCCCCCGGCGGCCAGGACGATGCCCAGCTGCAGCGCACTGCGGGCGCCGAGCCCGCCGGCCAGGCGGCCGATGGCGAACAGCAGCGGCAGTTTGATCAGGATCAGCAGGGCGGCGAGGGCCAGCACCCGCATCGGCTCGGCCAGCAGCAGGCCGAGGTCCGCGGTCATGCCGACGCTGATGAAGAACAGCCCGAGCAGCAGCCCCTTGAACGGCTCGATCTGCGATTCGAGTTCGTGGCGGTATTCCGAGTCGGCCAGCAGCAGCCCGGCGAGGAAGGCGCCCAGAGCCATGGAGATGCCCGCCAGTTCCATCAGCCAGGCGGTGCCGATCACCACCAGCAGCGCGGTGGCGGTGGACACCTCCTGCAGGCCGGTCTTGGCGACAATGCGAAACACCGGGCGCAGCAGGTAGCGCCCGCCTATGACCACCAGGCCGATGCTGCCCAGCACCTTGAGCAACTGGGCCAGCCCGTCGCCGTCGCTCGTCGTCTCGGCGACGCCGAGCAGCGGCACCAGGGCGATCAGCGGGATGGCGGCGATGTCCTGGAACAGCAGGATGGCGAAGGCCAGGCGGCCGTGGGGGCTGGCCAGTTCCTTGCGCTCGGCCAGGCTCTGCAGGCCGAAGGCGGTGGACGACAGCGCCAGGCCCAGGCCCAGCACCAGGGCGCTGTTCAGTGGCTGGGCGAAGCCGAGCATGGCCACCGTGCCGATCACCAGGGCGGTCAGCAGGACCTGGGCCAGGCCCACGCCGAATACCGCCTGGCGCATCACCCACAGACGCCGGGGCGACAGCTCCAGGCCGATGATGAACAGCAGCAGCACCACGCCCAGTTCGGAGATATGGCTGACCCCCGCGGGGTCGTCCACCAGGCGCAGCACCGCCGGGCCGATCAGCACGCCTGCCAGCAAGTAACCCAGCACCGCCCCCAGTTGCAGGCGTTTGGCCAGGGGCACCACCAGCACCGCCGCCAGCAGGAACACCACGGCGGTCTGCAGCAGGCTGGCTTCGTGGGGCATGGATCACTCCTTGGCGGATGGGCAATGGGATGGCGCCGGGCAGCCTAGAGCCTTTGTCATTTCAGCGCCAGGCCTCGGCACTGCGCGGGGCTGCCCGGTGGCCATGCGGCTGGGACGGGGGGAGAGGGGCCGCAGATGGCGCTTGTGAACCCCACCTGCGGGCAGTGCGTTGCCTGAGAGGGGACTGCGCCGGCACGCAGTCCCGGTCGCCTGGCCTATTTGCCGGCGGTGAGGGTGGTGTAGCTGTTGATCAGGTTGCGGTAGTCGGGGATATGGTTGGCGAACAGCGCGCCCAGCCCCTCGATGTCGTTGCGCCAGTCGCGGTGCAGCTCGCAGGCCACGCCGAACCAGGTCATCAGCTGTGCGCCGGCGGAGGACATGCGGTCCCAGGCCGAATGGCGGGTGACTTCGTTGAAGGTGCCGGAGGCGTCGGTGACCACGAACACCTCGAAGCCGGCCTCGATGGCCGAGAGGGCCGGGAAGGCCACGCAGACCTCGGTGACCACCCCGGCGATGATCAGTTGCTTGCGCCCGGTGGCCTTGACCGCCGCGAGGAAGTCCTCGTTGTCCCAGGCGTTGATCTGCCCGGGGCGGGCGATATAGGGCGCGTCCGGGAACAGCTCCTTGAGCTCGGGCACCAGTGGGCCGTTGGGGCCGCTCTCGAAGCTGGTGGTGAGGATGGTCGGCAGCTCGAAGTACTTGGCCAGGTCGGCCAGGGCCAGCACGTTGTTCTTGAACCGATCCGGCTCGATATCCCGTACCAGCGAGAGCAGGCCGGTCTGGTGGTCGACCAGCAGGACGGCGGCCTGGTTCTTGTCGAGACGTGTGTAGGGGGTGCTCATGGTGATGTCCTCGTGCGTGGGTGAAAGCCGGGCGCACGGCGGCGCGCGGCGGGGGATCGCGGGGCGAAAGCGCTCAGCGCTGCGAGTCCAGGACTTCCTGGTTGCTCACCACGGCCTGCGCCTTGAGGTGGCTCTCGATCAGCAGTTGGTAGTTGGGGAAAACCCGGCTGTAGGCCTCGGCCCACTGCGCCGCGTCCGGGCGGTTCCAGGTTTGCTGGATTTCCGAGCAGACCGCCGCGGTGTCCATCGGCACCACGCCGGCCTGGACCACCCGGGCCAGGGTGATTTCCTGGGCCATCTTCGAGTAGGTGCCGGAGGCGTCGATCACCGCGAACACCCTGTAGCCGGCGGCCACCGCGCTGATGCTGGGGAAGGCCATGCACACGCTGGTGATGGTGCCGGCGATGATCAGGGTCTGCTTGCCGGTGGCTTCCACTGCCGCCACGAAATCCGGGTTGTCCCAGGCGTTGATCTCGCCTTTGCGCGCCACGTACCGGGCGTGCGGGGCGGCCTCGTGGATCTCCGGAATCAGCGGGCCGTTGGGGCCCTGGGGCACCGAGGCGGTAGTGATCAGCGGGATGTTCGCCAGGCTGGCGACCTTCGCCAGGGTGATGGCGTTGGCGCGCAGCTCGGGCATGGGCATGTCCTTGACCGTCTGGAACAGCCCGCTCTGGTGGTCGATCAGCAACATCGCCGTGTCGCTGGGGTCGATGGTCGGCTTCTGGCCGTTGAAGTTGGCGATATTCGCGAAACTGTGCATGTTCAGGCTCCCTTGCGAGGTGGGGACCCTGGCCGTTTCCGGCGCTCGGGGTCTAGGAGAGGGTCACGGGTCCCTGTGAGCCGGACTAGTCAGACTAGGCGTTGGGACCGCTGGTGCAGGACCGTTAGGCGGGTAGCTGGCCGAACGAGCCGTTGCGCAAGTCCTCGACCGCCTGGGCGATCTCGGCCTCGCTGTTCATCACGAAGGGGCCGTAGCCGACCACCGGCTCGTCGATGGGCTCGCCGCTGAGCAGCAGCACCAGCGCCTGGCTGTCGGCCTCCAGGTGCAGTTCGTCGCCGGCCGCATCGAGCAGCGCCATCTGCGCCTCGCCGACCCGCTGGTCGCCGTTCACCCGCACGCTGCCGTGGAGCACGATCAGGGCGCCGTTGCGGCCCTCGGCCAGCGGCAGGCTCAGCGGCTTGCCGGCATTCAGGCGCAGGTCCCAGACATCCATCGGCGTGAAGGTGCGCGCGGGCCCCTGCCGGCCGGCGAACCGCCCGGCGATCAGGCGCAGGGAACCGGCGCCGCCGGCGAGCGGAATGCGGGGGATGTCCTGGTTCAGGAGGGTCTGGTAGCCGGGTGCGGCGCGCTTGTCCCGGGCCGGCAGGTTGACCCACAGCTGCACCATCTCCAGGGTGCCGCCCTGCCGGGTGAAGGCGGCGGAGTGATACTCCTCGTGCAGGATGCCCGAGGCCGCCGTCATCCACTGCACGTCGCCGGGGCCGATCAGGCCGCCGCTGCCGGTCGAGTCGCGGTGTTCCAGCTCGCCCTGGTAGACGATGGTCACCGTCTCGAAGCCGCGATGCGGGTGCTGGCCGACGCCGCGTGGGTGCTGCGCGGGGACGAAGTCGTGGGGGCCGGCATAGTCGAGCAGGAGGAAGGGGCTGATGTGCTGGCCCAGGCTGTCGTAGGAAAACAGCGAGCGAACCGGAAAGCCGTCGCCGACCCAGTGCGGCCTGGGGCTGCCGTAGAGACCGAGAACCTTTTTCATGCGGTGCCTCCTCTGGTGCATGGAGACACCATAGGAGTGCGACGCTTGGTGCGGTAGACCGGATAAATTAGTCTCAGTGTTCTATTTGGAGAACACCGATGGACGATCTCAACGACCTGTACTACTTCGCCCAGGTAGTCGAACACGGCGGTTTCGCCCCGGCGGGCCGGGCGCTGAACACACCGAAATCCAAGCTCAGCCGGCGCATCGCCCTGCTCGAGGAGCGTCTCGGCGTGCGCCTGCTGCAGCGTTCGACCCGGCACTTCTCGGTCACCGAGATCGGCCAGGAGTATCACCGTCACTGCCTGGCCATGCTGGTCGAGGCGCAGGCCGCGCGCGAGGCCATCGAGCGCACCCGCTCGGAACCCCAGGGGCTGGTGCGCATGAGCTGTCCCACCACCCTGTTGCAGTACCGGGTCGGCGACCTGGTCAGCCGCTTCATGGTCGAGCATCCCAAGGTCCAGGTGCAGCTGGAGGCCACCAACAGGCGCGTCGACGTGATCGGCGAAGGCCTCGACCTGGCGCTGCGGGTGCGCTTCCCGCCGCTGGACAGCAGCGACCTGGTGATGCGCGTGCTGGGCGACAGCCCGCAGCGGCTGGTCGCCAGTCCCGCGTTCCTGCGCGGTCTCGAACTGCCCCTGCGACCGGCCGACCTCAGCGGCCTGCCCAGCCTGGACTGGGGCCCGCCGCGGGATCATCGCTGGTGCCTGGAGGGGCCGGATGGCGCCACGGCCGAGGTGCGCCACCGGCCGCGGCTGATCAGCGACGACATGACCATCCTGCGGCGCGCGGCGCTGCGCGGCGTCGGCGTGGTACAGCTGCCGTGCATGGTGGTGGAGCGCGACCTGCAGGCCGGCCGCCTGCTCGACATCATGCCGCAATGGGCGCCGCGTAGCGGGGTGGTGCATGCGCTGTTCCCGTCGCGCCGCGGCCTGCTGCCTGCGGTACGTGGCCTGATCGATTTCCTGGCCGAGCACCTGCAGCAGGCCTAGCGCGTAGGGTGGATTGGGCGCAGCGATAGCCATCGATAGAGGGGTTACGCCGCTGTGCGGCTAACCCATCCTATGGATTGCGCACCGCCTGCTCGATGAGCATGGCACTTGCCTGACCCCACCCCTGTTTCCCTACACTCTGCCCCTGACTCATCGCACCAAGGACCTGCCGTGCAACCGGTGATCTCCATCCAGCAACTGAACAAGACCTACGCCTCCGGCCATCCGGCGTTGCAGAACATCGACCTGGACATCCGCCGGGGCGAGATCTTCGCCCTGCTCGGGCCCAACGGCGCCGGCAAGACCACGCTGATCAGCATCATCTGCGGCATCGTCAACCCGGGCAGCGGCTCGGTGCGGGTCGGCGGGTTCGACATCATCGAGGACTATCGCGCGGCCCGTGCGCAGATCGGCCTGGTGCCCCAGGAACTGGTCAGCGACGTGTTTGAGACGGTCTGGGCCACGGTCAAGTTCAGCCGCGGGCTGTTCGGCAAGAAGCCCGATCCGGCCTATCTGGAGCGCCTGTTGCGCGACCTGTCGCTGTGGGACAAGCGCGACGCCAAGATCATGGAGCTGTCCGGCGGCATGAAGCGCCGGGTGATGATCGCCAAGGCGCTGTCCCACGAGCCGCAGATCCTGTTTCTCGACGAGCCCACCGCCGGGGTCGACGTGGAACTGCGCCGCGACATGTGGAACATGGTCCGCGGCCTGCGCGCGCGCGGGGTGACCATCATCCTCACCACCCACTACATCGAGGAGGCCGAGGAGATGGCCGACCGCATCGGGGTGATCAGCCGGGGGCGGATCATCCTGGTGGAAGACAAGCAGGTGCTGATGCACAAGCTCGGCAAGAAGCAGCTGACCCTGCAGCTGCAACAGCCGCTGGCGAACATTCCGGCGGAACTGGACAGCCATCCGCTGGAGCTGGCGGACGAGGGCCATGCCCTGGTGTTCACCTTCGACGCCCAGCGCGAGCACACCGGCATCGCCGAGCTGCTCAAGGACCTGGCCCAGCACGGCATCGACTTCAAGGACCTGCAGTCCAGCCAGAGTTCCCTGGAGGAAATCTTCGTCAACCTGGTGCACCGGGAGTCGCGCCCATGAACCTCTATGCCATCAAGGCCATCTACCTGTTCGAGCTGGCGCGCACCTGGCGCACCCTGCTGCAGAGCATCGCCACCCCGGTGATCAGCACCTCGCTGTACTTCGTGGTGTTCGGCTCGGCCATCGGCAGCAGCATGACCGAGGTCCATGGGGTCAGCTACGGCGCCTTCATCGTGCCGGGACTGATCATGCTGGCGCTGCTCACCGAGAGCATTTCCAACGCCTCCTTCGGCATCTACATGCCCAAGTATTCCGGCAGCATCTACGAGCTGCTGTCGGCGCCGGTGTCCTACCTGGAGATACTCGTCGGCTACGTCGGCGCGGCGGCCACCAAGTCGATCATCCTCGGCCTGGTGATCCTGGCCACGGCGCGGCTGTTCGTCGATTACCAAATCCTCCATCCCGTGTGGATGCTGGCCTTCCTGGTGCTCACCGCGGTGACCTTCAGCCTGTTCGGCTTCATCATCGGCGTCTGGGCCGACGGCTGGGAGAAGCTGCAGATAGTCCCGGCGCTGATCGTCACGCCGCTGACCTTCCTCGGCGGCAGCTTCTACTCGATCGGCATGCTGCCGCCGCTGTGGCAGACGGTGACCCTGTTCAACCCGGTGGTCTACCTGATCAGCGCCTTCCGCTGGAGCTTCTACGGCGTGTCGGACGTCGGCGTGGGCCTGAGCCTGGCGATGATCCTGGGCTTCCTGCTGCTGTGCGTGCTGACCGTCGGCTGGATCTTCAAGAGCGGCTACCGGCTGAAGAACTGACGCCCGTCGCCTGGCTCGGCGCAGGGCAAACGAGCCTGTCGGAACAGGGTCGAATCAAGGGGCGCGGCCCAGACGGCAGGCGCCCCGGATGCAACGGAGACTGCAATGGACGAGGCTCTACGTGTTCTGCTCGATGACACCTACCGTGCCGAGTCGCGACGGGTGCTGGCCACCCTGATCCGCCTGCTGGGCGACTTCGACCTGGCCGAGGAGGCCCTGCACGAGGCCTTCCGCGCCGCCATGGAGCAATGGCCGCGCGCTGGCGTGCCGGCCAACCCACGCGCCTGGCTGGTTTCGGCCGGGCGCTTCAAGGCGATCGACAACCTGCGCCGGCAGCGGCGTTTCCAGGCCCTCGACGAGCAGCACGAGGCGATGGCCGTCGTGGCGGCCGACGAGGCCGAGAGCGTCGAGGACGACCGTCTGCGGCTGATCTTCACCTGTTGCCACCCGGCACTCTCGGCCGATGCCCAGGTGGCCCTGTGCCTGCGCGAGGTCTGCGACCTGACCACCGAGCAGATCGCCCACGCCTACCTCAGCACGCCGAGCACGGTGGCCCAGCGTATCGTCCGCGCCAAGGCGAAGATTCGCGACGCGCGCATCCCCTACGAGGTGCCGGGCCGCGGCGAGCTGGCGGCGCGCCTGGAGGCGGTGCTGCGGGTGATCTACCTGGTGTTCAACGAGGGCTACTTCGCCAGCTCCGGCGACTCGCTGACCCGCAGTCAGCTGTCGGCCGAGGCCATCCGCCTGGGGCGGTTGCTGCTCGAGTTGCTGCCCGAGCCCGAGGTCATGGGCCTGCTGGCGCTGATGCTGCTGCACGAGGCGCGTTGCCCGGCGCGCCTCTCGACCGGTGGCGAGCCGGTGCTGCTGGAGGAGCAGGATCGTGCGCTGTGGGACGCCGCACTGATCGCCGAGGGCGATGCGCTGGTGCTGCAGGCCCTGCGCTCGCGGCGCTTCGGCCCCTACAGCCTGCAGGCCGCCATCGCCGCGGTGCATGCCGAGGCGCCGAGCATGGCGGCCACCGACTGGGCGCAGATAGTTGGGCTGTATGACGCGCTGTTGCAGGCCACGCCCTCGCCGGTGATCGAGCTCAATCGGGCGGTGGCCCTGGCCATGCGCGACGGTCCCCGGGCCGGTCTGGCGCAGATCGAGGCCATACTGCAGCGCGGCGAGCTGACCGACTATCATCTGGCCCATGCCGCCCTGGCCGACCTGCATCGGCGCCTGGGGCAGACAACGCAGGCGCGCGACGCCTATCGACAGGCCCTGGCGCTGTCCCAACAGGCCCCGGACCGCAGGTTTCTCGAGCGGCGTCTACGCGAGTTGAGCGGCGACTAGCTATGGTAGAGGTGACAACAGCCCGACTGCATGCGCCGACACCTGGCATCGGTGCGGCGAAATAAACGAGGTTCCTCTGGAGATCTGTGACGTTCGTTCCGTTTTCCGGCTAGCCTAGATGCGCATGGCCCAGGCCAAGGAGAAATCGTATGGATACGAAAGACAGCCAACTCGCCGAGTTACTCAGCCTCACCGCACGCAGCATGACCCACCTGACGGCCGCCTTGGCGCAGATGTCGTTCGAGCTGATGCGTAGCGGCGACCCCTCCAGCCAGCGCGCAGGGCAGCGCATGATCGACCATCTGGCGCAGATCAGCGGCGAGCTCGACCAGCAGTGGGCGATGATCGGCGCGCTGACCGGCCAGCCCGCGTCCGGGGAGAAGACCGACCTGGTGGTCGAGGTGCAGATGCAGGCCGGGCCGGCCGACGACTGGTCCTCCGGCTCCGGTAGCTAACGCTGGTCGAGTGGGGAAAAGTGCGTAGAATGCGCGGCTTTTTTCCACCGGCTGGAGTGCCCGATGAGTTACAACCTGGCAGACAAACCCGCGGCAGAGCGCGATGTGGCGGAGGCGGAAAAAGCCCGCCTGTTCGAGCTGTGGCAGAACAACCTGCAGCGCGCCAAGGCCGATGCGGCACGTCTGTTCGCCGAGAAGAGCAAGCGCAAGGGCAAGTGGGGGGAGTGGTTGCGCGGCCAACTGGGCGAGCTGTCGCCGCCGGAATACGCCAGCATGGTGCAGCGCGAGGTGAACAGGCTGGCCGCGCCGCGCTGAGCCAGACCTGGCACAGCAGCGGGTCAGGGCCGCATTCTGTAGCTGTACTCTTGCCCCGCATATCCCCGCAGTTGCCGTTCATTCCTTCGGCGCGCCCGGATCGAGCAGGTCCTCCTCGTCGCGGGCGTGCTGCTCCTGCTCGATCTGCTCTACCAGGTCGGTGATCACCCGAGTGTCTGCCTGTGCCGCAGTCGCCGGGGACGGCTTGCGGCTCGGCGCCACGGCCTCGGCACGCTCGTGGACGTGCAGGCGGTAGATGGGCTCGGGCATGTCCATGCCGGCCTCGTCCAGGGCTGCGGTGACCTGGCGCATGGCTTCGCTCCTGACCATCAGGAAGTCGTGGCTGCGCTGATCCACCCAACCGTGATAGCGCACTTGTACGTTGGAATCCCCCAGGTGGCTGATGAAGGCGCGCGGTGGCGGCGACTGCATGACGCCGTCCAGCTGCCTGAGTCGCTCGACACCGAGCTGCTGGGCCAGCAGCAGGTCTTGGTCACCGCCCAGGCCGACGTCGAACTCGAAGCGCCGGCTGGGGTTGCGCGTGTAGTTGAGGGTGACGCTGCGAAACACCAGGGCGTTGGGCAGGCGCAGGTGATTGCCATCCGGGGTCATCAGGATGGTTGCCCGTGAGGTCAGGGCGATCACCAGGCCCTCGTTGCCGTCTATCACCACATGGTCGCGCGGCGAGAAGGGCTGGCGGATGCTCATTAGGATGCCGGCCAGGTAATTCTCCAGGGTTTCCTTAAAGGCGAAGCCCAGGGCCACGCCGAGCACCCCGGCGGTGCCCAGCACGGCGCCGACCAGCGAGGTGGCATCCATGATCTCCAGGGCCACCAGCACCCCGACCGAGGTCACCGCCCACTGTGCCGTGGTGCGTGCCAGCTCGCGCAGGAAGGGATTGCGCTTGGCCAGGCGCTCGAGCAGGGTGCGCTGCGACAGCCAGCGCCCGACCAGCCAGGCCAGCCAAACCACCAGCAGGGCCAGGAGCAACAGCGGCAGGGCGCTCAGCAGGCCGTAGGTCTCGTCCAGCAGGCGCTGGAGTACCGCGTCGATATCGAATTGAACAGATTCCACGAGCAGCCCCTCTGTCGCCGCGACAGCTGATGTCTTCGCGCGGCTCTTGCAGTCATCAGCAAGCCTAGTCGTTCGTCCCCGCCGCGGGCACATGCGACCCGCCGCTCGGCCTGCCAGGCGTCCTCGGCAGTGCCAGGCCTCGGTTCGGTCTGCGGTCCATAGGCGCCGCGTTCGATCGGCGCTGACTCTCGCCCCCTTGCACGGTCCTGTTTCCGTGCGTCTTGCGATGGAGAAAGGCCAGTTGCACCTGGTGACCTGGCGCTTCAGGGGGGGCGCCGGGGTCGCGTCCGTCGAGGGCGCGACTATGCTGAGAACTAGCATGCATAGCGGCTCTTAACATCTGGTTGAAACATCATCGATCTTGAGCAATGGAACGGACACGTTTTCATACCCGCCAGACGACCTTTCGCCAGCTGGAGGTATTCCGTGCGGTGGCCGAGCGACTCAGCGTCACCGAGGCGGCCCATGCCCTGCATCTCGCGCAGCCTTCGGTATCGACGCAACTCGGCAAGCTGGAGCTGGCCTTGGGTATGGCCCTGTTCGAGCGGATCGGCAAGCGCCTGTTTCTGACCAATGCCGGGCGCGAGGTCTTGCAAGGCACCCGTGAGTTGTTCGCCGCTCTTGACCGCCTGGACATGCGCCTCGGCCAACTGCGCGGCCTGACCGCCGGGCAGCTGTGCCTGGGGGCGGTGACCACGGCCAAGTATCTGGTGCCCCGCCTGCTGGGCCCCTTCTGCAAGACCTACCCCGATGTCGAGGTGCAGTTCAACATCGCCAACCGTTCCGAGGTGATTCGTCGTCTGCAGGCCAATCTCGACGACCTCTATGTGTTCAGCCAGCCGCCCGAGCAGCCGGATATCCTCTCGATACCACTGGCAGACAACCCGCTGGTGGTTATCGCGCCGGCGCGCCATCCGCTGGCCGCTCGCGCGCGGCTGAGCTGGGCAGACCTGGCCGATCAACCCTTTATCAGCCGTGAAGCCGGGTCGGGGACGCGCCGGGCGATAGAGCAACATTTCGCCCGTTTCGACTGGACGCTAAGAACCTATATGACGATCGAGAGCAATGAAGCGATCAAGGAGTCGGTCGCAGCCGGACTGGGAATTGCCATCCTGTCGCGACACACCTTGGTTCACACCGCGCCTGGCAACCTGGTGGAGCTTGATGTGGAGCATTTCCCGATCGCCAACCGCTGGTACCTCGTGCATTGGCGCAGCAAGCCGCTGTCGCCGGTGGCCGATGCCTTCCTGCACTTCGTTGCCCAGGCCGAAGCATTGCTGAAAACCAATGCATAGGGGTTAGAAAAACGATTGGATCGATATGGATGGGGCGGCTAGGTTGGACGCGAATCCACTTGGAGCCGAACACCATGAAGACCGTGCATAAATACGTGATTCCATTCGACAGCGATGGCCTGCAACTCGACCTTGCGCAGGGTTACCAGGTGCTCAAATCCGAGTACATGCCGATCGGCAAGGCCGTCTGTTGCTGGATCGAGGTGCCGACGGCGCCCTGCATCCCGAAGTCCCGGGTTCATCTGCGCCTGTTCCTGAGTGGTGATGGCATCCCGCAGCGCTATCACTATGTGGATACCGCGCTGAACCCCCTGGAGCCCGAAGCCTGGCACCTCTACCTCGCCGAGCAGGAGACCGCCCTGGAGGTGGCCTGAGCGGGTGTGTTCGTGCAGGGGGCTGGCCCCGGCAGTGCTACCCCGGCAGTCGCCGGGGTAGCCATCGCTGCGCATTGTCTCCTCATTCCATTATCACGAGCGCGGCCGCCGGCCATCGGCGCGGGCGAAGCGCCGATGGCCGGCGGCAACACCCTGCAATACCTCGCCAGTTGAGCGTTTTTCGGGTTTTTTTAGGGTTTGCGGCGTGAAGCCGGGCCCCTCTGGCGGTTTGCACCGCGATGTCGGAATCACAGTCTGTACAACTTCGACTGACAGGAGGGGCTCATGACCGCCCTAGAAACGTTTCTCTTCGCCGACTTCCTCGGCACGGCCGCATGGTTGTGGCTGGTCTTCCTCACGGTAGTGGTATCGCTGCTGGCCTTTGACCTCGGTGTACTGCACCGCGACAACCGCGAAATCGGCGTGCGCGAGAGCCTGCTACTGTCCGCCGGCTACATCTGTGCCGGCCTGCTGTTCGGCCTATGGGTGTATTTCCAGAAGGGCGGCGATGCCAGCATGGACTACCTCACCGGTTTTCTCGTCGAGAAGTCGCTGTCGATGGACAACGTGTTCCTCATGGCGATGATCTTCAGCTTCCTGGCTATCCCCCGTCAGTACCAGCACAAGGTGCTGTTCTGGGGGATCTTGGGCGTGATCGTGCTGCGCGCCATCATGATCGGTCTGGGTGCCGCGCTCATCTATCAGTTCAGCTGGATTCTCTACTTCTTCGGTGCGTTCCTGGTCTTTACCGGGGTGAAGATGCTGTTCGCCAAGTTGGACGCTCACCCCAACCTGGAAGGCAACCTGCTGGTCAGGTTCCTGCGCAAGCACCTGCGGGTCACCGACCGCCTGCATGAGCACCGTTTCTTCGTCCGCCAGCCAGACGCCAGTGGCAAGTCCGTGCTGTGGGTGACGCCGCTGTTCCTGGCACTGATCCTGATCGAGTGCGCCGATCTGGTGTTCGCGGTGGACAGCGTGCCGGCGATCTTCGCCATCACCCAGGATCCGTTCATCGTCTATACCTCGAACATCTTTGCCGTGCTCGGCCTGCGCGCCCTGTACTTCGCCCTGGCGGCGCTGATCCATCGATTCGCCTACCTGAAGTACGCCCTGGCGCTGGTCCTGGTGTTTATCGGCGCGAAGATCTTCCTGGTCGGCATCATCGGAAAGATTCCGCCGGCGATATCTCTGAGCGTCACCCTCGGCCTGCTGGTCGGCGGCGTGCTGCTGTCGCTGTACAAGACCCGCGGCCAACCGCAGCCCGGCGGCGAGGGAAAAATCGCCAGCTGACTCGCTGGGGCGGCACGCATCGGCTGAACAAGATTGCGGCCCTCGAGTCGAGAGAGCCAGGGCTGCGCACAGCCACCCGGGCGTAATCCGGCCGGCCGGTTTGGCAGGCCACGGCGGGATTGACGCTGGTTCGGTGCCAATCCCGCCTTTTGCTAGGGCTGGCCGCTGTTCAACGGCGGCGTACGCGGCGGGATCAAGCGCTTGCTGCCGATCGACTCGAACGCCGAGGCAAAGCGCAGCAGCGCCGAATCGTCATAGGCCCGACCGGCGAAGGTCAGCCCGACGGGCATGCCGATGTCCGCCATGACGCCCATCGGCACGGTGACCGTCGGAACGCCCAGGTGGCGGATGGCGAGGTTGCCGTTGGCGACCCAGACGCCGTTGCTCCAGGCGATGTCCGCGGACTGTGGGTCGACGTCGGCGTTCGCCGGCCCGACGTCGGCGACGGTGGGGAAGATCACCGCATCGAGCCCCAGCCGCGCCATCCAGTCCTCGAGGTCGATGCGACGGGTCTGCTCCAGCCCGCGCAGGCCGTCGGGCAGCGTGGCGATCTGGTCCCAGGGGGTGATGCCGCGCTCGGCCATGCGCACGTATTCGTCCATGCCGGCGGCGAGGTCCCCCTCGCGGTTCGGCAGGGTGCCCGGGTCATGGGGGAAGATCTGCGGTCCGTCCACGTCGACCAGGCGATTCAGCTTGGGATCGCCGTTGGCCTGCAGGAAATCATCGAAGGCCCAGGCCGTCAGGTCCCACAGCTCATGATGCAGGAACTCCTTGGACACCAGGCCGCGGGTGAACACGGTCGGCGCGCCCGGGCGATCGCCCTCGCAGTTGGAGACCAGCGGGAAGTCGACCTCGACCACCTCGGCGCCGGCGCCTTCGAGTGCCCGGCGAGCCGCTTGCCATAGCTCGATCACCGAGGGGCGGGTGTGGATTCGCTGCCCCGTCGGGCCGCCGATACCCGGCGCCTCGGCCGTGCCGGCTTCGGGGTCGGCGTTGATGTACATGCGCGGCACGCCGAAGCGCTTGCCGGCCAGTGCCTCGGCATTCGCCGCAAGCCCGGCATAGTCGGCGGGACGCACCGAGGCCACGCTGGGAATGGGCACCCAGGGTTGCATCCGCCACAGGTCGCCCCGGGTGTCGGGGTCCTCCGCCACCACCACGTCGAGCACCTCGAGCAGGTCCGCCATGGTTCTGGCGAACGGCACGACCACGTCCATCGTCGGGGTCAAGGGCCAGTTGCCGCGTACCGAGATCACCCCGCGCGACGGCGTATAGGCACACAGGCCGTTGTTCGAGGCCGGGCCCCGTCCGCTCGACCAGGTTTCCTCGGCGAGGCCGAATGCCGCGAAGCTGGCCGCGGTGGCGGTACCCGCGCCGTTGGAGGAGCCTGAGGCGAAGGGGGCGGTGAGGTAGTCGGCGTTGTACGGGCTCTCCGCCCGGCCGTATACCCCGCGCTGCATGCCGCCGTTGGCCATGGGCGGCATATTGGTCTTGCCCAGGCAGATCGCCCCGGCCGCGCGCAGCCGTTCCACCGTGAAGGCATCGCGGTAGGCGATCAGCTTGGCGAACGCGGGACTGCCGGAGGCGGCCGTGAGCCCCTTGACCAGGTAGCTGTCCTTGGCCGTATAGGGGATGCCATCGAGCGTGCCGAGGGTGGCGCCTCTGGCCCGACGGGCATCGGAATCCTGGGCCTCCTTGAGGGCATCGGGGTTGCGTACCACGACCGCGTTGAGGGCGGTGGGCGTGTCCGGGCCGTCGTAGGCGTCGATCCGGGCGAGATAGGCCTGGACCAGCTCGACCGCTGTCGTCTGTCCCGATTCGAGCGCAGCGCGCAGTTCGGCAATGGAAACCTCGGTGACCTCGATCATGCCGTCACCGCCGGCGGCCGATGGGAGGCGTGGTGAAAGATTCCTTCACAGAGGCTCTTGGACTCGGGGATATCGCTTTGCTCAAGGTGGCTTCTCATATCGGTCCTCGTTGCGCTGCATGACGCGACAGGGGCTGGACTTGCATCTGGGCTGGCGAAGCGCCAGAGCCATCTATCTGGCACCAGACCAGGAGTAGGGGTATCAGTGTAACGGTTCCCCCGCCGTCAGCGGCTTATGAGGGAAAGTGAATGCACCAGGCGGGGCGCCCCGATGCAGGCACGATCAGCCCGGCGGCCAGGCTTTGCGGCGCATTGTCGTCTTGAGATCTCCGACCGTAGTGGGCAAATGACATGGCACACGGGTCCAAGGGTTCCTATGAAAAACTCGCCCCTGCTCCCGTTTCGCGCACTCTGCGCCAACCCAGGCAGGCATGAACTGGTACTGTGTCGATCACAAAGTAAATGTTACGATATAACATAAATTATTGGGTGACGATGCTGGGTCTCCTCAGCGGCAAGCAGCACTGGTGTTTTGCGCAACTCCAACTCCATCGCTCGATCACATCTTAGTCCGGAACAACAACACTCTTTGCCCGCCTGAAACCAATCGAAACCCTCAAGAAACCGAAACACTAGGAACAATCATGAAAGCCACATCGGCCTCCCTCGCTGTAGTGTCAGCGCTGACCACTGCTGACCTATACGCTGCCCCCTCCGGCAACTCCACCATCTCGCTAGGCGAGGTGTACGTCACAGCCGGGCGCAGCGGCGCGCTGCGCACCGACAGCATCCTGACCTCGGTCGACATCCTGGGCAGCGACAAGATCGAAGATAAGCAGGTGATGAACAGCTGGGAGTTGCTGGGGCAGATGCCTGGCATCCAGCTGACCGAGACGCGGATGGGCGCCGAGTCCGGTAAGGCCACCTTCCGCGCCTTCAACGGCGAGGGCTATATCAACGGCATCAAGACTCTGATCGACGGCATCCCGAGCAACGTCAACAGCGGCAACCAGCGCTTCATCGACATGATTTTCCCGCTGGAGATCGACTATATCGAGGTGGTGCGCGGCACCAACGACCCGCGCTATGGCCTGCACAACATCGGCGGCAACATCAACTTCGCCACCCGCCAGGGCGGCAACTACACCGATGGCCGCCTGACTTACGGCAGCTTCGACACGCGCGAGTTGCAATTGGCCGTAGGCCATGAGCAAGGCCTGTTCGCGCAGAACTATTTCCTGGCCAAGCAGGACTCCGATGGCTTTCGCGATCACAGCCAGTCCAACAAGTATTCGCTGGGCGGCAAGTGGTTCGTGACGGCTCCTTCCGAGACGATGAAAGTCGGCCTGGTCGCCCGTCTCTATCATCACCAGGCCGAGGAGCCGGGCTTTCTCACCGCGCAGGAACTGGCCGCCAGCCGTACCCAGTCGCCGGCGAAGAATGCCAACGATGGCGACGACCGCGACATGAAGCACCTCGGCGTACACGCCGACTTCCAGCTCAGCGACGACCTGAGCCTGAGCAACAAGCTGTACTTCAACAGCTACGACGACGACCGCACCATCACCTTCACCAGCCTCCCGGTCGGCAACGCGCCGCGCCAGCGCCGCCAGTGGCAGGAACGCCAGACCGGCGTGCTGAGCAACCTCACCTGGCGCGCGCATGACATGCTCACCCTCGACGGTGGCCTCAACTACGAGCAGCAGCACAACGAGTACCGGCGCTTTCGCTACAATTTCGGCATCCCCACCGACTTCGACGCCACCCCGGCGCGCACGCAGAACGACGACAACTACACCCTGTACAACACCGGTGCCTATGCCCAGGCGATCATCCAGCCCATCGAGTCGCTGAAGATCATCCCGGCCATGCGGGTGGACAAGTTCTCCGGGAACACCGAGCTGCCGAACGAGGTGAGGGCCGAGCTGCAGGACTACGGCTGGATCGAGCAGCCCAAGCTGAGCCTGGTGTACAGCGTCACGCCGGACGTCAACGTCTATGCCAACTGGGGGCGTTCCTTCCAGATTCTCACAGGCTCCACCGCGCCGGCCTACCTCACGGCCGGCCAGGCGGCCTTCAGTCCGTCGATCAACACCGGCAAGGAGCTGGGCGTGAAATTCAAGCTCTTCAGCGGCGCCGAGGCGCGTTTCGCCGTCTGGCAGCAGGACGCCACCGACGAAGTGGCCAACATGCCCAGCACCGGCACCACCGTCGGCCTCGGCGAGACCAGGAGACGCGGTATCGACATGCAGCTCACCGCACAGCTGGACGAGCAGTGGACGGTATGGGCCTCGCACGCCGTTCAGGAGGCCAAGGTGGTCAGCGCCTTCACCTCTGGCGGCCAGTCGCTGGCCGGTAAGGAGGTGTTTCACACCCCGCGCTACATCAGCAACGTCGGCGCCGACTATCAGTTCAACCATGCCTGGCGCTTCGGCGTCCAGGGCCGCGCGCAAGGCGACTACTACATCGACTCGCTGAACGAGCAGGGCAAGTACGGCGGCTACGCCGTGCTGGACGCCAACGTGCGCTACCAGCTTTCCGCCACCACCAGCCTCGACCTGCAACTGAAGAATCTGACGAATCGCGAGTACGAGTACGTATGGTTCGACAACTTCTTCTGGGGCGGCGACGACCAGCCCATGTTCTCGCCAGCGCCTGGCCGTTCGGCGTACGTGTCTGTCGATATGAAGTTGTAGACCTAGTGGGGGATATAACGAGTAGCCAGGGGGCCGCTGGCGGGACCGATCCCTAGGGCGTGCGCGCGAAGCAGTCCACAGACGGATGTAGGAAGAACGCAGGTCCGGCATGGCCGGCTCTGCGGACTGTTCGCTACTTTAGGCGCCCCGGCACATCAGGCCCGTGAGGTTGAAGACCCGTTGGCTGTCCGCCGGCCACGGCGCGATGCCCCTCGCGCAGCTGCTGAGGCGCCGTCCCTGAGCAGCAGGTTCACGGCTGCGGTGCGAGGGACGGGTCTTCGGCTCTCGCCTCGGCCTCGGCGCGGTCCGCGACGGCGTCCTCCTCGTGCTCGGCGCGGCGCTTGACCAGGCTGCCGCAGAACACCCCGGCCTCGAACAGCAGCCACATCGGCACGGCCAGCAGGGTCTGGGAGAACACGTCCGGCGGGGTCAGTACCATACCCACGGCGAAGCAGCCGACGATGACGTAGGGACGGCTCTTGCGCAGGGTGGCGACGTCGACCAGGCCGACCCAGATCAGCAGGAAGGTCGCCACCGGGATCTCGAAGGCCACGCCGAAGGCGAAGAACAGGGTCAGGACGAAGTCCAGGTACTGGCCGATGTCGGTCATCATCGCCACGCCTTCGGGGGTGACGCTGGCGAAGAAGCCGAACATGATCGGGAACACCACGAAATAGGCGAAGGCCATGCCGCCGTAGAACAGCAGGATGCTGGAAACCAGCAGCGGCACGGCGATGCGCTTCTCGTGCTGGTACAGGCCCGGTGCGATGAAGCTCCAGATCTGCTGCAGGATGATCGGCATCGACAGGAACAGGGCGGCCATCAGGGTCAGCTTGAACGGGGTCAGGAAGGGCGAGGCGACCCCGGTGGCAATCATGGTCGCGCCTGCGGGCAGGTAGGCGCGCAGCGGCGCGGCGACTAACGCGTAGATGTCCTGGGAGAAGTAGAACAGGCCGGCGAACAGCAGCAGCACGGCCACGACGCTGCGCAGCACGCGCTTGCGCAGCTCGGTCAGGTGCGAGACCAGGGGCATTTCCTGGTCGCTGTCCGGGAGTCGGTTCATGGGCGTTCGGTCTTGTCCTGACTAGTTGGTTCCGCAGCAGTGGGCGTGGTTTCGGCGCTGTTGCCGGTGTCCGAGGTCGGCATGGGCGCGAGGATGTCCTGCTTCATGGCCTTCATCTCGCGCTCGAGTTCGAGGATTTGCTCGCTATGCAGCTGACGGCGGATTTCGTCGGCGCCGATCTCGCGTTCCACCTCGGCCTGGATCGCGCTGAAGCTGCGTTTGAGCTGGCCGATCCACAGACCGGCCGTGCGCACGGCCCCGGGCAGGCGCTCGGGGCCGAGCACCAGCAGGGCGACCAGGCCGACCAGCAGCAGCTCGGCAAAACCTATATCGAACATGGCGCCTGGCCTTTAATACTTATTGCTCGGCTCTTCGACCTTGCGCGCCTGGGCATCAATGGTGTGGCCCTTGTGCTCATCCACCGCCGGCTTGTCATCATCGTTGCCCATGGATTTCTTGAAGCCCTTGATCGCATCGCCGAGGTCGGAGCCCAGGCCCTTGAGGCGCTTGGTGCCGAACAGCATGACCACGATCAACAGGATGATCAGGAGTTGCCAGATACTGATGCCGCCTATGCCCATGATGCGTACTCCATAGTGAAAGTTGGATTGTGCCGCTCAGCCAATGGCCTGGGTCACCAGAGCGAACTGCTGGACGCCGCCGACGGTCTGGGGCGGCGTGCCGCGGGCCATCTGCGCGACGCTGTCGACCTGTTGCAGGCCCACGGCGCTGAGCCACTCGCCGAGCCCGCTGTCGGCCTGGATATCCAGGCGCACGAAGGCCCCCGGAAGCTCGGCCAGCAACTCGGCGATCAGGCTTCTGGCCTGCTCGGCGGTCTGCGCGACAATCGGGCCGATAACGTGGCCGCGGCCGAAGGCGCGTAGCATGGCGAAGGCGCACGACTGGCCGTCACGCTCGAGGATCAGCGTCCGTTCGATCGCATCGTGCAGGTCGTCGAATACGCGGGTTCTGTCCAGGCCGCTGCCGGCCTTGGCCAGCTCCAGAAGCCGGGGCCAGTCGCCGGCTGCGGCGTTTCGCATGCGTTCGTCAGCCGCCAGGGCGGGGTGGGGCAGAGGCTGTACCTGCCCCTGGTGCTGGTTGATCCGGCCGAATTCGACAAAGCCCTGGCTGGCATACAGCGGCACGCCGGCGAGGGTGGCGTTGAGCACCGCGGTCGCCGCGCCGCAGGCCTGCAGGGCCTGCTCCATCAGCCGGCGGCCGATGCCTTTGCCCTGATAGTCGTCGCTGACGATGACCAGGCCGATGGTGGCGTAGACGCCTTGCGGGCAGGCGAAGGCGGTGCCGATCAGCTGGCCGGCATCTTCCACCACGAAACCTTCGGCGACGCGTTGCAGCATGGCCCAGTCCTCCAGGCGATGCGGCCACTTCAGCTTCACCGACAAGGCATGGGCGGCCGGCACGTCGGCGGCTGTCATGGGGCGATAGGTATAGGGCGGGTTCGGGGCGGGCATGATGGGTCTCCATGGCAGGGCCGCGCGGCTTCGACGGCGCGGTCGATGGAGTCTGTATCCCACCTGCGCCGGGAGCTGACAATAGGCGTGGAGCAATTCGGTAGATTCGCCAAGTGAAGGCTTGCGCGGCCACAGTTATTGCTCGTGCGGGGGTGCGCAGCGGCAGCAAATACCGGGCTCAGTTTCCTCGCCGAGGGGGGCGAGCGGGCGCTTATCGCTTGGCAAAAAAAGACGCCCGGTTGGGCGTCTGAAGGCAAGGGAGCGTGGAGGATGCCTGCAAAAGAATCGGCCGTCCTTGGCAGAGCGAAGCGATGACTGCGCTTACAGGATGCTCAGCGGGTACTCGACGATTAGGCGGACCTCATCGGTGCCTTTGTCGAACGAGCTGGAACGGTAGGTGGCCTGGCGCAGGCGGAAGGACAGGTCCTTGGCCGAGCCCGACTGAACCACGTATTTGGCTTCCACATCGCGCTCCCAGCGCTTCTCGTCGTCGACCCCGGCGCGGAAGTAGGCACCGTTCGGGTCGGCCTTGGTGAAGTCGATCTGGTCGCCTTTGATGTAGCGGGTCATCAGGGTCAGGCCCGGCACACCGAAGTCGGCCATATTGAGGTCGTAGCGGACCTGGACAGACCGCTCATTAGGGCGGTTGAATTCGGCGTACTGCACCGAGTTGGCCAGCCAGATCGAGTCGACGCCGATGAAGTCGAAGGTTTCGTCGCCGATCTTCTGATATGCGACAGTCAGCTTGTGCGGGCCGAAGGCGTAGCCGGCCTTGGCCGACCAACTGGTGGAGTCCAGCTCGCCGGCGCGGGCCTGGCCTTCGTCGCTGGTCTTGTAGGCGACCAGACGGAAGTCCAGCGCCTGCTTGTCGGCCAGCGGGAGGACGTAGGCGACGCTGCCGAAGTACTGGCGCCAGATCTCTTCGGCCCTGCTGGCGTAGGCCATCAGGCTGAGGTTGTCGCTGATCTTGTAGGTGCCGCCCAGGAAACTGACGCTGTCTGCTTCGATACCCGCGTAGCTGGTGAACAGCCCGTCGTCGGAGTTGGTCGAGTTCCGGCCGTTGTAGGCGGTGAAGTGGCCCGCCTCGAAGGGCAACCTAGCGAACTCATTGCTCGACAGCTGGAAACCGGTGGCCACCTCCGGCAGCAGGCGGTTGTCGCCCATGGCGAACACCGGGGCGGTCGGGCGCTGTTCGCCGTATTTCAGTACGGTGGAGGAGACGCGCATCTTCACCGCGCCGCCGATCTCGCCGTAGGCGTCCGGCACTTCGGCGTCGGCAGTCCCGTTGTTGCTGATCGGCAGCAGGCCGTTGCCGACGCGGCCGCGGCCGCTGTCCAGCTTGATCCCGCCGTAGGCGAAGGCATCGGCGCCGAGGCCGACCGTGCCCTGGGTGAAGCCGGAGGTGAAGTTGAGGATGGCGCCATGCGCCCATTCCTCGCGATAGCCGTTGCGTTCGCTGGCTGGCTTCGCACCGTTGCTGCCCTGGCTGTTGCTGCCGCCATCATGGAAGTCGCGGTTCATGTAGAAGTTGCGGTTGAGCAGGGTGAGGCTGCTGTCTTCGATAAAGCCATTGGCTTCTTGTTGGCCAGCTACGGCCAGTGGGGAAATGGCGGTTATCGCCAGGGCAAGACAGCTCGGTTTAAGGGCGTTCATGGAGTACTCCATTGATCTTATTAGTGTTCATTGCCCGCCCGGCGGACAACGCTCTTACGGCAACTCAGATGAATCGCTCCGGCTCGATGCGGGAGAATGCAGGCCTGTTCGACCATCGCCACAGCTTGCAGCGGCGATGGACGGCGAGGATCGCGACCCGTTCTTGCCCGAGCGCGGTGGCTATATCTCAGTAGCAAATGGCGGCTGGCAAGAGGCCCGGATCAATTCGGTGGATTGCATAAGTTTTGGCGTGAACGGCCGCAGCTAATGCTCAAGCGAGGCGGCAAGTCGGCAGCAAATATCGGGCGATATTTCCTAGCATGGAGGCCTGGCTGGGCAGCGCAGCGAGCCGCTGCCCAGTCGTTTTTCTAGTCCCTCAGGAGCGCTTCGCCGCTCGCCTCGTCGACTCGTTCACCCTTGGAGATTCCATCGATGTCACACCCTATCGCTTCGCTGCTGGCGCTTGCCGACGGCACTCCTGCCGCTGCTTTTACCCCCGCCGCCCTGGGAGCGTCCGATCCCTTCGGCAACGTCCGCCAGGTGGCCTATCGGGGGGATGACGGCATCAGCGCCGGCATCGTCCAGGCCAGCGCAGAGCTGGTGGTCGAGGACTACCCCTACACCGAAATGCTGGTGGTGCATGCCGGAAAGGTCAGCCTGCAGGACGAACAGCAGACGCTCGAGCTGGGTGTCGGCGACAGCGTGGTGATCGGCCGTGGCACGGCGCTGCGCGTGCAGGCGCAGGCTGGCAGCCTCTGGGCGTTCTGCGCGCTGAGCCAGGGGGGCGAGCGCAAGCCCGGTCTGACTCCGCTCGACCGTCGCGCGGCGCTGAATCCCTCGCAGGGGCCGGATGCGCAGATCCTCATCGGCCCCGCTCCGCAATGCCGCTCGCACAATGCCTTCGCCGACGGCGCCAACAATCTGCTGATCGGCGTGTGGGATTCGACGCCCTACACGCGCCACGCCCGTCCGCACAAGGTGCATGAGCTGATGCATCTGATCGAAGGCAGCGTCACCCTGCAACTGGCCGACGGCGTCGAGCTGAAGGTCAACACCGGCGATACGGTATTCGTGGCCCAGGGCACGCCGTGTGCCTGGGAAAGCAACGTCTATGTGCGCAAGCTGTACGTGGTCAAATAAGCCATAGTGCTTGGCGCCTGCGCGCTGACCGCGTGCAGGCGCCTTATCGTTTGGTGCGCGGCGCAATTATTTCGAGCGGCGCGCAGGCTCAAGCAAGCGGACCGAGTAGCAGAAGAGGGAGGACCGCGTCGCTGATGCGGGGCGATACGCGCTTGGAGCTTCGAGCGGCTCGTTCAATAACGAAGGGAAGGCGGGAGCGGAGCTCCCGCCGGGGCCCAGAGGCTGTCAGAACTCCGAGACCTTGCCCCACACGCCCTTGTTCAGTCGGGCCAGGCTGTACTGGGTGTGGTCCACGAACGGGGTCTGTCCCTGCACCAGTTCGGCGATCAGGCGCCCGGCGCCGGGGCCGATGCCGAAGCCGTGGCCGGAGAAGCCGGCGGCCAGGATGAAGCCCGGCAGGTTCTGCGCTTCGTCGATGACCGGCACGCCATCGGGGGTGCTGTCGATATAACCGGCCCAGCCGGCCTGAACCGGCACGCTGCCCAGTGCGGGCAACAGGCGGCGGGCGCGGGCCAGGGTATCGCGCAGGATCGATTCCGACGGGCGCGGATCGAGGATGCGCACGCGCTCCATCGGCGTAGGCCGGTCGAGCGCCCATTTGCGGCGCGTCTCGTGTCCGTACTGCCAACCCTGCAGATCGCCGGGGGAGAGCATCTGCCAGCGCTTGGCGAACATCGGCAGGAAGTACGAGGAGAAGCGCAGTTGTTGTGGCGTCGGATCCACGCAGGCGCGCCCGGAAATGGCCAGGGTATAGCCGCCGTCGCCACGCCGCGTGACGGTCACCTCGCTGGTGTGCAGCGCATCGGGAATTCCCTGGACGCCCGGCATGACCGAGAGGATGGAGGAGCGCACCGAAGCCTGGGGAAAGCGAATGCCCAGTTGCGCGCAGAAGGAGGAGGCCCAGGCACCGCCGGCCATCACCACCTGGCGGGTCTTGATCACGCCCTTCTCGGTGATGACCGCCGCTACCCGGCCTGCCTCTGTCTCGACGCCACGGGCGGCGCAGTACTGATGGATGGTGCCGCCATGCTTGAGCACGCCCTTGGCGATCAAGGGTGCCGCTCGCGCCGGATCGGCGATGCCGTCGGAGGGCGAGAACACCCCCCCCAGCCAGGGCTTGCCGGTGGGCGCGCCGCGCTCCGTGGCTTCGGCGCTGCTCAGCATGTGGGTGGTGACGCCCTGGGTGATGGCGAAGTCGCGCCACTTGGCCCAGCCGTCCAGCTCGGCCTGGTTGTCCGACAGGTAGAACAGCCCGCAGCGGCGGAAACCGAGGTCTTCGCCGAGCTCGGCGCTGATCTCCTCCCAGAGTGCGAGGCTCTTGGTCGACAGCGGCAGTTCGCGGGCGTCGCGGTTCTGCTGGCGGCACCAGCCCCAGTTGCGGCTGGACTGCTCGGCGCCGATACGACCCTTCTCGACCAGGGCAACGCTCATGCCCTGGCGGGCCATGTAATAGGCGGCGCATACGCCGATGATGCCGCCGCCGATGACGACGACGTCGGCGCTTTGCGGCAGCTCCGGGCTGGACTGCATGGTGATCAAGGGAGCCGGCATTCTGTTCTCCTGGCCTCAAACCTGTTGTTGTTACGGCTTTGCTGCGAACGCTGCTGGCGAGCTGCAAGACCGTGTCGGCGTGCGTCGATAAGTGGATCGGCGCGCACAGATCGGATGATCGAAACTGAGATTCGGCTCTGCCGTCTCGTTGCTCGATTCGGCGCGGCAGACCGGGCTTCGGCAGTCACCCATGCCGTTGCGCTGATCCTATCTTAGGCATCGCGCCCCGCAGGGGGCTGTCGTATTGGCGGGGCGCAATCGCAGAATCGGGCGTTTTCCAGGTTGCGCTCGGAAGTTTCTGCTGCGGTGTTCGGCGCGTACAGGATTGTGCAGCCCTTTCTCCTTCTAAGCCGCAGCGGGCATGCAAGCTTCGAGGCTTTGGCAGCGCAGCGCTAGCTTTCGCCGAGGGCGGTAAAAACAACTGGAAGTTGCTCACTCGCCCGGTATCTGAAATTTTCTGCCGAACGCTCGGCGGCATACTGGGTGCAGCGAATCGGCCGCGCGCGCTCGAATCATTCGCGCCGAGCATGGCGAGCGATCCGGCGTGACCATGCCCGTGCCAATCCATGCCCCGATTAGAAAACGACGAGGCCCGTAGATGAAAACCTTGCTGCTCAGCAAAGAACAGGTCGGCAGATTGATCTCTATGAAGGAGGTCATTGGCACGGTGGAGGAGGCCTACAGGGCCTTCAGTGGCGGGCAGGTGATACAGCCCGACTACATCGGCATACACCTGCCGGAGCCGCGCGGAGGCGAAATCGACTTCAAGGTCGGCTACTGCAAGAGCAATGAAATCATCTCGATGAAGGCCTCGTCCGGCGGCTTTCTCGACAACCCGACCGCCCATGGCGTGCCCAACGGCATGGGCAGCGTGCTGCTGTTCGATGCCAGGAGCTGCGCGCTGATCTGCGTGATGGATGGCAGCCTGCTCACCGGTCTCAGGACGGGGGCCTCGGGCGCCGTCTCGGTCAAGGCGCTGGCGCGGAAGAACGCCAGGAAGATCACCTGCATCGGTACCGGCAAGCAGGCGCGGATGCAGATTCGCGCCATCAGTCTGGTGATGCAGATCGAAGAGATCCATGCCTGGAGCAGAAGCCCGGAGTCGCGCGAGTGCTTCAAGGCGGACATCGAAGGCGAGTTCGGTATTCCGGTGATCCTGGCCGATTCGAAGCAGCAGGCGGTCGAGCAGGCCGACATCCTGATCACCACCACCCGTGGCAAGGGCCCGCTGGTGGAAGCCAGCTGGGTCAAGCCCGGCACCCATATCGTCGCCATCGGCACCGATATGAAGGGCAAGCAGGAGTTCGAGCCCGAGATATTCCGCAACGCCAAGATCGTCACCGACTCGAACTCGCAGTGCATCGACAAAGGCGAAACCTGGCACCCGCTGAACGCGAAGATCATCGGCCTGGACGCTATCCACGGCGAGCTCGGCGAGATTCTCCTGGGTACGAAACCCGGCCGGGAGAACGACGAAGAAATAACCATCTTCGACTCCACCGGCATGGCCATCCAGGACAACACCACGGCCGAAAAGATCTATCGCAACGCGCTGGAAAACAACGTCGGAACCTTCTTTGCGTTCCTTTGAAACATGATTTTTCGGCAGTAGGAGAGAGGACATTTAGATGCGCGACCATCCGACCATTCAGGACATCCGCGAAGCCCAAGAGCGGCTCAAACCCCATATCAAACATACGCCGCTGCTGCGCGCGGAGAAGATAGAGAAGGTCGCCGGTTGCCAGCTCTATCTGAAACCCGAAACCCTGCAGATCACCGGGGCGTTCAAGATTCGCGGTGCGCTGAACAAGACGCTCTCGCTGCCCAGGGAAGAGATCGCCAAGGGCATCATCGCCACCTCGTCCGGCAATCACGCCCAGGGGCTCGCCTACGCCGCGCGCATGCTGGGGGTGAAAGCCATTCTGGTGCTGCCGGTGACCACGCCGAAGATCAAGATCGCCAATACCGAAGCCCTCGGTGCGGAGGTCATTCTCTTCGATGGCGACACCGCGGCCCGCTGGAAACGGGTGTACGAGATCGCCGAGGAAAACGGCTATGTGCCCGTGCATGCCTTCGAGGACCCGCTGGTGATGGCCGGCCAGGGCACCATCGGCTGCGAGATCCTCGAAGACCTGCAGGACGTGGATACCGTGATCATTCCCATGGGCGGCGGCGGCCTGATTTCCGGCATCGCCACCGCCATCAAGGAAACCAAGCCGTCGGTGCGGGTGGTCGGCGCCGAACCGGCCTTGACCCCCAAGTACTACCACAGCCGGTTGAACAAGCAGCGCACCACGCTGCCGTTGCAGAACACCATCGCCGACGGCTTGCGCATCAGCGTGCCGGGGCAGAACCCCTATCCGATCATCGAGCGCTACGTCGACGAGATCGTCCTGGTCGAGGACGAGCACATCGTTCAGGGCATGCGCGCCCTGGCCAAGGACGCGAAACTGATCGCCGAACCCGCCGCCGCGATCGGCATCGGCGCCCTGCTGGCGGGCGTGGTCAAGGTGCGGCCGGATGAAAAGGTCTGCGTGGTACTGACCGGTGGCAACTGGGACCTGGGCGATCTGGCCGAGGTTTACAGCGCTGCCGACTAAGCGTGTGGCGCGCTGAAGAGGCGGGCAGGGTAAGTGATATAGCCTCGGCTTGCCTGATGAAGAACGCCCCTCCTTGATGGAGGGGCGTTTTCGTTTGGTGCTGTCTCAATGATGCGTTGGATGGGCTGAATCCTTTTGCAGGGCGGCAGCGGGTAGGGAACGGAACCCGCTTGGCTGCGCAGATCCTGCTGTTTCGCCCCTCAGGCAACACCGACACCTCGTTTGCAGAGGCAACCCTGGGAGCACGAAGTCGGGCGATCACGGGCCTTTCGAGGCTGGCCGCAGATCCTGCCAACAGGCTCCTTATCGAACAGGAATCTGCCTGAGTCACCCGCCAATAGAGCATTTCCGTAGGGCCGCGATTCATAGACTTGTACTCACCAAGTCATCCACACCCCGGAGATCGCTAAAATGACCTTCAAACCGAAATTCATCAGCTTCGATTGCTACGGCACCCTCATCAACTTCGAAATGGGCCCGACCGCGAAGAAGCTCTTCGCAGATCGCGTGCCGAGCGAGCGGATGCCGGCCTTCCTCGACAGCTTTGGCTTCTACCGCCTCGATGAAGTATTGGGTGAGTGGAAACCGTTCTTCAACGTTGTTGAAAACTCCATTCAACGGGCATGCAAGGCACACGGGGTGGAATATCGTCCTGCCGATGCGCTGGCCCTGTACCAGGCCGTGCCGACCTGGCAGCCGCACCCGAACGTGGTCGAGACGCTGCAGGCCATCGCGCCGCATGTCCCGCTGGTGATCCTGTCGAACTCGATGGTCGATCTGATCCCGCACAGCGTCGCCCATCTCAAGGCGCCTTTCCACGCGGTCTACACCGCCGAGGAGGCCCGCGCCTACAAGCCGCGCGCGCAGATGTTCGAATACATGTTCGATCAGCTCGGCTGCGGGCCGGAGCAGATGATGCACGTCTCGTCGAGCTATCGTTACGACCTCATGACCGCGAACGACCTGGGGTTCATGGCCAAGGCCTTTATCGATCGCGGTCACGAGCCCTCGTTCGAAGGTTTCGAGGGTTATGGCGTCAACCGCCTGACCGACATTCGCCAGCTGCCCGGTTTGCTCGGCCTCGATGGCCTGACCCAGCCCGCTGCGCTGAAGCGGGAGGCGTGATGGCCGGCAATCGTCCGATGGCGGCAGCGGCGTTGAGCACGGCGGCACCCAGTCTCGCCCCGGACGAGGTGCGGGCCCTGGTCCGTCGTCTCTACGGCATCGATGGCAGCCTCAAATCACTGCTGGGCGAGCGCGACCAGAACTGTTGCCTGGAGACGGCCGACGGCAGGCGTTACGTGGTCAAGATCAGCAATCCATCCGAGCCGGTTGCGGTAGTGGATTTTCAGATCGCCGCGCTCGAGCACATCGCCCGCGTCGCGCCCGGCCTGCCGGCGCCGCGGGTGGTGCGCACGCTCGGCGGGCAGGCGCGCGACAGCGTAATGTTGGCCGGCGGGGTAGAGACCTGCGTGCGCATGCTGACCTACCTCGACGGCGTGCAGATCCGCGAGACCCCGCGTACCGCAGCGCAGCGGCGGGCGATGGGCACCTTCCTCGCCGAGCTGAACCTCGCCTTGGGCGATTTCAGCCACCCTTCGGCGACGCACGATCTGCTGTGGAACGTTGCCACGGCGCACCACCTGGCAGACAAGCTCGATGCCATCGGCGACGGCCCCCGGCGCGCGCTGGCCGAGTCGTTCCTGGCGCGCTTCACCGAGCATGTACTGCCGCGTCTGCCGGCGCTGAGGTCGCAGGTCATCCACAACGACTACCACCTCTACAACGTGCTGGTCGCACCCGAGGACCATGAGCGCATCGTCGGCATCATCGACTTCGGCGACATGCTGCATGCGCCGCTGGTGGGGGAGGTCGCCACGGCGGCGGCCTTTCACATGGCCGGCTGCGCCGATCCGTTCGAGGGCCCGGCGCAGTTCGTCGGCGCCTATCACGCCACGCTGCCGCTCAGCGACATGGAGCAAGAGATCGTTGCCGATCTGATGGCCACACGGCACCTGATCACCGTGTTGATTTCCGAATGGCGGGCCAAGCGCTACCCGGAGAACCGCGCCTACATCATGCGCCACAACCCCGCCTCCTGGGAGGCGCTGGCGCTGATGGCCGAGCTTTCCCGCGAGCAGGCGCGCGACCTATTACTCAGCGAAGTACGCAAAGGACAAAACCAATGAAGAGCACCACCGACCTCAACATGGTCAACGCCTATATCCCCGGACGCGCCGACCTGAGCCCCGCGACCGCGGCGATGATCGAGCGGCGCGACGCCTTGCTCGGCCCGGCCTATCGGCTGATGTACGAACATCCCCTGCATATCGTCCGCGGCGAGGGCGTGTGGCTGATCGATCCGCAGGGGCGCCGCTACCTCGACGTGTACAACAACGTGGCCTCGCTCGGTCATTGCCACCCGGCGGTGACCGAGGCCATCTGCCGGCAGGTGCAGACCCTGGCGACCAACACCCGCTATCTGCACGACACCATTCTCGAACTGGCCGAGCGCCTGCTCGCCACCGTGCCCGAGACCGAACTCGCCCATCTGATGCTGACCTGCACGGGGAGCGAGGCCAACGACGTCGCCTATCGCATCGCCCAGGTGCGCACCGGCGGCACCGGCGTGATCGTCACCGAGACCGCCTATCACGGCTTCACCGATGCGGTGTCGAAGTTCTCGCCCTCGCTTGGCGTGACGGTCGATCTCGGCGCCCACGTTCGCCTGGTGCCGGCGCCGCGCCTCTACCACGCCGAGGGCGCCGATCTGGGCGAGCGCTTCACCCGCGACGTCGAGGCGGCGATCGCCGACTTGCAGCGTCACGGCATCAAGCCGGCGGCCCTGATCGTCGATTCGCTGTTCACCAGCGACGGCATCCTGCCTGAGCCGGCAGGCCTGCTGCAGGGCGCGGTCGAGGCGATCAAGCGGGCCGGTGGCATTTTCATCGCCGACGAGGTCCAGCCTGGCTTCGGCCGCACGGGCGAGCACATGTGGGGCTTCCAGCGCCATGGCGTGATCCCCGACATCGTCACCCTGGGCAAGCCGATGGGCAACGGGCAACCCATCGCGGGGCTGCTGGCCACCGCCGAGGTGCTGGCCGAGTTCGGCAAGAACTCCAGGTACTTCAACACCTTCGCCGGCAACACCGTCTCCTGCGCGGCGGCGCTGGCGGTGCTCGATACGATCGAGAAGGAAGGCCTGCTGCAGCATGCCGCCAGGGTCGGCAAGATCCTGCGCGACGGCATCGCCGCACTTGCCGAGCGGCACGAGGCGATCGGCGACGTACGCGGCGCGGGCATGTTCGTCGGCGTGGAGCTGGTCGCCGACCGCGCAACGCGAGCCCCCGACCGCGAGCTCACCACCCGGGTGGTCAATCTGATGCGCGACAAGGGCGTACTGCTCAGCGCCTGTGCGATGGGACACAACGTGCTGAAGATTCGCCCGCCATTGGTGCTGACGGCGGAGCAAGCCGCTATGGTGATCGAGACGCTCGACGCGGCGCTGACCGAAGCGCAATCTGCAGCGGCGCGCTAACCGGCCTCGAAGGTAATCGACATGCGACCCACGGCTCCCCTCGACCCGTTCGATATCAAGATTCTCGTGCATCTTCAGCGCGAGGGACGCTGTTCGAATGTCGATCTGTCGGCGGCCATCGCCCTCAGCGAGAGCCCGTGCCTGCTGCGCACCAAGCGCCTGCAGGATGCCGGCGTCATCCGCGGCTACCGCGCGGAGGTCGCCCTGGAGAAGCTGGGCAGCCACGTCATGGTGTTTTCCGAGGTGACCCTCAGCAGCCATCGACCCCGCGACTTCCGCAAGTTCGAAGCCAGGATCGGCAAGTACCAGGAGATCGTCGAGTGCTACAACGTCAGCGGTGGTTACGACTACCTGCTGAAAATCGTGGCGCCCAGCATCACCTGGTTCCAGGCGCTGATGGATCGGCTGCTGGAGGACGATATCGGCATCGAGAAATTCGCCAGCCGTATCGTCCTGCGCCAGCCGCTCGATCAGCGTGGCTATCCGCTCAATACCATCGCCAGCGGTAGGCCGGAGTGGGAGTGATCGAGTGGTGTATTGATGGGGTTCATCGCATTTTTGTGGATGCGTTTGGATGTTGCTGATGGCGCTTGGTCAAGTTGATTGGCGTGTCGATCTTCCGGTCTGGTTTCGCCCCTTACGGGCGAGTCACTTTCTCTTGCTTGCCCAAGAGAAAGTGACCAAAGAGAAGGGCACCCCATTCATACGGCCCCGGCTACGCCGGGGTCCCCTCGCTCCATCACCATTCCAGGGGCACGACCGGATGCGGCCCACCGACGAAGGGCCATCCCTGCCTAGGCGGCCCCGGCCATCGTGGCTCTCGCGACATCCATGTCGCTCAACCCCTTCCATGGTGATTCCACTCGGCCTCCTGAAGGGGACTTGGGCGTCGTCTGTGAGATCGCGCTTCAAGAGCAAAAGCCAGACGCCGCCGACTTTGATCTTCCGGAGATTTCGCAAGCTCGAGACCTGGTCCCGTCAGGAGGCCGAGTGAAGGTGTTGCGTAGGGGGACGAGCCGCAGGGATGCGGCGAGAGGCTTAATGGGCCATGGATGGCCCATGTAAGCCGGCCCCCGGAGCGGCGCTGGAGCGAGGGAAGTTTCGCGCAGTGAAACCCGAATGCCGGGTGCCCTTCTTTGGCACACCTTTCTTGGGCAAGCAAGAAAGGTGTGGCGCCCGTAAGGGGCGCAACCCAAACGTTCAGTAGACGCGGTCATGGATAGTGCTAAGCCGGTAAGCGCTCCTCCTCCAATTGGCACCCCGCCAATCCTCGTAAAACCCAATCGAAATAAGCTCCCAACGGACTATCGGTAGATTACGCGAGCGCAGGCCCGGCAGGCCGCAGCTACTGCTCTAGCGGGGGTAAAGGTCGGCAGCAAATATCTGCCGATTTTTTCTACGATGAGGGCCTGGCAATTCGTAGCCGAACCGGTGTTCGGCCCCTTTCCGGAGTCCCTTATGAACAGCTTCGACCCCAGCATCGTCAAGGTACGCAGTGCCCATTTCATTGACGGAACCTACCGCGACGGCCTGCCGGGGCTGGAGGTGGTGCGCCCGTCCGATGGTCAGTACTACGCGCCGTTGCCCATCGCCGACGTGGCGCTGGTCGACGAGGCGGTGGAGAACGCCTGGCAGGCCTTCTGCCGCAGCGACTGGGCGACCCGTCCGCCGCGCGAGCGCACCCGTGTGCTGCGCCGCTGGGCCGATCTGATCGAGGCCGATGCCGCGACCCTGGCGCCGCTGGAGGCGATCGGCTCCACCCGTCCGCACAAGGACGTGCTGGCCTGGGATATTCCCTACGTGGCTGAGGTGCTGCGCTTCTTCGCCGAGCTGGCGGACAAGCACGGCGGCCAGGTGGCGGCCACCCAGCACGATCGTCTGGGCATGCAGATCGCCGAACCCTACGGTGTGGTTGGGGCTATCGCGCCATGGAACTTCCCGCTGAGCATGGCCAACTGGAAGGTCGCACCGGCCCTGGCGGCTGGCAATGCGGTGGTGCTCAAGCCCTCGGAACTGACTCCGTTCTCCATCCTGCGCTATGCCGAATTGGCGGTGCAGGCGGGCCTGCCGCCAGGCATCTTCAACGTCGTGCAGGGCGACGGCCGGCTCACCGGCGATGCCCTGTGCCGCCATCCGCGTATCGGCAAGGTGACCTTCACCGGCTCCACCGGCACCGGTGCGAGCATCATGTCGACCTGCGCCAAGTTCGGCCCCAAGCCGGTCACCCTGGAACTCGGCGGCAAGAGCCCGCAGCTGGTGTTCGCCGATGTGCCGGACCTGCGCAAGACCGCCCTCAGCGTCGCCATGGGCATCACCGGCAACGCCGGTCAGGTCTGTGTCTCCGGTTCGCGGCTGATCATCGAACGCTCGATCCTCGAGCCCTTCGTCGAGTGCCTGCAGGGCTATTTCCGCGAGCTGCGCCCGGGGCATACCTGGTCGGCGGAGACCAGCCTGTCGCCGATCATCTCGCGCCAGCAGGGCGAGCGCATCGACGGCATCGTGCAGCGCGCGCGCCAGGCCGGTGCCGAGGTGCTGGAAGGCGGCGGCCCGATCGACGGCCTCGGCGGTGCCTACTACCAGCCCACCCTGTTGAGCGTGGCGGACAGCCGCAACCCGGCGGTGCTCGAGGAAGTGTTCGGCCCGGTGCTGACCATCCAGACCTTCGACGACGAACAGCAGGCGCTGCAGCTCGCCGAGCATCCCACCTACGGGCTGGCGGCCGGGGTGCATACCGCCGATCTCAACCGCGCCCTGCGCCTGGTGCGCAGCCTCGAGGTCGGCACGGTGTGGGTCAACCGCTACGGACGCAGCAACGACCACGTGCTGCCCACCGGCGGCTACAAGCGTTCGGGTATCGGCAAGGACCTGGGCAGCGAGGCGTTCGAGGCCAACCTGCGGCACAAGAGCGTGCTGATCGACATCGGTTGATTCTGCTGCGCTAGGACCGCAACGGGCGCCCAAATGGGCGCCCGTTTCGTTTGTGCAGCCCACAAAAGGCGCGTGGACCGCGGTTTTGCCCGCTTTGAGGGCGCCCCGCAAAGTCTGCTGAGGCCGGCCTGTAAAACGGCTTTTTGTGTCGAGGGGGCGGCGCTTTTAACCTCATCTGCTGGCGTCATGGTGCTGTAATGATCAGGCAGTGCAGCGCGACGTCAGAGTTTCCCGAGTGGAGTCGATGTTGACTGCAACAACTTCAACAAGACATCAGGACTGCGCCATGAGCTTTCTTCGCCCCAAGTACATCACCTTCGACTGCTACGGCACTCTGACCAACTTCCAGATGGGTCCGCTGACCCGCGAGCTGTTCGCCGACCGCGTGCCCGCCGAACAGATGGACCAGTTCGTCCAGGACTTCGCCGCTTATCGCCTGGATCAGGTGATGGGCGACTGGCGGCCCTATGATGAAATTCTCAAGACCGCCCTCGCTCGGGTGTGCAAGCGCTGGGGCGTCGAGTACCGCGGCGAAGGCCAGCTCTACTACGATGCCGTGCCGACCTGGGGCCCGCATGCCGATGTGACGGCCGGTCTGGCGAAGATCGCCGACAAGATTCCGCTGGTGATCATCTCCAACGCGATGGACGAGCAGATCATGTCCAACGTCGACAAGCTGGGTGTACCCTTCCACAAGGTCTACACCGCCCAGCAAGCCCAGGCCTACAAGCCGCGCCTGCAAGCCTTCGAATACCTGCTCGACAGCCTCGGCTGCGGCCCGGAAGACCTGCTGCACGTGTCCTCCAGCTTCCGCTACGACCTGATGTCGGCCCACGACATGAAGATCAAGAACAAGGCCTTCGTCGCCCGTGGTCACGAACAGCCGGGCAATGCCTGCTACGGCTACCACCAGATCTCCGACATCGGCGGCCTGCCTGCCCTGGTCGGTCTCTGATCGCCACTTCGCACGAGGAGCTGGAGATGCACAGCGATTCCTACTGGCTCGACACGGCGCCCGCCTTTACCGGGGCGCAGACCGGGGCGCTTCCGGCGCGGGTCGACGTGGTGGTCGTCGGCGGCGGCTTCACCGGCCTGTCGGCGGCCCGTGCGCTGGCCCTGAAAGGGGCCAGCGTGGCGGTGCTGGAGGCCGGCCGGGTGATCGGCGAGGCCTCCGGGCGCAACGGTGGTCATTGCAGCACCGGGGTCGCCCATGACTTCGCGGGGCTGGCCGCCAGCCTCGGCACCGAGCGGGCGCGCAGCTACTACCGCGCCTACGAGAGCGCGGTGCAGAGCGTGCTCGCACTGGTCGAGCAGGAGCGAATCGCCTGTGATCTCACCCGCAACGGCAAGCTCAAGCTGGCCGCCAAGCCCCAGCACTACGAGGGGCTGGCGCGGACCTGCGAGGTGATCCGTCGCGAGGTCGACGCCGAGGTCGAATTGCTGTCCGCCGAGCAGGTGCGCAGCGAAGTCGACTCGGCCGAGTTCCATGGCGGCCTGCTGCAGCGCAACGGGGTGCAGATGCACATCGGCCGCTTCGGCATCGGCCTGGCCGAAGCCGCTGCGCGCCATGGTGCGCTGGTCTACGAGCAGACCACCGTGCAGGGCTGGAAGGCCGCTGCCGGCGGCTACCGGGTCGATACCAGCCGCGGCAGCCTGCAGGCCGGCCAGGTGCTGATGGCGACCGGCGCCAGCCAGCACGGCGGCCTGGGCTGGTACCGGCGGCGCATCGTGCCAGTGGGCAGCTTCATCATCGCCACCGAGAAGCTGTCCGAGGCGATGGTCGAGCGGCTGCTGCCGCGGCGCCGCTCCTACGTCACCAGCCGCACCATCGGCAACTACTTCCGCCTCACCCCGGACAACCGCCTGCTGTTCGGCGGGCGGGCACGCTTCGCCATGTCCGGCGGCAGTTCCGACGTGAAGAGCGGCAAGGTGCTGCAGGCGGCGTTGACCCAGATGTTTCCGCAGTTGGCCCAGGTGAAAGTCGATTACTGCTGGGGCGGGTTGGTGGACATGACCTCCGACCGCCTGCCCCGCGCCGGCCAGCATGGCGGCGTATACCACTCCATGGGCTACAGCGGCCATGGGGTGCAGATGTCGGTGCACATGGGCCAGGTGATGGCCGAGGTGATGGACGGCAAGGCCGAGGCCAATCCCTGGGGCGAGTTGAGCTGGCCGGCGATTCCCGGCCACTTCGGCAAGCCATGGTTCCTGCCGTTGGTGGGCGCCTATTACCGGGTTCAGGATTACTTGCACTAAACGCCTTCAGGGTTAAGGAGAGTTACCGGCACCAGCGAGAGATTGTTGATTCACCGTCGTTTTGCGTTACCAGGTCGCTCCGCTCAAGCGGGCATTCGAACCTTCCCACTATCGACAGGTAGAACGATATGACTGACAACAAGAATAAAACCGAACCCCAGCTGATCAGTGGTCCGGAAAGCCAACGGATTTTCGAAGGACTCAATCGCGGCATGTCGCGCCGCGATGCGCTGCGCATGCTGGGTCTGGCCGGCATCGCCGCAGCCGGCGCAGGCAGCCTGTTCGGCCCAGCAGGCGAGGTATTCGCCTCGACTGCCACCGGCACCGGCACCGGCACCGGCAAGGGCAAGCGCGGTGGCCGCATCAAGGTCGCCAGCGCCACCAGTTCCACCGCCGATACGCTGGATCCGGCCAAGGGCGGGAACTACACCGACTACTGCCGCCACAACATGTTCTACAACGGCCTGACCACGCTGGACGATCAGCTGACGCCGCGCATGGCCCTGGCCGAATCGTTCGATACCAGCGACGCCATCTCCTGGACCATCAAGCTGCGCAAGGACGTGGTGTTCCATGACGGCAAGCCGTTCACCTCGGCCGATGTGATCTACTCGCTGAACCGTCACAAGGTGCCGGAGCTCGGTTCCAAGGTGCTGACCATCGCCAAGCAGCTCGAGGAGGTCAAGGCCGTCGGCCCGCACGAGGTGCAGATCCGCCTGAGCAGCCCCAACGCCGACCTGCCGGCCCTGCTCGCCACCACGCATTTCCTCATCGTGCGCGACGGCACCACCGATTTCACCCTTGCCAACGGCACCGGGCCGTTCAAGTGCGCCGAGTTCCAGCCGGGTGTGCGCTCGATCGCCAAGCGCAACGACAGCTACTGGAAGCCGGGTCTACCCTACCTCGACGAGATCGAGTTCTTCGCCATTCCCGACGAGGCGGCGCGCATCAGTGCCCTGCTGGCCGGTGACGTGGACCTGATCAACCCGATCAACCCGCGTTCGGTTTCGCGCATCCAGGACAACCCCAAGGTCTCCCTGATGGAGACCAAGACCGGTGGCTACACCAACCTGGTGCTGCGCGACGAGCTGGGCCCGGTGCAGAACCCGGACTTCGTCCTGGCCATGAAGCACCTGCTCGATCGCAAGCAGATCAATCGGGTCGCCTTCCGCGGTTACGGCGCCATCGCCAACGACCAGCCGATCGCCCCGAGCAACCGTTACTACTTCGCCGGTCTGCCGCAACGCGAGTTCGACCCGGAGAAGGCCAAGTTCCACCTGCAGAAATCCGGCATGGCCGGACGCACCCTGCCCCTGGTGTGTTCCGATGCTGCGACCGGCTCGGTGGATATCGCCCAGTTGCTGCAGCTGTCGGGCCAGCAGATCGGCCTCAAGCTCGATCTCAAACGCGTGCCGTCGGACGGCTACTGGTCCAACCACTGGATGAAGCACCCGCTGGGCTTCGGCAACATCGGTACGCGGCCCACCGCCGACCTGATGTTCAGCCTGTTCTTCCAATCCGACGCCGGCATGAACGAGTCGGGCTGGAAGAACGAGCAGTTCGACCAGCTGCTGCTTGCCGCCCGCGGCGAAACCGACGACGCCAAGCGCAAGCAGATGTACGCCGACATGCAGGTGCTGGTGCATGAGCACTGCGGTATCGGCATCCCGCAGTTCAACAGCAGCCTCGACGGCCACAACGCCAAGCTGAAAGGACTCTCGCCGCATCCGCTCGGCGGCCTGATGGGCTACATGTTCGCCGAACACGTCTGGCTGGATGCCTGAGCGCCGGTTCGCTAACCATGGCGCCGCCTGCAGGGAATCGCAGGCGGTGCCATAGAATAAAAGGGTTCAGTTATGAACAGCACTATTGCGCGCCTTGTTGCCAGTCGGCTGGCTATAGGTGTGCTCACACTGCTTATCGTGTCGCTGGTGGTGTTTTTTCTCACCAGCTTGCTGCCGGGTGATGCGGTTCAGGAACAGCTCGGTCAGGAAGCGACTCCAGAGGCGGTGGCGGCGCTGCGCGCGCTGTTAGGTCTGGACCAACCCCTGCACCTGCGTTACCTGAACTGGCTGGGCGGGTTGGTTACCGGCAATCCCGGAATTTCCCTGGTCAACGGCATGGCGGTCGACGAAATGATCGCGGGCCGGTTGCCCAATAGCCTGCGCCTGGCAGCGATCGCCGCGCTGGTCTCGGTGCCGCTGGCGCTGACCATCGGCATCCTCTCGGCGATGTACCGCGGCTCGATCTTCGACCGTTACAGCAACATGGCGGCGGTGTTCGCCGTGTCCGTGCCGGAATTTCTCATCGCCACCATCGCCGTGCTGATCTTCGCCGTGAAGCTGGGTTGGTTGTCGGCCTTGTCGCGCGACGTCGAGGTCGAGACCTTCGGCGAGCTGGTGCAGGTCTACGCCATGCCGGTGCTGACCCTGTGCTGCGTGCTGACCGCACAGATGGCGCGCATGACCCGCGCGGCGGTGATCGATCAGCTCAGCAGCTCCTATGTCGAAATGGCGATCCTCAAAGGGGCACGACCGATCCGCGTGGTGCTGCGTCATGCGCTGCCCAATGCGATCGGGCCGATCGCCAACGCCGTGGCGCTGAGCCTGTCGTACCTGCTCGGCGGCGTGGTCATCGTCGAGTCGATCTTCAACTATCCGGGCGTCGCGACGCTGTTGGTCAACGGCGTGATTACCCGTGATATCCCGCTGGTACAGGCGTGCGTGATGCTGTTTAGCCTTGGTTTTCTGGTGCTGGTGCTGCTCGCCGACCTCTGTGCAATCCTTTCCAACCCGAGGCTGCGTAAATGAAACCGAACACTATTCCACCGAAAGCGAGCGTAGCGGGCGGCAGGAGTAATGCGCTGCCGGCGGATGGGCTGGAGCACGACAAGGCGCCCGCCCAGGTGACCCGCAAGCGCCGCTTCTCGTTGTCCGTCGGCGGTGTCATCGGCCTGCTGCTCGTGGCGTTCTGGGGGTTGATGGCCTTCATCGGTCCGCTGATCGCGCCCCACGATGCCAACGCCCTGGTCAGCGACGACTTCTTCGGCCCGCTCAGCCTGGAGTATCCGCTGGGCACCGATTTCCTGGGCCGCGACATTCTCAGCCGGCTGCTGCACGGGGCGCCCTACACCATCGGCGTGGCGTTGCTGGGAACGGCGCTGGCCTGCACGGCCGGCCTGGTCCTGGCCCTGGTGGCGGCGGCCTCCGGTGGCTGGATCGATGCCGCCATCAGCCGCATCCAGGACACGCTGATCGCCATTCCCAACAAGATCTTCGCCCTGCTGATGGTGGCCTCGTTCGGCTCCTCGGTACCGGTGTTGCTGTTGATGGCCGCCTTCGCCTATATGCCGGGCTCCTTCCGTATCGCCCGTGCCTCGGCGGTGAACGTCATGACCATGGACTTCGTCCGGGTCGCCCGCACCCGTGGCGAGGCCATGCCCTACATCATCTTCATCGAGGTGCTGCCGAACATGCTGCGCCCGGTGATGACCGATTTCGGCCTGCGCTTCGTGTATGTGGTGCTGCTGCTCAGCGCGATGAGCTTCCTCGGCCTGGGCATCCAGCCGCCGGATGCCGACTGGGGCTCGCTGGTGCGCGAGAACATCCTCGGTCTGGGCGAGGGCGCTCCGGCCGTGCTGGTACCGGCGGTCGCCATCGCCACCCTGACCATGGGGGTCAACCTGCTCATCGACAGCTTCGGCGGTCGGTCCAAGCGCGAGACGGAGAAGTGAGATGAACGAAATCGTCAGGGTAAGCGGTCTGCGAGTGGCCGCACGCAACGAAGAAGGCATCGACGTCCCCATCGTGCACGGCGCCGATTTCAGCCTGAACAAGGGCGAGGTGCTGGCGCTGATCGGCGAGTCCGGCTCGGGCAAGAGCACCATCGCGCTGTCGCTGATGGGCTACGCGCGCGCCGGCTGCCGCATCGTCGGCGGTTCGGTGCGCATCGGCGACGTCGACGTGCTCAAGCTGTCGAACGCCGAGCTGGCCAAGTTGCGCGGCCGCACCGTGGCCTATATCGCGCAGAGCGCGGCCGCGGCGTTCAACCCGTCGAAGAGCATCATGGAACAGGTGATCGAAAGCGCCCTGATCCATGGCGTGCTGACGCGGCAGCAGGCGCAGGCCAAGGCGGTGGAGCTGTTTCGCGCGCTGGCGCTGCCGGAGCCCGAGCGCATCGGCGCGCGCTACCCGCACCAGGTCTCCGGCGGGCAGCTGCAGCGGCTGATGGCGGCCATGGCGCTGATCACCGATCCGGCGCTGGTGATTCTCGACGAGCCGACCACGGCGCTGGACGTCACCACCCAGATCGAAGTGCTGCGCGCGTTCAAGCAGGTGGTGCGCGAGCGCGACACCACGGCGATCTACGTGTCCCACGATCTGGCCGTGGTGGCGCAGATGGCCGACCGCATCATCGTCCTGCGCGATGGCCAGATCCAGGAGAACAGCCGCACCGAGCAGATCCTCGAAGAACCCGAGCACCCCTATACCCGCAGCCTGCTGGCGGCGATGAAGCCGGCGGCGAACACCGTGGGTGAACAGGAGATCGCTGCCGCGGAAGAGGGGCTGCTGCTCGAGGTGCGGGGCCTGGATATCTGCTACGGCAGCAAGCAGGTGCTGCACGGTGTCGATCTGAAGATCCGCCGCGGTGAGGCGGTGGGCGTGATCGGCGAATCGGGCTCGGGCAAGACCACTCTGGCGCAGGCCATCGCCGGCCTGGCCGAACCGTCCGCCGGGCAGATCCTGCTGGACGGCCAGCCGCTCAGCCGCTCGCTGGCCGGGCGCACGCGCGAGCAGTTCCGCCGCGTGCAGTACGTGTTCCAGAACGCCGACACCGCGCTCAATCCCAAGCACAGCATCGAGGATATCCTCGGCCGCCCGCTGCGTTTCTACCACGGCATGAAGGGCGCGCAGCAGCGACGACGGATGGCCGAGCTGCTGGACCTGGTGCAGCTGCCGGCGAGCATCGCGCAGCGCCGCCCGGGCGAGCTGTCCGGCGGCCAGAAGCAGCGCATCAACCTGGCGCGGGCGCTGGCGGCGGAGCCGGATCTGATCCTCTGCGACGAGGTCACCTCGGCGCTGGATACGGTGGTCGGCGCCGCGATCCTCGAGTTGCTGCGCGACCTGCGTCGCGAGCTGGGGGTCTCCTACCTCTTTATCAGCCACGACATCTCCACCGTGCGCGCGCTGTGCGACGACATCGTGGTGATGTACAGCGGACACAAGGTCGAGGCGGGCAACCAGCAGGCCTTCGCCCAGGTGCCGTTCCACCCCTACACCGACCTGTTGATCAACTCGGTGCCTGAGCTGCGCCAGGGCTGGCTGGAGAGCTGCGGGGCCAACTACGCCGCGTTGCCGCGAATCGGCGAGCCGGCCGCCGGGGTCAAGCTCTGCCCCTTCCTCAACCGTTGCCCGGTGCGGGTCGACGGCCTGTGCAATCGCAGCATGCCGCCGCGCAGCGGCATCGCCGGCGGCAGCGAGGTGCTCTGCCACCACGGCAGCGCCGAGCTGCTCAAGGCGCAGCAGGGCGTGAATAGCATCAAGCTGGTGGGTACCTACGCGTGAGCGGGCGTTTCATGCGCTTGGCCGAACTCGATCGACCGACGGTCAGGCTGATGGTCGACGGCGAGCCGGTCGAGGCCTTGCAGGGCGATACCCTGATGGTGGCACTGTTGACCCGGGTGGCGGCGTTGCGCCAGTCGGAGTTCGACCCGGGGAGTCGCGCCGGATTCTGTCTGATGGGCGCGTGCCAGGACTGCTGGGTCTGGACCCGCAGCGGCGAGCGCCTGCGCGCCTGCTCCAACGAAGTCCGCGAAGGGCTGGATATCGTCACCAGGGAACCGGAGGCGGTATGGCCATTGCGCGGCTGAAAGATCTTCACAACGAGGAGGTGCGCGTCGTGATAGTCGGTGCCGGCCCGGCCGGCACCCGCTGCGCCGAGACCCTGGTGGCCGCCGGCATCCGGCCGATCGTGCTGGACGAAAATCGCCGCGACGGCGGGCAGATCTACCGCCGCCAGCCCGAGGGTTTCCGCCGCGATTACGCCACCCTCTACGGCAGCGAGGCGGACAAGGCCAAGGCGCTGCACGACAGCTTCGACCGCCTGCGCGAGCAGATCGACTACCGCCCCGACACCCTGGTCTGGAGCCTGACTCCGGGGCAACTGCATTGTGTCAGCCAGGGCAGGCACACGAGCGTCGATTACGACGCACTGATTCTCTGCACCGGCGCCACCGACCGGCTGATGCCGGTCGCGGGTTGGCAACTGGCCGGCGCGTACAGCCTGGGCGGCGCGCAGATCGCCCTGAAGGCGCAGGCGGTGGCCATCGGCCGGCGGGTGGTGTTCATGGGCAGTGGGCCGCTGCTGTATCTGGTCGCCAGCCAGTACCTCAAGGCCGGCGCCGAGGTGGCCGCGGTGCTCGACACTTCGCCGCTGCGCAAGCGCATCGCGGCCCTGCCCAAATTGCTCGCCCGCCCCGCGGTGCTGTTCACTGGGATGAAGCTGTTGGCCAAGCTCTATCTGGCACGAATCCCGCTGCACCTGGGGGTCGTCCCCCAGCAGGTGCTGGGCGATGCGGCCAGCGGCGTCAGCGGCGTACGGGTGCGCACCGCACCGGGCGACAGCCTGCAGATCGACTGCGATGCGGTCGCCCTCGGCTATCACCTGCGCCCGGAAACCCAGTTGGCCGACCTGGCCGGTTGCCGTATGCGCTTTCATGAACCCTCGCAGCAGTGGGTGCTGGACATCGACGAACAGGGACGCACCTCGGTCGAGGGCGTGTATGCCGCCGGCGATGGTACGCGCATCCGCGGCGCCGACGCCGCCGAGCATGCCGGACGCCTGGCCGCCATGGCGCTGCTGCAGGACATGGGGCAGCAGGTCAGCGGCGAGGCACTGGCCCAGCAGAGAAGGGCCTTGGCGGTGATGGAGCAGTTCAGCCGCGGCCTGTACCAGGCCTTTCCCTGGCCGGCGGGTCAAGCCGGCGCGCTGGCGGACGCGGCGATCGTCTGCCGCTGCGAGATGATCAGCGCCGGCGAGCTGCGCGACGCGGTGCGCGCGAAGGGCGCCTGCGAGGTCAATCGCGCCAAGGCCTTCAGCCGGGTCGGCATGGGCCGCTGTCAGGGCCGCTACTGCTCGCAGGTCGGTGCCGAGGTGATCGCCGCGGCGGCTGGCGTCCCCGTCGAGTCGGTCGGCCGTCAGCGTGGTCAGGCACCGGTCAAGCCGCTGTCGATGCTGACCGAGGACATCAAGCAGGTCGATGAGGTGTCGCCGTGAGCGTCGAACAAACCGATGTACTGATAGTCGGCGGTGGCCTGATGGGTGCGGCCTCGGCATTTTTCCTGCGTCGGCGCGGGCGCTCGGTGGTGCTGCTGGAGCGGGACATGATCGGCCAGTACGCCAGCGGGGTGAACTTCGGCAATGTGCGCCGCCAGGGGCGTTTCCTCGGCCAGCTGGCGCTGGCCAACCGCTCCTTCGCGCTGTGGAAGCGCCTGCCGCAGCTGATCGACGACGACCTGGAGTTCATTCCCAGCGGGCACCTACGGGTCTGCTACCGCGAGGACGAGATCGCCGAGCTGGAGGCCTACGCCGCGGCGCCCGAAGCGCGCGAGCTGGATCTGCAGATCTATAGCGGCCGCGAGTTGCACGAGCGCTTCCCGTTCCTCGGCCCGGAGGTCAAGGGCGGCTCCTACGCGCCGCACGACGGCCACGCCAACCCGCGCCTAGCCGCCCCGGCCTTCGCCCGCGCCGCGCGCCGCGCTGGCGCGCGTATCGAGGAGCGTTGCGAAGTGACCCGGGTGCAGAAGGTTGGCGGGCAATTCCAGGTGACCACCAGCGATGGTCGCCGGTATTGCGCCGAGCAGCTGTTGATCACCGCCGGCGCCTGGGGCGAGAAGCTCTCCGCGCAGTTCGGCGAGCCGGTGCCGCTGATCACCAAGGGCCCGCAGATGTCGGTCACCGAGCCGGTGCCCTATGCGCTGAAAACGGTGATCGGCGTGTACACCAAGCACCCCGAGGAAGTGCTGTACTTCCGCCAGATCCCCCGCGGCAACATCATCATCGGCGGCTGCCACCACACCCAGCCGGACATGCTTGAGCGCCGCGCCCAGTTCGATCCGCAGAGCCTGCTCAAGCAGATGCAGCAGATGCGCCGGCTGGTGCCGCAGATGGCCAAGCTGAACATCATCCGTACCTGGAGCGGTATCGAGGGCTACGTCGCGGACTCCCTGCCGGTGATGGGCCCCAGCGGCCAGGTCGACGGACTCTATTACGCCTTCGGCTTCAGCGGCCACGGCTTCCAGCTCGGCCCAGGCGTGGGCGACTCGATGGCCGAGTTGATCAGTACCGGCAGTACCAGTACATCCATCGCGCCTTTTCACATCGGGCGTTTCGCCGATTACACCGAGCAGCAGAGGAGAGCATCATGAGAGCCCGGGCGCTGGACATCCTCAAACGGCTGATCGCCTTCGATACCGTCTCCGCGGAATCGAACCTGGTGCTGATCGACTACGTTCGCGAGCTGCTGGCGAGCAAGGGCATCGAGTCGCTGATCGTCAAGGACGAGAGCGGGCGCAAGGCCAACCTGTTCGCCAGCGTCGGCCCGCGCGACGTGCCGGGGGTGCTGCTGTCCGGGCATACCGACGTGGTGCCCGCCGCCGGCCAGGCCTGGACGCTGCCGGCGTTCCAGGCGACGGTGAAGGACGGGCGCATCTACGGCCGCGGCAGCTGCGACATGAAGGGTTTCATCGCCCTGGCCGTCGACGCCATGCTCGATGCCGCCGACAGCTCGCTGAGTCGCCCCCTGCAGCTGGCCCTGTCGCATGACGAGGAGATCGGCTGCGTCGGCGTGCGCCGCCTGCTCGACGTGCTGCACCTGACGCCGGTGCGACCGATGCTATGCATAGTCGGCGAGCCGACCGAGATGCAGTTCGTCCTCGGCCACAAGGGCAAGGGCTCCTACCGCGCCCTGTGCCGCGGCCAGGAGGCGCATTCCTCGCTGGCGCCGCGCTCGGCCAACGCCATCCACCTGGCCTGCGACTTCATCGCCACGCTGCGCGAAGGGCAGCGTCGTCTTGAGCAGCAGGGCGCGCACGACGCCGCCTACGACGTGCCCTACAGCACCGTGCATGTCGGCCAGATCGCCGGCGGCAAGGCGCTGAACATAGTGCCGAACCTGTGCAGCCTGGATTTCGAGGTGCGCAACCTGCCGGCCGACGACCTCGACCAGTTCATCGAGCGGATGCGCGAGCAGGCCGAGGCGATAGTCGCCGAGGCCAGGCGCCTGTCGTCCGTCGCGGCCATCGAGATCGAGACGCTGAACGTCTATCCCGGCCTCGATACCCACCCCAGCGTCGAGGCCGTGCGCTTCTTGAAGAACTTCGCCCCGGCGGATACCGGCAGCGCCAAGGTGTCCTTCGGCACCGAGGGCGGGCTGTTCAGCCAGCGCCTGGACGTGCCGGTGGTGGTCTGCGGTCCCGGCTCCATCGAGCAGGCGCACAAGCCCGACGAATTCGTCGAGTTGAGCCAGATGGACGCCGGCGAGCGCTTTCTCGACGGCCTGCTGGGTTCGCTCAAGGCCTAGTCGGCCGCGCGCGAACCGACTGTCGTACGCCTGTAGGAGCGGATTTATCCGCGAAGCCGGGGGGAGATCGCGGCATCTGCCAATAACGGGAACATCGCCAGAAACCATAACCCTAAAAGCCGGACCGACGAGCCTGCTCGCGGGCCCGAGCGCAGCCGGAAGCCCTGCCATGAACGTTCTGCAACGCCTGTCCTTCACCGGCAAGTTCGTCTTGCTCGGTACGCTGGCCCTCGGCCTGATCCTGGTGCCGACCAGCTTGTATCTGCTCGATACGCTGAAAAGCGGCCGCCAGGCCGAGCGTGAGCTGCGCGGCGTGGCGCCGGTGCGGGCGCTGCTGCAGCTGGTCGCGCTGACCCAGCAGCACCGCGACCTGAGCGCCAGCCTGCTCGGCGGTGACGCCAGCCTGCAGGCGGCGCGCCAGGCCAAGCAGGCCGAGCTGCAGCGCGCCTTCGAGGCGGGCGAGCAGGCGCTGCACGCGGCCGATGTCGGCGCCGATCTGTTGGCCACCTGGCAGCAGCTGGGCGAGCAATGGCGCGAGTTGTCCGCGCAGCTCGAGCAGGGCGAGCTCGGCGCCCGGCAAAGCCTGCAACACCATGGGCAACTGATCGCCGCCAGCCTGCTGCTCGAGGATGCGCTGCTCGATCGCTTCGAGCTGGCCCTGGATCCGGTTCTGGATACCTATTCGCTGATGAACGCGGCGCTGATCGAGATGCCGCAGGCGGCCGAGCTGTTCGGCCGGCTGCGCGGCTACGGCGCGCTGTATCTGGCCCAGGGGCACATCCTGCCGGAGCAGCAGGGTGCGCTGATGGGGCTCAGTGCCCAGGCGCTGGCCAGCGCCGAGCGGATGAGCCGCGCCTTCGCCAAGGCGACGGCCGCCGACCCGGCGCTCGCGGCCCTGCTGGAGGCGCCGCTGCAGGCGTTGAACGCGCAGTCGCAGCAGGCCCTGGAATTGACCGACCAGCAGCTGATCTCGGCGCTGGAGCTGGATTTCTCCAGCGGCGGGGCCGGCCTGAAGCTGAGCTACCCGCTGGCCGATTACCTGGCCGCCTATGCGCGGCCGATCGACGGCCTGCAGGCCATCGGCGACGCCGCCCTGGCCGCGCTCGAGCAGAAACTGGGCGAACGGCGTGACGACCATCGCCGCCACAGCCTGCTGATGTCCGCCGCGCTGCTGACGTTGCTGCTGCTCGGCGGCGGCGTCGCGGCGTTGATCGTGCTGCGCCTGCTCGCCCAGCTGAACGAGGCCATGGCCGCCGCCGAGCGCATCGCCAAGGGCGACCTGAGCCGGCCGCTGACCAGTGTCGGCAGCGACGAGGCGGCGCGCCTGCTGCAGGCGCTGCAACGCATGCAGAGCGACCTGCGCGCCACGGTCGAGCAGATCGTCAGCTCCTCGCAGCAGCTGGCCAGCGCCTCGGGGGAGTTGAGCACGGTGACCGAGGGCGCGTCCCAGGGCCTGCAACGCCAGTGCGAGGAGCTGGACCAGGCCGCCACCGCCGTCACCGAGCTGACCACCGCCATCGAAGAGGTGGCGCGCAACGCGGTATCCACCGCCGAGGTGTCGCGTTCGGCCGACCAGTGCTCGCGCCAGGGCCAGGACAGCGTGGTCCGCACCGTCGCGGCCATCGAGGCCCTGGCCGCCGACATCGAGCGGACCGCGCAGGCGCTGCAGGCCCTGGCCGGGTACATCGACGACATCGGTTCGGTGCTGGACGTGATCCGCGCCATCGCCGAGCAGACCAACCTGCTGGCCCTGAACGCGGCGATCGAAGCGGCCCGGGCCGGCGAAAGCGGCCGCGGTTTCGCCGTGGTGGCCGACGAGGTGCGGGCCCTGGCCCGGCGTACCCAGGACTCCACCCAGCAGATCGAAAGCATCATCGGCGCGGTGCAGCAGGGCAGCCAGCAAGCGCTGCAGGCCATGCGCAGCAGCGACGGGCGAACCCGCGAGACCCTGGAGGTGGCCCGCGCCGCCGGCGCGGCGCTGCAACGCATCGTCGGCGCCATCACCGAGATCAACGAGCGCAACCTGTGCATCGCCAGCGCCACCGAGCAGCAATCGCAGGTGGCGCGCGAGGTGGATCGCAACCTGCTGAATATCCGCGAGGTCGCCGCGCTGACGTCCAGCGGCGCCGATCGGACCCAGGCGTCCAGCCGCCAGCTCGCCGGGCTGGCCGGGGAAATGAGCGAGATGGTGCGCCACTTCGTGGTCTGAAACGGCGCCGCGTGCGCCCCTGGTCGAGCCTCGGCAGAGCCTGCCGTTGGCGGACGAATTTCAGCATCCCCCTCACTGCTCGGCAGGTGCTTTCAGCATCCTCGCCTGTAGCGACTCAATAGACTGAAGACTGTCTCGGAACAGGACTCGACCCATGTTGAAGAATCGTCTGAAAGATCCCAGCCTGTTGGTGGAACACGCCTATATCGATGGCCAGTGGGTAGGCGCCGACAACGCCGCCACGCTGGACGTGATCAACCCCGCCAGCGGCGAGTGCATCGCCCGGGTTCCGGCCCTGCAGGGCGGCGAAACCCGCCGCGCCATCGAGGCCGCCGAGCGCGCCTGGCCGGCCTGGCGCGCGCGCCCCGCCGCGGAACGTGCGGCGCTGCTCGAGCGCTGGTATCAGGCCATGCTCGACAACCTCGAGGACCTGGCGCTGATCATGACCTGCGAGCAGGGCAAGCCGCTGGCCGAAGCCCAGGGCGAGATCCGCTACGGCGCCAGCTTCGTCAAGTGGTTCGCCGAGGAGGCGCGCCGCGTCTATGGCGAGACCATTCCCGCGCCCAGCGGCGATCGTCGCCTGCTCACCCTGAAGCAGCCGGTTGGGGTGTGTGCGGCCATCACGCCGTGGAACTTCCCCAATGCGATGATCACCCGCAAGTGCGCGCCGGCCCTGGCGGCCGGCTGTCCGATCGTGGTCAAGCCCTCCGACCTGACCCCGCTGTCGGCGCTGGCGCTGGCGGTGCTGGCCGAGCGCGTCGGCATTCCGGCCGGGGTGTTCAACGTGGTCACCGGCATGCCGGCCGGTATCGGCGAAGAGCTGACCGGCAACCCGACCGTGCGCAAGATTTCCTTCACCGGCTCGACCGCCGTGGGCAGCCTGCTGATGCGCCAGAGCGCCGAGCAGATCAAGCGCCTGAGCCTCGAGCTGGGCGGCAATGCGCCGTTCATCGTGTTCGACGATGCCGACCTCGATCAGGCGGTCGCCGGCGTCATGCAGAGCAAGTTCCGCAACGCCGGGCAGACCTGCGTCTGCGCCAACCGCATCCTGGTCCAGGACGGCATCTACGAGCGCTTCGCCGCGCGCCTGGTGGAGGAGGTGGGCAAGCTCAAGGTCGGCGACGGCCTGGCGGCCGGCACCACCATCGGCCCGCTGATCAACGCCGCGGCGGTGAGCAAGGTCGCTCGTCACATCGACGATGCCCTGAGCCAGGGCGCCCGCCTGCTCTGCGGCGGCATGCCCGAAGGCGACGGTCAGTTCGTCCGCCCGACCGTGCTGGCCGAGGCCCATCCCGGCATGTTGCTGGCCAACGAGGAAACCTTCGGCCCGGTCGCGCCGCTGATGCGTTTCTCCACCGAGGAAGAGGCGCTGGCCATGGCCAACGCCACGCCCTATGGCCTCGGCGCCTACTTCTTCACCCAGGATCTGCGTCGTTCCTGGCGTTTCGCCGAGGGGCTGGAGTTCGGCATGGTCGGCCTCAACACCGGGCTGATCTCGATGGAAGTGGCGCCGTTCGGCGGCGTCAAGCAGTCGGGCCTGGGCCGCGAGGGCTCCAAGTACGGGCTGGACGAATATCTGGAAATCAAGGCGTTCCACATCGGTGGGCTGCTGGGCTGAGGCGACTCCTAGGGGACGAAAGGCATGAGCAAGACATACAGAATCGCCGCGATCGCCGGCGACGGCATCGGCAAGGAAGTGCTGCCCGAGGGGCTGCGCGTGCTGGAGCAGGCCGCGCGCAAGTGGGACCTGGACCTGAGCATCGAAGTGCTCGAGTGGGCCAACTGCGATTACTACCTGGAGCACGGGCAGATGATGCCCGAGGACTGGTTCGACCGGCTCAAGGGCTTCGACGCCATCTACTTCGGCGCCGTCGGCTGGCCGGACAAGGTGCCGGATCACATCTCGCTGTGGGGCTCGCTGCTCAAGTTCCGCCGCGACTTCGACCAGTACGTGAACATCCGTCCGGTGCGTCTGTTCCCCGGCGTGCCGTGCCCGCTGGCCGGGCGCGAGGCGGGCGACATCGACTTCGTGGTGATCCGCGAGAACACCGAGGGCGAATACTCCTCGGTGGGCGGCAGGATGTTCGAGGGCACCGACAACGAGCTGGTGCTGCAGGAGGCGGTATTCACCCGCCGCGGCGTCGACCGCATTCTCAAGTTCGCCTTCGACCTGGCGCAGACCCGTCCGCGCAAGCGCCTGACCTCGGCGACCAAGTCCAACGGCATCTCCATCAGCATGCCGTACTGGGACGAGCGCACCGAGCGCATGGCCGAGCACTACCCCGAGGTGAGCTGGGACAAGCAGCATATCGACATTCTCTGCGCGCGCTTCGTGCTGCAGCCGGATCGCTTCGACGTGGTGGTGGCCTCCAACCTGTTCGGCGACATCCTCTCCGACCTCGGCCCGGCCTGCGCCGGCACCATCGGCATCGCGCCGTCGGCCAACCTGGACCCGGAGCGGCGCTTCCCCTCGCTGTTCGAGCCGGTGCATGGCTCGGCACCGGACATCTACGGCCAGAACATCGCCAACCCCATCGCGATGATCTGGTCCGGCGCGCTGATGCTGGACTTCCTCGGTGCTGGCGACGAGCGTTACCGCGCCGCCCACGACGGCATCCTCAAGGCCATCGAGCGGGTCATCGCCGAAGGTCCGATCACCCCCGATCTCGGCGGCCAGGGCTCAACCCAGGATGTCGGCAAGGCGATCGCTGCGCTGCTCTGAACCCTGTGTGTGTTGTCACCCTTTTAGCCCGTTCATGCTGCGGGCTTTTTTTTGCGTATAGATGCGGTATCGAAACAGGGATCGTTCAGCCGGGCCATCTGAGGGCTGGATATGGGTAGATTGCTGGTCATGTCGCTGGCTTGTGTCCTGCATGCCACGAGTTGGGCGCGCGCACCGGTAGATGTGGTGATCCTCTGCGATGCCGGCTACCCACCCTACAGCTATGCCGAGGAGGGCGAGGCCAAAGGGATCTACGCCGACATCCTGCGCGTGGCCTTCGCCCGCATGCCTGACTATCGCGTGCGCATTCGCCCCTTGCCCTGGACGCGGGCGCTGGCAGAGCTGGCCAAGGGCCGTGCCTTTGCCCTCTATCCGCCTTACAAGCGCACCAGCGAGCGGCCTTGGATGGATTACTCGCGGCCGATCTTGCGAGAGAAACTGGTCGTCTTCGTGCGTGCCGACGTGGCTCGTAAACTTAGCGACAAGCCATTTCCGCAAGCTTATGTCGGCTTGCGCATCGGTCAGAACAGCGGCTTCATCAATATCCTCGATCAGGACTACCAGCGCATGCTGGGGAGGGGCGAGTTGCACCAGGTCCGCGTCAAGGACAATCGCACCAGCCTGGCCATGCTCTATCGTGGGCGCCTGGACGCCTATATCAACGATCGGCGTGCCGTTCTCTGGGAGCTGGAGCGAATGCACAGCAATGGTGTGCTCGGGGAAATGGGCCTCACTTGGATAGTCGAAGGCCCCTGGCTTTCCGGTGAGGAGGGGCATCTCGGTTATAGCCGCAGCAGACCGCGGGCCTATCCCTACAAGGAAGACTTCAAGAAACACCTAGACGCCATCCTGGCCGACCTTGAGCGGGAGGGTGTCATCTATCGCATCGTGACTCGTTACGATGCGTCCTATCCGCTTCAGCTGAAGGCTGTCGGCATCTAGCTGCGTGAACCCAGCCGGTGAGCGCTGGGATTGCTCGTTCAGCCTGGCGTTCGCTGGGTGACGGCGCTTGGCCCTGCTCGAGCAAGCGCCCTGGCTAGTCAGAAGGTGTAGGCGATACCGAGCTGAGCGGTGCGCGGTGCGCCGGGGTAGGCGTAGTTGAGGAAGGCGCCTTCCTCGTACTCCTCGTCAAACAGGTTCTTCACGTCGAGGTTCAGACGGATCTGCGGGCTCAGCTGGTAGTGGCTCAGCAGGTCGACGACCGTATAGCCCTGCATCTCGAAGGCGTCCGGCAGGGTCTTGCCGGCGCGCTCGTCGACGTACTTCACGCCCAGGCCCAGGCCCAGGCCCTTGGCGGCGCCGTCCTGGAATTCGTAGAGGTTCAGCAGGCTGAGGCTGTTGCGCGGCACGTTGGCCAGGCGCGTGCCGTCGGGAACCGTGCTGTCCTTGGTCACTTCGGCATCGACGTAGGCGTAGCCGCCGATGACCTTCCACTCGGGGGTGAGGTTGCCGGCGATGTTCAGGTCGAAACCGCGACTGCGCGCCTCGCCCGTGGCGACCTTGAAGGTCGAGTCGAGCGGGTCGACGGTCAGGACGTTCTGCTTGACGATGTGATAGAGCGCCGCATCGACGCTCAGCCGCTGGTCGAGCGATTGCCACTTGACGCCCAGCTCGTAGGCCTTGCCTTGTTCCGGAGCGAAACCGCCGCCTTGGCGACTCGCGCCGTGATTGGGTTTGTAGGAGCGCGAGGCGTTGGCGTAGAGGTTCAGGCTGTCGGTCAGTTGATAGATCAGGCCGGCCCGCGGGGTGGTGGCGTGGTCCTCCGTGCTCCAGCCGGTCCTGCCTGGCAGGTGGTTGTGGAAGTCCTGCGCATAGTGCTCGAAGCGCACGCCGACCAGGGCCTTGAGGCGTGCGCTCAGGTCCACCTGGTCCTGCAGGAAAACCGCCTTGCTCTCGAGGGTCTCGCTGTCGTCGGCCGGCGTCCGCGTCAGGGCCGGGCGCGGCTGGTCGAGTTGCGGGTCGAAGATGTCGACCGCATAGGCGTCGGCTCCCCCGGCGGAGCGGCGAATGATCAGGTCGTAGTGGTAGTCCTCGTACTCGACGCCGGTGAGCAGCGTGTGCTCCAGGCCCAGGGCGTCGAAGCGACCGGTCAGGTTCAGCTGCACGTCCAGGTCGTCCCAGGCCAGCCTGCGTCCGTTGAAGTTGCGGCCCAGGGTGCGGCCGTCGGCCTGCAGGGCGTTGCCCTCTATGGCATTGCCTTGCAGGGTGCCTTCCAGGTATTGCACGCCGCCGGCCAGGGTCCAGTCGTTGTTCAGCCAATGCTCGAAGCGCAGCTGCAGCATCTCGTTGTCGTTGTGCAGCAGGTTGTCGCTACCCTTGCCCCAGAGGTTGGTTTCCCGCGAGGGCGTGCCGACCTGCCCGGGGAAGTGCGGCAGGCCACGATCCAGCGGGTGATTGTTGCGCAGCACCTCCGCTTCCAGGGTGACCCGCGTGGCATCGTTGAGCTGCCAGCTGAGTACCGGCGTCACGCCGTAGCGCTCGCTCTCGACATGCTCGCGGAAGCTCTCGCCGCCCTCGCCCAGTAGGTTCAGCCGGTAGGTCAGCTTGCCTTCTTCATCCAGGGCGCCGGTGGCGTCGAGGGTGCCGCGTTGCATGCCCTGGTCGTTGAGCTGGCTGCCGACCGATACCTGAGGCTCGGCCTGGGGCTGTTTGGAGACCACGTTGAAGGTACCGCCCGGATCGCTGCGCCCATAGAGGGTCGCGGCCGGGCCGCGCAGTACCTCGAGGCGCTCGATGTTGTAGGCGTCCGGGGCGTTCGGGTAGCCGCGGTTGATCGGAAAACCGTTGCGGTAGAACTCGCCGCTGTTGAAGCCGCGGATGGTGAAGCCGGTCAGGCCCTGGCCGCCGAAGTTGTTGGCGCGACCGACACCGCCGGCATAGTCGAGACCGTCCTGCAGGCGGGTCGCGCCGCTGTCCTCGAACACCGCTCGGGGAACGACGCTGACCGACTGCGGCGTCTCGTGCAGCGCGGTGTCGGTGCGCGTCGCGCTGGCCGAGCGGGTGGCCCGATAGCCCTTCACCGGGCCGTCGGCGCGTTCCACGTCGTCGACGAATGAGCTGATAATCATGGATTCAAGTTGCAAGGAGGGTGGCTGATCTTCGTATGGTTGTTCGGCCCATACGACCGGCGAGATCGTATGGAGCAGGCAAAGCCCGATAGGGGTAAGGCGCATTGCTGGCGGCGTCCTTCGACTGGGGGGGACAGAATTGTATCTTAATCATAATGATTCGTATTCGAATAATATGCTGGTTTCGACCGCTACCTGCTGTCGTTCTGCTTGTGAAAGCGATCTGGCGCTGCGGTTATGCGGCGGAGTTCGGCAGAATGTTTCCGCGAACGGGGGAGGGGAGTTCTAATATGCGTTTGGCATTGGCTCGATGCGCTGAGCTTGTCCGGTTCCTAGCAGGTGCTGCGGTGTGCCGCGAGCTGTCAGATCACTAGGTAGTCTTCATGCTGAAGCGCTTCTCGCTCCGCTGTGCCCCTTGCGGCACGCAGCCGTGCAGGCCGCTCATAGACCTGCTTGTAGTCGACCTGGCCGAGCATGGGTTCGCGGTGTCGATGGCGGAGGGTAGTATCCGCTAGTACGCGGAACATGCTTCTGACTGGCCCATACCGGCGATGTGCAGTTCTACAGGCCAGAAGACCCGCCCGGTAAGCTGCCGGGCGGAGCATTGATGAATCCCTAAACTAGTCCACAGCGCTCGTAGTTCTTCTAATCTCAACGAGATGCTGCACCACGCCCGGGTCGGCCAGGGTGGAGATATCGCCGAGGGCATCGTATTCGGCGGTGGCGATCTTGCGCAGGATGCGGCGCATGATCTTGCCCGAGCGGGTCTTCGGCAGCCCCGGCGCCCACTGGATCACGTCGGGCGAGGCGATCGGGCCGATCTCCTTGCGCACCCAGTTCTTCAGCTCCAGGCGCAGCTGCTCGCTCGGCTCCTCGCCCTGATTCAGGGTGACGTAGACATAGATGCCTTGCCCCTTGATGTCATGCGGCACACCGACTACCGCGGCTTCGGCGACCTTGGCGTGCGCGACCAGGGCGCTCTCGATCTCGGCGGTGCCCATGCGGTGCCCGGAGACATTGAGCACGTCGTCGACGCGGCCGGTGATCCAGTAGTAACCGTCCTCGTCGCGGCGGGCGCCGTCACCGGTGCAGTACATGCCCTTGAAAGTCTTGAAGTAGGTGTCGACGAAGCGCCCGTGGTCGCCGTACAGGGTGCGCGCTTGGCCCGGCCAGGAGTCGAGGATCACCAGGTTGCCCTCGGCGGCGCCCTCGATCAGCCGGCCCTCGTTGTCCACCAGGGCCGGCTGCACACCGAAGAACGGCCGGGTCGCCGAGCCGGGCTTGAGCGCTGTAGCCCCTGGCAGCGGACTGATCAGGATGCCGCCGGTCTCGGTCTGCCACCAGGTGTCGACGATCGGACAACGGCCCTGGCCGATGGTGCCGTGGTACCAGTTCCAGGCTTCCGGATTGATCGGCTCGCCCACCGAGCCGAGCAGGCGCAGGCTGGAGCCGTCGGCACCCTGCACCGCCGCATCGCCCTGGGCCATCATGGCGCGGATCGCGGTCGGCGCGGTGTAGAGGATATTCACCCGGTGCTTGTCGATGACCTGCGACATGCGGGTGATGTCCGGGTAGTTCGGCACGCCCTCGAACAGCAGGGTGGTCGCGCCATTGGCCAGCGGGCCGTAGACGATGTAACTGTGGCCGGTGACCCAGCCGACGTCGGCGGTGCACCAGTAGATATCGCCAGGCCTGTAGTCGAACACCCGCTCGTGGGTCAGCGCGGCGTACAGCAGGTAGCCGCCTGTGGTGTGCTGCACGCCCTTGGGCTTGCCGGTGGAGCCGGAGGTGTAGAGGATGAACAACGGGTCCTCGGCGCCCATTTCCTCAGCCGCGCAGTCACTGCCGGCGGCCTCGACCAGCTCCTCGTACCAGAGGTCGCGCCCGGGGTTCCAGGCGATCTCGCCACCGGTGCGCCGGCAGACGATGACCCTCTCCACGCTGGCGGTTTCCGCGTCGCCCAGGGCCGCATCGACGTTGGCCTTGAGTGGCGTGTGCTTGCCGCCGCGCACGCCCTCGTCGGCGGTGACCACCACCTTCGAGCCGCAATCGCCGATGCGCCCGGCCAGGGCCTCGGGCGAAAAACCGCCGAAGACCACCGAATGGATGGCGCCGATACGGGTGCAGGCGAGCATGGCCACCACCGCCTCGGGAATCATCGGCATATAGAGAGTCACCACATCGCCACGCTGCACGCCCTGGCCACGCAGGGCGTTGGCGAAGCGGCACACCTGCTCGTGCAGCTGGCGGTAGGTGATGTTCTTGTGCTCGGCAGGATCGTCGCCTTCCCAGATGATCGCCACCTGTTCGCCGCGCTCGGCCAGATGCCGGTCCAGGCAGTTGTGCGCCACGTTCAGGGTGCCGTCGGCAAACCACTCGATGTCGACGTTGTGCTCGTCGAAGGAGGTCTGCTTGACCTGGGTGAACGGCTTGATCCAGTCGAGCCGCTGGGCCTGTTCGCGCCAGAATCCGTCAGGGTCGGCCACCGACTGCCGGTACATGGCTTGGTAGGTGGCCTCGTCAGTCAACGAGCGGGCCGCCACCTCGGGGCGCACGGGATACAGGGACGCTGCACTCATCGTTCTTACCTCAATGGAAAGTTCGCACTTGCAAGAGCACGAAGTTGTTGTCGTTCGTGGGGGACTGCCGGAGTTCCCTCTCGATCTTCCGGGCGTCCAGAGCATCGATGGAGAACAGGCTCACCGGCCCCGGCTCGTCGGTAGCCAGTGGTCTAACTTATCGATCTGCAGCGGCGGCAGACTTACGGTCGCATTGTTCAAATTAAGCAGGGGCTGTTGCTTCGGGTAAGCCGCGCGCACCTGACTCCAAAGCCCTTCTCCGTCGACAGGCCTGTTCGCCACCGGCAGCTCTTTCATTGCGGTGCCTCTCCTCTGCTCGACTTCTTGCGGTGGCTTTGGTTTTCGCTGCGCCTGTATGCCGCGCCCTACGCTCTCCGGCGGCGCATCCAGTATCGGCCACTGGGACAGAACTAAATGCTGCTCTTAGTGCAGAGTCAGTCATGTGCACAGGTCGTTTAATCGGGGAGCGGCATTAACTCCTGTTTCGATTGCTTGGCCGACTAGTAGCCCTGCTGTCGATCGATCTGCCCGAGCATGGGCTCACCGCGTTGATGGCGGCGGATATTGTCCAGCAGCACGGCGAAGGCGCTTTCCGGCTGGGTCATCGCGGCGATATGCGGGGTGAGCATAATCTGCGGGTGTTGCCAGAACGGATGGTCCGGCGCGGCAGGCTCCTGCTGCAGCACGTCGAGCACCGCGGCGCTGAGCTGGCCACTGGCCAGGGCATCGAGCAGGTCCTGCTCCACCAGGTGGCCGCCGCGCCCCATGTTGACGAGGGCAGCGCCTCGGGGCAGGTGGCGGAACAGCTCGCGGTCGAGAATCCCCTGGGTCTGCTCGGTCAGCGGCAGGACGCAGAGCAGGATGTCGCACTGACCGAGGAAGGCCGGCAGTTGCTCGAGGCCGGCGAAGCAATCGACATCGGGAATGAGGTGCCGGCTGCGCGCCCAACCGGATAGGGCGAAGCCATAGGGTTGCAGCGTGGCGAGTATCTGCCGGGCCTGCAGGCCAAGGCCCATGATCCCGACCCGGCGCTGATGCGCCGGCAGCAGCGGGTGCGCCTGCCAGCGTCTTTCGGCCTGTTGCTGGCGGTAGCGCAGCATGTCCCGGTGCAGGCCGAGCACGGCGAAACTGGCGTACTCGCACATGCCCCGGGTGATGCCGGGATCGAGCAGGCGCACCACCGGCAAGGCCTCCGGCAGGCGGCCCAGGTCGAGCTGGTCTACGCCGGCCGACAGGGCGAACAGCACCTGCAGGTTCGGTAGCAGCTCCAGGAGATTATCCGGTGCCTGCCAGGCCGCCAGGTAGCGGATCTCGCGCGGGTCGCCGATATCCGGCCAGGCGCGCCAGGGGATATCCGGTGCCTGTTCGGCGAACAGCGCGCGCCAGCGTTCGCCGCGCACCGGGTCAGCTTTGTAGAGCAGGGCCATGAACATTGTTCTCCTATAGGCGAAGGCCTTCAGTGTGCCGCAGCGCCGGAGCAGCAAATGTCGAAATGGCCGCGCAGACCGCAGCACGCCGGCTTCTCTGGCGGCCGATCCGGCAGATTCCATGCCGTGGCCGATTCTGCCGTTTGCCGGGAGCAAAACAGTCGATCCGTATCTCTCGGCGGCCAAGTTCGGCTTAGAACTTCGCCGCGATTGCTTAACCTGATCCGCATCGCAGCCGCCTCCCGGTTGCTCGGCTCACTATGGGAGATGCCATGAACAGCAAATGCGAAGAAACCCCTTATCTGCTCCAGCAGCGTGATCAGTTCGTGCCGCGTGGCCTGGTCACCGCCCATCCGCTGGTGATCGATCGAGCCCAGGGCGCCGAGGTGTGGGATGTCGAGGGCAAGCGCTACCTCGACTTCGTCGGTGGTATCGGCGTGATGAACATCGGCCACAACCATCCGCAGGTGGTCGCCGCGGTCCAGGCGCAGCTGCAGAAGGTCACCCATGCCTGCTTCCAGGTGGTGGCCTACCAGCCCTATCTCGACCTGGTGAAGCGCCTGTGCGAACTGGTCGGCGGCTCCAGCGGCATCGCGCACAAGGCGGCGCTGTTCACCTCCGGCGCGGAGGCGGTGGAGAATGCGGTGAAGATCGCTCGCGCCCATACCAAGCGTCCCGCGGTGATCTCCTTCCGCGGCGGTTTCCACGGTCGCACCCTGCTCGGCACCACCCTGACCGGCATGAGCCAGCCCTACAAGCAGAATTTCGGCATGGCGCCCGAGGTGTTCCATACCCCCTATCCGAATGCCTACCGCGGCGTCACCAGCGAGATGGCCCTGCAGGCCCTGGACGAGCTGTTCGCCACCCAGGTTGCGCCGGAGCGCGTCGCCGCGATCATCATCGAGCCGGTACAGGGCGATGGCGGCTTCCTCACTGCTCCGGTGGAGTTCCTCCAGGCGCTGCGCGAACTGACCACGAAGCACGGCATTGTGCTGATTACCGATGAAGTGCAAACCGGCTTCGGCCGCACCGGCACCTGGTTCGGCTTCCAGCATGCCGGTATCCAGCCCGACCTGGTCACCGTGGCCAAGAGCCTGGCCGCCGGCATGCCGATCTCCGGCGTGGTCGGCCGTGCGGAAATCATGGACGCGCCGGCCCCCGGCGGTCTCGGCGGCACCTACGGCGGCAACGCCCTGGCCTGCGCCGCGGCCCTGGCGGTGATCGACACCTACGAGCGTGAGCAGCTGCTGCCGCGCGGCGACCAGCTGGGCGAGCGCCTGCGCCAGGGCCTGCTGCGCCTGCAGGCGCGCTATCCGCAGATTGGCGAGGTGCGCGGCACCGGCCTCATGCTGGCGATCGAACTGGTCAAGGACGACGCGGCCAACAGCCCAGATCCCGAGCTCAACCAGAAGCTCATCGATGAGGCCCGCAATGGTGGCCTGTTGGTGATCAAGTGCGGGGTGCACCGTAACGTGCTGCGCTTCCTGGCGCCTCTGGTCACCGAGGAGTCGCAGATCGACGAAGCGCTGGACATACTCGAAGGGGCTCTGTCGCGCGTTCTGGGCTGAAGCCAGGTCCCGGTCGGCGCGGTGATACACCGCGCCGACCGGGCGTCCTGCGCGAGCAGCCATGTGTCAAATGCTTTAGGGGGAGGCTTTTAGACAATGGAGCTGACTGACTACCGTGCGTTGCTGATCGATTGCGATGCAGCCCTGTTCGATCGGGATTCTGGCATCTGGACGGCACTGCAACCATTGCTCGAGGGGCATCCAGATGTACCGGGTAGGGAGGAGGTGCTGGCCGAATATGATCGGGTGGTACGCGCGCTCTATCCACGCTTCTCCGAACTCGGCTTTAGCGGCCTGTTGTGTTTCGCGCATCGCCAGTTGGCGGAGCGTCTCGGGCTCAAGGCCAATTGGGAAGAGGGCATGAGCTTCGCTCGTGCGGTCTGCGACTGGCCGCTGTACGAGGACGCGCCCGGCGCGATGCTGTACCTGCGTAAGTTTTACCGGCTGCTGGTTTACGGGGACCGTGATAGCGCAGATCGCGAGGGACTCTGTGAGCGTCTGGGGATCCTGTCCGAAGACTTTCTGTCGCCGACCAGCAAGCCGTTGGAGGATCGCGCCTGGTTGTTGACCAACGACCTCGACCCCAAGGATATTCTGCTGGTTTGCGGCTTGTCCGCCGAAGTGCCTGTGGCAGGCGGCTTGTGCCTGATCCAGCGTGGTGGCACCGAACTTGATCCGTCGAGCCCAGCGGACTTTCATATCAACAGTATGGCTGACCTCGTGGCGCAGCATCAGCGGTCTCTAAGGCGCTGATACTGAAAATAATGATTGCATAGAATACTGGCGAGGTGTGCGATGGAAGGTTTAGTCAAGCTTGACCGAATTGATATCAACATCTTGGTTGAGCTGCAGAAAGACGGTCGCATCACCAACGTCAGTCTGGCCGATGCCGTGGGCCTGTCGGCCAGCCCCTGCCTGCAACGGGTCAAGCGGCTCGAGGCGGCAGGGTATATCTCCGGTTACAGCGCCCATCTCAACCTGGCCAAGATTACCGAATCGGTGACGGTATTCACCGAGATCACCCTCAGCGACCACAAGCGCGAGGACTTCGCCAAGTTCGAGTCCAATATTCGCTTGGTCGATGAGGTGCTCGAATGCCATTTGATCAGTGGTGGTTACGATTACTTGGCGCGTTTCATGACTCGCAGCATCCAGCACTATCAGGAAGTGATGGAGGGACTGCTGGACAAGAACATCGGCATATCCAAGTACTTCAGCTACATCGTCATCAAGTCGCCGGTGCTCAAGGACGGCGTGCCGCTGCGCAAGCTGCTGAGCCACCCCTGATTGGTTCGGGCCGCGTCAGTCCGTGTAGTGTCGGACAATCTTCTCGATCTCCCCCGAGTCGCGTAGCGCCTCGAGCGCCTTGTCCAGCTGCGCGGCGAAATCCTCCTTGAACGGAAAGCGTCCCCGGTCGCGGCCGGTGTAGCCGACGTGCGCGGTGTCACGGTTGACGACCGGCCCTTCGGCGATGCGCTCATCCCTTTTCTCGTCATAGCGGCCGCTGCGTCTGAGATCGGCCAGCACGCCGAGCGTGGAGATGCGATCGAAGGCGAAGCAGTCGATCCGTCCACGCATCATCTTCTGCAGGTTTGAGCGGGTCCCCGGCGCTTCCTCCATCAGGATCTGCTTGCGCTCCACTGCCTGCCAGTACGCCGCGCCTGGTGCAAGCGAGCCGAAGTTGATGCCGAAACGCAGCCCATAAAAGTCGTCTGGCCAGCGCTGCCGTGGGCGTTCGGCGAGCACCGATTGCCTGCAGAACACGGCGACCTGCTCCTCCAGCAGTGGTACCGAATAGCGGTCGATGAATGGCCGCTCATGCGGGCGGACGTAGGGTGGAACCAACGCCAGTGCCTCCCCAGCCTCGACTTCGGCCAGCGCGCGACGCCAGAGCAGGGGCTGCAGTTTCAGGCGATAGCCGCGCAGCCGCGGTTCCGCGGCGCGGAGGATATCCGGGTAGATGCCGGCGGCCGAGCCGTCGGCCGCCCGGTAGGCGTAGGGTGGATAGTTCTCGTCGACTAACAGGGTCACCAGCGTCTCGGCCGAGGCGGTAAAGCACGCCGCACCGAGGAACGCCGCGAGCCCCCAGGGGGAGGTCAACCAACGACGCAGGTAATCAAGCATCGCAAACCCTCCGACACGCCGCGAACCGTGCCTAGTTAGCGGAAGGCGCAGCAGTGTATGGCACGGAGCGGCCCGCGCGGCTGTTGGCGCCCGGTATCCCGCCTTCAGCCCGGGGTGGCGTCGCGCCTCGAGGGCCCTGCCGAGCCGCTCAGAAAGTGTAGGTGATGCCCGCCTGCAAGGGCGCACGCGGCGCGCCGGGGTAGGCGTAATTGAGGAGTGCCCCGGACTCTTCAGTCCGATAGTGCCTTTGAGGCGACTGTCCGCCATGATGAGGAGGCCGGTCATAGGAAAAACAGAGTGTGGTTTTCTTTGGCCAAGCCTGTCTCAATTTTTTGCTCGGTGTTCGAGTTCCTGCTACCACTCGTTGTGGGGGTAGTTTCCGTCTGTGCGGTTGTCACTATGGCTTGTGCCGCTGGTTAGCGCTGTCGATTTCGATACTTCTTCGACACCACCAAACCCTGGAAACGAAAAAGCCCTGTAAGAACAGGGCTTTATCTTTTTGAGTCTGGAGCGGGCGAAGGGAATCGAACCCTCGTCATGAGCTTGGGAAGCTCATATTTGCTCAATCTCGGGGTGCGCATAACAGTACACAAATTGCTATGAAGGCCAGTAAAATAGGGGCTTTCAGAGGGGTTGCAAAGTCCGTGGTTGTCTCGAGGGATTCCACCCTGATTCGGACTAACGGCCCCCAGAAACGGCCCCCAGGATGGAACGCCAATGCTGACCGAAAAGCAGATACGCGCACTCAAGCCCGCCGAGAAGGAATTCACCGTCAGCGACGGGCGTAGCGCGAGAGGAGAAGGAGTGCTGATGCTGCGGGTGCGTCCGAACGGCACCAAGGAGTTTTACTTCCAGCGGCGCCAGGCCGACAGGAAGATCAAGACCAAGCTCGGCACCTGGCCCTCACTCAGCTTGACCGAGGCTAGGGACAGGTGCCGAGAGGAAAAGGAGGTACGGCTCTCCGTCGGTACCTTCGGCGATCTCATCGATGCCTATGCGGCCAAGCTCAAGGTCGAGGGCGCTGCCAGCGCCAAGCACGTCGAGTGGTCATTCAAGCACTACGTCAGCGAACCTTTCCCCAATCTAGTGACGCGCCCCGCTGTGATGATCGGACCGGCCGAGATCCGCGACATCCTGGCGAAGATGATCGCCAACGGCGTGACCACCCAAACCAACCGCCTACGTTCGCGCCTGCATGCCGCATTTCAGTTCGCCATGCGCCAGGAATACAACCCGCGTAGCTATCTGAAGGACGACGTGCGTTTCGGGTTGCACAGTAACCCGGTGGCCAGCATCCCGGTGCAAGCCGACTGGGAACAGCCGGGCGATCGTGCGCTGTCGGTCAAAGAGCTGGCGACATTGTGGAACCTGCTGCCCGAACACCTCTCCATTACCACGGCCGAGCTGCTGAAGTTTCTGATCGCCGCTGGCGGTCAGCGGCCGGAGCAGTTGCTGCAGTCCGAGCGCACGCTATATCAGGCTGACCATTTCACTATTCGTAGCAAGAAGGGAGTCGAGGGGGAGCGCACTCTGCACGTGGTGCCGCTGAACAAGCTGATGAAAGAGAGCCTCAAGGTCATGGATGCGATCAGTGAGACAAGTGCCTATCCGTTCCAGGGCAAGGTTGAGGGGCAGCCGCTCAATGTGCAGTCGCTGTCGCGCGCGGTGACCAAACTCTACGGCCGACACACCGATAAGTTCGACGCACCGTTCACCCTTCGCGATCTGCGTCGCACCTGCAAGACGCTGATGGGGTTGGCTGGACTGGATAAGCAATTGCGGGACCGAATCCAGGGGCATGCATTCAATGACGTGTCTGCTAAGCACTATGACCGTTACGACTACTTCAAGGAGAAGAAGCGCGGTTTGGATCGATGGGCCAGCTGGCTGGAAAAGAACGTGATCGGCCCGAAAAGCTGAGGGCCGCTTACGCGGCCCCCTGAGGTTTCCATTCAGTCGGACTCTGCTGCCAGCGGACCACTTCCGAAGCTCGCCAACCGACCCGTCCAGGGGTGATGGGTACCGGACTCGGGAAGCGCTTGGCCTTCACCTCCCGCCACAGCGTCGAGCGCGCCAGGCTGGTGACTTCCAGTACTTCGGCCTCGCGTAGGAACCTATCCAACCCGCCTGCGACCGAGGATGACTCGACCTGTCGACTGGCAGGTGCAACCGCTTGCCCACCGCACTGTGTCATCAGCAAATTGCTCGTCTTCATTGCTCCATGCCGTCCCACCATTCCAGAGGTTTCAGGTTATGGGCAGCGATTCGAGTGGCAAACCACTTGCGTCGTAGATGGGCGTAGCAGCCGCTGCTGGAATGGAGGTGGCTCAGGAGCGCCAGGAGCGCTTTTGAGGGCCACCATAATCTTTTTCTGACGGAGCTCGAAACCAGCGGCGCATCCTGGGGGTGGTTTACAAAAATAAGAAAATGCTCAACCAAAGTGACTATTTTTTTATATTTTTAAACCTGGTTCTTGTATGTGGTTTATGAAACATGTATTTCGATCACTATGAGTGCGCAAAAATCTGAAAAGCTAAACTCCTTGCTGGCTGGGCTCGGCGACAGCGACCTGGTCTCCAGTGGCTGGTTGAGGGCTCATGGCTATAGCAGCAGCCTGGTAGCGCGATACATCGCGAGTGGCTGGCTGGAGTCACCTGCACGCGGCGTCTATCAGCGACGAGGCGGACGACTCACTTGGCCTGCCGTCGTGAGGGCGCTGCAAGAAGGAGAGCGATTACCGCTGCATATTGGCGGGCGCTTTGCCCTGGCCTGGCATGGGCACGAGCATTACCTGCGACTGGGCGAGAGTGAGACCGTCACTTTATATGGCCCTGGAAGCCTCCCCGCGTGGGCGGGAAAGCTTCCGCTGAAGGCTGAAGTGGTGCTGTGCGGCAAGAGCCCGTTCAACCTGACGGTGTTGTCATTCAAGGCCGATATGACTGACGAAGCCCTTCGAAATCTAGGGCTTGAGTGGATAGAGGCCGATGGCGATCGTGGCCGTATTGTCATCGCAACGCCTGAGCGCGCGCTTCTCGAGCTTTGCGACGGCGTGTCAGACGCATCGCTCGTTTACGAAGTTGATGCGCTCATGCAGGGTGCTGACACCCTTCGTCCCCAGAGGGTAAGCATGCTGCTGCGCCACTGCACCAGCATAAAAGCCAAGCGCTTGTTCCTGGCATTAGCAGAGCGTCACCAGCATGCGTGGATGGACCATGTCTCGCTGGAGGACGTATATCTCGGGAAGGGAAAGCGCTGCCTGGTTCCCGATGGTCATTTGAACTCCACCTACCTAATAACCTTGCCGGCGGATTTGGATGAGCACTTGGGATAGACGTTACACCGACCGCGTCCAGTTGCTGGTGGATATTCTGCCGAGCTTGGCAAAGGAATCGCGCTTTGCTCTCAAGGGCGGTACCGCGATCAACCTGTTCGAGCATGACTTGCCCAGGCTGTCCGTGGACATTGACCTGACCTGGCTACCGACGCAGGAGTATGCGCTGGATGCCAGCCAGATTTCCGATGCGTTAGCAGGACTGGCGGCGGTGCTTGGCTCTGCGCCATTAAGGCTACAAGTGCAAACATCTGCGCCCGAGAAAGGTGGCCTCATAAACCGGCTGATAGTGACTCGTGGTCGAGCCCGGGTGCAGATTGAAACGACCCCGGTTATGCGTGGTTCTGTGCATCCAATACGGACGATGGTCGTTCAGCGGCAGGTTCAGGAAACCTTTGGCTTTGCCTCGATCCAGGTGCTCGACTTTGCGGACTTGTACGCGGGGAAAATGGCAGCCGCATTGTCGAGGCAGCACCCGCGCGACCTCTTCGATATTGGTTTGCTCCTGGAGGACCCGCGCACAGACGAGCGACTGTGGCGAACCTTCCTGATCTACATGACCTGTAGTCCGAAACCCGCCTGGGAGATGCTGGTTCCAAATGAGCCCAAGGAGTTCGCCGCGATCTACGAGGCCCATTTCCGCGGGATGACTGCTGTACCAGTCAGTGCAGAGATACTGCTGGAATACCGTGCCAGGCTTCTTCGGCGGATAGCCGGATGGCTTACGCCGCAGTCGAGGGCATTTCTGGAGTCTATCGAGGCGGAAAGTCCAGACTTCAACTTGATCAATCTGCCGCAGGCAGCCGATCTCCCGGCGGTGAAGCGAAAGCTGCAAAACCTTGCGTCACGATCAGCTTCAAAACGATCCGCCGACCTCGCCCAGCTATTAGATGCATTCGAGAAGATCGGGCGCGGATAGTGTCAGCTGCTTACACCGGGATTGGCTCTCCTGAACGCCCGATCCCTGGCCATGAAGGCCTCCAGCATGTGCGGAATGAGCGTCAGGGCATCGACCTCTTCGCCATAGGTTCGCGAGTGCAGCGCCGCGTAGCGCTCGAGGTCGGCCTTCAGGCTGGCGGGGCAAGTGAAGGTCAGCTTCAGGCTCTCGATTTTCGGCAAAGGGCCGAGGCGCAGCTTGGGCGTGCTCATTGCGGGTTCCTTTGTTGAGTGGAGAAGGACTGGTAGGGGCGCAGGGCCAGGTCGCGGTTGACGATCACCCGTAGGGGCAAGCCGGGGCGCTGGGTCAGCGTGGGTTGGATATCGAGATTGCGGCGGGTGACCTCCTGGCCGATCTGGTTCACCGTGTCCTGCAGGCTGTCGCGTCCGGCGATGATGATGCGGTCGCCGTCGGTGCGACTGGTCGGTGCCGCCAGCTCGGCACCGATGCCCAGCAGGCTGGTCATGGCCGCGCCGGCGACGAGTCGATCCCAGTGCCAGTCGACGCCATCCTCCAGGCCTGCGTAACCGGCGGTGTCGCTGCCGACCAGGTTGTCGAGCTGGAAGGAGGAGGTGTCCGGCAGGATCACCCGCTGCCACACCACCTGCACACGACTCTGCCCGTAGCTCACCTGGCTGTTGTAGCGCCCGAGCAGGCGCGAGCCCTGGGGGATCAGCACATGTTGGCCGGTGGCGCTGTCATAGACCGGCTCTGTCACCGTGGCGATGACATCGCCGGGCAGGTCCGACTTGATGCCGGTGACCAGCGCCGCCGCAATGACGGTGCCGGCCATCACCTGGTAGGGCGACTCGGGCATTTGCAGAGATCCTGAATTACGGATTTGTGCATTTACGGATTTACTGAGAAACGCCTCGTTCCGCTCCTGCTGGGTTGGTGTTCCTGCAGTTGCGGCTACCGCGCCTGACGAGGCCATACCCGGGATAATGGGATCGGGTTGGGCGCCGCCGCCGGATGCGACGTTCGACTTCCGTGCACTGCCGGTCTGGAAGAACACCGAAGACAACGCCGCCTCCTCAGTCTCCTTGAGCCTGGCCATGCGTTCGGCCTCGGCCGGGTCGGGACCGGCTTGACGGTAGTCGTAACCCTGCACCTGCTGTTCGGCCCTGAGGATCGGGCCGCCCAGGTCGCCGGGCAGCGGTGGGCCCAGCTGCGGTATTTCCGGCGCGGCCGGTGGCGGCAACTGCGAGTAGTCCGCCGGCAACTGCTCCAGGCCCTCGGAGCGCGCCACTCGGTCGACGTTGTACAGCTCCTGTGGCGCCGTGCCCTGGCGGCGCGGCTGCGGTTGCAGCGACCAGAGCAGGGCGCCGAGCACCGCAGCGGCCAAGCCGCCGGCGAGCAGCGCCAGCATGCGCGGATTGAGGCGAGTGACCGGGCGCGGTTGCGCACGCAGCTCCAGCGCCTCCGGTGCCTCCTTGGGATGCGGCTCCGATCCCCCGATTTGGATGTCCTGCGTAGTGCTCATGTTCAGTGTCTCCGTGCCACGCCATCGGTACGCTCGATCCGCACCACGTCGCCTTTGTCGGCGCCCAGGCGCAACTCGGCCGCACCGAACAGCCGGTCGACGATGTAGTAGGGCGAGCGGAAGCGGTAGTTGACCAGTTGCCCGTCGCCCTGCGGGCCGACCACGAACAGCGGCGGTAACTCACCCTGGGCGATGCCGGCCGGGAACTGGATATACACCTTGCGGCCGTCGTCGAAGGCGCGTAGCGGCTGCCACGGCGGATTGCTGCCACTGATCGCATAACGAAAACGCAGCTGTTCCAACGTCAGGCCGGCATCCACCGGCGCGGCCGCCTGGGCGGCGCTGGCGCGGCGCTGCAGGGCGAGCAGGCGGTCTTTGGGGTAGTCCCAGGACGCCGAGGCCATCCAGGCTTTCTCGGTGGAGGTCAGCTCGATCAGGTAGGTGCGCCGCGTGGTGGTGATGACCAGATTGGTCTTGAGATCGACCCGGGTCGGCTTGACTAGTACGCTGACCCGCAACGCCTCGCCGCTGCCGCTGGAGGTGTCGCCGACGATCCAGCGCACGGTGTCGCCGGCGGCCACGGTGACCAGCTCCTCGCCGGCCTGCAGGTTGATCGCGGTGACCCGGCCCGGACTGGTGTACAGCTGATACAGAGCGCCCTCCGAGTAGGGCCAGACCTGGATGGCGTTGACGTAGCCCTCCCGAGTCGGCGCGACCCGCGCGTCGCGGTTGGCCCGGGAGACGCGCACGCGCTCATCGGCCGGCTCCTGGACCGGCTTTCCCGCCTGGGGATCCGGCAGCGGCTTGAGCTGCGCCGGCAGGGCCAGGGGCTTGGGTACGGCCACCACCTCGATGGGCGTGGGCGGCTCCGGCAGGGGCTGTGCCTGAACAGGTTCGTCCAGGGCGATCACCGGCGGCTCGTGGCTGGCGCAGCCGGCCAGCAGGGCCAGTAGAAGAGGGGAGGCGTAGCGGTAGGCTGAGGTTTTCATGGCGTTTGCGCTCCTTGCGTAGTGTCCAGCTCACGGCTCCAGGACAAGCCGTTGACGTAGATTCCCAGCGGGTTGCGGCGCAGCTTCTCCTCGGTGCGCGGTGGCTGCAGCACCAGGGCGATCAGCGCCGTCCAGCGCTCCAGGCCGGCGGCCGCACCGTTGACGAAACGGCGCTCGATCCAGCGCACCTGGAACGAGCTGTCGCTGGCCCGCACCACGCTGGTGACCTCGACCGTCACCGACTCCTTGCCGACCCGGGCGAAAGGATCGTGGGTGCGGGCGTAGTCGTTGAGGGTGGCGGCGCCGCGGTCGGTGGTGAAGTGATAGGCCTCCAGCCAGTTCTGCCGCACCACCACCGGGTCGATGGACAGGCCGCGCACCAGCTCGATGAAGCGCGCCAGGTGGTGGGCGATCTGCGCATCCTGGGGCTGGTAGGGGCTGGCCGCCTCGCCAACGGCGCGCACCTGGCCGAGCTGGTCGACCTCCACCACATAGGGCGTGACCGTCGACTGGGCCGCGTGCCAGAGCAGCCCGCCGGCCATCAGCAGGGCCAGGCCCAGGCAGCCGAAGGCCATAAGCCGCCAGTTGCGCGCCTGCGCCAGGCTGCTGCCCAGGCGTCGATCCCAGACCTGGGCCGCCGCCTGGTAGGGCGTAGTCGGTTGCGGGCTGTCGCCGTAGCGCACCCGTGGACGTTTGAATCTCATCCTCGTTCTCCTTTACGTGTTCGAGGGGTCGCGCACCTGCGGCCCGGGGGATGAGCCACCGCCATCTCCACCGCGCAGGCTGTGGGCGACGGTGGTGGCGGCTTGGTTGAGCTGTTGTTTGCGCTGCAGGCGCCTGGCCCAGTCGGGCGGCTTGTTGGGGGCAGTCGATGGACCGGCAGACGCCGTTACACTGGCGCCAGTTGCAGCAGGCGCTGCCGCATCTGGCGTCATACCCGCGGCCAGGGGCTTGGCGCCGCCCATGGCCAGACGCGACGCAGCGGGGGCCATACGGGCGCCGGCCAGCACGGCGCCGCCGACGCCCGCCGCCACCGCGGTGGCGCCCGCGGCCATGCCGGTAGCCGCGAGGGCGGTACCGGCCGCGGCACCGGCTCCGAGTTGCGGTGCGCCGGAGACCAGGCCAGTGGCGATGCCCGGGCCGAAGATGCCCAGGCCGAGCAACGCCAGGGCGGCGAGCATGACCGCCAGGGCGTGGTCGATGGAGGGTTCGTCCGGCAGTGTCTGGAACTCGGCGAACAGCCCGCTGCCGATGCCGACGATCACCGCCAGAACCAACACCTTGATGCCGGAGGCCACCACGTTGCCCAGCACCTTCTCGGCGAGGAAGGCGGTCTTGTTCCACAGGGCGAAGGGCACCAGAACGAAGCCGGCCAGCGTGGTCAGCTTGAACTCGACCAGGGTGACGAACAGCTGAATGGCCAGGAAGAAGAAACTGACGATCACCACCAGCCAGGCCAGGAACAGCACCAGGATGCTGTGCAAGTTTTCGAAGACTTCCGGAAATCCGCTGAGCATGCTGATCTGCTCGAGCAGCGGGGCTCCGGCATCGATGCCGATAGCGGCCAGCCGTCCTGGTTTCAGGAATTCGGCGGGGCTTAGCGCGGATCCTGCCGCCAGTAACCCTAATCCGGCGAAGGAGTGGAAGATGATCTTCGCCAGTGCGTTGAAGTTGCCGATGAGGAAGGCGAAGGCGCCGACGTAGAGGGTCTTCTTGATCAGCCGGGTGCTGACGTCCTCGCCGCCCATGGCCCAGAACAGCCCGGCCAGGGTCATGTCGATGGCCACCAGGGTCAGGCTGAGAAAGGCCACCTCGCCGCCGAGCAGGCCGAAGCCCGAGTCGATGTACTGACCGAACACCGCGAGGAAGCGGTCGATCACGCTGACGTCGTTCATGGCACGGCCTCGTCGAAACTCGGCGGAATGGCCGGCAACTCCGCGGCGCGGCGAAACTCACCCGGTCGCGCGCAGCCGGAGTAGAAGCGCTCGCTCAACGATGTGGCCTGTTCGCCGGCGATCTCGACGTCCTGGTCGCAAGCTGCCAGCCCGAGAAGCACCGAACTCAGGATCAACACTCTCATCGTCCGCACTCCCTACCGATAGAACTGCACGGGGTAGGGGGTATAGGGCGTGCCGCTGCCCATGAAACGCCGGCGCAGTTCGCGTGCCTCCTCGGCGGCCGCGGCCTGGCGGGCCAGCTCCAGGGCGATCGCACGGTTCTGGGTGATCTGCAGCTGCTGGGCCTGGATCGACTGCTTGGCCTGCAGGGCCAGCAGCTGGTTGGTGGCCTGGGCCGCCTGCAGGGCGCCGCCGGCGGCCTGGCTCTGGTTGACCAAGTCGGCCAGTACGCTCTCGTCCTGGGCCAGGTTCTGCGCGACCTGGGCCTGCACGCGCATGGCGGTGTGCAGGCCGTCGAGGCCCTGCCGCCAGCGTTCGCGTGCCTCCTGGGCCATGCGCTGGCCGCTGGTGTCGTGTGCATATTCGGCGGGATAGAGGCGGGCGAACTCCCGGTCCAGGCGCTGCACCTCGAAGGCCAGGCCCTGGGCCTCGGCCAGCAGCCGTTCGGTGCTGGCCAGGGTCACGCGCAGGCGATTGACCACGTTGTAGTCCAGCCGCGCCAGGTGGCGGGCCTGGTTGACCAGCATCTGGCTTTCGTTCTGCAGCTGGCTGACCTGGTTGTTGATCAGTTCCAGGGTGCGCACCGCGGTGAGGGTGTTCTGCACCAGGTTGGTCGGGTCGATCACGGTGACGGCACTGGCCGGTTGCAAGGCCAGCAGCCCCAGGGCCAGCAGCGTGACGACAGGTGAAAGACGGATAGGCAACTTCATGGCGAGCACTCCTTGTGTTGCGGGATATGGGATGCGAGCAGCTCGGCGGCCCAGTCCAGGCCGCGGTGACGCAGCCAGGCGGCGGCAAAACCCGCCGCACCCGACTCCTGCAGGATCCGGTCGATCTCGCGCTGCTCGGCCGGGCTGGCGGAGGCGGCGAAGGCCAGTGCGACCGGCCCCAGGTCGAGGTCGAACAGGCGGTTGCCCAGGCGTGACTGGTAGTAGTAATCGCGCTTGGGCGTGGCCTGGGCGATGATCTCAAGCTGCCGGTCATTGAGGCCGAAGCCCTGGTAGATGCCGCGGATCTGCGGCTCGCCGGCCTGGGGGTTGGGCAGGAAGAGGCGGCTGGCGCAGCTCTCGATGATCGCTGCGGCGATACTCGAGTCCTGGATGTCGGCCAGGGATTGGGTGGCGAAGATCACGCTGACGTTCTTCTTGCGCAGGGTCTTGAGCCACTGGCGGATGCGCGCGGCGAACAGCGGGTCGTCGAGGAACAGCCAGGCCTCGTCGAGGATCAGCAGGGTCGGTGCGCCGTCGAAGCGCTCCTCGAAACGGGCGAACAGGTAGCTCAGCACGGCAGCCACCGCCGCCTTGCTGTGCATCAGATCTTCCATCTCGAAGCACTGCACGTCGGCCGTCCCCAGGCGGTCCAGGTCGGCATCCAGCAGGCGGCCATGGGCACCGCCCAGCACGTAGGGCTGCAGAGCCTGGCGCAGGGCATTGTCCTGCAGCAGCACGGACAGGCCGGTCAAGGTGCGCTGCGCCACGGGTGCGCCGGCGAGGCTGTCCAGGGCGGTCCACAGCGCGGCCTTCTGCTCGGGGCCGACGGCCACGCCTTCGCTCAGCAGACGCGCCTCCAGCCACTCGGCGGCCCAGGCGCGGTAGCCGGGCTGGTCGATGCGCGCCAGGGGCTGGAAGGCCAACTCGCCATCGCCGCCCAGGTCGTAGTGCTCGCCGCCCAGGCCCAGCACCGTTGCGCGCAGCGAACGCCCCATGTCGAAGAGGAACAGGCGCGAGCCCGGGTAGCGGCGAAACTGCAGGGCCAGGGTCGCCAGCAGCACTGACTTGCCCATGCCAGTGGGGCCGGCCACCAGGGTGTGGCCGACGTCGCCGACGTGGGTGACCAGGCGGAACGGCGTTGCCCCGTCGGTGCGGGTCACCACCAGCGGCGGGCCATCCAGGTGCGCGTTGCGCGCCGGCCCGGCCCAGACCGCCGAGACCGGCAGCAGGTGGGCCAGGTTGAGGGTCGAGACCAGCGGCTGGCGCACGTTGGCGTAGGCGTTGCCGGGAATCGACGACAGCCAGGCCTCCACCGCGTTGAGGCTCTCGGCGAGGGTGACGAAGCCGCGGCCCTGGATCACCCGCTCGACCCGGCGCAGATTCTCCTCGGCGACCTGGGCATCATGGTCGCTTACCGTCACCGTGGCCGTCACATAGCCGAAGGCCACCTGGTCGGCGCCCAGCTCCTGCAGCGCCGCATCGGCATCGCCGGCCTTGTTTGTTGCGTCGCTGTCGAGCAGCGGGCTTTCCTGCTGGAAGATCGCCTCGCGCAGCAGCGCCAATACGCCTTTGCGTTTGGCGAACCACTGGCGGCGCAGGCGCAGCAGTTCCTTCTCCGCCTCGTCCTTGTCCAGGCAAATGAAACGGGTCGACCAGCGATAGGCGAAGCCCAGGCGGTTGAGATCGTCCAGCACACCCGGCCAGGTCGAGGTGGGAAAACCGCGTACCGTCAGCACGCGCAAGTGCTGCTCGCCCAGACGCGGCGCCAGGCCGGTGGTCAGCGGGCAGTCGGCGAGCAGGGCATCGAGGTGGAAGGGCACCTCCGGCACGGCGATCCGCTGGCGGTGGGTCGACACCGTGGCGTGCAGGTAGCTCAGCGTCTGGCTGTCGTCGAGCCAGGCGAGCTCCGGCATCACCCCGTCGAGCAGGTCGAAGAAGCGCTCGCTCTCGGCGACGAAGGCGGCCAGCCGCTCGCGCCAGTCGACACCACGCAGGGCCCGGTGCTCATAGAGCAGGCCGGCGGCGCGGGCGCGCGACTCTTCCGGCGGCAGGTAGAGCAGCGTCAGGTGATAGCGGCTCTCGAAGTGGCGGCCCTGGGCCGCGAAGGTCGCACGCCGCTCCTCGTCCACCAGCCAGGACAGCGGCTCGGGAAAGTGGCTGTCCGGGTAGTCGGCGGCGGCCAGGCGTTCAGCTTCGATGAACAACGCCCAGCCGGAACCGAGGCGGCGCAGGGCGTTGTTAAGGCGCGCCGTGGTGGTCAGCAGTTCGCCCTGGGTGGCGCTGTCCAGGTCTGGCCCACGAAAGCGCAGGGTGCGCTGGAAGGCGCCGTCCTTGTTCAGCACCACGCCCGGGGCGACCAGGCCGGCCCAGGGCAGCCAGTCGGCGAGCTGGGCGGGACGGCGTTGGTATTCGGTGAGGTTCAGCATGGCGGCGCTCCTCACACATCCAGCAGCGGGGGCTGCTTGATATGCCGGGCGAACACCTGCAGGAACTGCGGATCCAGTCGGGCGCCCCATACCGCCAGCGAGTGGCCGACCAGCCAGAGCGCCAGGCCCGGCAGCCAGAGTTGCAGACCCAGGCCGACCACGGCCGCCAGGGTGCCGTTGAGGATGGCCACGTTGCGCGGCGCGCCGCCGAGCAGGATCGGTTCGGCCAGGGAGCGGTGCAGCGGCACCTCGAAACCGGGGAGGAGTTCACGGGCGCCGTTCATGCGATCAATGCCCCACCGGCGAAGCTGAAGAAACTGAGGAAGAACGAGGAGGCGGCGAAGGCGATCGACAGGCCGAAGACGATCTGGATCAGCTTGCGGAAGCCGCCGCTGGTGTCGCCGAAGGCCAGGGTCAGGCCGGTGGTAATGATGATGATCACCGCGACGATGCGCGCCACCGGGCCTTGCACCGAGTCGAGGATCGACTGCAGCGGCCCTTCCCAGGGCATGCCGGAGCCGGCGGCGAACGCCGGCAGGGCAGTACTCAGCAGCAGGGCGCCCAGCAGCAGGGCGCGGGCCGTGCGTTGGCGAACAGCGACGCGGGAGTGGAGGGGACTCATGGTTGATCTCCTGAGGCAGTGGGGAGGGCAGGGAGGTGGTCGAGGGTGTCGATGGGCTGCAGGCGATAGCCGCGCGGATCGTGACCGACGACCCGGGCGATCTGCTGGACCTGGCGGGCGCGCCCACGGCCGGCGAGGAACACCACGAGATTGACTGCCTCGGCGATCAGCGCCCGCGGCGCCGCCAGGGCGACCTCGAGGATCAGTTGCTCCAGGCGCAGCAGGGCGCCTTGGGCGGAGCCGGCATGGATGGTGGCGATGCCGCCGGGGTGGCCGGTGCCCCAGGCCTTGACCAGGTCGAGGGCCTCGCCGCCGCGCACCTCGCCGACCACCACCCGGTCGGGGCGCAGGCGCAGTGTGCTGCGCACCAGGTCGGCCATGCTCACCACCCCGGGCTTGGTGCGCAGGGCAACGTGGTCGAGGGCCGGGCACTGCAGCTCGACCGTGTCCTCGAGTACCAGCACGCGGTCGCCGCTGCCGGCCACCTCGGCGAGCAGGGCGTTGGCCAGGGTGGTCTTGCCGCTGCTGGTTCCGCCGGCGACCAGGATGTTCCGCCGGTCGCGCACGGCGTCGCGCAGGTACTCGGCCTGTCCGTAGCTGAGGATGCCGTCGGCCACGTACTGCGCCAGGGGAATCACCCCGACGGCGCGCTTGCGCAGGGCGAAGGTCGGCCCGGCGGCCACCGGCGGCAGCACGCCTTCGAAGCGCTCGCCGCGCTCCGGCAACTCGGCGCTGAGCAGCGGCTGGCCGCGGTGCACCTCGGCGCCGATGTGGGCGGCGACCAGGCGGATGATCCGTTCGCCGTCGGCGGCCGGCAGGCTGCCCAGCCGGGTTCGGCCGCTGGAGAGGCGGTCGAGCCAGAGCGCGCCGTCGGGGTTGAGCAGCACCTCGACCACGTCCGGGTCGTCCAGGGCCGCGGCGATCAGCGGGCCCATGGCCGTACGCAGCATGCGCGTGCGGCGATCCAGGGAAGCCGCCGCTGCGCTTATTACCGAGGAGGCGGTCATGGACGCTCTCCCGTGGCCCGAGCCTCTGGCTGAGCCTCCTCGTACACCTCCCTGACCAGGCTACGCCCGCGCTGCAGGTGACGGCCCAACTGCTCGACGAACTGGCCGAAGCGCAGCTTGCCCTGGGCCCTGGCCGCTTCCTGGTGCGCCTCGGGCACCGGCGTGCTGACGGTGAGGTAGTAGCGCACGTAGAGGGCGAGGGTCTCGATCAGGATGTGCTGGTCGCGCTCCAGCCGCTCGAACTGCCGCGACAGCCGGTCCAGGCGCTTGGCCATGGCCACCTCGCGCCGCTCGCCGGACTCCGGCGACAGCCAGGCCGCCAGCGCCGCGGCGATGATCGAGGACTTCGACACGCCCTTGCTGATCGCCAGTTCGTTCAGGCGCTTGGCGTGCTCGGGTTGGATGAACAGGTTCAGGCGGGCTCGGCTCATAGGGCTATTCCGTCGTCAGGGTCGAGGGCAGCCAGCCGCGCCGCGCGTTGCAGGCGCGGATCGGGCTGGCTGGGAAAGGGGGGCGGGACGTCGTCCTCGTCGAGCAGCAGCAGGTCGCCGGCCGGCTCGTCGTGCTCCGGCAACGGCACGCTCTGCGCCAACTCTGGCTCGCGGCGGGGGCCGCCGTCCTCGACGGACTCGGCGTCGGCCAGGCCAGCCGCCGATGCGTCAGCGGCCGCTGGCACGGCCAGGCCGCTCCAGTCGTCCGCCCGTGGCGCCGGGGCATCGGCATAGCGGCCGGGCTGCAGCTGCGGTGCCGGCAGCAGTCGGCGGCGGAAGTTGGCGTCGCTGAAGTAGCGCAGCTTCTTCGCCCGGATCGGCGCGTGGCCGGAGAGCATCACCACGGCCTCGTCGCTGGGCAGCTGCATCACCTCGCCCGGGGTCAGCAGCGGCCGCGCCGTCTCCTGGCGCGACACCATCAGATGGCCGAGCCAGGGAGCCAGGCGGTGGCCGGCGTAGTTGCGCTGCGCGCGCAGCTCGGTGGCGGTGCCCAGGGTCTCGGAGATGCGCTTGGCGGTGCGCTCGTCGTTGGTGGCGAAGGTCACCCGCACATGGCAGTTGTCGAGGATCGAGTGGTTCTGGCCGTAGGCCTTGTCGATCTGGTTGAGCGACTGCGAAATCAGGAAGGCGCGCAGCCCATAGCCGGCCATGAAGGCCAGGGCCGACTCGAAGAAATCCAGGCGCCCCAGTGCCGGGAACTCGTCGAGCATCAAGAGCAGCTTGTGTTTGCGCTCAATGCCGTCGGCGCCGTCCAGGGACTCGGTCAGGCGCCGGCCGATCTGGTTGAGGATCAGGCGGATCAGCGGCTTGGTGCGGCTGATGTCCGAGGGCGGCACCACCAGGTACAGCGACAGCGGATGCTCTGCCGAGATCAGGTCGGCGATGCGCCAGTCGCAGCGCGAGGTGACCGCGGCCACCGTCGGGTCGCGATACAAGCCGAGGAAGGACATGGCCGTGGACAGCACGCCGGAGCGCTCGTTCTCGCTCTTGTTCAGCACCTCCCGGGCGGCCGAGGCCACCACCGGATGGGGACCGTCGCCCAGGTGGGGCGTGCTCATCATCCGCTGCAGCGTCAGCTCGAAGGTGCAAGCCGGATCGGAGAGGAAGTTGGCGACGCCCCGCAGGGTCTTGTCCTGGCCGGCGTAGAGCACGTGGAGGATGGCGCCGACCAGCAGCGCATGGCTGGTCTTCTCCCAATGGTTGCGCCGTTCCAGGGCGCCCTCCGGGTCGACCAGAATGTCGGCGATGTTCTGCACATCGCGCACCTCATGGGTGCCGCGGCGCACCTCGAGCAGCGGGTTGTAGGCCGCCGAGGCCGCATCGGTGGGGTTGAACAGCAGGCAGTGGGAGAAGCGTGCGCGCCAGCCGGCGGTCAGGCTCCAGTTCTCGCCCTTGATGTCGTGAATCACCGCCGAGGCCGGCCAGGCGAGCAGGGTGGGCACCACCAGGCCGACGCCCTTGCCCGAGCGCGTCGGCGCGAAGGCCAGCACATGCTCGGGGCCTTCGTGGCGCAGGTACTGCTCATTGAACAGGCCGAGGAACACGCCGGCCGGCCGGGTCAGTCCGGCCTGACGCACCTCATCCGCCTCGGCCCAGCGCGCCGAGCCATAGGTGGTGACCCGCCGCGCCTGGCGGGCGCGCCAGAGGGCCATGCCGATGGCCACCGCCAACGCCAGCAGGCTGCTGCAGGCGGCGATGGTGCCACCGACGTTGAACACCTCCGGCGCGTAGGCATCGAAGACGAACCACCATTCGAACAGGCGCCAGGGGTGGTAGACCGGCGTGCCCAGCACCTCGAACCAGGGCGCCCCCAGGCGCACTTGATAGCCGAGCGCGGCCGCCGTCCACTGCGTGGCACTCCATACCCCGCACAGGGTGATGGCCAACACCGCCAACACCTGGCCGTACAGCACAGTCGTCGCTTGCATCCCTGAGCCCAACCTCTCCGACATAACCCGCGGCACGCAGAGGTGCCGCGGGCGAGAGGTTCGACATTGGTGGGGAAGGGGTCAAAGACCGTTTCGTGGCTGATTAGGACCGAGGTGACAACAGTGGTGGATCAGTAGCTGAGGAGAAGGAAGCAGCAGCTCATGGCGTTGCGCGGAGGATGTTCGGCCTTGGCCTGCGCCCTGGCCTTTACGAGCTTGTATCTAGCGCTTCCTTGTAGGGGCAACGTGCTGAATCATCGAAGTGGTTGATGGAGTACAGGAATTTCTTGTGCAACAAAGGCGCGCAAGTGCTCCATGAAGCATTCCTGGAAGAGCGAGGGCCTGCTTTGTGGGGGCAGCAAAAGGCTGAAGTCCATTTCGATGGCCGGCTCAAAGGGGCGGAATACGATGCCTTCGCTCCGGTTTTCCAGCGCAGTAATGGCATCGACCAGTGCGATACCGCCCCCCTGCTCGACAAGGGCGCAGAGGGTTGCGGATAGCTGCGCCTCCAGTTGCAGTCGGCGGTTCACTCCATGCGCGGCGAAGAGACCGTCAATGTGCTGCCGCGAGCCCAGCGCATGCGGGTAGGAGATAAAGGCCTCGTCCTCCAGGTCCTCAGGCACCAGAACCGCTTTGCTCTGCAGGTGATGGCCCGCAGGCAACGCGCAAACCAGCGGCGAGCGCAATAGGCACTCGCCGCGAGGGCTGGGAAAGGCGTGAGGTTCGGCAATCAGGCCCAGATCACAGCGCTGTCCGACCACTTGGTCTACTACTTCGGTCGAGGATTGCACCACCAAGCTGATCCTCGCTTGCTCATGCTGTTTGACAAAGGCACAGATCGCCCGTGGCATGAATGACAGGCCAAGCGCGGGCGCACAGGCGATGCGTAGCGAACCACGTGCGAGGCTGCCAATTTCGCGCGCCGTGCGAGCTATGCGTTCCACGCCCAGCAATGAACGCTGCACCTCCTCATACAGAACCAGTGCCTCCGGCGTCGGCTGCAGCCGGCCCTTGATCCGCTCGAAGAGTGGAAAGCCGATGTCCTCCTCCAATGCACTGATCAGTCGTGTGGCGGCAGGTTGCGAGATGTGCAGCATCTCTGCTGCTCGTGTCACTGTTTGCCCGAGGATGACTGCTCGGAAGGCTTCCAGTTGGCGTAAGTTCATGTCCGACAAGTCCATAACAAAAAAACATGGTCTAGCCAAAATAAAGCATTTTTCAGCTCCAGATAAAGCGCCGTAGGATCACTCGCACTACGACATGACCCGCAATTTACCTGGCTTTCATGCAGCGATTGCCACAGGTCATAAACGAGGCGAGTGCTATGCATAAAGTTCAGACCATTATCGTCGGCGGCGGCCTGGTTGGCATGGCGACCGCCTACGGTCTCGCTCGACTAGGCCAGCCAGTCTGTGTGATTGACGAGGGTGACTCTGCCTTTCGCGCTTCTCGCGGCAACTTTGGCCTGCTCTGGGTGCAGGGCAAGGGTTACGGCATGAGCCCCTACGCGTGCTGGACCCGCCAGTCGGTGGCGCATTGGCCGGAACTGGCCAGGCTGCTGCAAAGCGAAACCGGAATCGATGTCCAGTTGCGCCAGCCCGGTGGCTTCCAACTCTGCCTGTCTGAGGCCGAACTGGCCGAGGAGGCCCAGCGCCTAAATTGGCTGCGTGATGCCCTGGGCGGCGACTACCCCTTCGAGATCCTCGACCCGGCAGCTTTGCGCGTGCGCTTGCCGGGCATTGGGCCGACTGTGGTCGGGGCTTGCTTCTCGCCCATGGATGGCCATGTAAATCCCCTGAAGCTGCTGCGCGCCCTGTACAGCGCATGCCAGTTGCGTGGTGTACTCATCCTGAGCGGACTCCAAGTGGATGGCATTGATACCAGTGGCGAGGATTTTGTGCTCAGTGCCGGCGGCCAGAGATTGCGCTGCGAAAAGCTGGTTCTGGCCGCCGGCCTTGGCAACCGGAGATTGGGCGCCGCCCTCGGCCACGATGTGCCGCTGAGCCCTAGCCGGGGGCAGATTCTGGTTACGGAACGGGTCGAGCCGTTCCTGAACTATCCCACCACCTATGTGCGCCAGACCGATGAGGGAACGGTGCAATTGGGCGATTCGGCAGAAAACGTCGGCTTCGATGACGGCACTAGCACTGCCGTGATGGCCGAAATAGCGGAGCGCGCCGTGCGTTGTTTCCCACGCCTGGAGAACGTCCGCCTCGTTCGTGCCTGGGGCGCACTGCGGGTCATGAGTCCAGATGGTGCCCCCATCTACCAGCACCTGCCGAAGGCTCCCGGGGCTCATGTGCTGTGCTGCCACAGCGGTGTCACGTTGGCAGCCGCTCATGCCCTGCATCTAGCGTCCTGGGTGACCGGCGAACGCAACTTCCCCGAGATTGCGGCATTTGGCCTAGACCGCTTCGCTTCTGCCACCGAGATTCGCCATGTCCACTAATCCCCTTTTCACGCGGATGCCCATCGATGGGCCGCACGTACTGATCGAGTTTGAAGGAAAACCCTTTCAGGTTCCGACTGGACTCACCCTGGCAGCTGCTCTGCTTGCCAGCGACGTGGGACGGACACGCAGCACGCCCGTCAGCGGTGCACCCAGGGCCCCCTACTGCATGATGGGTGTTTGCTTCGAGTGCCTAGTCGAAGTGAACGGCGTACCCAACTGTCAGGCCTGTCTGACTATCGTCAGCGAAGGCATGCAGGTGCGCCGCCAAGAGGGCACCCGGGCATTGAGCGAAATGCCTGCGAAGGAGTGTCACGAAGATGCCTGAGACCATCGACCTGTTGATTCTGGGGGCCGGGCCCGCAGGCCTGAGTGCTGCCATCGAGGCTCGTAGGCACGGGTTATCGGTAATGGTCCTCGACGAACAACCAGGGCCTGGAGGACAAATCTATCGGGGCATTCTCGAAAGCGACTCTCGACGTTTGGCCGTGCTCGGTACCGACTATCAAGCGGGGAACGACCTTGTTGCGACATTCATGGGATGCGGCGCCCAGTACATTCCGGGCGCTTCGGTCTGGCAAGTCGAGCAGGATATGCACGTCCACTATCTGCACGAGGGCCGTTCTCATACCGTCCAGGCGAGACGACTGCTAGTCGCCACCGGAGCCTACGAGCGTCCCATGCCGATTCCGGGCTGGACACTCCCGGGCGTCATGACTGCTGGTGCCGGCCAGATCCTGTTGAAAGGTGCGGCTCTCTTGCCCAGCAGGCCTGTGGTGCTGGCTGGCGGCGGGCCGCTGCTCTACCTGCTCGCCGTGCAATACCTGCGGGCTGGCATTCAAGTGGCGGCGCTGGTGGACACCAGCCGTTTTGCCGACACCTTACGCGCTTGGCGCCATATTCCCCGCGCACTTCTTGGCTGGCGTGACCTGCTCAAGGGTTTGTCACTTCTCGCTACCCTGCGCCGCGCCAGAGTTCCCCATTTCCGGGGAGCGAGCGCGTTGCGCATAGAGGGGGACCAATGCGCCGAAGCGCTCAGCTTTACCTGCGGTGGCAACCGCCACAGCCTACCAGCCAAGCTGATTCTGCTTCATCAGGGCATAGTGCCCAACACCCAGATCAGTTGGTCCCTGCGCCTGGCGCACGAGTGGAGTGAAGAGCAGCTTTGTTGGCGCGCCCAGTGCGACAACTGGGGTGAATCAAGCCTGCCTGGTGTCTTTCTCGCAGGCGACGGCGGCGCTATAGGCGGGGCGCTGGCGGCCAGAGAGCAGGGGCATCTCGCAGCCCTCGCCATCGCTGCCCAGCTACGACAACTAAGCGCAGGGCACCGCGACCGTCTGGCACGCCCCCATTTTCGGGCACTGGCCCGCTGCCTCGCCGCACGCCCGCTCTTGGATGTGATGTACCGCCCGCGTCAGGAAAACCGCATCCCCCAGGACGATGTAATCGTTTGCCGCTGCGAGGAGGTAACCGCCGGCCAGGTGCGCGCCCATGTCCGTCTTGGTTGTCTGGGCCCCAATCAGACCAAGGCCTTCGGCCGTTGCGGCATGGGCCCATGCCAAGGCCGGCTCTGCGGCCTGACCGTGACCGAGACCATTGCCGAGCAGCGACAAGTGCCGCGAGCGGGCGTGGGCTATTACCGCATCCGGCCACCGCTCAAGCCAATTACGTTGGCGCAACTAGCCGGTCAACCCAGCCACAACCTCGATCCGGAGGCCCCATGAGTTCTATTCAGCGTTTCGACAGCAATTCCAGACTCAGCCGCGTTGTCGTCCACCAAGGAGTCGCGTGGCTTAGCGGAATAGTGGCCGCTGACTGCAGCCAGGACACCCGCAGCCAAGTTCGCCAAGTCCTGGCGCGGCTCGACGATCTTCTCGCCTCGGTAGGTAGTGACCGATCACGCCTGCTCAGCACTCAGATCTGGCTCAAGGACATGGTGGCTGACTTTGACACCGTGAATGAGGAGTGGAGTACCTGGTACGAGGGCTCCCCCCCTGCTCGCGCTACCTGCCAAGTAACTTTCGACGATCCGGACATCCGTCTGGAACTCATCGTGACCGCTGCAACATGAAGCGGTCACGCCCAGTACATCCAACAACAACATCGCAACTGGAGTTAGCCATGTCTCGCAAAATCACTCTCATCGCAACGACCCTCGGGGTCCTCTTCGGGCTGTGCAGCGCGGCTCAAGCAGAGACCGAAAATCTGCGTTTGGGCATTGAAGCGGCGTACCCGCCCTTCGCCTATAAGACTGCCGACAACCATATCGAAGGTTTCGATTACGACATAGGTGAAGCCATCTGCGCTGAACTGAAAGTCCGTTGTGAATGGACGGAGATGGAGTTCGACGGTCTGATCCCGGCCCTCAAGGTCCGAAAAATTGATGCCGCCATTTCGTCCGTATCCATCACGCCGGATCGCTTGAAGTCGGTCGACTTCACCAGCAGCTACTACCGCCTTCCAGCCAAAATAGCGGTACGCAAGGATAGCGGCATTCAGGACATCCCCAGCGATCTCGCCGGCAAGCGGATTGGCGTTCAGCGATCCACCAATTTTGACCGCTACGCCACCGACACCTTTGAGCCCAAGGGCGCCCAGATTGTCCGCTATGGCAATCAGAACGAAGTATTCCTGGATCTGCTTGCCGGTCGTCTTGACGCAACCTTGGCAGGCTCCGTCGCCATCGACACGGGCTTGCTGAGCAAGCCAGAAGGCAAGGCCTACAAGTTTGTCGGTCCCGACTACCGGGATGCGAATTACTTTGGCATGGGGGCCGGCATCGCAGTGCGCAAGCATGATCCCTTGGCCGAACGGATCAACACCGCCCTGGCAACGATTCGCGCCAATGGCAAGTACGACGAGATTCGCAAGAAGTACTTCGCCTACGACATTTTCGGCGAGTAAGTATGGCCCTTGACTCCCTGGAACGCTTTGCCCTCGCGAAGCTACTCGGTATGGCTGGCGTACTGAGGACGAGGTGGGACCTGATGGACTTTGACGTTCTGGGGAGGGAAAGGACGACCTTCGGGTTCTACACGCTGATCCAACAACACGAGGTGCTCGAGTCGTTGCCTTCGTCGCTGGAGCTGATCCTCCCCATTACCCACCACGCGCTCAGGTGCGGTGGGTACTTCGTATGCTGGATCGAGGACGGCGCCACCATTTGTCTCGAAGCCGTTGCCAATCGACAGTCCTGGCCCCCGGACATCTCCCCGGCTGACGTTTGCTGGGCAAGTCAGAGTACGAAAATGGCCTGGCGCACCAGCAGGCTGAGCAAGGCTGGTGATGAATAGTGTCGCGGCATATGTCCATCGACAGCGAGCACTGAACGCTTCGGCTGAGATGCCGAGATTGGCTATCGCAAGGGTGATGGCGCGAACACCGCGCGTTTTGTTGCTGCCAGCGGATTCACGCCAGGTACTTCGCGTTGGCATCAAAGGCGGTGATTAACCATCTGTAATGCCTGCTTCTCTGAAACAGAAGCGCATTCTCTCTTTATTACGCGCCTAATGGCGCACCGCATGAGGAACCTGATCATGCTCAACGGCTATGGCTCGACAATACTCGAGGGTGCCTGGCTCACACTGTTATTGGCCGTTACTTCCATAGTCCTTGCAGTAATGCTCGGACTGATTGGTGCGGCCTTCCGGCTTTCCCCCGCCAAGTGTCTGGCCCTGATGGGGGAGATCTACGCCACGGTGATTCGCGGCGTTCCCGACCTGGTGCTGATCCTGCTGATCTTCTATGGCGGCCAGCAGATCGTGAACGTCGTGGCGCCCATGGTCGGCTACAAGGACTACATCGACCTGGATCCGTTCTGGTCCGGCGTTTTCACCCTCGGCTTCATCTTCGGTGCGTACCTCTCGGAAACCTTTCGGGGTGCCTTCATGGCGATTCCGAAAGGGCAGGGAGAGGCTGGTCTGGCCTACGGCATGAGCGGGCTCAAGGTGTTCTTTCGCATCTTGGTACCGCAGATGATCCGCTTGGCGATCCCTGGCTTCACCAACAACTGGCTGGTAATGACTAAGGCCACCGCGCTGATCTCGGTGGTTGGCCTCCAGGACATGATGTTCAAGGCCAAGAGCGCAGCGGATGCGACCCGTGAACCCTTCACCTTCTACCTCGCGGTTGCCGCGCTCTACCTCGTGCTGACCAGCGTTTCCCTGCTGGCGCTGCGCTACATGGAGCGTCGTTACTCGGTAGGCATTAAGGCGGCTGAACTATGATTTTCGACTACAACGTGATCTGGCAGAGCCTGCCACTCTACGTCGGTGGCGTGCTGGTGACCCTGAAGCTCCTGGCGTTTTCCCTGGCTCTCGGCCTAGCCGGCGCCGTTCCGCTGGCGCTGATGCGGGTGTCCAGGCAGCCTTGGGTGAACTTCCCGGCCTGGCTCTACACCTACGTGATCCGCGGCACGCCGATGCTGGTGCAGTTGTTCCTGATCTACTACGGCCTGGCCCAGTTCGAGGGGGTACGCGAGAGCGCCATGTGGCCCTACCTGTCCAACGCGACGTTCTGCGCCTGTCTGGCCTTTGCCATCAACACCAGCGCCTATACCGCGGAAATCCTCGCCGGCAGCATCAAGGCCACGCCCTATGGCGAGATCGAGGCAGCCAAGGCCATGGGCATGTCCCGCGTCAAGCTGTATCGCCGCATCCTGCTTCCGTCGGCCCTGCGCCGGGCGCTGCCGCAGTACAGCAACGAAGTCATCATGATGCTGCACACCACCAGCCTGGCGTCCATTGTCACCCTGATCGACATCACCGGCGCCGCGCGCACCGTGAATTCGCAGTACTACCTGCCGTTCGAGGCCTTCATCACCGCCGGCGCGTTCTATCTGTGCCTGACTTTTATTCTAGTGCGCCTGTTCAAGGCCGCCGAGCGTCGCTACCTGGCCTACCTGGTCCCGCGCAAGGCCTGATGCCATCAAGGTATCGACCAGTTAAAGCGTTTTGCTCAATTCATGCAGTGACTGGCCAAGGCGGCCGGCATTGAACCAACTCGTCAGGGATGCCTGTTCAGCGACTGACATCACGAGACCATCCAATGTACAAGCTCGAAATCGATAATCTGCATAAAAGCTATGGCACACACGAAGTTCTCAAGGGCGTGTCCCTGACCGCGAAAGCGGGTGACGTCATCAGCATCATCGGCTCCAGCGGCTCGGGCAAGAGTACCTTCTTGCGCTGTATCAACATGCTGGAGCAGCCCAACGGCGGCAAGATCCTGCTCAATGGCGAAGAGCTCAAGCTCGTGGGCAACAAGGACAGCGGCCTGAAGGCGACCGATCCCAAGCAGCTGCAGCGCATGCGTTCCCGTCTGGCCATGGTGTTCCAGCACTTCAACCTGTGGTCGCACATGAGTGCCCTGGAGAACGTGATCGAGGCGCCGGTGCATGTGCTCGGCGTGCCGAAGAAGGAAGCCATCGAGAAGGCCGAGCACTACCTGGCCAAGGTAGGGGTGGCCCATCGCAAGGAAGCCTACCCGGCGCACATGTCTGGCGGTGAGCAGCAGCGTGTGGCCATTGCTCGTGCCCTAGCCGTGGAGCCCGAGGTGATGCTGTTCGACGAACCCACCTCGGCCTTGGACCCAGAGCTGGTTGGGGAGGTGCTGAAAGTGATGAAGGATCTGGCCGTGGAAGGCCGCACCATGGTCGTAGTCACCCACGAAATGGGCTTCGCCCGCGAGGTATCCAACCAGCTGATCTTCCTGCACAAGGGGCTGGTAGAGGAAAGTGGGTGCCCGAAAGAAGTGTTGGGAAATCCGAGCTCCGGGCGCTTGCAGCAGTTTCTTGCCGGTAGCTTGAAGTAACGTCCGTGGTCCTCACGAATCATTAGGCCATCAAGGTTATACGGTCGAAGCTGACAATTTTCCCGCTCCAGATCATCTCGAAGTGAGCGGCCTGGATTATTGAGGTGACGGAGCGTGGTGTCATAAATGCCCAGCAGACGTTTCCGGGTGAACAAACCAAGCTGTAACGCAGGTCTGGATACGCCGCTGCTTCGTTTAGCCCCCAGTTGATGCGAGTGCTGTACTGGTCGGGGGCATAGATGCAGCTAAAGGGGTCGGAGTGATTTATTTTTATTCACTCCGATCCCTTTTGTTTTCTTCAGCACCGAGAGTCGGTATGTCTCGTTCAAATTCGGCAAGACTAATGTGCTGCTAGGGATGATCTGAAGTAGTCATGTATTTCTGGCCGACTTCAGCCCCCGCCGATTTTGAAAGCGTAGAGTCGATCAAAAACGATCAGATCACCCGCTCATTTCTGTGTTTTTAGCCGCCGCGAGCACCTCGCCGCGGCTATTCCCCACATTACAGGCACACCTCTCCTGGGTTGGCCAGCAACTGTCGGCGCGCCATCCACAGGTTCGACAGGGCGAACAGCGTTACGAGCTGGGCGGTGTTCTTGGCCAGGCCACGGAAGCGCACCTTGGTGTAACCGAACTGGCGCTTGATCACCCGGAACGGATGCTCGACCTTGGCCCGTACCTGCGCCTTGGCCTTTTCGATACACCGTTTCATCCGATACAGCAGGCTGCGTTTGCCGTGCTTTTTGTAAGTACTGCGACGGGCGGCAATCTGCCAGATAACCTGGCGACCTTCATGCTCGGCACGTTTCTCGACGCCGGTGTAACCCGCGTCGGCACACACCACGTTCTCTTGGCCGTGTAGCAGTTTGTCCACCTGCGTGACGTCCGCGACATTGGCCGCTGTGACCACCACGCTGTGCACCAAGCCTGATTCATCGTCAGCGCCAATGTGCGCTTTGGCGCCGAAGTAGTACTGGTTGCCCTTCTTCGTCTGGTGCATTTCCGGGTCGCGCTTACCATCTTTGTTCTTGGTCGAACTCGGCGCATGAATCAGCGTGGCATCAACAATAGTGCCCTGGCGCAGCGACAGGCCCCGGTCACCCAGGTAGCCATTGATCACGGCCAGAATCCCTGCCGCCAACTCATGCCTCTCCAGCAGGCGACGGAAGTTGAGGATGGTGGTCTCGTCGGGAATGCGCACCAGGCTCAGCTCGGCAAACTGGCGCAGGATGGTGGTCTCGTACAGCGCCTCCTCCATCGCTGGATCGCTGTAGCCGAACCAGTTCTGCATCAGATGCACCCGCAGCATCGCCATCAGCGGATAGGCCGGACGACCGCCTTCACCCTTCGGCTAGTGTGGCTCGATCAGAGCAATCAGGCCCTTCCACGGCACCACCCGATCCATCTCGATCAGGAACAACTCTTTGCGGGTCTGCTTGCGCTTGCCGGCGTACTCGGCATCGGCGAAGGTCATTTGCTTCATCGGAAAACTCAGCGGGTTGAATCCGGGCATTTTGCCAAAATCAGGAAGTCTTCTTCAGACCATCCCTAGAAGGCGTGAGATGATCGTATGAGTGAGCCGGACGGATGGCCGGACTCACTTTTCCCTGTAACCTAGTTGCGAGTTGATTAAGAGTCTTCCTCTTGAAAATCTAATTTAAGGTTGAGCTTGCCTTGATAAACACCAATCCTTTTCTTAGCCCGCTCAATGACGTCCTTGAAGTGCAAAATTTCGAAGTAGGTTTCGCCTAGCTTGACCCCGCTTTCAGGGTCGTTCAGCGCACTCGATAGGAACCATCCGTTGCCCATGGGAAATTTAGTCCAGCTACCGCCCACCCGAAGTGTATTGACACTGTCGCCTATTAGGTATCCATAGAATTTCTTTAACTTTCCACCTGACTTTGCGTTCAGCAGATAGGCGTATTCCTGAAGATCACCGATATGTTCGTCCATCTGCACGCCGGGCGCTTTAAACTCTACGATGATAGCTGATCCTTCCTTGCTGAAAATAGCAATATCAGGACGCTTTCCACCATTTTCATCGGCACGCTTCAAAAGTATGTTCTGAATTTCTTGATCAACGTCCTCTGAAAATATTTTGCTACCGTCATCCCAAGTGAGTTTTGAGAGTGGAAGGTCTGAAGCGATATAATCATAATAATGATACTCCTCGCTCAGAAGCCAGATATCGTGGTCGGAAACCTCTGAGCTATCCTTTCGCATTGGGAAGAATATGCTGTGAATTATTCTTTCGTCCTTACGTCGCGCATCGCTATCGACATTCTGCATCACCAAGTTTTTGCCGCACGCCAAGTCAAGTATCTGGACTATCGCGGCGCGGCGAACGATGAGCTGGGATAAATTCGCCATATCAATATTTTTGAGCGAGGCGGTGTATTTCCACGACAACTCGTTGATCTTTTCCCTAAAGTCGTCGGAATCAGGCTCAGATCTGGTGATCTCATCTTTGAGACTCATGATCTCCGCGGTCTCATCAATGACTCGCTCTTGATATTTCTTTAAGACGCGCTCGGCAACGGCCAGAGGCGTATCGCCATAGACGATGCGTGTTGATGTATCTCTCAGCATGTCCTCGCTAATCCCAAAATGATTTGAAACTACTTTGAGGACAGTCTCTTTTTTCCAATCTGCAGGAACGACCATTTCCTGGATCACTGGATCTATAGCGTCGTAGATGGCGGCGTATGAAATGCCATCTGGCGAAAACATGTCGCCCGGCATAAATTCCGAGGCGATGCATTCAAAGTCATCTCGCTGCTCATTTACGCGCAGGTCAAGATAATCGCTTTCTATCAGGATAATATGGTGATAGTCGCCTACTGGATTATTCTGCTCAGTTTTGGAGCGCAGGTATCTCGATGTAATATCTTTGACCGGGGAGGATTTGGCGCACAGCGCAATAGAGTTCTTAGGAAGATCGTACAGCTTGGCATCGAGCTTGTAGTGGGAGATCTTAAAATTTTGAGGATCCGCCACGCGCTCCCCGGTTGCGGGATTGTACTCTTCGGCTGTTACTGTCTCTACAGTCGTTACATTTGGTAGGTCGGAGCGCTTCAGCGTGGAGTTTTGAGCATCTTTCTTCCAATGCTGGCTACTGAAGTTGATTTCAAATTCACCTAGACTGCTGTCAAGGCCGATCAGCCGCTGAAGGAATGTTAAAAGAACATTTTTCTTCAAGGCAGAGGCTGAGAAGAGAGAGCTTAATTCATCGCCACGCATTACCCTGGCGTGCACAAATGGTTTAAGTTGCTTCAGTGTGATACGTGTCCCGGTTCGCCCTCTGTTAGCTGGGGTCGAGCTGAAATTTTCGGCCTCAATTTGCTTCTGAGGTTCCAAATAGTGAAGTTTTCGCTCGGTGAACGAACTCTCATCTGGGTAGGTACTCTCAAGCAATAGCTCTGAGAAATGATGGAAAAATTGAATCCGGCCAGCACCTTTACACTGGCCAATTCCTGAAATTGAGAGATCATCTTTGTAGGATGTGTCTTTCGTTAGGAAGGCCTTAAGCTGTTCATCTCCCAAGCCGCAGCCATTATCCTGGCAGGAAACGATCATGTCTTCCTGATTCTCATCAAGCCCGGCAGGAACGAAGGTTACCTCAACTTCGACATGCATGTCGGGGGCGTGCGGATCACTAGCTTTCCGAATTAGATACGAGTCTATTGCGTTCGAAAGAAGCTCTTCAAATACGACATACGGATTGGTGCTGAGCTTGGTGTTCTTTATGCTTCCCCGGATGTCAAGCGTCATAATGTTCTCGCTATTGACTGTCTTACGGCTAGCGCCAGTGGCAGATGACACTTCAAAACTTGCCGTATAGGTATATCCATTTTCCGGCAGTATGCCAGTTCTCGACTAGTTATAGCAGCTAGCAGTGTGCATCATTCGAGCGGCAGAGGTATTGCCGACACTGAACAATCGGGGACAGACTACGATATTGATGTTGCTGACCGTCCACTTCTGGCCGCTTTCTGCCGGTTGTGGTTTCGATCGGCAAGTCGCGATCAAACGCGACCGCCGGCTGATCGAGCTCACCCTTGGCATCGGGAACTATTCGGCCATCAGCGTGGCAATCCGGTTGACGCTGACAATCCGCCCGCTCCAGATCATCTCGAAATGAGCTGCCTGAATGATCGAGGTCACAGACCTCGGGGTCATCAGCGCCCAACAGACGTTGCCCGGTGACCGGACCGAGTTGTAGCGCAGGCCCGGGCATTCCGCGCGCTTGGTTTCGTTTCCCAGTTGATGCGAGTGTGTGTAGTCGTCAGGGGCGTAGATGGGATCTGTCAGCGGCACTAGGGTCGCGTCCCGCATCCCGGCATCGTTGAAGCTACAGGTCAGCCCCCGGAAGACGAAGCGCTCGTAATTGAGCTCTGGCACCTTCGACCAATAGCGCTCCTGGTGATGGCGCACCTCGGCAATCGCGGTGTCCATCCTGTCGGCCAGGTAGAGCACGCCGAAGCTGCCATTGCTGAAGCGCGAGCCCGCCGGGTTCACATGGGTGAAGGGCGCGGTGGCGTAGGAGCATCCGGGAATACCGAACGGGATCTGCTCGCGGGGAACCAGTTCCAGGCGACCAAGCTCGTTCTGCAACCTGGGGTTGGTCAGTGCCTGAAGCTGGTAGAGCACCTCGAAGTCCGCGGCGTCGGCCACGTCATCGAACAGGGCGATGGGCGGGAACTTGGAGTTGACCAGGCGGTAGGCCTGCAGGCTGTCGCCCTCCAGGGCGGCGAGGCTGCCGAGCCTTACCACTGGGCACCGCGCAGGGTATCGATGCGCCGGAACGTCTCGTACAGCGAGATCATGTCGCCCTGGGCCATGACTTCCAGCGGGGCGCGCCCGTTGAAGAACTCGTTGCGGTTTTCCATCGCGGGAAAGCCGTAGACGTTCTCCGGGTTGTCGAACACCAGGCGTAGTGCCGCGTGGATGTTCAGCACGAAGCTGATGCGTTGCATCTGATCGGGGTCCAGGCTGACCGACCACGCCGAGTCCTGTTGTTTGGCGCGGGTGTAGGTGCTGCGCGAGATGCGCAAGATGCGGCAGGCCTGCTCGCAGGACGCCTTCCATTTGTCCAAGATGTTCAGCGCCGCACGCAGGCCCGCCACGCATTGGCTTTTCGAGAAGCTCTGGGCTTGGCTGGCGGTTGTCATGGCAGGTGCCTCAATTTTGATCTGTAGAGTCAAATCTAGCATATCTGCGTCTATGGATCAAAAGGTGGGTGCTTCACGGTTGCCTCAGCGAGGCCCGCCTCCAGTGTCAGGGAGGGGACTTGAGAAGATCTTGACGGGGTAGGGGGTGTAGGGCGTGCCCTTGCCCATAAAGCGTATGCGTTGGGCGTCGCCCACTGCATTGCATTGGGCTTCGCCCAGCTTGGATCGGTCCGCCCGGCACTGCAGACGCAGCTCCTCGAGCCGCTTGGGGTTCTCGGCGAGAAACTCGGCCGACTCGAACGGCATAGGCTTTTCGCACGCGCTCAACAGCAGCGCGCTCAGTAGCAACGAAATCTTGTTCATCAAGCGATCTCCTCGAGTGATGTTTGTGCGGGCAGCAATGCTGGTTCCTGGGCCGGGTTCAGCCGCCCGATAAACCGAGCCAGTTGCCCGGACGGTTCGCCCTCGCGCCGCACCAGGTAGGTGGTCAGCACCGCCGGGCAGCCGGCCAGCGGCCGGGCCACCACGTCGGGGTTGTTGAGCCCGGTGATCTTGGCCAGGCTGGAAAAGCCCAGTCCGTAGCCGGCCGCCACCAGCGCCATCATCAGGTCCAGGGTCGGTACGCGATCGGCGATGGTCAGCCGGGTATTCACGCTGCCCAGCACGCGCTGCAGTTGTTGCCAGAAGCCTTCGCAGACCTGGGGATCGCAGAGCACCAGCGGGTAACGCACCACCTCCTCGAGCGGCACGTGGCGGTGGCTCAGCAGGGGATGGCGGGCCGGTACCGCCACCACCAGCGGATCGAACCAGACCGGCTCGGCCACCAGGCCGTCGCCGACTTCGGCGGATTGGGCCAGGCCGATGTCGAACAGGTCGTCGTTCAGCCCTCTGACCAGCTCGCCGAAGATGACCTCCGCCAGGCAGATCTCCACCTCCGGCTCTTCCTCGCGGCACTGGGCGAGCAGGGTGGCCAGGCGTGCCTGGGGGATGCCGTCGGACAGCCCGACGCGGATGCGTCCGCGGTAGCCGGCCGCAGCACTCTTGACGCTGGCCTTGGCCTGGTCGACCACGGCCATGATCCGGCGCGCTTCCTCCAGCAGCACCTGGCCGGCCCAGGTCAGGCGGGTGCGCCGCGTGGTGCGCTCGAACAGTTGCACGCCCAGGCGGTACTCCAGCTCCTTGATGATCCGCGAGAGCGGCGACTGTTCGATGTGCAGGCGCGCGGCCGCCCGGGCGAAGTGCAGCTCTTCGGCGACGGCGATGAAACAGCGAAGATGGCGCAACTCCATGCTCACACCTCCTGGCGATGCATCAGCTATAGGGTTCGGCCTGCACGTCGCCGTTCCAGCGCGGCTGGCGACGCAGGTTGACGATCTGCAGCAGGGCGCCCAGGGCGGCTACGCCACCGGCGCTGGCGGCCAGGGTCCAGGTGGGCAGCTGCAACAGCAGCACGAAGCCACCGGCCGCGGCGCCGATGGCGCTGCCCAGATACAGCGCCGACTCGTTCAGGGCGATGGCCAGGTTGCCGTCGCCCTGGGCCTGGCGCGCCAGGATCAGCTCGTTGTTCTGCGGCACCTGCAGCGCCCAGCCGACCGCGCCCCAGACGGCGATGGGCAGCATCACCAGCCAGGTGCTGAGGGCTGCGGCCAGCGGCAGCACGAGCAGCGCCACGGCGAGGATCAGCATGATGGCGAAGGTCAGCACCGGGCCCTTGATGCGGTCCACCAGCGGGCCGATCAGGAAGCTGCCCAGCACGCCGCCGATGCCCCAGACCCACAGGTAGGGGGTGACCGAGCGCACCGCGCCGTAGGCCGGGTCGGCCAGCAGCGGGGCGATAAAGGTGTACATGCCGAGGCTGGCGATGGCGGCCAGCAGGGACACCAGCAGGATCACCAGCACATGGCCGTCCCCGAGGATCGCCAGCTTCTGGCCCAGGGTGCTGGCGGTGGCAGCCGGCAGGGTCGGAAGCTTCAGCAACAGGCCGAAGAAGGCCAATAACCCGAGCCCGGTGACCAGCCACAAGGCGGCCTGCCAGCCCAGTTGTTCGGCGATCAGCAGGCTGAGCGGCACGCCGAGCACCACGCCGCTGGCCATGCCACCCATGATGATGGCGATGGCCTGGCCGCGCCTCTCCGGGGTGGACACGGCCGCCGAGGCACCGATGCCCATGGCCAGGTAGACGCCGGCGCCGATGCCGGCGATGGCGCGCCAGACCATCAGCGCGGTTAAGCTCTCCGCCAGCGCACTGGCGGCGTTGGCGATGACGAACAGGCCCAGGGCCAGCAACAAGCCGGCGCGCTGACGATGGGCCGGGGTCAGGGCAACGAAGATCGGTGAACCCAGGCCGTAGGCCAAGGTGAAGGCGGTGACCAGCTGTGCGGCCACCGCGACGGAGACCGCGAATGAGGCTTCGATCATCGGGATCAACCCGGCGGTGACGTAGGAGGCCATACCGAGGGCGAAGGCCCCCAGCGCTATCAGGTAGATGGGGGATTGCTTGGGTGTGTGCATGTTCATGCTCGCTTGCGCTCCAGGGTGGCGCGTGGGTGGAACAGCTGAAGGCTGTAGCGTCTGGTACAAGTCTTTGCGGCTGTGGAGGGCTATTCTTCTCGGGATTTATAAGGGTTACAATTTGACTGTTTATACTGTTACTGGAGGTAGTCGGATGAGCGCGCCCCGCACCCTAGAACGTACCCGGGCGGAACTGGCCGAGTTCCTGCGCAGTCGCCGCGAACGCATCTCGCCGGAGGAGGTGGGATTGCCGGCGGGCAGTCGGCGGCGTACGCCGGGGCTGCGTCGCGAGGAAGTGGCGGCCTTGGCCGGGGTGGGCTTGTCCTGGTACACCTGGCTCGAACAGGGGCGGGACATCAGCGTCTCCGCGACCTTCCTCGATAACCTCTCGCGCACGCTCAAGCTCGACGCCACCGAGCGCCGTCACCTGTTCCTCTTGGCCCACCAGCGCCTGCCGCCGGAGCCGGGGCGCACCTGGTGCGTGGTGCCGCCGCTGATCCACCGCCTGATGGGCGACCTGCCGACGCGCCCGGCTTACGTGCTCAATCTGCGTTGGGACGTGCTGGCCTGGAATGGCGCGGCGGACCGGGTGTTCGGCTTCGCTGCGCAGCCGATGGAGCGGCGCAACCTGCTGTGGCTGCTGTTCACCAGCCCGGCCATGCGCGAGTTGTTCGAGCCCTGGGAGGAGCAGGCGCTGCAGATCCTTTCCAGCTTCCGTCGCGACTTCGTCCGTGCCACCCAGGACCCGGACATCACGGCCCTGGTGAAGGACCTGGAAAAGGCCTCGCCCGACTTCAAGGCCTGGTGGCGCCAGCAGGACATCCATGGCCCCTGCCAGGGCGTCCGCCACCTGCACATCGGGGATGTCGGCCCCGTCGACTTCGAACACACCACCCTGACCATCGATGAGGACCGCCACCTACGCCTGGTGTACTACGCGGCGAAGGAGGGCAGGCCGCAGAGCCGCGTCTTCGAGCAGTGGCTGCAGCAGGCGCCCGAGCCGGCTGGAGTACCGGCCGCTTAACCAATCGACGGGCCGCGCTGGCGGCCCAATTGCCAGGACACGCCGTTGCCCTGCACCACGGCAGACAGGCTTTGGCCGAGCTTCTGTTCGATCACCGGCTTCCAGGGCACCAGGCTGAAGCCGATGCCATCGTCGAGCAGGGCGAAGCGCCCGCTGGCCAGTTGCAGGCTGCGCCGGTAGACCCCGCTGACCCGCTCGCCTTCGACCGCCGGTCGGTACTGCATCCCTGTCTGCGCCGTGATCTCGCGCGCCGCCGCCGTCAGCTCGCGACCACGCAGGGTGGCCAGCAGGTTACGGGCGAGCACGACGCGTTGGCCCTGGCGCTGGGCCAGGCCCTGTTCCACCAGAAAGTCCGTACGCTGCCGCAAGGTCTCGCGCGCCTCCAGGCCGAAGCCCCGGTTGGCCAGCTCGCGGCTGCCACCGAGCAACTGCTGGTCCAGCCAGGTTGCACCGATGGCCCTGACCTGCCGCTCGATGGGCAGCGGCGTGCGCAGCTCCACGGCGACCTCACCAAGGCGGCGGGCGTCATGCCGCAGTCCCTGCTCCGGCAGGTCGGCCGGCACACACCAGACACCCTCGGCCACCCGCTCGACGATGCCGGCCCGGCGCAGGGCCTCCAGGCGCCGTACATGGCGCTCGACCAGCGCCGCGGGATCAGGTCCGTCGGCTGCCTGCGACCGGGACTGAGCCAGGTGCTGATCGCTGCGATAGAGGCCGTCTACGGCCAGCTCGGCAATCGAGCGGTCCACCGCGCGCGGTTCGCTCAGTGTTCGCGCCTCCACCACGGCGCCGATGGGGTAGTCGGCCAGTTCCGTGCGAGCCGGCAGGGTCAGGTAGTGGGCCTTGCCATCGAGGCCATCGACCACCAGGTAGCCACGGTCGTGCAGTTCATCGGCGAGCCCCTTGGCCACCACCCGGCCGCTCACCGCAGGGCTGCCGTTACCGGAGTCGAATACCGCCAGTTCCCGCTGCGTACCGCCCATGGCGCGCTGTAGCGTGCGCACGATATCGCCGCGCTCGCCCAGGGCTCGCAGGGTCGCCTCGGCCTCGTCGCGCATCAGCCATTGCCCAGGCCGAACTTCATGGGCCAGATCCAGGCGCTGCAGGTGCTGCAGGCGGCCGATCAGCAGTTGCCGGCGCGGATGGTCGGCGAGGCGCTTCAGGCTCAGCACGCCGGCCTGGCGCTCGCGCAGCAGGGTGCGATCCAGGCTGGTAAAGCGCTGCTGCTCCACCTCGCGCTGAAGGCTCTGCTGGATCTCCAGTTCGGTACGCGGGCCGAGCCATTCGGTGGCCAGTTCGGCGGCGCGGTTGCGCATGCCCTCGGCGATGTAGTCGCGGGCGATCACCAGGTCCTTACCGGTGTCGTCCTTGCCACGCAGGACGATATGGGTGTGCGGGTTGTCGGTGTTCCAGTGGTCGACCGCCATCCAGTCGAGGCGCGTGCCCAGATCCTGTTCCATGCGGCTCATCAGGTGGCGGGTGTAGGGGCGCAGGTCGTCGAGCTGCTCGGCGTCTTCGGGCGAGACGATGAAGCGGAACTGGTGGCGGTCCTCGCGGCCGCGCTCCTCGAAGGCTTCCACATTGGCGTGGTCGGTCTGCGGGCCGTAGGCCTCGCCCGGATCTCCCTCGCGACTGACGCCATCGCGCTCGATGTAGCGCAGGTGGCTCAGGGTCGAACGCTTGCCCGCCTGGCGTAGGTTCACCAGGCGCGTCTTGATGGTGACGCGGCGGGCGTTGGGTGGCAGTTGCTGTGCACTGAAGCGGGCGGCGACATGCCCGCGGCCGAGGCGGGCGCCTGGCTGCTGGCCGGCCTTGCGCGCCTTGCCGGTGCCGGCCTTGTTGGCCTGGCGCAGCGCCTGGTTGATGTAGCTCTGGCCGCGTTGCTTCGGCGCTCCCGGCCGGGGGAGGAAGCCTTGTTCGTCGTTATGTTGGCGTTCCTTGCTCATGCTGATGACTCCTCCAAGTTGATCGCAGTGCGGCGTGCCAGGCACGCTCGTAGGCCAGTGCTGATGCGGGGTGGACACAACCGCGACACCTGGTGAACTTGATGCGGTGCTGCCTCCACCCCCCGTGCAGACTGCTTTCCAGGGCTAGCGAAGTGCCGCCCCCTTTTATCTTGCCCTCCGCTTTTTCCGTGCCTTTGCGCTGCTGGGCTAAGTAATCAACTGGGTAGGAACGCGCAGCTCCTTGGTCCCGGGCCGGGAGGTGAGGGCGAGGCTGCGGGCAACGTGGCGGCCCGCGACCGCGTCTGCCGAGCAAACGGGCTCGACAGGCGGGTCGACACGGAAACGTCCAGCTCATCGACGCGACTCCAGCCACAAGGGCTGCGCCCGACCGATCACCGCGTCGGCGGATATCGGGCCGAAGTAGCGGCTGTCGAACGACGCCAGATTGCTGCTGCTGAGCAGGAACAGCTCATCGCTAACCAGGCGCCGACAGGCCTGCCAGGCTGGTAGCGCGCGACCCTGTAGATCCCACTTCAAGCGCCTGGCAACAAGTTCACCATTGATACGCACCTGGCTGGCCTGCACGCATACCCGCTGCGGCGCCATTGCCGCCACGGTCTTCAGCAACGGCACGTTCGCCGGCAGGTAGCCACGCTGCGCTGCCAGCGACCTTACGTCTGGTGGCAGGCGAACCAGTACTAGATCGCCCGGCGCCAACGAGTCGGCCGGCGAAATGCGATACCAGCCGACGGGCACGCTGTCGGACGCGTTGTAGGCCAGCCGCGGTGGCGACGTTGTGAACGCTGCCCAGCCCAGGGCAATCAGGCTGCCGACGAGCAGCGCCAGTGGCCACCGCGCGCCGCGAGCACCCAAGGTCATGACGTAGCCTCCGGAAATTGCCGCTCCAGCACTTCGCGCAGTATCTCCGCCATGGTCACGCCACGCTCGAAGGCCGCCAGCTTGATGCGCGTGCGCAGCGCCGGCGTCACGTCCAGCGTCAACCGTGCGCTGTAGCGCTCGACCTTGCCGCTGTCGACGGTGGCGCCCTGGCGTATCCAGGCTTCGGCCTGCGAATCGGCCAGCGGGCGTGCACCGATACCGATGCGCTTGCCGCTCATGGTGACCACCTCAGCAACTCGTCGACCAGGCTGCTGACCTCGCGCGCGGCGGCGCTGTCCGGCGCCAGTTCACGCGCCAGGCGACCGGATGCCACGCTCTCGGCAAAGACGATGCGCTGGCGTACCTCGGCGTGTAGCGCCGGCAGCGGTTGCTCGGCCAAGGCGCCGCGCGCTTCGCGGCCGATCACCGTGGTGCTGACGCGACGGTTGATGGCAAACGCCGCGCGCAGCGAGGGCCTGAACAGCTGCGCCTCGCGGATCAGGTTGACCATCTCTGCGCTGGCCCACAGGTCGTAGGGGCTGGGCTGCACCGGGATCAGCACGCGCTCGGCAGCCAGCAACGCCGAACGGGCGAGGGCGGCGATGCGCGGTGGCCCGTCGATGATCAGGTGGTCGGCACGGCGGGCTAGCTCCGGCGCCTCCTGGTGCAGCGTCTCGCGCGCCAGGCCGACGGCGCTGAACAGCCTGGGCAAGCCCTGCTGGCTGCGCCGCTGCGTCCAGTCCAGCGCCGAGCCCTGCGGGTCGGCATCGAGCAGGATGACGCTGTGGCCGCGCAGGGCCAGTTCGCCGGCGATGTGGGTGGCCAGGGTGGTCTTGCCGACCCCGCCTTTCTGGTTGAGCAGGGCGAGGATCATGGCCGTTTCTCCCCGGCCAAACCGCCCCAATCAGCACCTGTCCACAACTGGGCGCTGCCCCAATAACAAGTTAGAGCTTTTAAGTTAGTTAAGTTAAGGGAGGCTGAAAGCCGCGCCAGCCGTGGCCTGCAGAGGATTTCGTGCGCCTGATGGCACGAGGGTGATGCTCCTGATAGCACGTGCCGGCGTGCGCCTGATAGCACGTCGGGATTCACAGCTTTTCCAGAGGATATCCCCGTGCCGTCTACGGCACGGCCCGGAAGCTCAGTAGTTCCACTGACGGTGAGAGTCGAACGATGCCCAGGCGATAGCCCGGCAGCGACTGCCGGGTGACCAATGCACGCAGGTCGAGGGCGAAGTCCGAGTAACGCGCCGAGCTGCCCGACTTGCGGTACAGGTGGCGAAAGTCGAACTGCCAGCCGTCCTCCTGGCGTCCACCGTGCTTGCGTACCAGGCGGTACAGCCAGCGCTCTATGCCGCCGGTGAGGCGGAAGTAGGCCGGGTCGATGGTCAGCACCAGGGCCTGATCCAGTACCCCGCGGTAGAACCAGTCCGGCAGGATCAGCTCGATGCCCAGCGGCCGGCCATCGGCCGCGGCCAGCTCCTTCCACTCGTTGATCCAGGAGAACCGGTGCAGGCGCCGTCCCGTGGGCGCGCGAAGCGAGGTGGCCACACTGGTCGACTGCAGCCGATCCAGGGCGGCCTTGAGGCGCTGGTAGTCGCGCAGCGAGGTGCCGCGGCCGATGAAGCGCAGGATCTGGTAGGGCGTGGCGCGCATCAGCCGCGAGGTGGGGATGCCGGCATCGCGCGCCTCGACCAACTGGCTGGCCGCCCAGATCAGGATGTCGGCGTCCCAGATGGTGGCGATGCCATGCTCCAACGTGCCCTCTACGCGCACCGTCACCTCGCCTGAGCGGAAGTCGATCGGCACGACACGGCGCGACTTGGCCAGGGAGAAGAACGGGTGCGCCATCAGGTCCTGGGCGTCGCGTGGCGCCAAATCGCCCGGCAGGGCACGGAACAGATCCAGCTGCCCACTCTGGGCAGGCAGGTCGTGAGGGTTGTGGCTCATGGACAAGGGCTTCACTGCTCATCACGCTGCGCTCCCGGGTGGCGGTCGAGGTACTCGGGGTCGAAGGTGGTCTCGAAGCTGCGCTCTGCGGCCCAGGCCTCGAGATCGGCCAGCGCGTACATCACCCGCCGACCGAACTTGTGGAAACGCGGTCCGCCGCCGATCACCCGCTGCTTCTCCAGCGTGCGCGGCGACAGGCGCAGGAAGGCCGCGGCTTCGTTGTTGGTGAGGTAGCGCGGGGCAGGGCAGGCCTGAGGCGCTTGCGCCTCACAGGCGCGCTCTACGGGCCTCATGGCGTGGGCTGTGGGGCCGGCTTTGCGGTGCAGCGGGGAGTCGAGCTCGATGGGATTCGGGTAACGAGACGGCTCGGCTGAGTGCGACATGGGGGTGTCCTCCGTTGACGTGGGAGGTGCACCCTGCGGCAGTCGTCGCGCTCGATCATGCCGGGTTGGGTCAGGGCGAATGCGCAGGTAAGAGACGTGGGGATTGAGACGCGCAAGGTCTGGATACTGACCGGGTACGATCCACCCGTGCGAGCGACTGCCGGCGATCAGTTCTCGCACCGAGACAGGTGCACACGGCGCTACGGATCTGCGGCTTGCTGTAGAAGCGCAAAAGCGCAATAGCGGATTTCCGTAAATCCGTAAAAGCGCCGATCCGCTTCTGCACAAATCCGTAGTTCCGTAGAAGCGGATCTACGGATTTGGGTAAAGACGTAAGACCCTAATGGTCTCAGTCGGCAGGCTCCAGGAAATGGTGGTTGCAGGCCGATTGCCGGCTGCGTGCACCCGGGCATTGGCTTTCGGGTGGGGCGCGCGGGGGGCCGGCAGGGCAGGGGCGCAAACAGCCAGGGCACCGGGTCGGCCCCGGTGCCCTGCATTCGGTCTAGCGATTCCAGAACACGTGCACCTGCTCGAAGCCGGTCTCCAGGGTGAACACGTCGCCGCCCATCTCCATGTCGCGGGCCATGGCGCGGTAGTCAATGTAGGGAGCCAGGTGCTGGGGAATGCTGCTGGTTTGCTCGGTCAGCTCCTGGGCGTAGTCGGCCAGCGAGGCGTAGCAGCCGCAGTAGTCGTCCTCGGCGGCCTGGCGGGCCTGCTCCAAGTCGCTGCAGTGGGCGAGCAATGCGCCGCCGAACTCGGGGTACTCCTCGATAAAGCAGGCGATCTGGTGGGCATGCTGCAAACCTTCGTACTCACCGAGGCGGTAGCCGTCGAAGCCCTCGAAGTCGTGGATGGCGTATTCCTCCGCGCCCTCGACCGGCGAGGCCGCCAGCATGGCCGTGACCTGATCCTGGATGTCGTCCAGCTCCAGGGTGGCGTCGATCCAAGCACCATGCAGGTGGCCGGCGTTGTAGGCGGCCAGGTCGGCTACGTAAATCCTGATGTGTTCGCTCATGGCTTTCGCTCCTTCGTCTTCCGGGTTCTGCGCTTGCGCTGCGCATGAACCCCTGCCGACTAGGGCGACTAAGGCCGTGGTGAAAAAATCAGGAAAAATCGCGGAGGCTCCACCCGGCGCAGCGGCCGGGTGGAAACCGTCTATTTTTCTTGATTTTGAGGGGGCAAGAACCCCTGCTCCTGCCAACTGGACTAGAGGCTCAGGGTCACGTCCCTGAGCGGCTCCACCCCGCAGCGGGGTGAGCACAGGCGCTGGTGGATGCGACTGAGAAAACCCACCTCGAAGGCCCTCCGTTCGATGGCGCGGGGCAGGTGATCGCGCTCGGCGATCATCGCCGCCCAGAGCCAACCGCTGCGCGGGTTGTCGAGCCAGGCCTGGGCGAAGCTGACACCGCGGTTGAACACCAGGCGACAGTCTGCGGCCCAGGTGATCTCCATACCAGGGTGGTCATCATGGGCGGGTAGTTGGGTGATGACAGCCTTAGCCATGTCGGGCCCCTCCTCGTGCTTCGGACAGCGCACGGCGGTACAGCACAACCAGCTCGTCGAGCAGGTCCAGGGCCGAGTAGGCCGTTATGCGCAGGCGCAGGTTCTCCGGCTGCAAGCCATCCGGCTCGGCCAGCTGATCGAGCAGATTGCCGAGCACTGTGGCGCGCAATTCGGCGGCCGCCTCGACAGGCAGGGGCGAGCGCTCGGACTCGTGCAGCGGACTCGGCTGGCGTGGGAAAGGGAGGATGCAAGTTTCGAATTCAGCCATGGCGCACCTCCCGGATGGAGGCGAACGACAAGACCAGCGACCCAAGGCGGAGCCCTTGGGTAAAAAGGGGATAGCGCATTTTCCTTATGCTCCTTGGTTCGATTAAGGAGCCGCCACCGACCGTTGCTACACGATATGGAGGCGGACCGCACGGGGGTAGCAAACCGGGAACCAAGGGAACCGGCCAGGCCGAAGCCTGCCCCGTACGGCCCGCCATAGAAATGCGGCAGCACAGTGCTAAAGCACTGACTACACACTATGACGCTAGCGCGTCTTGGTTTCTCAGGTTGCTACACCCGGTCGTGGGATTGACCACAACGGGCGCACTCTAGCCTGCGGGTTTCGGGATGGCAACCTACTGTGGCGTAGATGGGGGGATTATCCTATTCACTCTAGATGCATGCGGAGGTGCTACTTTTCCAAAGCAAATGTGCAGGACAGATTCCAACGGTCAGCGGCCGGCCGGCGAGAATATTGAGTGGGCTACAGTTGGATTGGCGCTAAAATGTTCAGAGTTTCCTTGGTTTAGAAATCGTCTACGGCGGAAGTCTCTAGCTCCCAATATGGATTGTCTCTGTCAAAGTATTCCGCCAGAAAGTCAATGAATGTTCTAACCCTCAGTGGTAGATACTGTGTGCTGGGGTAAACAACATAAGCTGTAAATTCCCGCCATGTATAGTCCTTTAGTAAGACGATTAGCTCGCCTGAGCGAATCGCCTGATAGGAGATAAATATTGGTTGATTGACGATTCCGTTGCCGGCTATAGCAAGATCGCGCAGGAACGCCCCGTTGTTTGAGGTGATGAGTGGGGTGGGGTCGACAGCTCCTTTCTTTCCCGCAGGATCGGTATACACCCAGCGAGAGTCTTTTGCTCCGCTATAGCGTAAACAGTCCAAGTCAAGCAAGTCTCTAGGCGTTTTAGGGGGGGCGCGATATTTGAAGTAGTCAGGGCTTGCGGTAATGGCATGGCGAATTTTAGTAAGTGGACGAGCAGCCAGTCGACTGTCTCCCAAGTCAGCAATTCGGAGCGCTAGATCATATCCACCATGCACAAGATCGACTTGGCTGTCGGAGAAGTCAATGTCGACAGTGACGGAAGGATACTGTTTGATGAATTCCCGAATAGCCGGGGTGAGGTGCATCAAGCCAAAGGTGAGTGGTGAGGCTATCCTCAGTTTGCCCTGCACAAGTGTCCGTGCTCCGGTTGCAGTGGACTCAGCAATGTCGACTGCCGACAATATTTCCTTTACGTGCTCCAAAAATAATCGGCCCGAATCGGTCAGGCTAAGGCTGCGGGTCGTTCGGGCGAGTAACTGGACACCCAAACGCGCCTCTAGATCTGAAAGTCGCTTGCTCACTGCTGACTTGGCTATGACGAGTTGCTCTGCTGCGGCCGAAACAGAACCCGCCTCGACAACGCGTACAAATGTTTCCATTTCTAAAAATTTGTCGGACATGGAGTTGCCATCGTTCTCGATTTGAGAACAGCATGTTCACATAACCTATGTTTCTCAGCAAGGGTGGTGGTGATAGCCTTTCTTCTGGCGATGTACTTATGGTTCTAGCAATGGAGGAGGGGTGGTTTGCATGAGAAAGTTAATTGGGATGGCCTTTTTGGGTGTGTCGTTACTGTTGCCGGTACACGGTTATGCAGCGCAGACTAAAACAGATGGTGTGCTGACGCTTGAGTACAGCGATGGCAGTCCGGCGACCACCGGGGTGGAAAGTGTCAATGCTGTGTTGAGTGCGGTCGGAGTTCGTGTGAGTCAATTGCCACTGCCTGAAGCGGCACGACCTATTCTCAAGGTCTCCCAGGCAAGGGCTCTTAGTGAAAAAGAAGCAAGTGAGTTGATATCCTACTTCTCTCTACATCGTGGGGAGTTGCTCGAGCAAATTAGCAAGGCAGGGCGAAAGCCGGAAATGCATCGTGGTGGGTACTTGTCGACATCTGAAGTTGGGGTTGCCCCGTATCCCAAAGTGTACGACATGAAGGCCATGTCGCCAGAGGTGAAAGTATTTCTTCAGGAGAAATTTGGGAAGTTGCACGTCAACAGTTCAGACAGTGGCGTGGGTATCGATGAGGTCATGACAATCGTGTCGGGTGGTCCATGGACCTGGTTCTTCGCATTGCCTGGCAATGTGGTAGGTAAGTTGACGCTGGGTCATGTGGGGTTGGACGGACAGGCGTGGCGTATTAGTTATCCTGGTTTGGGTGTCCATGGTGGTTATCTGGATGCGGACTATGGCTTGGTAGTTGCTTATGCGCATGGGCCAAAGCATTTTGTGATGCGCTATGAGGAGCCAGGTATCGAGGGGGTGGAGCTATTGGGTACCAATCCTTGGATTGATTTCTCGGGAAAGGCTCCTAGGTTGTTGAAGTAATAATCGACTGATGATGGTTGTCGGAAATCTCTGTGCGGTGCTGGCTTGCCCAAATGAGTGGCGCTTTTAACGCCGTAATCGGCTCCAGATAGTCTTGCCAGGTTCTCCTTATTTTTTGGAGGTGGGAAGGTGCGAGTTCAGCTGTAGCTCGAGCGATCCATTCTCGGCCTATCGGATTTGGTCTATCCATCCAGAAACCCGGGCTTTGCTCGGGTTTCTTCGTTTTGCGGGTGCATCTGGGCAGTGCGAGGCGGGGACCTATCGGGCGGTGTCGCTGACGTTGTATCGATCAACTCAGAACTCCTGCTGGTAGCGTTATATTGTCCGATCGGCCGTGAGGCAGGCTCCTTTCCGCCTTGGCTACTTCAAGCTGAGTGCCGCAGTCTACTCGGGGAGCGGGTGCTGGCAGCGCTCCATCAGTTTTCCACGACAACTTGCTCAAGTAACCGAGGCTGCATGCGTGCCACGGTGCCATCGGCCATATGCAGCCGCCGACAATTTGTCGCAGGCCTCGGTGAGGCGAGTGATCAGCCATGCCTGATCTGACGCGTTGCGACCAGTCCAAGCGACTGTTTGATATGCATATCCAGCGTGAGTGCAGCGTGCGGTGGTTGCAAGGCGGAACTAGCCTGGCATAGACGTCAGATGCTTTAGGGCTGAACAGAAAATCCTATATCCCGCGTCTGATTTTATTGGTTGGACTCGGCGTTAGGGCAGCGCAAGAATACGCGTAAGGTATTTGACAGGGCATCCGCGTAGCACCGTTCAACTAATCAAGGCTGGAGTTTGGTAGTCGAATTTCTGTGTTCGGTCGGCGGAAGTTCAGATCTGCTATGGCTGGCAATGCGGGATGGGTGTCGGGTAAGTGCGATCGTCACCTCAAATTACTGTAGATGCGTGTCGAGGTGGGTGAGTCTCGTCGCGCTGGCCTAACCACTACTCACCGGATGGGACTGAACATGAAAACAATAATTGCCGCGCTCGTCAGTACAATGCTAATAAGTTCTGCCAATGCAGAGGATCTTCCGAAGACCAAGTTACAAGTTGTCGGTGGTGTAAGTAACCTCACCGCCTACAGTGATTTTGAGAAGCCATTCTGGAGTAAGGAAATTCCCGAGTTATCGAATGGTCAGGTCAGTGCGGACATCAAAGGCTATAACGAAATGGGCCTCAAAGGGCCCGAGATGATGCGTCTGATGTCTCAGGGCGTGATCGAGTTCGGTACGGCGACACTGGCCTACTTCGCCACGGACAATCCGATCAACGAAGCAATCGATCTGGCTGGACTGTCGCCGGATGCCGCCACTGCGCGCACTGTCACTGATGCCTTCAAGCCGATCTACACCAAACACTACGGCGGGGATGCTGGTATCAAGTTGCTGGGTATTTCTACCTACCCGGGTCAAGTTCTGTTCTGTAACGCAGACATTCAGGGATTGACTGATATCAAGGGTAAGCGGGTGCGTACCAGTAGCCGGACTCAGGCTGACTTTATCGAGGCCTTGGGTGGCACCAGCGTGACCATGTCTTTTGGCGAGGTAGTGCCGGCCCTGCAGAACAATCTGGTGGATTGTGCGATCACCGGTTCGTTGTCCGGCTACTCGGGCAAGTGGTACGAAGTGTCGACCCACCTGTATGCGCTGCCGATCAACTGGAACCAGCAGATTCATGCGGTTAACCAGAAGGCTTGGGACAAGATCGATCCGCAGGTTCGCGACTTCCTGGAGGGCCATATCACGACCATGGTCGATAACATCTGGAGCGCGGCAGCCAAGCAGACGCAAGAAGGTTACGACTGCAACACTGGTGCGGCCAGTTGCCCCTATCCGGACAAAGGCAAGATGACCCTGGTCGAGCCGAGTGAGGCTGATCGGCAGCTGCTGGCGAGCATCCGAGAGGATGTGCTCAGCAAGTGGGCACAGCGTTGTTCTGAGCAGTGCGTGGCGGACTTTAATGCCACGGTGGGCAGGGCGTTGAACATCGCCGCAAACAAGTAAGCCCTCGCCAAGACGTGCCGCGAGGCCTCCTAGAAGAGGCCTCGCTCAACTGCAAACGGGGCGTTTTGCCCTCGGATACTGCCATGCCCTCCCGTGATTTCGTCTGTCTCTCGTTCTTGATCAACAAGGCGTCCATGATGTCGCGTGCCGCCGTTTACTTTGGCGGCGGCTTGACGATCGCCAGCGTATTGTTGATTGCCTACGATATCTGCCTGCGCCGGTTGTTCGGTATTACTGTCGGTGGTGCCGACGAACTGTCTGGCTATGCCTTCGCTATCAGCAGCAGCTGGGCGCTGGCGTTTACCGCATTGGAGCGTGCGAACGTCCGCGTGGACGTGCTCTATCAATACTTACCCCTGCGTATCAGCGCACTCGTGGATTGGCTGGCGTTGGTCGCGCTCGGCGTGTTTTCCGCTTACCTCAGTTATTTCGCCTACGACGTCGTGATGAGCTCTTGGGTACAGGACTCGGCGGCCAATACTCCATTGGCCACGCCGTTGTGGATGCCCCAGGGCCTCTGGCTGGCGGGACTGGCCTGGTTCTCGGTGGTCCTGGCTCTGATGCTGTTGCGGGCGTCGATCGCACTGATCACGGGTGACATCGAAGTCGTCAAGCAGCTGTGTGGTGTCAAGTCGGCAAAGGAAGAGGCGGCGACCGAAGTTGCCTTGGGTCAGCGGATTGTTCGGGGAGAAACAGTATGATTCCTGTCGCACTGATTATTTTGCTAACCCTGATCGGCCTTAGCGTACCGATCGCCGCGGCCTTGGGCGTGCTAGGCCTGATTCTGGATCCGCTGTATTCGATGTTGCCGCTGACTAGGGCCATCGGCGAGCTGACCTGGAGCTCCAGCACCGAATTCCTGCTGGTGGCCATACCGCTGTTCATCATGCTTGGGGAAATACTGCTGCGCGCCGGCTTCGCCGAGCGCATGTACAGTGCCATGAGCCTCTGGCTGTCCTGGCTGCCCGGTGGCTTGATGCATGCCAATATCGGTGCCTCCACGCTGTTTTCTGCCACCTCCGGCTCCAGCGTGGCGACGGCGGCGACCGTGGGCACGGTCGCGCTGCCGCAGATCAAGCGCTATGGCTACAACGAGCCGCTGTTTCTAGGCAGCATCGCGGCCGGTGGCACCCTGGGAATATTGATCCCACCCTCGATCAACCTGGTGATCTATGGCGTGCTGACCAATACATCGGTGCCGAAGCTCTATTTGGCCGGTATCGTGCCGGGTCTGCTGATGGCGGCGTTGTTCATGTTGATGATCATCATCTGTTGCATCGTCAAGCCAACCTGGGGTGGACAGCGGATCCAGGCCAGCTGGCGCGAGCGCTGCATCAGGTTGGTCGACCTGGCGCCGCCGCTCGGGATATTCCTGCTGGTGGTGGGCTCGATCTACGCGGGCATCGCCACGCCGACCGAGGCCGCCGCATTAGGCGTAGTCGGCGCCCTGGTACTGGCCGCCTGTTTCCGCCGCCTGAGCGTGCAGATGCTACGCGAGGTGGTAGAGGGAACCATGCGGGCCAGCGCGATGATCATGATCATCGTCATCGGCGCGGCCTTTCTCAACTTCGTGATGTCGGCGACTGGGCTGACCAACGCAATTACCGAAAGCATTGTCGGGCTCAATTTGTCGCCCATGTTGATGCTGCTGATAGTGGTGATCTTCTATGTGGTCCTAGGGTGCTTCATGGAAACCCTGTCGATGATGATCACCACCATCCCCATCGTCGCGCCGATCATGATCGCCCTCGGCTTCGACCCGATCTGGCTGGGCGTGGTGATCATTGTCCTGGTTGAAACCGCACTTATCACTCCACCGGTTGGACTCAATCTGTTTGTCGTACAGAGCCTGCGCAAGAGTGGTTCGATGCAGGCGGTGTTCATGGGCGGCATGCCCTTCGTTGTCGCGCTTTTTGCAATGGTGGCCCTGCTTGCCGCGTTCCCGGGGTTGGCGTTGTGGATGCCCTCGGTATTCGCCAACTAGATGGCCAGGCTCTCGGTGCCGTCGCCAGTATGAAGCCGAGAGTTCGAGGGATCTAACGCTGCTCCAACGCAGTGCAAGGGAACAGGTTCCCCCCCCAATGGCCTATGCCATTTGGGGGGTAGGGAGAGACCAAAAATGATTCTGAATAGGTTGCCGGGGGTATTGCTCGCTGCACTGCTGGCCGTTGCCGCACCGCTGGCAAGTGCCCAGGGCGAAATCTTGCTGACGGTCACTGAATCCAGCGGGAAGTCGGTCGATTTCGATCTCGCGACCCTGGAGGCCATGGGGGGGACGACCCTCGATACCCATACCTCCTGGACCGACGGACTGCAGCGTTTCACTGGTGTACGTGCTGACGAGCTGCTGGAGCCGTTCATTCGCCATGGGGCGACTGTACGAGCCGTGGCGCTCAACGGCTACGAAGCCACCATGAGCCTCGAGTTGTTGCTCGATTATCCGGCGATCATCGCCTACAAGCGCAATGGCCAATACATGGCCATTCGCGACAAGGGCCCACTGTGGATGATATTTCCACTGGATGAGTTTCCCGAGCTCAAGGGCTTGGAGAGCGATCAGAGGATGGTCTGGCAGCTGCGTCATCTGGTGGTCGAATGAGCTTGTCCTGGGCACAGCCTTTATCGCACCTTCATGAGCGTTCGGTGGTCAGGCACTGGTGGCGGCAACACGGAATGTGGCGCCTGCTGCTAGCTTTGGCGGTGTTCATCGCCGCGCTCTATTTCTCCTACCGGGAAATTGGCCAGGCCAACAGCTTGGCGACTTTGCGTGTCGGACACCATACCCACACCCTGTTCAGGACCTACGAGGACGTCCAGCGTTTTCTCTACAGTCTGCGCGACTACACCGGGGATGAACCGCTCGACACGCAGAGTCTGGAGTCGGTGCAGCTGCACTTTGAACTGTTGGTCAGCCGCCTGCGAGTATTTCATGAGGGCGAGGCCAATCGAGAGTTGTTGGCGTTCGCCGAGGTGCGTGCCGCAGTCGATCGCCTGGCAGTGGCACTTGATAGAATCGAGCCGCTGATCGCTGACCTTGCCCCCGAGCGGCGTGATCCGCACTACGCCCAGATCCGTGCGCTGCTGCATGACTCCCGCATCAGTTTTTTGCAACTGGGCAAGCAGTTCCTGCTGAACGCCCAGCTGCGTAACGAACAGCTGCTCAAGCAGCTTTCCCACATGCAGAGCTTCTGGGTCATCGCTGCTCCGGCGGTCAGTGGATCGTTGCTGCTGGTGCTGTTCTTCCTGCAGCTGCGCCAATCGATGGCTCTAGCCAAGTCCCTTGAGAGCCAATCCCGAGCCCTTGCGCATATGGCCGCCCACGATTTTCTGACGGCGCTGCCCAACCGGGCTCTTTTGCTTGAGCGACTGACGCGCATGATAGAGCAGACGCAGCGCGCGTCAGGTCGGTTCGCGGTGATGTTCCTCGATCTGGATCGTTTCAAGGCGGTCAACGACAGCCTCGGCCATGCGGTCGGTGACGAGTTGCTGAAGATGGTGGCCGAGCGTCTCTGTGCCTGCGTGCGCGAGGGCGACACCGTGGCGCGTATCAGCGGCGACGAGTTCGTCCTGCTGGTTGGTGACATCGGCGACGACGACGCGGTCATCAATACGGTCGCCGAGCGTGTCGCAACGCAGTTGCGCAGACCCTTCCAGCTGGCCGGCGAGGAGCTGCTGGTCACCAGTAGCATCGGCATCAGCCTGTATCCGGCGCATGGCCAGCAGGCGGAGCTGTTGTTGGTGAACGCCGACGCCGCCATGTACAGTGCCAAGGCCAGTGGTCGCAACAGTATCCATGGCTACCTGGCCGAGATGAATGCTGGCAGCGTCGCTCGACTGGAGCTTAATCGAGACCTGCATTTTGCCCTTGAGCGTGGGCAGTTGGTACTGCACTACCAACCTCTGGTACAGCTTTCCACTGGTCAGATCTTCGGTGTCGAGGCCCTGCTGCGCTGGCAGCATCCAAGTCGCGGCCTGCTGGCGCCAGACGAGTTTATTCCCTTGGCCGAAGAGAGCGGGCTGATCATACCGATCGGCGAATGGATTCTGCGGACCGCCTGCGCCGACGCCGTCGCCTGGCATTCACAGGGTTTACCGCTGCTGAAGATGGCGGTGAACCTGTCCGCGCTGCAGTTCCAGCAACCGGAGTTGGCCGAACGGGTCGACGCGGTGCTAGTTGCGACGGGATTCCCGGCCGAAATGCTGGTGCTGGAGATGACCGAGACTCAGCTGATGCGCAATGTTGATCTGGCGGTAGCGGCTACCCAGGCTTTGCGAGAACTGGGGGTCGGCCTGGCGGTCGACGATTTCGGCACCGGTTATTGTTCGCTGAGCTATCTGCAGCGCTTTCCGGTGAGCAAGCTCAAGCTCGATCGCAGTTTCGTTCAGGATTCGCTTAGCAAGTGCAGCGCCGCGGCCATCTCCCGCAGTGTCATCAGCCTGGGCAAGAGTCTGAGTCTGAAGATACTCGCCGAGGGCATTGAAACGCCCGAGCAACTGGCTTTTCTGCGCGCTCACGGCTGTGACTACGGCCAGGGCTATCTGTTCAGTCGGCCACTTGCTCAGGCTGAGTTGGTCTCGTTTGTCCAGGCTAACCGGGGTGCGCGACTGACGAAGAAGGTAAACCTCGGCTTACCTTCTTGACGGCAAGCAACCAGCATTTTTTCCGGTCTGCCTCCCCGCATTTTGGGGTTGCAGTGGAGGACTTTCTGTGTCGCGATGTTCAGTCGGCATCAGATTAGAACGGGGCAGTGGCACCAGACTGCATACGACCCAGCAACCACTGCAGTCCCGCCAGGTGCTGTTGGTCATGACTGCACAGGTAGTGCACAAGGCCAATGACGGTAAGCCGGCCATAGCCCTCGAGATAGCCCGTTCGGGCCCACTGCAGGTCGCTCAGGCCTTGTAGACGCTCAAGTGTTTTGCAGCGCGCGGCGCGAATATCCTCGAACACGACCTCGGGGGCGGCCTCGGAATAGCGGCGCTGCCTGGCCAAAGCATATCCATCGATGGACTCGAGGTACGGGGTATCCTCCTCCAGCATGCGCCGAAAGCGAGCGTGGTAACCCTCCACTTCGATGTCCCGCACGTGGCATATCTGTTCGATGGCCGTGAAGGACTCGCTCGGAATACCTTCCCAAGAGGCGGGAGCCCAGTGCTGGTGGGGTTCGGGTACTGCCAAGAAAAAGCGCTCTAGCTGCTCAGGGAAGGCACTCAACGCCAAGACTGTTGCTGATGTCATTTATTGTTCTTCCTGAAGGGTAGTTGCCGAGGGGCGCGCCCCAGCAGAGTGAGGGCGCTCATGGTGTGAAAGGTCAGGCAATACGGAATTGTCGTGCGCTGCGACTCAAGGCCTCCACCTGGGCCGACAGGCCCTGGGTGTGCTGCTCCAGGGTCAGGCGCAGGCTCTTGGTTTCTCCGATGTGCAGGTTGACCTCCTGCATCTTGTCGGCGATGTCCTCGGTGGTGCTGGATATTTCCTCGATCGCGACGACCACCTGGTTCATCTCCGCGGTCAGCTGCTCCATCGAGCAGGTGATCGCCCCGATGGCCTCGGCTACCTGGCCGGCATGCTGTTCGCCTTTGGCGGCCACGGCCAGGCCATCGGTCATCAACTCATCCATGCTGCGGGTCTGTTGCTTGAAGTCACCGACAATGCGGGCGATGTCGGTGGTGGCCGATACGGTCTTCTGCGCGAGCGTACGAACCTCGTCGGCTACCACCGAGAAGCCTCGTCCCGCCTCTCCGGCACGGGCCGCCTCGATGGCCGCATTTAGCGCCAGTAGATTGGTCTGGTCGGCCAGGCTATTGATCACATCTATGATGCCGGTCACCTTACCGCTGGAGCGATTGAGCTGTTCGACCTGGCTATGGGTCGCCTGAATCAGCTTCGACAGACGGCCCATACTCTCGACGCTGGCGCCGATGATCTCGGCGCCCTTGCGGGCCGAGTCATACGCTGTGTGGGTAGCGGTGCCGACGTCCGAGGTGCGTTGGGCCATCTCATTGATGGTCGCGGAGATCTGGTGGGACGCCGAGGCGGTCTGCTCGGTCTGCATTTCCACTTGGGTGCTGTTCTCGCCGAGCTGGCGCATGGCGTCGTGCAGGTAGCGATGCAGTTCGCCCAGCTGTTGGTTGGTGTCGACCACATGGCCCACGATCTGGCCGATACCCCGGACCATTCGATTGGTCGCTTCGCCGAGTTGGTTGAATTCGTCCCTCGGGTTGCGCCCCACGGCCATGGTGCCGGTCAGGTCGCCCGAGGCAACCCGGGTGAGCAGTTCGGTGACCCTGTTTAGTTGGGTCAGGAGGGTTCGCGATGCCTGGCTCAGGCTCAGCAGCAGAAAGAGTGCCACGCCGGAGAAGGTCATGCCCATCGTCAGGCTCGAAGAGCTGCGGGCTTCTTGCGCTTGTCTGGCGGTACTGGCGAGGAGACCTGTCTCCAGCATGCGGTTTTGCTCGTCAATCTGCTGCTGGACCTGTTGACCAAGCATTTCGATCTGCATTTCGAGCTGGTCAATCTGGCCAACCAGGCGCTCGGCCTGGGCGAAGGCCTGTGCGAAGCGTGCCACCGCCTGGCCGATAGGGTTGTCCTGCCAGTTCAACTCCTGAATCTTGGCCTGCATCTTTTCCAGAGCGGCATTGGTCTTTTCCGCGTAGCTCGGGTCCGATGTTGTCAGGTAGTTGCGCTGTCCGTTCAGGGCTGCAGTGACATAGGGTTGAATCAGACCGATGCTGATCTCCTCCAGCGAATCTCCGCCGGCCACCAGCTCTTGGCGCAGGCCGGTTGAAGGAGTCAGGCCCAGTTGCTGACGCAGCTCCAACCATTTGCGCTGAAGGCCGGTTTCCTGCTGCACGAGCGCCTGCACCTGTGAGGCACCTTCGCTAATGGCGGTCTGGCCCAGGTCCTTAGCTTTAGGCACGAGTCGTTGAGCCAACTGTTCCAGGTCGATCAGTCGTTGCTGGAAGTCCTCTGCACTGTCCGCGCTGAGGGACTTGCGCAGGTTGCCCTGCTTGAGCCAAGCGTTCATCAGGTTGAACGAGGCACCGGCATAACCGGTGGCGGCTTCTCGGGCGCGGAACGCATCATTTAGCCGCTGGCTCGCCCAGAACGACGAGGCGGCCATCAGGGCCAGGCTGGCCAGGGCGATTGCGATCAGGAGGCGGAATTTCTGTTTCCAAGAAAGATGGAGTTGCATGTTGACTCCTCGCTAAGGCTGAAGAGTCGGCAGTCAGGTAGACGGGGTGAACGCCAGAACCTCCAGTTCCATTAGCTGTCGGCGAAAAGAAAGAGCCGACGGCGGGGTGCCGTCGGCCGTGTCGAGTGCTTACCAGAGGGGCAGGGTGTAGTTGAGGATCAGGCGGTTCTCGTTGATGTCGTTACCGAAGGTGGAGCGCACAGTTGCATTGCGCCACTTGATACCGAGATTCTTCAGCGGGCCGTCCTGAATCACGTAGGCGAGGTCAGTGTTGCGTTCCCATTCCTTCTCATTGCCGCTCGCGCCCACCCGGATGTTGTCGCCAGAGATATAGCGGGTCATGAAGGTGAGGCCGGGGATGCCGACCGCGGCGAAGTTGTAGTCGTAGCGCACTTGCCACGAGCGTTCGTCGGTATTGGCGAAGTCGTTGATCTGGACGAAGTTCACCAGGTAAGGATCGCTGTCGCTGATGTACGGGAATGGATCATCGCCGCCCATGCGCTGATAGCCGGCACCGAAGGCATGGCCATCCAGGGTGTAGGTGAACATGGCGCCGAAGGCAGTGTTGTCGATATCGCGGAAGCTGCCGTCCTCTTGGCTCTTGGCATAGCGCAGGTCGGCCTTGAATGACTGGCCTTCACCCAGCGGCTGCAAGTAGACCAGGGTGCCGTAGTACTGCTGATAGACATCCTCCAGCTTGCCGTAGTGCAGGCCCGCGGTCAGCTCGGGGGTTAGCTTGTAGTCTCCACCGCCAAAGACGAACGAATCGCTTGTGCCGCCTATGCGTCGGGCGCTCATCTCGGTGTAGTTGGTCGAGTTGTTGGCTTTAACCCGGTCAATCTGGCCCCCTTGAAGGACTAGATTGTCGACCTCCTGCACGTTCAGCAGTGCACCGCGGAAGGACCCCGGCAGCAGACGTGAGTCGTTGGACGACGCGATCGGGCTACGAAATGCCAGAGAGCCAACTCGCAGTGTGCTGTTGGAGGCCTTGAGCTTGGCGGTCAGATCCAGCTTGGAGTATTCGTCCTGTGAGCCACCCGAGCGGTCGGCGGGGAGCAGCGCACTGCCGGCGGTGCCATCGCCGGAATCGAGCTTCAGCCCCAGCATGCCTACCGCATCGATGCCGAAACCGACCGGGCCCTCCGTATAGCCCGACTCCAGGCGCAGGATAAATCCTTGTGCCCACTCCTCGGCCTTATTACTGGCGGCGTTGTCCTGGCGAAAGTCGCGATTGAAGTAGAAATTGCGCAGCTCGAGGCTGCCTTTGCTGTCGCCGACGAACTCGGCGTTGGCCAGCCCGGGAAGGCTGGTGCCGAGAATCAGCAGTGCAGCCATGCGATTGCGAGGTGTCATGCGGGGTACTCCTGGAAGCAAAAACGCGCGGCGGTGGTTCACCACTGTTTGGCAAGGCGCATTTTCTATGCCTGTTGTTGTTGTGGGCTTGCCCGTTCCCTCGCGTATTTATGAAAGGGCAAATGGTTGACGTCTAACGAAAAAAAGCATCTCCCCGCGATAACAAATCGCTATACCCGGAGCCGCGAGGAGGATGCATGGTCACCTATCGCGGCGGGTGTATGATCGGCAAAAACTTGTACTTTCGACTCTCCCTAATCGCCGCGAGGTTCGATACGACCGTGAACCTGAAATTTCTCGAAACCCTGGTCTGGGTGGCTCGCCTGAAGAGCTTTCGCCTGACCGCTGAAAAGATGTTTACCACCCAGGCGTCGGTTTCCAGCCGGATTGCTGCTTTGGAGGACGAGCTGGGTACGCGGCTCTTTCTGCGGGATTCGAAGGGTGTTTCGTTGACGCCTTCCGGGCAGAAGGTGCTGGAGTACGCCGAGCACATGATGAACACGCTGCAGGAGCTCAAGCAGTCGATCGGCGACAGCGATAACGTAAGGCGCAGCATCCGCATCGGCGCTATCGATGTGGTCATACACACCTGGCTCAGCTCCTTCATCACCAAGGTGATGGAGCGTTACCCGAGTCTGGAGATCGAGCTGACGGTCGATACCACACGCAATCTCAGTGATCAGGTGCAGAAGGGCTACCTAGATATCAGCTTTCAGGTCGAAATGGTTCGCAGCGACAGCGTGCGCAACCTGGAGCTGGCGACCTTTCCCGTGAGCTGGATCGTCCCAGCCGACTCGCTGTATCACCGGGGGTACGCTTCGCTGGCTGACTTGACAAAAGAGCGGATCATCACCTTCTCGAAGAATTCGCGTCCACACCTCGATGTGCTCAATCTGCTGCATAGCGCTAACGTCAGTACACCCCGGGTAAGTTGCGTTAGCTCCGTGGCAGCCATGACGCACTTGATTCGTACAGGCTTCGGGGTCGGACTGTTGCCGGCTGCGGTGGTCAGCGACGAATTGAGTCGGGGCGTGCTGACCATTCTCGATGGCATTGCGCAGCCGTCTGCGCTGGGGCTGGTGGCCACCTGGCATACGGGGCCGGGCCTCGAGCTGAATGAAGACATCATTGCCCTCGCGTGTGAGGCGCTTTGTGAGTACGGCGCCCAGATGGGCGAAGCGATGATCTCTGTATTGATTCCCGACAAGGGGCAGGAAACGGCCTGAGCCCGCAAGGCCTGGGAGAGGGGGACTCGTACCCCCAACCGCGGCGCGGAGGCCAGCGGTTGTCTCTGACCTCAACCTCTTACGTCATTCGCCAGGTGGCTCTCGGCGCGACTCTGCCACCTTTGCTGTTTACCACCTCAACGCACCAGCCATCTCCTCACTCTGACGCGTACCACTCACGACGTGGCATGGCGTATCACTGCGCTTCGATCTGAATCGCGTCACTAGTTGCTCGACTTGTTAACTAGCCGAGGAAAAGGATTTTTCTATCCCTGGCGTACGTTTTTATTAGTTGGACGGGGTTGTCGGAGCGGGCCAAGAATGCAAGCGAGTCAAGACCACAGAGCATTTTGTGCATTGTGTACGCGACGTATTGCAAATCAGCATGTGAACGGAACCCACCTCGATGAATCAACCCGCTTTCTCGGCCTGGATCGGGCGCACCGAAGAGGCTCGAGATCAACTCAGCCTCAATTTGGTCAAGCGCATCGCCGCGACCCTCAGTGAGCAGGTGCCCGCGTATGGCAAGCCGCTGCCGCCACTTTGGCATTGGGCCTTCTTCCAGGAGCCCGTTGAGGAGTGTGGCTTGGGGCTCGACGGCCACCCGGCGCGCGGCGGCTTCCTGCCGCCAGCGGACAACCGTAATCGGATGTGGGCTGGTGGTCGCGTGGAGTTCATCGCGCCACTCAAGGTTGGCTTTGAGGCGCGGAAGATTTCGACCATCACGCACATCGAGGAGAAGCGCGGACGAACCGGCGACCTGCTGTTTGTCACCCTGCGCCACGATTACCTCCAGGAGGACTATCTGGCGCTTCGAGAGGAGCAGGATATCGTCTACCGCGAGCCGACTCCTCCTAAGAACGGAAGCGGCGAGCCGCTGCCGCCGGCCGATTGGCTGGAGGCGGTGACGCCCAGTGCGACCCTGTTGTTTCGCTATTCCGCGGTCACCCTCAACGCCCATCGCATCCACTACGACTGGCCCTACGCCACAGAGACAGAGGGATACCCAGGACTGGTGGTCCAGGGGCCATTGACCGCCACCCTGAACCTGCGCGCCTTCTGCCGCGCCAATCCCCAGGCGCGCCTGCGCCGTTTCGCATTCCGTGGTGTACGGCCACTGATCGCACCGCAGCCGTTCGCGGTTGGCGGGCGCCGGCTCGATGCCAACAGCGCCGAGTTGTGGGCCGGCGACCAAAACGGCCTGGCGCAGCGCGCCGAGGTGCAGTTCGACTGATTTGAACTAGCCGCGGCTGCTGTCCGCGCCCTATCCATCGCGCAGGAGCCGATCCTGCACCGACATGAGAGCCACGTGATGAACGCCAACCGAAACGAAGAGCTGAATGCCATCCGCGAAGGCGTGCGCGCCCTCTGCGCCGAGTTCCCCGCCGAGTACTGGCGCAAGATTGACGAGGAGAAGGGTTTCCCCGAGGCCTTTGTCGCCGCCATGACCCAGGCTGGTTGGCTCTCGGCGATGATCCCGGAAGAGTACGGCGGCTCGGGACTGGGTTTGGCAGAGGCTTCGGTGATCCTGGAGGAAGTCAACCGCTGCGGTGGCAACTCCGGCACCATCCATGGGCAGATGTACAACATGTTCACCCTGCTGCGTAACGGCAGCGAGGAACAGAAGCGCTACTACCTGCCGAAGCTGGCCAGCGGTGAATTGCGCCTGCAATCGATGGGCGTCACCGAGCCCACCACCGGCACCGACACTACCAAGATCAAGACCACCGCAGTACGCCAGGGTGACAAGTACGTGATCAATGGCCAGAAGGTGTGGATCTCGCGCATCCAGCATTCCGACCTGATGATCCTGTTGGCGCGCACCACACCGCTGGCCGAGGTGAAGAGGAAGTCCGAGGGCATGTCCATATTTTTGGTCGACCTGCGCGAGGCCATCGGCAACGGCCTGACCGTGCAGCCGATCGCCAACATGGTCAACCACGAGACCAACGAGCTGTTCTTCGACAACCTGGAGATTCCCGCCAGCAGCCTGATCGGTGAGGAGGGTAAGGGGTTTCGCTATATATTGGACGGCCTCAATGCCGAGCGCACCCTGATCGCTGCCGAGTGCATCGGCGACGGCCGCTGGTTCACCGAGAAGTCCGCCCAGTACGCCCGCGACCGCGTGGTGTTCGGCCGCCCAATCGGCCAGAACCAGGGCGTGCAGTTCCCCATTGCCGAGGCCCATGTCGAGATCGAGGCCGCCGACTTGATGCGCTGGCGAGCCTGCGAGGAGTACGACGCCGGTCTCAACGCGGGAGCGGCGGCAAACATGGCCAAGTACCTGGCGGCGAAAGCGAGCTGGGAGGCGGCCAACGCCTGCCTGCAGACACATGGTGGCTTCGGCTTCGCCAACGAGTACGACGTTGAGCGCAAGTTCCGCGAGACTCGCCTGTACCAGGTGGCGCCGATTTCCACCAATTTGATCCTGTCCTACGTGGCCGAGCACCTGCTCGAGCTGCCGCGGTCCTTCTGAGGCATTGGACCGATGAGCTATAACACCCTAACCCTTGCCGGTTTTCTCTCGGCGCTGAGCTACGACGATCTGCCTGAGGTGGCGATTGAGCGCTGCGAGGCGTTGTTCCTCGATTGGCTGGGGTGCGCCCTGGCCAGCCGGGGTATGCACCCGCTCCCGCTGTTCGAGCGCTATGCCCGGCGCATGGGGCCATCTGCCGGGCGCAGTCAGATCTTGGCAAATGGCGAGCGCAGCTCGGCGTACTTCGCGGCCCTGGTCAATGGCGCCAGTTCGCACATGCTGGAGCAGGACGATGTGCACAATGGTGCGGTCTTGCACGCTGGAGCGGTGGTCTTTCCAGCGGCGGTTGCGGCGGCGCAGGAGCTGGGGCGGTCAGGGCGCGAGTTGATCCTCGCCGCGGTCGCTGGTTATGAAGCGGGTATTCGCATCGGCGAATTCCTCGGTCGCTCGCACTACCGCATTTACAACACCACGGCCACAGTCGGAACCTTGGCCGCTGCAGTGGCGGTCGGCAAGCTGCTGTCGTTCAACCAGCAACAGTTCATTCACCTGCTCGGCAGTGCCGGTACCCAGGCCTCAGGGCTCTGGCAGTTTCTGCATGACGCCGCCGATACCAAACAGCTGCACATCGCCAAGGCCGCTGCCGATGGCCTGCTCGCCGCCTACATGACCGCGGAAGGCTTGAGTGCGGCGCAGAACATCCTCGAAGGCGAGCAGGGCATGGGCGTGGCGATGTCAGATGATGCCGACCCGCGCTGCTTGGTTGATGGGCTGGGGAGTAGATGGGCGCTATGTGAAACTTCGTTCAAGTTCCATGCTTCCTGCCGCCATACCCATCCGGCCGCAGACGCTTTGTCGAGTTTGATGCAGCGCGAGGGCCTGAGCCATGAGCAAATCGTTGCGGTATCCGCGCGGGTGCATCAAGGTGCCATTGACCTGCTCAAGTGGGAGGCCCCGCAGACCCCCTATCAGGCGAAATTCTCGATGGGCGCGGTACTGGGGCTCATTGCCGTACATGGTAGGGCCGGTGTCGTCGAGTTTGCCGATCACCTGTACCGCGATCCTCGAGTAGTGGCCTTCAGCCGCAAAGTAAGCATGAAGCTGGACGCCGAGGTCGACGCCGCCTATCCGAAGCGCTGGTTGGGCAGGGTCGAGGTGGTCACGGTCGATGGCCGTCGACTGCTGTGCGCCATCGACGAGGCGAAGGGCGACCCGGGTAACAGTCTTTCTCGCCAGGAGCAGGAGGACAAGTTCCGGAGTCTGGTGGCGTTCGCCGGTGCGCTGAACGCCGATCAGGCCGACGGGTTGATCGAGCGCGCCCGGTCCCTGCGCGAGGCGCCAGACATCTATCGACTGATTTGACCGTGGGCCGCTCGCCAGAGGCCATCCGCGCACTGGCGTCGGTTCAGGCAGATCGACTATGCAACCTGTTGCCCCATTGGGACAGGCAAGAGTTTGGTCGGGTGGATGGGTTGTTCCCTGCAAAACCGGTTCGACGGTGCCACGCCGCCGCCGGGCTCAGGGACCACCCACTCGGCCATTGATTTGGCGATGCGCCGCTGGCCGCTGATGGCTGGCTATGCAGTCGCCAGCTGGTGGGCGAGTCGACCCCCGAGCTCCACACAATGCAGTGGTTAACGAAAGGATCCCATGGATATGTCTAATTCGATGATTCGCTCTGCTCTATTCGTCCCCGCCACGCGTCCGGAGCGTTTCGCCAAGGCATTGGCGAGCGGCGCCGATGCGGTCATAGTCGATCTTGAGGATGCGGTGCAGGAAAGCTCGAAGGCTGAGGCGCGGTCTAATCTCGACGCCTTTCTGGACTGTAATCCGAATGTTCGTCTGCTGGTGCGCATCAATGCTCCGGGCCATGTCCAGCAGGCGGCGGATATCGCCTTGTGCAGGCGCCATCACGGCGTGATCGGCCTGTTGCTGCCCAAGGTGGAGAACGTCGAGCAAGTCTCCCTGGCCGCTGACAGCGGCAAGCCGATCTGGCCGATCATTGAGAGCGCTCGGGGGTTGATGCAGCTGGAGCATATCGCCTGCGCCGCCGGTGTCGAGCGCTTGTCGTTCGGCGCCCTGGATCTGGGCCTCGATCTGGGATTGGCCAGCGGCACGGCGGCGGCGGAGCGGATGCTCGACCAGGCGCGGTATTCGATTCTATTACATTCCTCCGCGGCCGACCTTGCCCCACCGCTGGACAGCGTGTTCCCGGCGATCCAGGACCAGGCCGGGCTCGACCGGGCGGCCCGCGATGCCCGTGACATGGGCTTTGGCGGTCTGCTATGCATCCACCCGAGCCAGGTCGCCGTGGTCCACCAGGCACTGATGCCGGCCCCTGAGGAGCTAGCCTGGGCACGGCGTGTGCTGGAGGCTGGCAGTGGCGGAGCCGGGGTATTCGTGGTGGACGGTCAGATGGTCGATGCTCCGGTGTTGGGGCGTGCTCGTCGCCTTCTGCAGCGAGCCGGCAGCCCCGCATGATGAATATGGTGCGGGCCAGCGGCTAGACGGCAACGGCTCCCCCATGCACCGGGATGGTCTGAGCGCGATGCGCGGCGCCGGGGTTTGGGGCCTGTGATCGATACAGCGAGAGAATGTGGACCGTTTTGGCTGCCCTACAGAGCAGGCTGAGCCACTGCGGATAGAGAATGTTGAGGATGCCGATGAATGCAATAACCCAGTTGTTGGACCATGTGAGTGAGACCCGTTACGAGGATCTACCCGCGGCGGCAGTTGCCGCTGCCAAAGTGTTCATACTGGACAGCATTGGTGTAGGCATTTCAGGTTCCCGACACCCTTGCAACTCCATGGTCAAGCAGGTGGCCATGGCGTGGGGCGGCGCTCCCGATGCCCGGGTCCTGGGGACTGGGGAGCGACTGCCGGTCCCGTCGGCGGTCATGCTCAACGCCTACCAGATACACAATCAAGAGTTCGACTGCGTGCACGACCGCGCCGTCGTCCATACCTTGGCGTCGATCCTTCCGGCGCTGCTGGCTGAAGCCGAGCGGCGAGGTGGCGCAAGCGGCAAGGAACTCATTTTGGCCCTGGTACTCGGGGTGGATGTGGCGGCGTTCATCGGCATGGCACAGGGCGCGCCGATGCGCTTCTTCCGGCCCGCAATGTGCGGGGCCCTTGGCGCCACCGCGGCCCTGAGCAAGCTTGCTGGGTTCGACCGGACCATGCTGCACAATGCCTTGGGTGTCATGTACAGCCACCTTTCCGGCACCATGCAGGCGCATATCGAAGGTACGCCGACTGTGGCCCTACAGGTCGGCTTGAATGCCCGCGCGGCAGTCACTGCGTTTGATCTAGCCCGCGCCGGTTTCATTGGTCCTAAGGATATCCTCGAGGGACCCTACGGTTATTTCGTGCTGTTCGACGGCCAGGCCGACTGGTCCAGGGTTAGCGCGGATCTCGGACAGGATTACCAGATCGCACGAATGAGCCACAAGCCTTTCCCCACAGGGCGCGCCTGTCACGGCGGCATCGATGGGGTCCTGACGCTGCTAGCCGAGCAGCGCTTCGAGGCTGTTGACGTCGTTCGAGTCCGCATACTGGTGCCACCTCTGGTGGTGCGCCTGGTCGGCCGGCCGGCGATCCAAGGGATGAACGTCGGCTACGCGAAGTTGTGCATGGGTTACAGCATCGCCGCAGCCTTGCTCACCGGGCAGGTGGGAATCGAAGACTTCGACCCGGAGCAGCTTAACGACCCGACACGTTTGGCCTTGGCCCAGCGGGTCGAGGTGCTGGACAACGGCATTGGCGACGAGAATGCCCTCGGGCCCCAGACGGTCGAGGTCGAGCTGCAGGACGGGCGCACCCTGCGCATCGAAGTGCCGGCGATGCTTGGCCATCCGCAGCGGCCGCTGGTGCGTTCACGGCAGGTGGCGAAGTTCGATGCCTGTCTGCGTTCGGCACCGGTCCCAATAGAGCAGGATCAACGCGATGCATTGCTGGCGGCGCTGGATGACCTGGAGAATCTTTCCGACGTACGACGTATCGTGGATCTGGCGACGTCTCCAGCCTGACTGGTGAACTGGTCGTTTCTATTGGTATATTTATAGGACGATCAAATATCTTTGGTCGGCCACGAATCCAGGAGAAACGGCCAGGTGAAGGCAGCGGAACGCATCAGACTTGCAATCGAAGATGGCATTCGTACCGGGGCGCTGCCGCCGGGTACGGTGATCGACGAAGCCGAGTTCATGCGCAAATACAAGATATCCCGCACGCCCCTGCGCGAAGCGATGCTCCAGCTCCAAGCGCAGGGTTTGCTCACCAGTCAGCCGCGCGGTGGCATGATCGTCACCAAGATGAACCTGCAGCAGCTGTTGGCCCTGTGGGAGTTGCTCGCTGAGCTCGAAGGGCTGTGCGCGCGCCTGGCCTGCGAGCGCATGACCGATAGCGAGCGTCAGCAGCTCGAGCAAGTGCTGGAGGCGGCGGCTCCGGTGGTCGAGGCCAATGACCTGGAGGCCTGGAAGGCGGCCAACCAGAAGTTCCACGAACTCATCTACCGCGGTTGTCGAAATCCGTTCCTGCGTGAGCATATCTTCCAGATCCGTGCACGCACTGGTGCCTACCGCCAGCATGCATTCGGCGCCGTCGGCCATCTCCAGTCCTCCTGGGCGCAGCACAGGGATGTGGTTACGGCGATCCTTAGCCACGACGGCGCGGCCGCTTACAAGGCGATGGTGCGTCACTTGAGTCCCGGGTTAGGCGTGCAGGGATTTGCGTCCTTCGTCGCCACTTTGCCTCAGGAGCTGCTTGCCTGACCATGGAGCGCTGGTCGCGCGGAGCCGCCTGACAGGCGGCCGAGAGCGCATCCGTATTCTCTCCAAACATTCCCCTCCAGGTACTGATGCTGCCTGCGGGTGGCCACGCCTATCGTTTGCTCCCTCTACCTCATGCTGCGTGAGCCGCCCGCTCGCCGGTGCGTTGCTCCGTCCTCCAGCGTCGATATCGGCCTGACGTTAGGTGCCTGCCCGGCGCCTTGGGTGCAGTCCTGATACCTCCAACTTGCCCATCTCCCACCAATTCGGCCGGCTCTCGTGATCGTCCGCCAGCCGGCCCATAAGCGCCTTCCACAGACAACTGCAGGTCACCTGCGTGTCGCTCACCTGTATCGGAGTGAATGAGGGTCCATGCTCGGTATGAGCTGTCTAGCTGCCGTTCGTCCATCGTGATTAAAAAAACGCTGGTAAATGTAAAAAAACAGTTTATAAATATATTTATAGAGAGGCCTTCATCAATGCCATGACTCCCGGGCGCAATCCCTGGCTCATGGTCCTTATGTATCCCCGCTACAGGAGGCAGTCATGGCAATGGCGACTACCACTGGCCCTGCACCGTCTTCGGACGTTGAGGGGCCCGCCGTTCTGCTGGAAGCGACCTATCGCAAGATCGCGCTTCGGCTCATTCCTTTTCTGGCGTTACTCTTCCTCTTGGCCTGGATCGATCGAGTCAATGTCGGCTTTGCAAAGCTGCAGATGCTCGACGACCTGCAATTCAGTGAGGCCGTCTACGGTCTGGGCGCGGGCATCTTCTTTATCGGCTACTTCCTCTTCGAGGTGCCTAGCAACCTGCTTCTGGAGAAGATCGGTGCGCGTCGGACCCTGGCGCGCATCGCCGTACTTTGGGGAATTACCTCCATGGCCATGGCGTTCGTTACGACGCCGGGGCAGTTCTATGTGGCGCGCTTTCTTCTGGGCGTGTTCGAGGCCGGTTTCTTTCCTGGCGTGATCCTCTACCTCACCTATTGGTTTCCAGCACGCCGGCGTGCGTCGATTAATGGCCTGTTCATGACCTCCTTCGCCATAGCTGGGGTGATTGGCGGTCCCCTCGCCGGGCTGATCATGAGTGGTATGGAGGGCGTGGGGCGCTACGCGAGCTGGCAGTGGTTGTTCCTGATCGAAGGGGCCCCCTCGGTAATGGCGGGTATCGCCGCCCTGTTTTATCTGCCTGAAAAACCGCAGAACGCCAGGTGGTTGAGTGAGGCGGAGAAGCGCGCGGTGGAGGTAGCGCTTGAGCAGGAGAACCGGGACGTCAACAAGCGCTCGTCGCTGCGGGCGATGTTCGTCAATCCATGGGTGTGGCTGTGTGCGGCGATCTACTTTTGCATCGTCAGCGGCAACGCCACTATTGCCTTCTGGTCACCCTCGATCATTAGGGAATTCGGCATCGACAGTAAGCTGCAGATCGGCCTGCTGTCGTCGGTCCCGTTCATTCTTGGCACCTTGGCGATGCTATGGAGTGGCTTCCATTCCGATAGAACAGGGGAGCGCCGTCTGCACTGCGCAATAGCGACCTTGGTCGCGGGGCTGGGGTTGTTTCTCACTGGCGTCTTTTTGGCCAGTCCGGTGGTCGCCCTTTGCGCTCTGTCGCTCTCTGCCATCGGCATTCTGGCCGCGTTCCCGGTGTTCTGGTCGCTGCCGGCCGCATTCCTGACCGGCACCGCAGCTGCGGGGGGGATTGCCTTGGTGAACTCCGTCGGCAATCTGGCCGGTTTCGTTGCGCCCTATCTCATGGGCTCTCTCAAGACTGCCACCGGCAGCTTTTCGTCTGGGCTGTATGCCGTGGCAGCGCTTCAGATTACCGCAACGATGCTGGTTCTGGTCTTCGTCCGGAGGGTTAAATGAAAGTTGCCACCCCACCAACACTTGCTCAATTTGATGACCCGGCTCGCGCCGGCATACCTGCTCGCAGAGAAACTTTCCCCTCAGGACAGACGGTATTCACGGTCTTGAATGTGCCGGTCAGCGCCGATGAACTGTTGATGGTCGGCAAGGTTTGCGACCGACTCTCGCAGGTCTTTCATTCAGACCACACGTCATGGGATGAACGGTCTGGCGGCGCATCCACAGGGCGGGCGTGCTAATGAACGGCGGTGTATTACCTGTGACTTTGAGCGGTTTACGTAAAGCGCTGACGGCTCGTCAGTTCAGCGTGCGCGAAGCGCTTGAAGCACAATTGGAACATTTGCGCTTGAACGCGGAGAAGTTTCGCTGTGTCACCGCGATCCACGAGCTGTCCGCTGCAGACGAGAAAGTCTCCCGGCGGCCGTTAGCCGGCGTCGGCCTGGCGCACAAGGACATCTTCCATCGCATTGACCGACCAGCCAGCTGCGGCCACAAGCGGCCGCCAGCGGTTAGCCGACGGCGGTCGAACGCTTCTGTCCTATCGCGACTAGATGCAGCTGGCGCCAGCGAGTTGGCCTCGCTGTGTATGGCTGAGTTCGCCTGTGGTGCGACCGGGCAGAGCATGCAGTTCGACGAGCCTGTGAATCCATTGGATCAGGCCGCCGCCGTTGGCGGCTCTTCCAGTGGCTCGGCGGTGGCGGTGGCTGCAGGGCTTTGCTACGCATCCCTCGGTACGGATACCGCCGGCTCGGTGCGGATCCCCGCGGCGACCTGTGGCGTTTTGGGGCTCAAGCCCACGCGCGGACTAATGCCCAGTGCTGGGGTCTTTCCCCTGGCGCCCAGCCTGGACACGGTCGGGATCATTGCCCGCTCGGCCGCCGATGCTGCGAATCTTCTGGCCGCCACCGCGACCCGCGGACTACGTGTACTGCGTGAAGCACTGGCATCTCCGGAACTGTTGGAGAACGCGTTGCTGGCCAATCCGTCACCGCGCATCCGCTACTGTTTCGATGCGACGGTGGTGCGCGAGGACGTGCTGATCGTGCTTCAGGAGTTCATCCAGCAGCTGCCAGCGGCTTGCCAGGTCAGGCCGTGCGCGACGCCCTGGTTAAAGGAGCTGACCGCCTATGCCGAAACGCTGCTGCATGTAGAGGCTGCCCAGGTTCACCTGTCCAGACTGCGGCAGTCCCCGTCCGACCTGGGGCCAATGGTGCGCGCGGTGGCTTTGCCTGGCATCGCTATGCCGGCTGTCTGGTATGCCACGGCGCTGGCGGGGCGCTGGCAATGGACCAAGCGGGTCGTCGCCGAGTACTTCCAACAGGCTGACGTCCTGCTCATGCCAGCACTACCGGATGGGGTGCCGAACTGGGATGAGGTGCACTCCCTGTCACCGCGTTTCAACGGCCGGGCGCTGGCGTCTCTGTACCGCTTGATGCCCTTCGTCAACTACCTAGGACTTCCCTCCATCGTTTTCCCTGTCGGCACTGATGTCCACGGCCGGCCGGTTTCTGTGCAGGCGATCGGTCGCCCTTTCAGCGAAACAAGCCTGCTTTCTTTTGCCTACCGGGTCGAGCGTGAGCTGTTCGGTGCAAACGGATTTGCCCCCATGCCGCTAGCCCACGATGGCAGTTCCACTCGCATAAGTATCAAGAGGTAATCATGGCCAAGATCAATTCTTCCAACGCCCTTGCCAGGTTTCGTGTCCTCGACCTGTCGCGAGTCCGGGCTGGCCCGACCTGCGTGCGTATGCTGGCCGACTTCGGTGCGGATGTGATTCGCATCGAGCCGCCCAAAGGGGTCGATCCGAATGAAGGCATGTTCGCCGCCGACCGTCTCGGTGGTGATTTTCAGAACCTCAACAGAAACAAGCGTTCGCTGACCCTTAACCTAAAGAAACCCGAGGGCTTGGAAATCTTCCGCAGTCTGGTCAAGGATGCCGATGTCGTGGTGGAGAACTGGCGGCCTGACGTCAAGGCGCGGCTCGGCGTTGACTATGAGTCGCTACGCGCGATCAACCCGCGCATCATCCTGGCGAGCATCTCCGGCTTTGGCCAGAGTGGCCCCTATGCGAGACGTCCAGGTTTTGACCAGATCGTCCAGGGCATGGGGGGCTTGATGTCCGTTACCGGCTTTCCCGAGCAGGGGCCGGTACGCGCAGGCCTGGCCGTGGCAGATTCCGCGGCGGGCCTGTATTCGGCGCTGGGGATCTTCATCGCGTTGCTCGAGCGGGAGGTATCCGGAGAGGGGCAGTGGGTGCACACATCCTTGCTGCACACCATGATCGCCATGATGGACTTTCAGGCCGCTCGCTACCTCAACGAGGGTGACGTACCGCAGCAGGCCGGCAACGACCACCCGACGAGCAGTCCGATGGGGCTGTTTCAGGCCGTCGATGGGCTGTTCAACCTTGGGGCTTCGGGGGAGGGCAGTTGGCAGCGCCTGTGCGCCGCGCTGGCCCGCCCTGAATGGCTCGACGACCCTGACTATGCCAATGAAAAACTGCGGGTCAAGAATCGCAGCAAGCTCAATGCGCAGCTGCAGGCGGTGTTTTCCGTTCAGTCGGTGTCCCACTGGGTAGATCTGCTCAATCGTGCCGGCGTGCCGACCGGGCCGGTCTATACGGTGCCGGAGATGTTCGAGGATCCTCAAGTTCAGCATTTGGGGGTGGTGAAGGAGGTGATCGCCGAAACTGGGATTCCCCGTCGCGTAGTGACTCAGCCGGTTCGCTTGGAACGCACCGAGAGTGCGATCGCCGCCGCGGCACCGGGTTGGGGTGAGCACACCGATGAGATTCTCACGGAACTCGGTTACGACTCGGAGCGCCTGCGCTCGTTTCGCGCGCAAGGAGTGGTCTAGATGACAGTCGGCCGTATCGACTTGCAAGTGACCGACAGGGTCGCGCGCATTAGCATCAACAACCCGTCGCGCCACAACGCGATGTCCTTGGCGATGTGGTGCCAGCTGGGCGACCTGGTCAGCCGGTTGGACGCTCGCACGGATATCAACCTGATCGTCTTGCGCGGCGAAGGCGGTCGCGCCTTCGTCTCCGGCGCCGACATCGCCGAGTTTCAGGCTCTGCGTTCGAGCGACGAGGCAGTCATGGCCTATGACGAGGCGGTCGATCGAGCGCAGAGCGGGCTGCAGAATTGCCGACACCCAGTAATCGCGGTCATCGAGGGCTACTGTTTTGGGGGCGGCATCGGCCTGGCGCTGTCCTGCGACCTGCGCTATGCGGCGGCGAATGCACGTTTTCGCATGCCGGCCGCGCGCTTGGGTCTCGGCTATGCCCTGAGTGGTATGCAGCGAGCGGTAAGCATTCTCGGGGCCGCCCAGGCAACCGAGTTGTTCCTCTCTGCCAGGGACTACGACAGTGTAGAGGCAGCACAGAGCGGCCTGGTGCACCGGGTGCTGCGAGGCGAGGGTTTCGATGAGGAGGTCGAAACCCTGATCTCCCGGGTAGCGGCTAATGCACCGCTATCGCTAAGGGCCGCAAAGTCTGCGATTCGCGCAGCGGCGCAGGTCGAGGTGCCAGCTGTGGCTGCAGCGGCGATTGCCCAGCAGGTGGAGCTGTGCTTCCGCAGCGCTGACTACGTAGAGGGACGCCAGGCCTTCGCCGAGCGACGTGAGCCGCGATTCCAGGGGCGCTGACCGTAAGCTTGCGAGTAAACCAAATCCTTATAACTCAGCACACGAGAGGCCAAGGTTCGTGGCAAATCCCAGAGTTCCCTACACAATGCCTGATGAGCGGCCCGCGCTGCGCGCGCCGGCCTCAGGCTCAATCATGGTGCATGTCGTGGTCAACGTTGAGCATTGGTGTTTCGATCAGCCTATGCCTCGGACCTTGCTCACCCCTCCCCACGGTCGACAATCCGTGCCGGATATTCCGAACTTCTCCTGGGTTGAGTACGGCATGCGTTGCGGCCTGCCGAGGATGATCGAGGCGCTACAGAGCCGAGGAATCAAGGCTTCTACCAGTTTCAACGCCAGCGTCATCGATGCCTATCCGCAGGCGGCGGAAGCCTTGTTGAACGCCGGCTGGGAGTTTATCGGCCATGGTATGCACCAGCGCGGTATGCAGGACGAACTCAACGAGGCGGAGGTCATCAATGTGGCGCTGGACAAGATCGCGGCCTTTACCGGTACCCGTCCTCGTGGCTGGTTGAGCCCGGGCTTACGGGAGACCAGCGAGACGCCGGAGTTGCTCCAGCAGGCTGGAATCGACCATGTCTTCGACTGGGTGCTCGATGATCTGCCAGCCTGGATGGACACCCGCCACGGCCCGTTGCTTTCGGTCCCTTACAACCTGGAACTGAACGACTCCGTGATTTACGCAGTGGAGAAGCACGCCTCGCCGGAGTTCTACGAGCGGCTTGCCTCCACCCTGAGGTTGTTCGAGCGCGAAGCGGTGAGTCAACCTCGGATACTGGCCTTGGGGCTGCACCCGCACCTGATGGGTGTGCCACATCGCTTTGGTTATTTCGAGCGGATGCTCGACCTGTTGCAGCAATCTCCCCAGGTCTGCTTCATGACCGGTACGCAGATTGCCGACTGGTATAGGGCGCAAGTACCTGCCGGGCGAAGCTTGGGCAATTGAGCCGCTGCCTAAGGTGCTTGTGCGCGGTTAGGTGACGGCTCCCAGTTTTGCTTGCGGTTCGTTGCCGTTCGGCCGTTGTCGTGGCGCGCAGTAACTAACTAGCTGGTGCCTTTTGAGTTGCCTGTGCAGTGCTGTTCGCCACCACATCCGAGTTGACATCAATACGAGTGGCGGTGCCAGCGGTCCCGCTGCAGTTATCGAGTCCTTTGGCATGCCCCAATCTGCTGAGTGAGAACCATGCGACAGTCCGTTCGAGTTTATGCCAGCATGGCCGGACAGGATTCGGCCCCCCCGAATCTCCCGGCCGGTGAACAGGTGCGTTTGATTGCGTTGGAGCTCTTTGTAAACCAGGGCTTCAATGGCGTCAGCGTACGTAAGTTAGCCAGCGCCATCGGTGTGCAGGCTGGCTCGTTGTACAACCACTTCGACAGTAAGCAAGCGCTGCTTTATGAGCTGATTGAGGACTTCGAAGAAGCGTTGCTGTTCGTGCTGCGCAAACAGGTGTGCCGAGACCAAGATCCTCGACGGGCGGTGCGCAGTTTCGTCGATGCCTACATCCGTTTTCTGCTGGCAAACCACCTAGGCGCGGCGCTGACCCGGTTCGAATTTCGCAGTCTGAGCCCGAGCCAACAGCAGCATATAGCCGCGGTGCGTCGACGGTATCACGATCTTCTCGGCGAACTAATACGGGAAGGCATGCGTCGGCGCCTGTTCGCCCTAGGTAGTGTTGTGGCGACGGTGCATACGCTGATTTCCATGCTGGACGGCGCACCGGACTGTCCCCTTACCGATGGTTCGTCGTCCATCGACTGGTTGATCGAGCATTTTCAGTCCTTGGTCCTCAACGCATTGGCAGTGGAGCGATTCGCATCGCATTGAGCTTCCTGGCCGCTACGAAGGCATGTGAGGAGTGTTCGCCGTTGGGTGCATAGACACCTGCTGTGTTCCGTCGCTGCGAACGAGCCTTTACGGGCTCTGGGCATGGGTCATTGTGAGTGGTGCCGGCCCCCCTGTGTTTCTGCTGCACGGACTGTTGGGCGCCGTTGGACCGGGGAATTCGGCCGCGCGCAGGTATCTGAAGGCAAAGGGATGTGTAGGTGAAGCTTGCACAGGTTTTGAGCTATTGCATAGCCAGTGACAGGCCAACCCCATGATTGGCCAGGAGTGAGTTTCATGTTTAATGCCCATCTGTGCATGCTGGTCTGGGCGATGTTGGTGGCCTTGTCATTCTTCGCCGTAGATAAACTCGGCTCGTCCCTGGATGCACTGGCTTTGGTCGCTGTACGCTTGTTGCTATCCGGCCTTCTGTTTCTGCCCCTGCTGTGGCGCAGAGCGGGCCGCATCGGCAAGTCTGCGTGGGGGGCACATGGAGTGCTCGGCGGCCTGCTGGCCATGCATTTCGCCAGCATGTTCGAAGCGCTCAGGTATACCGGTGCATTGGACATTGCCATGCTGTTCGTCACCATCCCGCTGCTTACCCTCGGCTGCGAGCGGTTCCTTCTAGGCGTGCGGGTGCTACAGCGGTTTTGGCCGAATCTGGTCGCGGCCTGCGGTGCGTTGACGTTGCTGTCGATCGATCAAGCGCAATTCGATGCCTACGCCTATTGCCTCTATGGGGTTGGTTGTCTAGCTCTGGCTCTCTATGCACCGCTGACCTTGCGTCTTAAGCCCTGGCTGGGTGAGCAACGCAGCGCTGCATCGTTGGCATGTGGCAACTTGCTCGCTGGAGGCGTGCTGTTGACGTTACTGAGCCTCCCAGGAGGCCGATGGCTGAGTCTGCGGTGGATGACTTTGGCCGACCTGGGCTGGCTGGCTTACCTTTCTATCGGCGCAACCTTGGTGACGTTTTGGCTGCTACATCGGGCGATCCACAGTTTGCCACCCGCCACCGTCATTGCTTATAGCTACATGGGCAGCCTTTTCGCTTTGCTTTTGCAAGCCCTGTGGTTTCAGCAGTCGCCGCCTGGCACGGCATACGCCGGGGCTGTAATGATATTGATCGGCATGACTTGGTTAGCTTACCCAGTCCGAAAGACGCCTACATAGAAGTCGTGCCGCGCATCGGGCAAGAGATGCAATCGGTTTTTGTAGCAACCTATCCTAAGTTCAAGCTGCACTACCTCCGGGTCGCTGCTGCTAGGTGCTCTGCGCAGTATTTTTGTCCAGCCCACGGCTGTTTGTGCAGCCTGACATCGACTCGGATTGTGCTAACTCTGTCTGGTGGTCAAAAAGTGGTACGGTCGTTAACGGAGTGTGCCTTCAGCCCAGATCTTACGGCCCTTCCAGGCCTCAGTTCCTCCAATCCATCATCGGGTCGCTGCTAGCCATCTTTGAGTGGGAGCAGTTCGCATATGCCGTCGGCTGTGTTGGGGGGAATCTAGGGGAGTCGCTCCCCCAAAGCATAGTGAATTTGGCTTGATTATTCTGCAATGATGTTCTTTTAAATCAATAATTTGGATTTACTTTCTTTGAAAATATTGCGTAGTTATTGGATTCGAAATCCGTTCAGATCGACCGAGCAGTTTGGGGAGGCATGGCTGGTTTGGCGTGAAAACGGGTCTGCTGCGAGTCTGGCTTAGGAGGGTAGGTCGGTGCGAGCTGGCTGAGACTCGTAATCGGGAGAGTCTCGCTGTCGGAAAAGAAGTTGGCCGCGGTGGTTCTAAATTTCTGCAGAGCTCGCCTATTCAAGGTCTACAGATCACCGATCGTATGCGGTGCTGGATTGGCCTAGCTGACGGCATTCGCATTTCAGAGCGCTGGTATATGGCCGGCTATCCGGGATATCTGACGGGATGCCCAGGCTTGAAACGGCCCCCGAAACGGCCCCCAGACCTATATGGGCTACCCTGATAGGGCTAGAGGCTGCGGAAAGACTGGAGCGGGCGAAGGGAATCGAACCCTCGTCATGAGCTTGGGAAGCTCAGGTAATGCCATTATACGACGCCCGCTCGAGCGGGTGACTTTGTACCAGAGTTCGCGGGTGAAATGAAGCCCGCACCGAGCATAATGCGCTGCATCTCGGTGCGACAGCGGCTGAATGGCGTGCTTCATACGGCGATTGCGTGTGGCATTTCGGCGTGCGAACGGTAGGCGGTTTCACGCAGGGCGGGGCCCTGCAGGAAGCGCAGCAGCACGTCCCGCGTTTGCAGCCACGCGGCTTTGTGCTCCATGTCGAGGAAGTGCCCGGCATTGTCGATGGTGGCGAACTGGCAATCGCGCAGGTGCTCGGCGAACAGGCGTACGTCCTGCGGCGAGGTGTACTCGTCGTGTTCGCCATTGACGAACAGCAGCGGGATGTCGACCCCGGCCAGGCACTCCATCTGGCAGTGACTCTCCAGGTGCACCACCTGGTTGACGTGGGCAAACATCTGCCGGTACTCGTGTTCGTCCAGGCTGCTGATGTGGCGGTGGTTGAAGCGTTTGAACAGCGAGGGCAGGTGCTTGCCGATGGTGTTGTTGACCAGGTGACCGAGGCCTGCTCGGTCTACGGCCAGCAGGCTCACCAGGCCCTTTTCCAGGTAGTCGAGCATGGGTTCGTTGAGCAGTGGCGAGAAGGAGGTGATCACCGCCTTCTCGATGCGCGCCGGGCGTTGCCCCAGGGCCAGCAAGGCGGGTACGCCGCCCCAGGAGAAGGACTGCAGGTAGTCGACTTTGAAGTGCTCGATCAGGTCGAGGAGGATGTAGGCCTCGTCTTCCTTGGTGATCGGTCTGATGTTGCTGTTGTGGGCCTTGGACTGCCCCGCGTAGGGCTGATCGTAGAGCACCACGTTGAACTGCGGGTGCAGGTATTTGAGCGTCTGGGCGAAGGCGGCGGTGGTGGCCAGCGAGCCGTTGACCAGAATGATGGTCTTGCGGGCGCTGGGGCTGACGTAGAACTCGGTGTGAACCTTGAAACTCCGGTGAACATCGACGACAGCGATAGCGGGCTTCATGTTGTTTCCTCCTGGCGCAAGTTGGCATGGCAAGCGGCAGGGCGGCGCCGTTTACCGAGCAAAGTAGGACAGTTAGGAAAGCGCCTGGACATGACAGGGGCATGTCAGGCTAGAGGGTTTTATAAGTTATTTATTTTCAATCGGTTAGGGTCGAAATAGAGCGTCCGCTCCAGCCTTTTTCAGGGGGCCGGAGAGGCGTCGTGTTACCAGGCAGGAACCCATTTTGCGCAGTGCGCAAACAACCGAAAGAGCGCTTAGATGGCTTTTGCGACCTATTGGTCACATCAAGACCTTATGGTTCGATTTAAACAGCAGCATCGTGGCGCTGGCAAGCCCCAATTCGTTTTTATTCGGCAGTCGCTGAGGCGGGCGCAAGATTGATTTCAGTATGGCTATCAGTCGCGGGAGAAACTGTCGATCTCTGCACTCGTCAGGGCGCGGTACTCGCCCGGGGCCAGGCCCGCATCGAGGCGGATAGCGCCCATGCTGATGCGGTGCAGGCCGATTACCTTGTTCTGGAAATGGCCGAACATGCGCTTGACCTGGTGGTAGCGCCCTTCGTAGAGGGTCAGGCGGGCCTGGCAGGGGGCGAGGATCTCCAGTTCGGCGGGTAGGGTGGTGAGGTCCTCGAAGCGAAAGTACAGGCCTCGGGCGAATACTTCGATGCAGGCCGGCTCGATCGGGTCTTCGGTTTCGACCAGGTAGACCTTGGGCTGCTTGCGTTTCGGCAGGGTCACCCGGCGCGACCACTGGCCATCGTTGGTGATCAGCAGCAGGCCACTGGTGTTGAGGTCGAGACGGCCGGCCAGGTGCAGCTCGTCCTTGTCGGGTTCGTCCAGCAGGTCGAGCACGGTGCGGTGCTCCGGATGGACGGTGGCGCTGACCACACCGCCGGGTTTGTGCAGCATGAAATAGCGTGCAGGCTTGCCGGCCTGCAGTATTTCGCCGTCACCCAACTCGACCCGGCTGAAGAGGGTCACTTCGCTGCGTCCGTCGCGGTTGACCCGGCCGTCCAGGCGTACGCCGCCGCTGGCGAGCAGATGGCGCGCATCCTGGCGGTTGAAACGCGGCAGGTTGCTGAGGAAGCGGTCCAGGCGCATGGTCAGTCGGGGGCGGCCGATGCCGGGGTAGGCGTGACCGGCGGCAGGCCCTGGGCGCAGCGTGGACAGAGGCAGGCCAGGTTGCGCTGTGCGGCCGGCAGGCGTTCGAGCACGTCGCGTCGGACGGCGGTATCGAAACACCAGCACTGCTGAACCGGGGTTGGCGAGCCGGCCTGGGCGCACTGGTTACGCTGGCCGCAAAGAGGGCAGACGCTGGTGGATGGGCTCATGTGTTTTCTTCGCAAAGACGGTTGCGCCCGGACTGCTTGGCCCGATACAGGGCGCGGTCGGCGCGGCCGATCAGCTGGTCGAGGGCGTCGCCCGCATGCAGCTCGGCCAGGCCGATGCTGACGGTGACCCGCAGTTCGGTGCCGGCGTGCTCGAAACGCGTCCGCTCGGTATGCCGGCGGACTTTCTCCGCCAGTTGGCGTGCCTGCTCGGGTGCGCTGTCCTTGAGCAGCAGGATGAATTCCTCACCGCCCCAGCGGCAGATGATGTCGGACTGGCGCAGGTCGCCTTGCAGCAGGGCGGCAAACCCGCGTAGCACCTCGTCGCCGGCCAGGTGGCCATGGTTGTCGTTGAGCTGTTTGAACTGGTCGAGATCGAGCAGCAATGCACACAGCGGGCTCTGGTTGCGCCGTGCCTCCTGGATCGCCTGATTGGCCAGCAGTTCGAAGCCGCGGCGGTTAGTCAGGGTGGTGAGGGTGTCGGTGGTGGCCAGGGCGGCGATGCGTGCTCGGTGACGGCGCAGGGCGATGCTGACCATGCCCAGCACCAGGGCGGTGACCAGCAGGCAAATCAGCAGGTTCAGGTACAGCGACATGCGGATGCCGGCCACGGCGCCGTTCTCCTGCTTGTCGACGAACAGGTACCAGTTCAGTTCGGGGATGAAGCGCACATTGAGGAAATGGTCGCGGCCCCGCTCTTCGTAGGTGAAATTGCCGTTCTGCGGCAGCTGGGCCGGCAAGTCCTGCAGTCCCGGTAGCTCCCCGAGCGTCTGGCCGACGCTGGCGCCCTGGGGGCCGCCGCTGGCGCCGGTGAGGGCGATGCGGCCGTTGCCGTCGACGAAGTACACGCTGCGGCCGTAGCGCTGCTGATAGGCATCGATCAGCTGCACCACCGCGTCCACGGTCAGGCCCACGCCGGTGGCGCCGATGAAACGCTGTTGATAGTCGAATACCCGATAGTTGATGAAGACGGTCAGGCGGTCCTTGTTGGCCAGGTCGACGTCCACATTGATCTCGTAGGGTGCCTGCAGGTCGCGTACGCGGAAGTACCAGGCATCGCGCGGCTCGGTCGGGCTGACCCGCTTGAGCACGCCTTTGGCCTGGTAGTAGGTGTGGCTCTGTTCGGAGACGAAGAAGCTGGTGACGGCGCCATAGTGTTCCTGCACCTCGCGCAGGTAGCGGGTCATCTGCTCCACGTCCTGCTCGCCGGCCATCACCCAATCGCGCACGAAGGTGTCGCGGGCCATCATCGAGGCGATCAGCACCGGGCGCACCAGGTCCTTCTGGATCTCCGAATAGACGTTGTCAGAGGTCAACGGCAGCTCGGTGTTGACGATGCCGTCGCGGATCGAGGCGAGGGCGGCGTGGTAGCTGACCAGCGAGGTGGCGAGAAAGCCGCTGCCGAGCAGGACCAGCAGAAGCAGGATCAGGGTGCGTTGGCCGGTTTTCGAGGTCGCGAGGGGCATGCGCTGTTCTGAGTGGAGTGCGAAGGGCGCCATGCTAGCCTGCCGCGGCCATCGCGTCATTGCTCGTGCTTCGAACCGCCTGCTGCTGGCGGCGCTCCCTGGAGCCTTAGGGAGCGTCGCCGCGGACGCTGCGATGCCTGGGCAGGCGTGGCCTATCGAATAGCCCTGCCGGCAGTTCGGCCGTCTGGACGGCTCGGGACTGAGGCTCCGAAACACCTTGTCACCCATCTGTGCGCCACTGGCATCGCACCGGATACGGTCAAAAGTGGTCAGATGAAATGGGAGCGATCCCAGGTGCCGGCCTCGGTCGGCGAGGCTCCAGCGACCGGAGGAGAGACCCATGTTCTACAAGTCCATACTCGCTGCGCTGTTCGGGCTGTCGTTGACCGGTTGTGCGGTGTACGGCGGTGGCTATGACCATGGCTACCGGGGTTACGACCCTCATTACTCCAGTCACTATTACCAGGTACAGCGCTATCCGGTGCATGTGGCGCCGCGTTATTACAGTCATGAGGTGCGCCGCTATGACAGGCGCCATTTCGATCACCGGCGGCACGATCAACGTCGCTACCTGCCGGCACCCGCAGCGCGTCACTATGGCGTCGAGAGCCGCTCAGTTCACCGTTTGGAGGGGCGCCGCGACTACCGCTCGGCGCAACCGCGGCCCGGATGGCGTGGCCAGCACTTCAAGCTGGACGAGCGCACGCCCAGATTGCAACGGCGGCATAGCGGTTCGCGCGGTGACGGGCATCGTGGTCGGCAACTGCGCCGCCACAACTAGCGCCTGAAGCCGCCACTCTCCCCTGAGGCGCGGCGGCTCGGGTCAGAGGAGCTGCGACTGCCTCCTATTCCATGCGATGTTGCGCACTTGAAACCCAGGGTTTCGCAGTGACCCAGGCGTTGTGAGCCTGTCCCTGCCGTGCGCCTCGAGCCTATCCACCGGCCCCAGGCGCTGGCCTGCCCGCGGCGGCGCGACTAGACGATTGTGTTTTTGCCCCGTGCGCCGCACCATGGCTGCCGAGTGGACCTAGGGAAGCCTCAGTTTGCAGATAGGACGGAGCGTGACGCAGCCTGCCTGGCGTTGGGGGTGGGCGATGGCCTGGCCGCTGGCGATGCTGCTCGGCACCTATGCCGTGTCGGCCGACTGGGACTTCGCCCGTATCGGCCGACTGGCCGAGCAGCTGTACGGTACTTCGCGGGACGGCCGCGAGCGGCTCGGCAGCTGGCAACGATTATTGCAGGAGCAGGTCGGTGCGACCGAGGCGGAGCAGCTCGAGGCGGTCAACCGGTTCTTCAATCTGCGCCTGCGTTTTCGCGACGATATCGAACTGTGGCGCGTCAGCGACTATTGGGCGACGCCGGTCGAGGCCTTGCACCTGGGGGCGGGTGATTGCGAGGATTTCGCCATTGCCAAGTACTTCAGCCTGCGTCAGCTCGGCGTGCCGAGCGAGAAACTGCGCATCACCTACGTCAAAGCCGTACGCCTGAACCAGGCCCATATGGTGCTTACCTATTACCCGCACCCTAGCGCTACGCCCCTGGTGCTGGACAACCTGATCGATGCCATCGAGCCGGCCAACCGCCGTACCGATCTGGTACCGGTCTATGCCTTCAATGCCGAAGGGCTGTGGCTGCCCGGCAGCGGGGGCGGCAAGAAGGTCGGAGACAGCAAGCGCTTGTCGCGTTGGCAGGATCTGTTGAAAAAGATGCAGGCCGAGGGATTTCCCTGAGACGGGCCGGAAGGAGTCGTTCATGTCACTGTTCAAGCAGCTGTTCATCGCTATCTGCGTGCTGATGCTGGTGAGTTTCACCGGCAGTTTTCTGGTCAGCGTGGAGAGCTCCCGCGAGCAACAGGTCAACCAGTTGCGTGCCCATGCCCAGGATGCGGCCACGGCTCTGGGCCTATCGCTGAGTCCACATATCAATGATGCGGCGATGGTCGAGTTGATGGTCAGCTCGATATTCGACAGCGGCTATTTCGAGAGCATCCGGGTGATCGACTCCGCCAGCGGGGAGGTGCTGGTCGAGCGCAGCGGGGTTCCGGTCAGCGTTGCGGCGCCACAGTGGTTCGCCGATTTGGTCGATCTGGCCCCGGCCAGCGGCGATGCCATCGTCAGTGACGGCTGGCGCCAGGCGGCACGGGTCGAGGTGGTCAGTCATCCCCTGTTCGCCATCGGCAAGCTGTGGCAGAGCGCCCTCGGCATCCTGCTGTGGCTGGCCCTCAGCGGTCTGCTGTGTATCGCCCTGGGCGTATTGCTGCTCAAGCGTCAGTTGCGTCCCCTGGATTACCTGGTCGAGCAGTCCAACGCCATCGCCCGCCGCGAGTTCCTCAGCCTGCCGGAGCTGCCCAGGACTCCTGAGTTCCGGCGCGTGGTCAAGGCCATGAACCAGATGGTGGAGAAGCTCAAGGCGCTGTTTGCCGAGCAGGCCGCGCGTAGCGAGCAGCTGCGCGCCGAGGCCTATCAGGACAGCCTCACCGGCCTGGCCAATAGACGCTACTTCGATCTGCAATTGCATGCCCGGTTGAGTGTCGAGGAAGAGGCCTGCAGTGGTTTCCTCATCTTGCTGCGGATCGACGACCTGGCCGGCCTCAATCAGCGCCTGGGTGGCCAGCGTACCGATCAGCTGATCAAGAGCGTGGCCGAGCTGCTGCAGCAGTTCTGCCAGGGCCGCTACCTGCTGGCGCGCAACCGGGGTGGCGAGTTCGCCATCCTCGCCCCCGGTGTGGATCGTGATGAAGCGGAACAGCTGGCCGAGAGCCTCGATGCGGCCTTGGTCAGCCTGCAGCAGACCGGCGTCAGCGATCGTTTGCCACTGGCTCACATCGGCATGACGGCCTTCGCCCCCGGCGCCGACTCGGCCAGTCTCTACCGTTGCCTGGATGAAGCCTTGGCCCTGGCGGCCAGCCAGACCTTGCAGCACTGGGCCTGCAGCGAGAGCGGGACGCAGAGCCTGGCCGCCGATGAGCGTCAGAGTTGGTATCGCCTGCTCGATCAAGCACTTCTGCAGGGGCGCTTTCAGCTGTATTTCCAACCGGTGGTCGATGCCGTCGAACCGAGCCGCGTCTTGCACCATAAGGTGTTGGCCCGTCTGCTCGACGACCAGGGCGAGCTGGTGCCGGCAGGGCGCTTCCTGCCCTGGCTGGAGCGCTTCGGTTGGACGGCTCGCCTGGACCTGGCGATGCTCGGCCGGGTGTTGGAGCAGATGGCGGGGCATGAGGCGCACCTGGCCTTGAGTCTGTCCGGGACCACGGTGCGCGAGCCGCAAGCGCTGGCTTCGCTCTACGAGATGTTGCGTCAGCATAGTCAGCTGGGGGCGCGTCTGACGCTGGAGCTGGACGAAGACCAGCTACCCGAGCAGGGCGCGCTCGAGGCCCTGACCCAGCGCCTGCGGGGGTTGGGCTTCGGTCTGGGGCTGCAGCACTTCGGTGGCCGTTTCAGCATGATCGGCAACCTGGCCAAGCTGGGGCTCGGCTACCTCAAGGTGGACGGCAGCTATATCCGCGCCATCGATCAGGAGAACGACAAGCGCCTGTTCATCGAGGCGATGCAACGGGCGGCCAACAGCATCGACCTGCCGTTGATCGCCGAACGAGTCGAGACCGAGGGCGAGTGGCAGGTGCTGCGCGAGATGGGCATCAGTGCGGTACAGGGTCGCCTGTTCGGTGAACCAGCGCCCTGGCAGTAGGCGGGCAAGGGCTGATCAGATCAGCCCGGATTCGTCGTCGTTGATCAAACGCTGCAACCCGCCCAGGGCATCACGGGCCTTGCTACGGCCAACCAGCTTGCTCTGCGCGGCCTCGGGCAGATCGGTGATGCGCACCACGCCCTTGCGAATCAGCACGGTGATCAGATCTTCCAATACCCGGATCATGTCCAGGTCACTCTGCTGCAACTTGAGCAGATTGCTTTCCATGGCCTGGTTGGCATACCAGGCCTGAGCCTCCTGGCTGTCGGCGGTAATCTCGCCATCCATGCCCTCGAAGGGCGCTGCCTCGACCTGGGTGAGGTTGCCCCAGGTATCACGTTTTACATACAGCATCGGCACCCCTAGTATTTTCGATCCATAGCAGTGAACCCCGCCACCGGACGGTAGCGGGGGTTTTGCTTACTTAACTGTGATCGATTTTGATGATCGGATCGGACCCGGCTATTAGTGAGTTGATGATTTGTGAGGAGTTCGAGCCGTAGTTGAAAAGATCGACCGGATTGCCGCCGTTCTCCAGTTTGATTGTTACATCGGCACCCGTACTGCTGAGGTTTCCGGAAGTACTGACTTCCAGGGTCGAGGTGGCGGTGTTGATGCGCATGTACTGGGTGATGTCCGGTGCATTCTCTTCGTTCTGCAGAAGGTCGCGCAGATCGATGCGGTCGCCCTCGCTGATGTTAAAGTCCTTGATTACATCACGACCGGTATCGCCCTGCTTCCAGGTGAAGGTGTCTGCACCGCTGCCACCCCAGAGGGTGTCATTGCCGGCACCTCCGATAAGAATATCGTTGCCAGCGTCACCGAAGAGCACGTCGTTGCCTGCCCCTCCGAGCAAGGTGTCGTTGCCGTTGCCGCCTTCGAGGCGATCATTACCGGCTCCCCCGTTGAGGATGTCGTTGCCTTCACCGCCGCGAATGAGGTCGGCGCCACTGCTGCCGGCGAGATTGTCGGCAGCATTTGTGCCATTGGTCAGCAGGGACTGGCCATTGGCGATGGTCAGGTAGCTGGTGGTGCTGGCGGTGTCGCCATTGCCGGCGGTGTTGGTCGCCGTTATTGTCAGGGTGGCCGAAGCGTTGCCGGCATTGCCGATACTGAGCGACGATAGACTCCAGCCAGTTAGCTCAATGACGTGATCATTGCCGGAGGCGCTGACCGTACGGCTGCCATCGGTAATGGTCATGCCGGCCTCAAGACCGGAGATAGTGAGGTTGGTGTAGTTGCCAGGCGTTAGGCTGAACTTCAGATTGCCACCGTCATTTGCCAAAGCGGTGTCATGGAAACCGCTTTCGACATTGCGAATGGCCGTGATCTGCGCCTGGGTGAGCACGCCAGCATAGATCCGTAGATCATCGAGCTGCCCATTGAGGTAGCGCGTGTCTGCCAGGTCGGACGCAGCACCGTTATTGCTGAAATTGTTGTTTACACCAATCGATACCAATTTGTTTATGGTCGCGGTGAACGCCGGGTCATTAGGAGAGCCAGTCGCTTCGCGCTGGCCATTTACATAGACCTCAACCAGCTTTGTGACCGCGTTTCGAGTAATGGCGACATGGTGCCAATTGCCGTTGTTTATTGCGCTGGTGCTGTAGACGCCCGGGACGTTTCCGAGGCCGAAACCGATCTTGCCCTGGTTGTTGATGGCGCCCCATTGAATATCGTTGCCGCCACCAACCTGTTCGCTGCCGATAACGCTGGGCAGGTCCCAAGAGTTGCCTGCTCCGTTGACGCCACCGACTTGTGTGGTCTTGATCCAGAACGTGAGGGTGGCGGTTCCCATCAACGGTTGAGTGACTGAGGTGTCGATGTTTACTCGGTCGCCAACATCCTGAAAGTTCAGGTTGTTTCCTGCAGTTGCATTGCGCGGGGCACTGGCGAAACTGGGCAAGGCACTGCCGCCAGTACTGTTGTCATCAGCCAAGCGCCCCGTCTGGTTGGTGTATTGATTGATGGTCGTAGTAGCGCCGCTGGCTTCATTGAAGGTCCACTGACCGATGGTCGCGATGCTCAGGGTCGGGCTACTGGCATCACTGACCGGAGCCACATTCACCGTGACGGTCGCGGTTGATCGGTCGCCATTGGCATCCGTGATCGTATAGGTGAAAGCGTCGGGGCCGTTGTAGTCGGCCGCGGGGGTGTAGGTGAACGTGCCATTGGTATTGACCACTGCCGTGCCGTGGCTGGCTTGTGTCTCTAGGCTCCAGACGTTGCCGCCGTCCAGCGATGGCTTGTCGTTGCTGGCCAGGTTGCCGCTGATGGAGGTGTCTTCCTTGGTATGTATGGCATCGTCGACCGCGTGCGGCACACGATTGGCAATCAGATTTACATCTATTAGGCCGTTGGCTGTATCGCCATCGGCGTCGGTCAGGGTGTATCTCAGATCCAGCGGTATATCGGCGAAGTAGTTGTTGGCCGTGATGCCGGAGAAACCGATGCGGAAGTCGCCGCTGCCTGCAGGGGCGCTGATCTCCAGGTTGGTGAAGTATATGGCGCCGTTTTGCAGCGGTATGTTGAACGGCAGATCTGCGTTACCCGCACCGGACACGCTGCCCGAATAGGTTACGGTATTACCGAGAGCGTCCACTGCGGCGGTAACCGTCCAGTTCACGGTATAGGCGCTGTTGCCCTGTCCCTCCACCAGCATGTTCAGGCCGCGTACCTGACCGTTGGTTCCGCTCGGGTCGCTAAAGCCCATGGACAGCTTCTCGCCCGCGTTGAACCAGTTCCCGCCGACACCAATCCAGTTGTTGTTGGTGTTGACCGTCGATGTGGCTCCGCTGCCGGTTACCGCCGTCATGCGGTTGATCAGGTAGTCGCCGAAGCCAAGCTCAAGCTGGTTGATGTTGCCGCCGCTGATTACCGTGTAGCTGCTTTCTGCACCAAGAGTGCCCAGGCGGCCAACACTGTTGAGCAGCTCGAAGCTGTATTGCGGGCTGTTGTTAGCATTGACCGTCGCGGGGTCGATGGTGGCACGGAAAATCAAGGTGCCGTCGGCCAGTTGTCCGGTGAGCGTGCCATTGCCATGGTCGACATAGCTGACTTGCTTGCCGTCGAACACGAGCCCAGGAAGGCCCGCGGTGTTCCACTTGACACTGGTGATGTCATTGGACAGCGTCGCTTGGGTCAGGAAACCCGATTCGCTGTGGGCGCCATCGTTGGCCGTAGTGATGGTCTTGTCGCCCGTTACCAGCGGTGCGTCGTCTGCCACCGTGATCTTGAAATTGGAAGTGGTGAGCTGGTTGCCGGCGCTGTTTTTGACGATCAGCGACAGGGGAATGTCGAGGCTGTGCGCTTCACCGGGGATAGCTGCGTGGTCGATGGCCAGGAATTGCTTGAAGGCATAGCCGTCGTTCGCCGCATTGAGGGTCACGGTGAAGACTGAGGTGCCGTTCGGCGTGCTCGCCGTCAGCGTGCGGCTGCCTTGGTCCCATGAGTAGGAAATCGGCTGCCCGTTCGACTGAAGGGTTGTGGTCGTCGCTTCCAGCGATAGCACGAAGTCTGAGCTTATGCCGGTGATTGAGCCGGTATGTACGATGTCGTTGCCACTGAGGCTGTCAGTGTTGAACCGTGCATCGTCGTCGTCGCCAGCAGTGTTTTGGATGATGATGTTGGCCGGCGCATCGGTGCGGCCGTTGATGGTGATGGTCAGGGTCGCGGTGGTGCTGCTGCCGTCACCGTCGGTGAGGGTGTAGGTGAAGCTGTCGCTCAGCGATTGGCCGTCGTTGAGGGCATTGACCGCGGCATTGGCGTTGTTCAGGACGTAGCTGTAGCTGCCGTTGCTGTTGAGGGTCAGGGTGCCGTAGCCATTGACGCTGGCGAACACGCCGGCGGTGACCGGGGTGGCGTTGGCATCGGCGCCGACCGTGTCGTTGCTCAGCACGTTGCCGCTGACGCTGCTCGAGGCGGCGTCTTCGTTGATGCTGTTGACGTCGTCGAGCGCGGTCGGGGTGCTGTCGGTGATGGCGATGTCGAGGTTGTCGCCGCGGCTCACGCCGTTGGCGTCGGTGACGCTGATGGCGATGCTGTCGACGATCGCGGCGCCGGCGCTGTGGCTCAGTACGCGCGGGTCATAGGTGTAGCTGACCACGCCGCTGGCGGCGTTGTAGCCGGTGAGCACCAGGCTGCCTTCGCCGGTGTCGACGGTGACAGTGCTGCTGGCCAGGGCATTGAGCTGGGCCAGGGTCAGGGTGGTGCCGCCGACCGTGAGCGAGGCGATGCCGGCCTCGGCGCCGATGGTGAAGCTGCCGGCGGTGGCGCCGGCGGTTTCCGGCAGGGTGCTGTCGGTGGTGTTCAGGGCGCCGTCGGTGTCCGGGATGGTCACGGTGGGCGGGCCATCGGTGCGGCCGTTGATGGTGATGGTCAGGGTCGCGGTGGTGCTGCTGCCGTCACCGTCGGTGAGGGTGTAGGTGAAGCTGTCGCTCAGCGATTGGCCGTCGTTGAGGGCATTGACCGCGGCATTGGCGTTGTTCAGGACGTAGCTGTAGCTGCCGTTGCTGTTGAGGGTCAGGGTGCCGTAGCCATTGGCGCTGGCGAACACGCCGGCGGTGACCGGGTTGGCGTTGGCATCGGCGCCGACCGTGTCGTTGCTCAGCACGTTGCCGCTGACGCTGCTCGAGGCGGCGTCTTCGTTGATGCTGTTGACGTCGTCGAGCGCGGTCGGGGTGCTGTCGGTGATGGCGATGTCGAGGTTGTCGTCGCGGCTCACGCCGTTGGCGTCGGTGACGCTGATGGCGATGCTGTCGACGATCGCGGCGCCGGCGCTGTGGCTCAGTACGCGCGGGTCATAGGTGTAGCTGACCACGCCGCTGGCGGCGTTGTAGCCGGTGAGCACCAGGCTGCCTTCGCCGGTGTCGACGGTGACATTGCTGCTGGCCAGGGCATTGAGCTGGGCCAGGGTCAGGGTGGTGCCGCCGACCGTGAGCGAGGCGATGCCGGCCTCGGCGCCGATGGTGAAGCTGCCGGCGGTGGCGCCGGCGGTTTCCGGCAGGGTGCTGTCGGTGGTGTTCAGGGCGCCGTCGGTGTCCGGGATGGTCACGGTGGGCGGGCCATCGGTGCGGCCGTTGATGGTGATGGTCAGGGTCGCGGTGGTGCTGCTGCCGTCACCGTCGGTGAGGGTGTAGGTGAAGCTGTCGCTCAGCGATTGGCCGTCGTTGAGGGCATTGACCGCGGCATTGGCGTTGTTCAGGACGTAGCTGTAGCTGCCGTTGCTGTTGAGGGTCAGGGTGCCGTAGCCATTGACGCTGGCGAACACGCCGGCGGTGACCGGGGTGGCGTTGGCATCGGCGCCGACCGTGTCGTTGCTCAGCACGTTGCCGCTGACGCTGCTCGAGGCGGCGTCTTCGTTGATGCTGTTGACGTCGTCGAGCGCGGTCGGGGTGCTGTCGGTGATGGCGATGTCGAGGTTGTCGCCGCGGCTCACGCCGTTGGCGTCGGTGACGCTGATGGCGATGCTGTCGACGATCGGCGCGCCGGCGCTGTGGCTCAGTACGCGCGGGTCATAGGTGTAGCTGACCACGCCGCTGGCGGCGTTGTAGCCGGTGAGCACCAGGCTGCCTTCGCCGGTGTCGACGGTGACATTGCTGCTGGCCAGGGCATTGAGCTGGGCCAGGGTCAGGGTGGTGCCGCCGACCGTGAGCGAGGCGATGCCGGCCTCGGCGCCGATGGTGAAGCTGCCGGCGGTGGCGCCGGCGGTTTCCGGCAGGGTGCTGTCGGTGGTGTTCAGGGCGCCGTCGGTGTCCGGGATGGTCACGGTGGGCGGGCCATCGGTGCGGCCGTTGATGGTGATGGTCAGGGTCGCGGTGGTGCTGCTGCCGTCACCGTCGGTGAGGGTGTAGGTGAAGCTGTCGCTCAGCGATTGGCCGTCGTTGAGGGCATTGACCGCGGCATTGGCGTTGTTCAGGACGTAGCTGTAGCTGCCGTTGCTGTTGAGGGTCAGGGTGCCGTAGCCATTGGCGCTGGCGAACACGCCGGCGGTGACCGGGGTGGCGTTGGCATCGGCGCCGACCGTGTCGTTGCTCAGCACGTTGCCGCTGACGCTGCTCGAGGCGGCGTCTTCGTTGATGCTGTTGACGTCGTCGAGCGCGGTCGGGGTGCTGTCGGTGATGGCGATGTCGAGGCTGTCGCCGCGGACCACGCCGTTGGCGTCGGTGACGCTGATGGCGATGCTGTCGACGATCGGCGCGCCGGCGCTGTGGCTCAGTACGTTGGGATCATAGGTGTAGCTGACCACGCCGCTGGCGGCGTTGTAGCCGGTGAGCACCAGGCTGCCTTCGCCGGTGTCGACGGTGACATTGCTGCTGGCCAGGGCATTGAGCTGGGCCAGGGTCAGGGTGGTGCCGCCGACCGTGAGCGAGGCGATGCCGGCCTCGGCGCCGATGGTGAAGCTGCCGGCGGTGGCGCCGGCGGTTTCCGGCAGGGTGCTGTCGGTGGTGTTCAGGGCGCCGTCGGTGTCCGGGATGGTCACGGTGGGCGGGCCATCGGTGCGGCCGTTGATGGTGATGGTCAGGGTCGCGGTGGTACTGCTGCCGTCACCGTCGGTGAGGGTGTAGGTGAAGCTGTCGCTCAGCGATTGGCCGTCGTTGAGGGCGTTGACCGCGGCATTGGCGTTGTTCAGGACGTAGCTGTAGCTGCCGTTGCTGTTGAGGGTCAGGGTGCCGTAGCCATTGACGCTGGCGAACACGCCGGCGGTGACCGGGTTGGCGTTGGCATCGGCGCCGACCGTGTCGTTGCTCAGCACGTTGCCGCTGACGCTGCTCGAGGCGGCGTCTTCGTTGATGCTGTTGACGTCGTCGAGCGCGGTCGGGGTGCTGTCGGTGATGGCGATGTCGAGGCTGTCGCCGCGGACCACGCCGTTGGCGTCGGTGACGCTGATGGCGATGCTGTCGACGATCGGCGCGCCGGCGCTGTGGCTCAGTACGCTGGGATCATAGGTGTAGCTGACCACGCCGCTGGCGGCGTTGTAGCCGGTGAGCACCAGGCTGCCTTCGCCGGTGTCGACGGTGACATTGCTGCTGGCCAGGGCATTGAGCTGGGCCAGGGTCAGGGTGGTGCCGCCGACCGTGAGCGAGGCGATGCCGGCCTCGGCGCCGATGGTGAAGCTGCCGGCGGTGGCGCCGGCGGTTTCCGGCAGGGTGCTGTCGGTGGTGTTCAGGGCGCCGTCGGTGTCCGGGATGGTCACGGTGGGCGGGCCATCGGTGCGGCCGTTGATGGTGATGGTCAGGGTCGCGGTGGTGCTGCTGCCGTCACCGTCGGTGAGGGTGTAGGTGAAGCTGTCGCTCAGCGATTGGCCGTCGTTGAGGGCGTTGACCGCGGCATTGGCGTTGTTCAGGACGTAGCTGTAGCTGCCGTTGCTGTTGAGGGTCAGGGTGCCGTAGCCATTGGCGCTGGCGAACACGCCGGCGGTGACCGGGGTGGCGTTGGCATCGGCGCCGACCGTGTCGTTGCTCAGCACGTTGCCGCTGACGCTGCTCGAGGCGGCGTCTTCGTTGATGCTGTTGACGTCGTCGAGCGCGGTCGGGGTGCTGTCGGTGATGGCGATGTCGAGGCTGTCGCCGCGGACCACGCCGTTGGCGTCGGTGACGCTGATGGCGATGCTGTCGACGATCGCGGCGCCGGCGCTGTGGCTCAGTACGTTGGGATCATAGGTGTAGCTGACCACGCCGCTGGCGGCGTTGTAGCCGGTGAGCACCAGGCTGCCTTCGCCGGTGTCGACGGTGACATTGCTGCTGGCCAGGGCATTGAGCTGGGCCAGGGTCAGGGTGGTGCCGCCGACCGTGAGCGAGGCGATGCCGGCCTCGGCGCCGATGGTGAAGCTGCCGGCGGTGGCGCCGGCGGTTTCCGGCAGGGTGCTGTCGGTGGTGTTCAGGGCGCCGTCGGTGTCCGGGATGGTCACGGTGGGCGGGCCATCGGTGCGGCCGTTGATGGTGATGGTCAGGGTCGCGGTGGTGCTGCTGCCGTCACCGTCGGTGAGGGTGTAGGTGAAGCTGTCGCTCAGCGATTGGCCGTCGTTGAGGGCATTGACCGCGGCATTGGCGTTGTTCAGGACGTAGCTGTAGCTGCCGTTGCTGTTGAGGGTCAGGGTGCCGTAGCCATTGACGCTGGCGAACACGCCGGCGGTGACCGGGTTGGCGTTGGCATCGGCGCCGACCGTGTCGTTGCTCAGCACGTTGCCGCTGACGCTGCTCGAGGCGGCGTCTTCGTTGATGCTGTTGACGTCGTCGAGCGCGGTCGGGGTGCTGTCGGTGATGGCGATGTCGAGGCTGTCGCCGCGGACCACGCCGTTGGCGTCGGTGACGCTGATGGCGATGCTGTCGACGATCGGCGCGCCGGCGCTGTGGCTCAGTACGCTGGGATCATAGGTGTAGCTGACCACGCCGCTGGCGGCGTTGTAGCCGGTGAGCACCAGGCTGCCTTCGCCGGTGTCGACGGTGACATTGCTGCTGGCCAGGGCATTGAGCTGGGCCAGGGTCAGGGTGGTGCCGCCGACCGTGAGCGAGGCGATGCCGGCCTCGGCGCCGATGGTGAAGCTGCCGGCGGTGGCGCCGGCGGTTTCCGGCAGGGTGCTGTCGGTGGTGTTCAGGGCGCCGTCGGTGTCCGGGATGGTCACGGTGGGCGGGCCATCGGTGCGGCCGTTGATGGTGATGGTCAGGGTCGCGGTGGTGCTGCTGCCGTCACCGTCGGTGAGGGTGTAGGTGAAGCTGTCGCTCAGCGATTGGCCGTCGTTGAGGGCATTGACCGCGGCATTGGCGTTGTTCAGGACGTAGCTGTAGCTGCCGTTGCTGTTGAGGGTCAGGGTGCCGTAGCCATTGACGCTGGCGAACACGCCGGCGGTGACCGGGTTGGCGTTGGCATCGGCGCCGACCGTGTCGTTGCTCAGCACGTTGCCGCTGACGCTGCTCGAGGCGGCGTCTTCGTTGATGCTGTTGACGTCGTCGAGCGCGGTCGGGGTGCTGTCGGTGATGGCGATGTCGAGGCTGTCGCCGCGGACCACGCCGTTGGCGTCGGTGACGCTGATGGCGATGCTGTCGACGATCGGCGCGCCGGCGCTGTGGCTCAGTACGCTGGGATCATAGGTGTAGCTGACCACGCCGCTGGCGGCGTTGTAGCCGGTGAGCACCAGGCTGCCTTCGCCGGTGTCGACGGTGACATTGCTGCTGGCCAGGGCATTGAGCTGGGCCAGGGTCAGGGTGGTGCCGCCGACCGTGAGCGAGGCGATGCCGGCCTCGGCGCCGATGGTGAAGCTGCCGGCGGTGGCGCCGGCGGTTTCCGGCAGGGTGCTGTCGGTGGTGTTCAGGGCGCCGTCGGTGTCCGGGATGGTCACGGTGGGCGGGCCATCGGTGCGGCCGTTGATGGTGATGGTCAGGGTCGCGGTGGTGCTGCTGCCGTCACCGTCGGTGAGGGTGTAGGTGAAGCTGTCGCTCAGCGATTGGCCGTCGTTGAGGGCGTTGACCGCGGCATTGGCGTTGTTCAGGACGTAGCTGTAGCTGCCGTTGCTGTTGAGGGTCAGGGTGCCGTAGCCATTGACGCTGGCGAACACGCCGGCGGTGACCGGGGTGGCGTTGGCATCGGCGCCGACCGTGTCGTTGCTCAGCACGTTGCCGCTGACGCTGCTCGAGGCGGCGTCTTCGTTGATGCTGTTGACGTCGTCGAGCGCGGTCGGGGTGCTGTCGGTGATGGCGATGTCGAGGTTGTCGTCGCGGCTCACGCCGTTGGCGTCGGTGACGCTGATGGCGATGCTGTCGACGATCGCGGCGCCGGCGCTGTGGCTCAGTACGCGCGGGTCATAGGTGTAGCTGACCACGCCGCTGGCGGCGTTGTAGCCGGTGAGCACCAGGCTGCCTTCGCCGGTGTCGACGGTGACATTGCTGCTGGCCAGGGCATTGAGCTGGGCCAGGGTCAGGGTGGTGCCGCCGACCGTGAGCGAGGCGATGCCGGCCTCGGCGCCGATGGTGAAGCTGCCGGCGGTGGCGCCGGCGGTTTCCGGCAGGGTGCTGTCGGTGGTGTTCAGGGCGCCGTCGGTGTCCGGGATGGTCACGGTGGGCGGGCCATCGGTGCGGCCGTTGATGGTGATGGTCAGGGTCGCGGTGGTGCTGCTGCCGTCACCGTCGGTGAGGGTGTAGGTGAAGCTGTCGCTCAGCGATTGGCCGTCGTTGAGGGCATTGACCGCGGCATTGGCGTTGTTCAGGACGTAGCTGTAGCTGCCGTTGCTGTTGAGGGTCAGGGTGCCGTAGCCATTGACGCTGGCGAACACGCCGGCGGTGACCGGGGTGGCGTTGGCATCGGCGCCGACCGTGTCGTTGCTCAGCACGTTGCCGCTGACGCTGCTCGAGGCGGCGTCTTCGTTGATGCTGTTGACGTCGTCGAGCGCGGTCGGGGTGCTGTCGGTGATGGCGATGTCGAGGTTGTCGCCGCGGCTCACGCCGTTGGCGTCGGTGACGCTGATGGCGATGCTGTCGACGATCGGCGCGCCGGCGCTGTGGCTCAGTACGCGCGGGTCATAGGTGTAGCTGACCACGCCGCTGGCGGCGTTGTAGCCGGTGAGCACCAGGCTGCCTTCGCCGGTGTCGACGGTGACATTGCTGCTGGCCAGGGCATTGAGCTGGGCCAGGGTCAGGGTGGTGCCGCCGACCGTGAGCGAGGCGATGCCGGCCTCGGCGCCGATGGTGAAGCTGCCGGCGGTGGCGCCGGCGGTTTCCGGCAGGGTGCTGTCGGTGGTGTTCAGGGCGCCGTCGGTGTCCGGGATGGTCACGGTGGGCGGGCCATCGGTGCGGCCGTTGATGGTGATGGTCAGGGTCGCGGTGGTGCTGCTGCCGTCACCGTCGGTGAGGGTGTAGGTGAAGCTGTCGCTCAGCGATTGGCCGTCGTTGAGGGCGTTGACCGCGGCATTGGCGTTGTTCAGGACGTAGCTGTAGCTGCCGTTGCTGTTGAGGGTCAGGGTGCCGTAGCCATTGGCGCTGGCGAACACGCCGGCGGTGACCGGGGTGGCGTTGGCATCGGCGCCGACCGTGTCGTTGCTCAGCACGTTGCCGCTGACGCTGCTCGAGGCGGCGTCTTCGTTGATGCTGTTGACGTCGTCGAGCGCGGTCGGGGTGCTGTCGGTGATGGCGATGTCGAGGTTGTCGCCGCGGCTCACGCCGTTGGCGTCGGTGACGCTGATGGCGATGCTGTCGACGATCGGCGCGCCGGCGCTGTGGCTCAGTACGCGCGGGTCATAGGTGTAGCTGACCACGCCGCTGGCGGCGTTGTAGCCGGTGAGCACCAGGCTGCCTTCGCCGGTGTCGACGGTGACATTGCTGCTGGCCAGGGCATTGAGCTGGGCCAGGGTCAGGGTGGTGCCGCCGACCGTGAGCGAGGCGATGCCGGCCTCGGCGCCGATGGTGAAGCTGCCGGCGGTGGCGCCGGCGGTTTCCGGCAGGGTGCTGTCGGTGGTGTTCAGGGCGCCGTCGGTGTCCGGGATGGTCACGGTGGGCGGGCCATCGGTGCGGCCGTTGATGGTGATGGTCAGGGTCGCGGTGGTGCTGCTGCCGTCACCGTCGGTGAGGGTGTAGGTGAAGCTGTCGCTCAGCGATTGGCCGTCGTTGAGGGCATTGACCGCGGCATTGGCGTTGTTCAGGACGTAGCTGTAGCTGCCGTTGCTGTTGAGGGTCAGGGTGCCGTAGCCATTGACGCTGGCGAACACGCCGGCGGTGACCGGGGTGGCGTTGGCATCGGCGCCGACCGTGTCGTTGCTCAGCACGTTGCCGCTGACGCTGCTCGAGGCGGCGTCTTCGTTGATGCTGTTGACGTCGTCGAGCGCGGTCGGGGTGCTGTCGGTGATGGCGATGTCGAGGTTGTCGCCGCGGCTCACGCCGTTGGCGTCGGTGACGCTGATGGCGATGCTGTCGACGATCGGCGCGCCGGCGCTGTGGCTCAGTACGCGCGGGTCATAGGTGTAGCTGACCACGCCGCTGGCGGCGTTGTAGCCGGTGAGCACCAGGCTGCCTTCGCCGGTGTCGACGGTGACATTGCTGCTGGCCAGGGCATTGAGCTGGGCCAGGGTCAGGGTGGTGCCGCCGACCGTGAGCGAGGCGATGCCGGCCTCGGCGCCGATGGTGAAGCTGCCGGCGGTGGCGCCGGCGGTTTCCGGCAGGGTGCTGTCGGTGGTGTTCAGGGCGCCGTCGGTGTCCGGGATGGTCACGGTGGGCGGGCCATCGGTGCGGCCGTTGATGGTGATGGTCAGGGTCGCGGTGGTGCTGCTGCCGTCACCGTCGGTGAGGGTGTAGGTGAAGCTGTCGCTCAGCGATTGGCCGTCGTTGAGGGCATTGACCGCGGCATTGGCGTTGTTCAGGACGTAGCTGTAGCTGCCGTTGCTGTTGAGGGTCAGGGTGCCGTAGCCATTGGCGCTGGCGAACACGCCGGCGGTGACCGGGGTGGCGTTGGCATCGGCGCCGACCGTGTCGTTGCTCAGCACGTTGCCGCTGACGCTGCTCGAGGCGGCGTCTTCGTTGATGCTGTTGACGTCGTCGAGCGCGGTCGGGGTGCTGTCGGTGATGGCGATGTCGAGGTTGTCGCCGCGGCTCACGCCGTTGGCGTCGGTGACGCTGATGGCGATGCTGTCGACGATCGGCGCGCCGGCGCTGTGGCTCAGTACGCGCGGGTCATAGGTGTAGCTGACCACGCCGCTGGCGGCGTTGTAGCCGGTGAGCACCAGGCTGCCTTCGCCGGTGTCGACGGTGACATTGCTGCTGGCCAGGGCATTGAGCTGGGCCAGGGTCAGGGTGGTGCCGCCGACCGTGAGCGAGGCGATGCCGGCCTCGGCGCCGATGGTGAAGCTGCCGGCGGTGGCGCCGGCGGTTTCCGGCAGGGTGCTGTCGGTGGTGTTCAGGGCGCCGTCGGTGTCCGGGATGGTCACGGTGGGCGGGCCATCGGTGCGGCCGTTGATGGTGATGGTCAGGGTCGCGGTGGTGCTGCTGCCGTCACCGTCGGTGAGGGTGTAGGTGAAGCTGTCGCTCAGCGATTGGCCGTCGTTGAGGGCATTGACCGCGGCATTGGCGTTGTTCAGGACGTAGCTGTAGCTGCCGTTGCTGTTGAGGGTCAGGGTGCCGTAGCCATTGGCGCTGGCGAACACGCCGGCGGTGACCGGGTTGGCGTTGGCATCGGCGCCGACCGTGTCGTTGCTCAGCACGTTGCCGCTGACGCTGCTCGAGGCGGCGTCTTCGTTGATGCTGTTGACGTCGTCGAGCGCGGTCGGGGTGCTGTCGGTGATGGCGATGTCGAGGCTGTCGCCGCGGACCACGCCGTTGGCGTCGGTGACGCTGATGGCGATGCTGTCGACGATCGGCGCGCCGGCGCTGTGGCTCAGTACGTTGGGATCATAGGTGTAGCTGACCACGCCGCTGGCGGCGTTGTAGCCGGTGAGCACCAGGCTGCCTTCGCCGGTGTCGACGGTGACATTGCTGCTGGCCAGGGCATTGAGCTGGGCCAGGGTCAGGGTGGTGCCGCCGACCGTGAGCGAGGCGATGCCGGCCTCGGCGCCGATGGTGAAGCTGCCGGCGGTGGCGCCGGCGGTTTCCGGCAGGGTGCTGTCGGTGGTGTTCAGGGCGCCGTCGGTGTCCGGGATGGTCACGGTGGGCGGGCCATCGGTGCGGCCGTTGATGGTGATGGTCAGGGTCGCGGTGGTGCTGCTGCCGTCACCGTCGGTGAGGGTGTAGGTGAAGCTGTCGCTCAGCGATTGGCCGTCGTTGAGGGCATTGACCGCGGCATTGGCGTTGTTCAGGACGTAGCTGTAGCTGCCGTTGCTGTTGAGGGTCAGGGTGCCGTAGCCATTGACGCTGGCGAACACGCCGGCGGTGACCGGGTTGGCGTTGGCATCGGCGCCGACCGTGTCGTTGCTCAGCACGTTGCCGCTGACGCTGCTCGAGGCGGCGTCTTCGTTGATGCTGTTGACGTCGTCGAGCGCGGTCGGGGTGCTGTCGGTGATGGCGATGTCGAGGCTGTCGCCGCGGACCACGCCGTTGGCGTCGGTGACGCTGATGGCGATGCTGTCGACGATCGCGGCGCCGGCGCTGTGGCTCAGTACGTTGGGATCATAGGTGTAGCTGACCACGCCGCTGGCGGCGTTGTAGCCGGTGAGCACCAGGCTGCCTTCGCCGGTGTCGACGGTGACATTGCTGCTGGCCAGGGCATTGAGCTGGGCCAGGGTCAGGGTGGTGCCGCCGACCGTGAGCGAGGCGATGCCGGCCTCGGCGCCGATGGTGAAGCTGCCGGCGGTGGCGCCGGCGGTTTCCGGCAGGGTGCTGTCGGTGGTGTTCAGGGCGCCGTCGGTGTCCGGGATGGTCACGGTGGGCGGGCCATCGGTGCGGCCGTTGATGGTGATGGTCAGGGTCGCGGTGGTGCTGCTGCCGTCACCGTCGGTGAGGGTGTAGGTGAAGCTGTCGCTCAGCGATTGGCCGTCGTTGAGGGCATTGACCGCGGCATTGGCGTTGTTCAGGACGTAGCTGTAGCTGCCGTTGCTGTTGAGGGTCAGGGTGCCGTAGCCATTGGCGCTGGCGAACACGCCGGCGGTGACCGGGGTGGCGTTGGCATCGGCGCCGACCGTGTCGTTGCTCAGCACGTTGCCGCTGACGCTGCTCGAGGCGGCGTCTTCGTTGATGCTGTTGACGTCGTCGAGCGCGGTCGGGGTGCTGTCGGTGATGGCGATGTCGAGGCTGTCGCCGCGGACCACGCCGTTGGCGTCGGTGACGCTGATGGCGATGCTGTCGACGATCGGCGCGCCGGCGCTGTGGCTCAGTACGTTGGGATCATAGGTGTAGCTGACCACGCCGCTGGCGGCGTTGTAGCCGGTGAGCACCAGGCTGCCTTCGCCGGTGTCGACGGTGACATTGCTGCTGGCCAGGGCATTGAGCTGGGCCAGGGTCAGGGTGGTGCCGCCGACCGTGAGCGAGGCGATGCCGGCCTCGGCGCCGATGGTGAAGCTGCCGGCGGTGGCGCCGGCGGTTTCCGGCAGGGTGCTGTCGGTGGTGTTCAGGGCGCCGTCGGTGTCCGGGATGGTCACGGTGGGCGGGCCATCGGTGCGGCCGTTGATGGTGATGGTCAGGGTCGCGGTGGTACTGCTGCCGTCACCGTCGGTGAGGGTGTAGGTGAAGCTGTCGCTCAGCGATTGGCCGTCGTTGAGGGCGTTGACCGCGGCATTGGCGTTGTTCAGGACGTAGCTGTAGCTGCCGTTGCTGTTGAGGGTCAGGGTGCCGTAGCCATTGACGCTGGCGAACACGCCGGCGGTGACCGGGTTGGCGTTGGCATCGGCGCCGACCGTGTCGTTGCTCAGCACGTTGCCGCTGACGCTGCTCGAGGCGGCGTCTTCGTTGATGCTGTTGACGTCGTCGAGCGCGGTCGGGGTGCTGTCGGTGATGGCGATGTCGAGGCTGTCGCCGCGGACCACGCCGTTGGCGTCGGTGACGCTGATGGCGATGCTGTCGACGATCGGCGCGCCGGCGCTGTGGCTCAGTACGCTGGGATCATAGGTGTAGCTGACCACGCCGCTGGCGGCGTTGTAGCCGGTGAGCACCAGGCTGCCTTCGCCGGTGTCGACGGTGACATTGCTGCTGGCCAGGGCATTGAGCTGGGCCAGGGTCAGGGTGGTGCCGCCGACCGTGAGCGAGGCGATGCCGGCCTCGGCGCCGATGGTGAAGCTGCCGGCGGTGGCGCCGGCGGTTTCCGGCAGGGTGCTGTCGGTGGTGTTCAGGGCGCCGTCGGTGTCCGGGATGGTCACGGTGGGCGGGCCATCGGTGCGGCCGTTGATGGTGATGGTCAGGGTCGCGGTGGTGCTGCTGCCGTCACCGTCGGTGAGGGTGTAGGTGAAGCTGTCGCTCAGCGATTGGCCGTCGTTGAGGGCGTTGACCGCGGCATTGGCGTTGTTCAGGACGTAGCTGTAGCTGCCGTTGCTGTTGAGGGTCAGGGTGCCGTAGCCATTGGCGCTGGCGAACACGCCGGCGGTGACCGGGGTGGCGTTGGCATCGGCGCCGACCGTGTCGTTGCTCAGCACGTTGCCGCTGACGCTGCTCGAGGCGGCGTCTTCGTTGATGCTGTTGACGTCGTCGAGCGCGGTCGGGGTGCTGTCGGTGATGGCGATGTCGAGGCTGTCGCCGCGGACCACGCCGTTGGCGTCGGTGACGCTGATGGCGATGCTGTCGACGATCGCGGCGCCGGCGCTGTGGCTCAGTACGTTGGGATCATAGGTGTAGCTGACCACGCCGCTGGCGGCGTTGTAGCCGGTGAGCACCAGGCTGCCTTCGCCGGTGTCGACGGTGACATTGCTGCTGGCCAGGGCATTGAGCTGGGCCAGGGTCAGGGTGGTGCCGCCGACCGTGAGCGAGGCGATGCCGGCCTCGGCGCCGATGGTGAAGCTGCCGGCGGTGGCGCCGGCGGTTTCCGGCAGGGTGCTGTCGGTGGTGTTCAGGGCGCCGTCGGTGTCCGGGATGGTCACGGTGGGCGGCACGGAAATGGAGAATCCGTTCTGCTCTAGGTCGGTACCGGTTTCTTCATCAGTTCTCTCGGATGAGAACCCCAAACCTTGGGTCTCAAAGCCTACGGTCGGATCCAGTCGCTCGGCCGTTTCGTCCAGCATCACAAAGCTGTGGCCGCCGCCCGGGGCGCCGCCAGCGCCACCGGTGGCGCTGCCTGGGCCGGCAGCGGTGGGGTCTAGTTCGGTAGTCGGGTCGAAGCCTGCCGCAATGGCCTGCTCCAGCTCGGAGGTCGGATCATTATCCGCTTGTTCCTGTTCGGGGGCTTCGGAGTGCCCGGCCGGCCACTGGCTGCTTTCGCCGATATCTACCTGGTCGCCATTGGCCAGTTGCACGGTGACCGAGCTGCCCAGTGCGGTGATGAGCTGCTCGCCCTGGAACAGACGCTCCCCTTCGAAAACCTGGCGCTTCAGGCCGTCCAGGGAGGTTGCGAATACCTGACCGACAATAGATTTGATGATGGCGACGAAATTAGACATAAACAGCTCCATGCGCGCGTGCGCGCGGCGTGATCCTTCGATTAAAGTCGCTAGGGCTCTTTTTTGAAAGCAAAATTGGCGTCAATAAAATGTCTTTTTCTGTTTTTATGGGCGGCGCCATGTCAGACTATTGACCGTGTAGTCGCGATCATAAACAATCTCGGTCGCTAATGTCACTTTGATATCGGTTTCTCTGTTTGTGTGATGCGCATCATGCCATCGGTGGCTGTGGGCTGCTTTGCGCGTGAGCGTGCCGGGCGGTGAATTAGCCTCTCACTCTTTGGATGCAGCCAAACTCTGCCTGAAAGGAATCCTACTGCTTATGCGTTTATCAGCCCTTTTCCCTATTTCCCTGTCTCTTGCGGTGTCCTTGTCGGCTCAGGGGCAAACCCTCAGCGAAGCGATGCAGAGCGCGCTCGATGTGCATCCGGAGATCCAGGCGGGTATCAATGCACGCCTGTCCGTGGAGGAGCAGATGAAGGCGGCCAGGGGCGGCTATTTGCCGCAGGTCGATCTGCTCGCCGGATACGGTCGTGAGTACACGGACAGCCCGGGTACCCGTGGCACTACCCACAATACTGAGACTCTGACCCGTGGCGAGTCGACCCTGCGGCTACAGCAGATGCTCTTCGACGGCTTCGCCACCAGTAGCGAGGTCGGCCGTCAGCGCGCCACCGTCAATGCGCGCGCCTATGAGGTGCTGGGTACCTCCGAGCGCACCGCGCTGGATGTGGCACAAGTTTACTTGGAAGTGCTCAAGCGTCAGAACCTGGTGCGCCTGGCCGAGGACAACCTGCGCAGCCACGAGCGTATCTACGATCAAATCTCGCTGCGCAGCCAGAGCGGGGTGGGGCGTATGGCGGATCTGGATCAGGCCGAGGCCCGCCTGGCTCAGGCACGCAACAACCTGATCACCGAGCAGACCAATCTGGCCGATGCCCAGGTCAACTACTTCAGCGTGGTCGGTCGCAGGGCCAGTGAGCTGAGCCTGCCGCAGGGGTTGCCAGGTGGCTTGCCGGAAAGTCTGCAGGCGGCGCGCGAGGAGATGTTGGTGAACAACCCCTTCCTCAGTTCTGCCGAGGCCGACGTGCAGGCCAGCGAGCAGCAGTACGAGGCGGCCAAGTCGGCCTTCTATCCGCGCTTCGACGCCGAGCTGTCGAGGGGGGCGGACAACAACATAGATGGCACTTCGGGCCACAGCAATGAATGGCAGGCGATGCTGCGCATGCGCTACAACCTGTTCGCCGGCGGCAGCAACAAGGCCGACCTGCAGTCCAAGGCGCACCAGATCAATCAGGCCATGGATATCCGCAACAATGCCCTGCGGGTACTGATCGAGGAGCTAGGCCTGGCCTGGAACGCCCTGGACAATGCCCGTCAGCAGCTGCCGATCGCCCAGCAGTATGTCGATCACAGCAGTCGCGTCCGCGAGTCCTACCAGAAGCAGTTCACCCTGGGCGAGCGCAGCCTGCTTGACCTGCTCGACAGCGAGAACGAGCTGTTCACCGCCTCGCGTCGACTGGAGGACGTGCGCTTCATCGAACTGTTTACTCAATACCGGATCAAGGCCACCATGGGCTCCCTGCTCAAGAGCCAGGGCGTGGTGGCGCCGATGGCGGCTGCGCCGCTGGATGTGGTCAAGGCCAAGGTGGCGTTGCCCTCCCTCAATTGAGCGTAATACCCCTTGAAAGAGTGAAGCTTAGTGGCAGTAGACCTCAGCCAGGCCCAGACCCGTAGCGATCCGCGGGATCGCTACGATGACCCGTTGCTTGACAGCCTGTTGTCGCTTTGCAGTTTTCATCAGAAGTCGGTCAGTCGGGCCATGCTCACCGCCGGCCTGCCACTGCCGGAGCAGCGCCTGACGGTCGACTTGTTGCCGCGTGCGGCGGCACGGGCCGGTCTGCAGGGGCGCTGGTTGCGTCGTGGCTTGCGGCAGATTCCGGCGCTGGCCATGCCGGCCCTGCTCCTGCTCCGCGAGGGACGTAGTGCGTTGCTGCTCGGCTGGGACGAGCAGGGCCAGGCGCGCATCATGCCGAGCGAGAGCGAGGGCGGCGAGGTGCGGGTGAATGCCGAGATATTGGCCGAGGACTACAGTGGCCAGGTGTTTTTCGCCCAGCCGCAACACAAGTTCGACTTCAATCGCGAGCAGCTCATTCCCCGGGCCGGCTCCTGGTTTCGCGACACCCTCAAACGCTCACGCTGGCTCTATCTGGATGCCGTCGCCGCCAGCCTGTTGATCAACCTGATCGGCCTGGCGACCCCCCTGTTCGTGATGAACGTCTACGACCGGGTGGTACCCAACCAGGCCGTGGCGACGCTCTGGGTGCTGGCTATCGGCATCTCCGGTGCCTTTCTGTTCGACCTGTTGCTCAAGACCCTGCGTGGCCTGTGCCTGGACCTGGCGGGCAAGAAGACCGACCTGATCATCTCGGCGACGCTGTTCGAGCGCATCGTCGGCATGGCCATGAAGTACCGTCCGGCACGGGTCGGCAGCTTCGCCCAGAATATTCATGAGTTTCAGAGCCTGCGCGACTTCCTCGCCTCGCTGACCCTGGCCAGTGTGATCGACCTGCCCTTTACCCTGCTGATCCTGGCGGTCATCGCGATGATCGGCGGTCACCTGGTGTGGATTCCGTTGCTGGCGTTTCCCTTGGTGGCCCTCATCGGTTGGGTGCTGCAGCGGCCCCTGGCGCAAACCATGGAGCGCACCATGGCGCTGGCCGCCGAGCGCCAGTCCAGCCTGATCGAGAGCCTGTCCGGTCTGGACGCGGTCAAGGTCAACAATGCCGAGAGCGAGCGCCAGTACCTGTGGGAGCAGACCATCGGTGCGCTCAGTCGCCTGGAGTTGCGAGCCCGCATGCTGTCGAGCCTGGCGATGAACTCGACCCTGCTGCTGCAGCAGCTGGCAGGCGTGGTGATCATCGTGCTGGGCGTCTACCAGATCATCGAGGGCAACCTGAGCATGGGGGGGCTGATCGCCTGCTACATGCTCAGTGGCCGTGCGCTGGGGCCCTTGACCCAGTTGTCCGGCCTGCTCACTCGCTATCAGCAGGCACGGGTGACGCTCGACTCGGTCAACCAGATGATGGACCTGCCGCAGGAGCGTCAGGAAGAAGAGCGTCCCCTCAAGCGCCAGGCGCTGCAGGGGGCCGTGGAGTTCCGTCAGTTGGACTTCCATTATCCGGATCAGCAGCAGGCTGCACTGCATAACATCAACCTGGTGGTCCGTCCCGGCGAGAAGATCGGCATCATCGGTCGTAGCGGCTCGGGCAAGAGCTCCCTGGCCAAGCTGATCGTCGGCCTCTATCAACCCGATGGCGGCAGCCTGCTGGTCGATGGCACCGATGTGCGCCAGCTGGATGTCAGCGACCTGCGCCACAACATCGGCTACGTGCCCCAGGACATCCAGCTGTTTTCCGGCACCCTGCGCGACAACCTGGTGGCCGGGGCGCGCTACGTCGAGGACGAGTTGGTGCTGCAGGCCGCCGAGCTGGCCGGGGTCCACGAATTCGCCCGGCTGCACCCGAAAGGCTACGAGCTGCAGGTCGGCGAGCGCGGGCAGAACCTGTCCGGCGGTCAGCGGCAGAATGTCGCCCTGGCCCGCGCTTTGCTGCTCGATCCGCAGATACTGCTGTTCGATGAGCCGACCAGCGCCATGGACAACACCGGCGAGGAGCGTCTCAAGCAGCGCCTGGCCGGGGTGATCGGCAACAAGACCTTGCTGCTGGTAACGCACCGCGCCTCGCTGCTCAGCCTGGTCGATCGTCTGGTGATCGTCGACCGTGGGCAGATCATCGCCGACGGGCCCAAGGGCAGCGTGATGGAAGCGCTGAAGAAGGGACAAATCAGTGTCAGCTAAACAATCCGCGAGTCAGTCGTCCGGGGCGATGTCTTCCTACTTCGGCAGCCACACCGGAGTGGGCGACGAACCCTTGCCGGAGGTCAGCAAGGCGTTGATCGAGGATGCGCCCAAGGTGGTGCGACTGACCATCTGGGGGTTGATCGCCTTCGTTGCGTTCTGCCTGCTGTGGGCTCATTTCGCCGTGGTCGACGAGGTCACGCGGGGCGATGGCAAGGCGATTCCCTCCTCGCGGCTGCAGAAGATCCAGAACCTCGAGGGCGGCATTGTCGCCGAGCTGTTCGTGCGCGAAGGGCAGGTGGTGAACGTCGGTGATCCGCTGCTGCGCCTGGACGATACGCGCTTCGCCTCCAATGTCGGGGAGACTGAGGCCGATCGCCTGGCCTTGCTGCTGCGCGTGGAGCGGCTCAGTGCCGAGGTGCAGGGGCGCGAGCTGGAGGTGGCCGAGGAGGTGCGCGAGAAGGCGCCGCGCCTGGCCGAGAACGAGGAACAGCTGTTCAACAGCCGTCGCCAGCAGCTGCTGGACGAGATCGCCGGCCTGGAGGAGCAACTGGTGCAGCGCCGCCAGGAGTTGCGTGAGTTCGTCTCCAAGCAGGGGCAGTTCCGCAACAGCCTCAACCTGCTGCGCCAGGAAATCCGCATGTCCGAGCCGCTGGTGGCCGAGGGCGCGATCTCCCAAGTCGAGGTGTTGCGCCTCAAGCGCGCCGAGGTGGAGAGCCGTGGCCAGCTGGAGGCCACGACCCTGGCGATCCCCCGGGCGGAGGCGGCGATCAAGGAGGTCGAGCGCAAGATCGACGAGACCCGCGGGCGTTTTCGCAGCGACGCCCTGACCGAGTTGAACGAGGCGCGCACCGAGCTGAGCAAGATCCAGTCCACCGGCAAGGCCCTGGAGGACCGGGTCAACCGTACCCTGGTCACCTCGCCGGTGCGCGGCATCGTCAAGCAGCTGCTGGTCAACACCATAGGCGGGGTGATCCAGCCGGGCAGCGATCTGGTGGAGATCGTGCCGCTGGACGACAAGCTGCTGGTCGAGGCGCGTATCCGGCCCCAGGACATCGCCTTCTTGCATCCGGGCCAGGAGGCCATGGTCAAGTTCACCGCTTACGACTACACCATCTACGGCGGGCTCAAGGCCGAACTGGTGCAGATCGGCGCCGACACCGTCACCGACGATGAAGGCAACAGCTTCTACGTGATCCAGCTACGCACGGAGAAGAGCCACCTGGGTAGCGAACAGCAGCCACTGCTGATCATTCCCGGGATGGTCGCCTCGGTGGACATCATCACCGGCGAGAAGAGCATCCTCAGCTACCTGCTCAAGCCGATCATCCGCGCCCGGGCCGAGGCGCTGCGCGAGCGCTGATGGGATTGTGAACTAATGAAAAAGCCGCAGTGATCTGCGGCTTTTTCTGTCCCGCGGCTACTCGACGAACAGCTGCTGCACCACCGAGAAGTCCCGCTGGCCCTTGCCCTGCTTGAGCAGCAGGCGGTAGAGCTGCAGCGCCAGGGCGCCCATGGGCGTGCTGCTGCCGGTCACCTGGGCCGCCTCCTGGGCCAGGCCCAGGTCCTTGGCCATCAGCTCGGCCATGAAACCGCCGGAGTAGCCCTTGGAGGCCGGGGCGTTCTCCATCACCCCGGGCCAGGGGTTGTACTTCTCCAGGGTCCAGTTGCCACCCGAGCTCTGGCGCATGATCTCGGCCAGCACCGCCGGGTCGAGGCCGTTGGCCACGCCCAGGGCCATGGCCTCGGCGGTGGCGATCATCTGCACCGCCAGCACCTGGTTGTTGCACACCTTGGCCACCTGGCCGGCGCCGTCGGGGCCGGCGTGGAAGATATTCTTGCCCATGGCCTGGAAGATCGGCTGGGCCTTCTCCAGCACCGCGGCCTCGCCGCCGACCATGAAGGTCAGGGTGCCCGCCGCCGCCCCGGCGGTGCCGCCGGAGACCGGCGCATCGAGCATCTGCAGGCCGCGCTCGGCGGCGGCCTGGTGCACCCTGCGCGCGGACTCCGGGGCGATGGTCGAGCACTCCAGCACCAGGGTGCCGGGTTCAAGGGCCGCGAGCAGACCATTGTCGCCCAGGTACAGGCCCTCCACGTGGCGGCTGGCCGGCAGCATGCTGATCACCACCTCCATGCCCCGTACCGCATCGGCGGCGCTGCGGGCCGCCTGGGCGCCTTCCTTTTCCAGCTCCTCGACGGCGGCCGGCACCAGGTCGAAGACCCGCAGGCCGAAGCCGGCCTTGAGCAGGTTGCGGGCCATGGGCAGGCCCATGTGGCCGAGGCCGATAAAGGCGATCTGGGTCATTGTCGTTCTCCTTGTGGATGGGTAGCTGTGCCGCCGGATGAGCGTGCCTAGAGATCGGCCAGGGGGTGTGGGCCTTCCCAGACGTCGACGAAGTGCGCCGCAATCACCTCCTCGGGGATGCTCGCGACATCCGCCCAGTGCCAGTGGGGGGGCTGGTCCTTGTCGATCAGGCGGGCGCGCACGCCTTCGGGGAAGTCCGGGTGGCGGCAGCAGTTCAGGCTCATGGCGTACTCCATCTGGAACACCTGCTCCAGGGACATGCGCCGGGCCCGGGCGATTTGCTGCCAGACCAGGTGGGCGGTCAGCGGGCAGCCGCTGGCCAGGGTCTTGGCGGCGCGGGCCAGCAACGGGTCGCCATCGTCCTGCAGGGCGGCCAGGGCGTGCCAGGCGGCCGGCAGGTCGGGGTGGTCGAGCAGTTGGTCGATACGCTCGCGGCGCGGCAGCCACTGGGCTTCCGGCAGCTCGCCGCGGGCCTCGTGCTCCAGGGCCTTGAGCAGGCTGTGCAGCTGCAGTTGCGGCTGCTCCTGCCAGTTGAGCTGGACCAGGCCCTCGATCAGCGCATCCTGCTGGTTGTCGAGCAGGAAACGGTCGGCCAGGTCCAGGTCCAGGGCGTCGCGGGCGTTGATGCCGCTGGCGGTCAGGCCGAGGAACAGGCCGAGCCGGCCGGGCAGGCGGGCGAGGAACCAGCTGCCGCCGACATCCGGGTACAGGCCGATATGGATCTCCGGCATGCCCAGGCGGCTGGACGGGGTGACGATGCGCAGGCTGGCGCCCTGCATCAGGCCCATGCCACCGCCCAGCACATGGCCGTGGGCCCAGCAGATCAGCGGCTTGGGATAGCGGTGGATGCGGTGGTCGAGACGGTATTCGTCGGCGAAGAAGCGCCGCGCCAGGGGCGGCACCTCGCCGGGGTGGGCGCGGCACTGCTGGACCAGCTGGACCACATCGCCGCCGGCACAGAAGGCCTTGGGGCCGTTGCCGCGCAGCAGCACGCAGGCGATCCTGGGGTCCTCGGCCCAGGCCGCGAGCTGGGCGTCCAGGGCTTCGATCATCGGCAGGGTCAGGGCATTGAGGCTCTTCTGCGCATCCAGGCTGGCGATGCCGACCTGGTAGCCGTGCAGGCTGTTATGTAACTCGAAACTCACGTTCATGGTCGTTCTCGTCGGGCGGCCGTCGTCTGCCGCTCCCAGGGTTACTTGTTGCGCCACTGTGGCTCGCGCTTCTCCAGGAAGGCATTGACCCCCTCGCGGGTGTCGTCGGCGTCGAACAGGTCGACGAAGCGCTCACGCTCCTCCGGTAGCCACTGGTTCGGATTGCGTTCGCGGGCGCCCTGGATCAACGGTTTGATGGTGCGCACCGCCACCGGGCTCTGCCGCGCCACCTTGGCCGCCAGCAGCAGGGCATGGTTGCGCGCCTCGCCGCTGTCGACCAGCTGCTCGACCAGGCCGATGCGCAGCGCGGTCTCGGCATCGATGCGCTCGCCGCAGAGGATCATGCGCTTGGCCCAGCCCTCGCCGACCAGCCAGGGCAGTGCCTGGGTGCCGCCGGCGCAGGGCAGCAGGCCCACCGTGGCCTCCGGCAGGGCCATCTGCGCCTGGCGCTCGGCGATGCGCAGGTCGCAGGCCAGGGCGCATTCCAGGCCGCCGCCCATGGCGTAGCCGTTGATCGCGGCGATCGATACGCCGCGGAAGTCGCGCAGCGCCTCGAAGGCCTCGCCGAAGCGCCGGGCCATCTCGCGGGCGCGGGCCTTGTCGCCGTCGGCGAACAGATTGAGGTCGGCGCCGGCGCTGAAAAACTTGCCGCCCTGGCCGGTCACCACCAGGGCATAGATGTCGTCGTCGCGGTTGAGGTGCTCGATCAGCTGCTTGAGGCCGATCAGCGAGTCGCGGTCCCAGGTGTTGGCCGGCGGGTGGTTGAGGGTGATCAGCGCCGTGTGGCCGTGCTTCTCCACGGTGATCTTGTGGGTCAGGTCGAACAGGCCGGGGCTGTAGGGTTCCAGGGCGGTGGTCATGGGTTTCCTCGTGTCGGTATGGGGCTAGAGCAGGCGATCGAGCATGCCGCCCTGCTCGAGCAGGCGGCGGGCGATGATCACCCGCATGATCTCGTTGGTCCCCTCGAGTATCTGGTGCACGCGGCTGTCGCGTACCCAGCGCTCCAGCGGGTAGTCGTTCAGGTAACCATAGCCGCCGTGCAATTGCAGGGCCTCGTTGCACAGGGCGAAGCACTGGTCGGTGGCGAAGCGCTTGGCCATGGCGCAGTACAGGCTGGCCTCGCCATGGCGGTTATCCAGCTTGTGCGCGGCCAGGCGCACCATCTGCCGGCTGGCGGTGAGCGCGGTGAGCATGTCGGCCAGCTTGAACTGCAGGGCCTGGAATTCGCTGAGGGGCTTGCCGAACTGCTTGCGCTCCTCGACATAGCGCAGCGCCTGCTCCAGCGCCGCCTGGGCCGCACCCAGGGAGCAGCTGGCGATGTTGAGGCGGCCGCCGTCCAGGCCCTTCATGGCATAGACGAAGCCCTGGCCCTCGGGGCCGATGCGGTTGCCGGCGGGGATGCGCACGCCTTCGAAGCTGATCGAGCGGGTCGGCTGGGCGCACCAGCCCATCTTCAGCTCGTTGCGGCCGTACTTCACGCCCTCGGCGTCGGCCGGCACCAGGAAGCAGGAGATGCCCTTGGCCCCTTCCTGGCCGGTGCGCGCCATGACGATCAGCACATCGGTGCTGCCGGCGCCGGAGATGAAGCACTTGCTGCCGTCCAGCACGTAGTGTTCGCCTTCGCGGCGCGCGCGAGTGGCCAGGCGGGCCGCGTCGGAGCCGGCGTCCGGCTCGGTCAGGCAGTAGGAGGCGAGCAGCTCGCCGCTGACCAGGCGCGGCAGCCAGCGGGCCTTGAGCTCGGCGTCGGCGAAGCTGGCGAGCATCCAGATGGCCATGTTGTGGATGGTCATGTAGGCAGTGGTGGCCACGCAGCCGGCCGCCAGCTGCTCGAAGATCAGCGCGGCGGACAGGCGCGACAGGCCCAGGCCGCCATCCTCCTCGCCGAGGTACAGGGCCAGGTAGCCCTGCTCGCCGGCGCGCTTGATCACCTCGACCGGGAAGTGGTGCTCGCGGTCCCAGTCGCCGGCATGGGGGGCCAGCTCGTGACGGGCGAAGGCGCGGGCGCTGTCGACCAGCAGGCGTTGTTCATCGCTGAGTTCGAAGTCCATTGCGGATCCTTGTGAGATTCGGTGGCGCAGAGGCTCGAACCAGGCCGGCGGCTGGCCGGCCCGGCGCGCATCATTTCAGGTGGATGGTCATGTTCGGTCCCGTGACCGGCGACTCGTCGAACCAGCGGGTGGTGACCGTCTTGGTCTCGGTGTAGAAACGCACGCCCTGCTTGCCGTAGGCGTGCAGGTCGCCGTAGAACGAGCCCTTCCAGCCGGTGAAGGAGAAGAACGGCAGCGGCACCGGAATCGCCACGTTGATGCCCACCTGGCCGACCTCCACCGCGTGCTGGTAATGCCGCGCGGCGCCGCCGGAGCGGGTGAAGATCGAGGTGCCGTTGCCGTAGGGGCTGGCGTTGACCAGGGCGATGGCCTCGTCCAGGGTGTCGACCTCCATGCACACCAGCACCGGGCCGAAGATCTCCTCGCGGTACAGGCCCATCTTGGCGGTTACGCCGCGGAACAGGGTGGGGCCCAGCCAGTTGCCGTTGGGGTAGCCTTCCACCGTGCAGTGCGAGCCGTCCAGCAGGCACTCGGCGCCCTCGGCCTTGCCCTCGGCGATCAGGCGCAGCACGCGCTGCCTGGCCTGCTGGCTGATCAGCGGGCCGAAGGCGGCATGGGGATCGGTCCAGGGGCCGGGGCGCAGTTCGGCCATCTGCGCGCCCAGCTCGTCGATCCACTGCTTCGACTCGCCGACGAACACCGCCACGCTGATGGCCATGCAGCGCTGGCCGGCGGCGCCGCAACTGGCGCCGACCAGGTTGCTGAGTACCTGATCCTTGTTGGCGTCGGGCAGGATCACCATGTGGTTCTTCGCCCCGGCGAAGGCCTGCACGCGCTTGAGGTGGGCGGTGCCGGTGCGGTAGATGTGCTGACCCACCGGCACCGAGCCGACGAAGGAGATGGCGCGGATGTCCGGGTGGGTGAGCAGGCTGTCGACCACCTCGCGGCCGCCGTGCAGCACCTGCAGCACGCCCGCGGGGGCGCCGGCCTCGATGAACAGCTCCGCCAGCCTGTTCGGGGTCAGCGGGTCCTGTTCCGACGGCTTGAGGATGAAGGTGTTGCCGGCGGCGATGGCCAGGGGAAACATCCACAGCGGGATCATCGCCGGGAAGTTGAACGGGGTGATCCCGGTGCACACGCCCAGGGGCTGGATCCAGCTGGCGGTGTCGATATCGCGGGCCACGTTCTCGGCGGTCTCGCCCATCATCAGGCTGGCGATATTGGCCGCCTGCTCGACCACCTCGATGCCGCGCCAGACGTCGCCCTTGGCGTCGGCCAGGGTCTTGCCGGTTTCCCCGGCGAGGATTTCGGCCAGCTCGTCGTGGTGCTCCTTGAGCAGGTGCTGGTAGCGCAGCATCAGACGCGCGCGCTCCGGCACCGGCACCTCGCGCCAGGTCAGGAAGGCGGCCTTGGCGCTGGCCACGGCGGCCTCGATCTCCTCGGCGGTGGCCTTGGGCGCCAGGGCCAGCACCTCCTGGGTCGCCGGGTCGGTGACTTCGATGAACTCGCGGGCGCGGCTTTCGCGCCACTGTCCTTCGATCAACTGCGGAATTGCCTTGGCCATTGCTCTCTCCTGATGGCGGCTGCGTTGGGGAGCCGGGTGTCGTTCCTTAACTGTTATAGCCGCCGGAGCCGCGCTTGTGGATTGACGATCTTGGTCATTGGATGGACTATCTTGGGATTGGATCTGTGCCGTGGGCGATCGATACCCAGATGCGCAGAGCGTTTGTCGAGCCTAAGGGGGAGGGCAGCCATGGCGATGGATAAAAACAGCACGAGCCCTCGGGTCGACACCTCGAACTGGCCGTTGCCGGCCGATGGCGTGCGTTTCATCACCCCGCCGCGCCTGCGCCGATTGCTGGCCCGTCATCCCCTGGCCCAGGGCTGCTACCCGCTGGCCCTGGGTTTCTACCCGGAGGCCCTGGGGCACCGCATGAGCCGGCCGGCGCCGAGCGATCACCTGCTGATCTACTGCCGCGCCGGCCAGGGCTGGCTGGAGACCGCGGATGGACGAATGGCGGTCGCAGGGGGCGACCTGCTGCTGCTGCCCAAGGGCCAGGCCCATGCCTATGGCGCCGATGCCGGCAAACCCTGGACGCTGTACTTCGTGCACTTCGACGGCGAGCTGGCGGTGGACTTCCTGCGCCCCCTGGGCAAGGGGCCGCTGTGGCGTATCGGCGTGCAGCCGCGCCTGTTGGCCGAGTTCGATGCGCTGTTGGGCCTGCGCAAGCAGGGCCTGAGCCTGCCGCACTTCATCTACGCGGCGCACCAGTTGCAGGCGCTGCTGGCTTCCCTGGCGGTGCTGCCGGCGCGGGCCCAGCTCAAGTCCGGGCGGGTGCTGGACGTCGACGCGGTGCAGGCGGTGATGCGCGCCCACCTGCACGGCTCGCTCAACCTCGACGAGCTGGCGGCGCAGTTCAAGCTGTCGCGCTTCCACTTCGCCAAGACCTACCGCGCCCTGACCGGCCATGCGCCCATCCAGGATTTCATCCAGCTGAAGATGGCCCACGCCTGCCGCCTGCTCGACGAGGGCGAGCAGGGCATCCGCCAGGTCGCCGAGCAGCTGGGTTACGAGGACGTCTATTACTTCTCGCGGCTGTTCCGCAAGGTGGTGGGCATGGCGCCCAGCCACTACCGGGCGCTGCACCAGGGCTGAGGCCCTGCCTTGACTTGCGCCGGGGGCTTCTCTAGCGTGCCGTCTCCCTTTGCCCGCGAGTCCAGGAATCAGGCATGACCGCTGTCGACAACATCAAGCTCGAAGCCGGCTGGAAACAGGCCCTGCGCGAGGAATTCGACAAACCTTACATGAAGAGCCTCGGCGACTTCCTGCGCCAGGAGAAGGCCGCCGGCAAGGAGATCTACCCGCCGGGGCCGCTGATCTTCAACGCGCTGAACTCCACGCCGCTGGCCCAGGTCAGGGTGGTGATCATCGGCCAGGACCCCTACCACGGCCCGGGCCAGGCCCATGGCCTGTGCTTCTCGGTGCAGCCGGGGGTGCCGACGCCGCCCTCCTTGCTGAACATCTACAAGGAACTCAAGCGCGACCTGAACATCGACATCCCGGGTCACGGCTGCCTGCAGCACTGGGCCGAGCAGGGCGTGTTGCTGCTCAACACCTCGCTCACCGTCGAGCGCGGCATCGCCGGCTCCCACGCCGGCAAGGGCTGGCATGCCTTCACCGACAAGGTGATCGAGACCGTCAGCCAGCAGTGCGAGCACCTGGTGTTCCTGCTGTGGGGCGCCCATGCCCAGAGCAAGCAGCGCCTGATCGACCCGACCCGGCACCTGGTCCTGCGCTCGCCGCACCCCTCGCCGCTGTCCGCCCACCGCGGCTTCCTCGGCAACGGCCACTTCGGCCGCACCAACAAGTTCCTCGAACAGCACGGTCTGGCGCCGATCGACTGGCGGCTGCCCGAGTTATGAGGGGCGTCGGCGTCCAAAAAAAGAGCCCGCACGAGGCGGGCTAAGCGTGGTCACGATCTCGCGCCGGCAGCCCTCGGCTGCGTTGCCACAGGCGGAACAGCGGTTCGGCCAGGAACATCACCAGAAACAGCCGCAGCACCTGCAACGCGGTGACCAGCGCCACCGACAGCTGCAGGGCGTCGGCGGTCAGGCACAGCTCGGTGATGCCACCGGGCATCATGCCCAGCATCAGCGAGCTGCCGTTCTGCCCGGCCAGCCAGCCCAGGCCGCTGGCCAGCAGGGCGGCGCCGAGCATGGCCAGCAGGGTGAACAGCAGGATGCGGGCGAGAAAGCCCGGCGCGTTGCGAAAGAAGGCTCGGTCGAAGTGGCAGCCCAGGGCGCAGCCGATCAGCCATTGGCCGGCCTGGCCGAGGCCGGGTGGCAGGCCCAGTTGCAGGTCGAAGGCGACGCTGGCCAGGGCGCATGCCGTCAGCGGACCGAGCATCCAGGGATTGGGCTGGCGCAGCTTTTTCCACAACAGGGCCAGCACGGCGCCAGCCGGCAGCAGCACGGCCAGCCAGGCCCAGTTCACCGCGGCGGGGGCCACTGGCGCGCCAGGCGGCAGGCTCCAGGCGAACAGCGCCGGCACCAGCAGCACCACCAGCAACAGACGCAGGCTGTGCGCCGCGGCGACCCGGGCGATCTGCGCGTCGTGGCGCTGGGCCAGGTTGACCATCTCGCTGGCACCGCCGGGCATGCTGGCGAAGAACGCCGTGGCGCGGTCGAGACCGGCGCGGCGCAGCAGGGCGATGCCGATCAGGCTGAGCAGCAGGGTGCCGACCGCGCCGGCGAGGATCAGGGCGAAGTGGCCGAGCAGTTGCGTCATCACCGCGCCGGTGAAATGCAGGCCGATGCCGCTGGCGACCAGCCATTGGCCGGTCTGCCGGCCGCCCGGCAGTTCGCCGATCAGCCAGCCACCGCAGCGGGCGGCGATCACCGCCAGCAGCGAGCCGATGATCCACGGCAGCGGCCAGCCGATCAGGCTGGCCAGGGTGCCGCCGGCCAGGCCGACCAGGGGCGTGGCCCACCAGCGGCGCCAGCCGGGCGGCGAGGCGGCCAGATCAGGCATTGGCCAGGCGCGCCCGGGTGCGTCCGCGCATCCAGCGCAGGCCTGGCATGGCCAGCATCAGCGCGGCCAGCGCCCACAGGCACAGGGTGATCGGGCTGGACCAGAGGATGCTCAAGTCGCCTGCGGAGATCGACAGGGCGCGGCGCAGGTTGTCCTCCATCAGCTCGCCGAGGACGAAGCCGAGGATCACCGCCGACAGCGGGAAGTCCAGCTTGCGCAGGAGATAGCCGAACACCCCGAGGCCGATCATCAGCAGCAAGTCGAAGGTGGTGCTGTGCACCGCGTACACGCCGACCATGCTGATCACCGTGATGCCCGGCACCAGAATCCAGTTGGGCACGCTGAGCATGCGCGAGAACAGGCCGATCAGCGGGATGTTCATCACCAGCAGGATGACGTTGCCGATGAACAGCGAGGCGATCAGGCCCCAGACCACGTCCGGCTGCTGCTCGAACAGCATCGGCCCTGGGGTGATGTTGTACAGCGCCAGGGCGCCGATCATCACCGCGGTGGTGCCCGAGCCCGGTACGCCGAGGGTCAGCATGGGGATCAGCGAGCCGCAGGCCGAGGCGTTGTTGGCCGCCTCCGGGGCGGCCAGGCCGCGCAGGTCGCCCTCGCCGAACTTGCCGCCGCTGCCGGCCAGGCGCTTCTCGGTCATGTAGGTCATGGCGCTGGCGATGGTCGCGCCGGCGCCGGGCAGGGTGCCGATGACGAAGCCGGCCAGGGCGCTGCGCAGCATGGTCCAGAAGGTGGCGCAGAACTCCTTGAGGTTGAACAGCAGGCGGCCGCTGGTCTTCACCGCCTTCTGCCCGGCGTGGGTGTTCTCCAGCATCACCAGGATCTCGCTGACGCTGAAGAAGCCGATCACCACGATGATGAACTGGATGCCGTCGGACAGGCTGACGCTGCCGAAGGTGAAGCGGTACACCCCGGTGGTGGAGTCGACGCCGACCGTGGCCAGGGCCAGGCCGATCAGCGCCGCCATCAGGGTCTTGACCGGCTTGTCGCCGACCATGCCGCCCAGGCAGGCGATGGCGAAGATCATCAGCACGAAGTATTCCGCCGGGCCGAAGGCCACCGCCCACTTCGCCAGCAGCGGGGCGAACAGCACCACGCCGCAGGTGGCGACGATGCTGCCGACGAAGGAGCTGACCGCCGACAGCGACAGGGCGATGCCGGCCTTGCCCTGGCGCGCCAGCGGGTAGCCGTCGAGGGTGGTCATCACCGCCGCGGCGTCCCCCGGCACGTTGAGCAGGATGGCGGAGATGCGGCCGCCGTACTCGCAGCCCAGGTACACCGCGGCCAGCAGGATCAGCGCGGTCTCCGGCGGCAGGCCGAAGGCGAAGGCCAGGGGCAGCAGCAGGGCCACCCCGTTGATCGGGCCGAGGCCCGGCAGCAGGCCGACCACGGTGCCGACGAAGGCGCCGAACAGCGCCACCAGCAGGTTGTCCGGGCGGGTGGCGACGTCGAAGCCCTGGCTCAGAAATTGTAGGGTTTCCATCTCAGCTCTCCACGAAAACGTCGAACACGCCGAGCGGCAGCGGCACGTCCAGCAACAGGTCGAACAGGCCATACAGCAGCACGCCCATGAGCACGCCGCTGAGGGCGCAGGGCAGCAGGCGGCCGGTGAACAGCAGGCCCAGGGCGAAGGTCGCCAGGGCGGTGCTGAGGACGAAGCCCAGGACCTCGAACAGCAGGGCATAGGCCAGCAGGGCCAGCACGCACAGCAGCGTGCGTTTGACGCTGGGCAGGTGCAGCTGGAGCTGCGTGGCGCCGGGCTTGAACAGCAGCCACAGGCTGCCGGCGGCCATCAGGCCGAGCAGCAGCAGGGGGTAGGCCCGCGGGCCGACCGGGTCGTAGGCGAAGGGCGCCTGGAAGCCCCAGGCGAGAACGGCGAGTCCGGCGCACAGCAGCAGCCAGGTCGCGGCAAATAGACGGACGTACATAGCGGGATACCTGAGAACTGTAGGATGGGGCGGCCGCGCAGGTCGAGCGCAGCGATACCTATGCAGCTGGTCCGAGAGCGGGCATATGCCGCCCTGGGCCGCTACCGCATGGGTTGCACCGCCGCGCGGCTAACCTACGCGGCCCGACCCATCCTACGAAGTGGTGGACGCGTTACTGCACCAGGCCGAACTCGCCGGCCAGGGCCTTGTACTCCTCGACCTGCTTGAGCACGAAGGCGTTCAGCTCCTCGCCGGTCAGGGCCAGCGGCAGCAGGTCACGCTGCTCGCGCAGTTGGGCGAAGTCCTCGCTGGCCAGCAGGCGGTCGAACTGCTGCTTCCACCAGCCGTACTGCTCGTCGCTGACCTCGGGGCCGACGTAGAAGCCGCGGATCACCGGCCAGCTGATGTCGTAGCCCTGCTCCTTGGCGGTGGGGATGTCGGCCAGTTTGCCGGGCAGACGCTCGTCGGCCAGCACCGCGAGGATGCGCACCTTGTTCGCCGCCAGCTGCGGGGTGACCTCGCCCAGGCCGCTGCTGGTCACCTGGACATGGCCGCCGAGCATGGCGGTGAGGGTCTCGCCGCCGCCCTCGAAGGCCACGTAGCGCAGGTTCTTCGGGTCGATGCCGGCGGCGCGGGCGATCAGCGCGGTCTGCATCCAGTCCTGGCCGCCGATGGTCGCGCCGGCGCCGAAGACGATGCTCGACGGGTCCTTCTTCAGGGCGTCGACCAGGTCGTCCAGGCTCTGGTAGGGCGAGTCGGCGCGCACGGTGATGGCGCCGTAGTCGGTGCCGACCGCGGCCAGCCAGCGCACGGCGTGCTCGTCGTAGCGGCCGAACTTGCCCTGGGCCAGGTTGAGCAGCGAGCCGCTGGAGAAGGCCACTATGGTGCCCGGGTCGTCGGCGCGCTGGGCCACCACCGCGTTGTAGGCCACCGCGCCGACGCCGCCGGGCATGTAGGTGACACGCATCGGTGCCTTGAGCAGACCGCCGTCCTTCAGGCCGCTCTGGGCCAGCTTGCAGGTCAGGTCGAAGCCGCCGCCGGGCTTGGCCGGGGCGATGCACTCGGGGCGCTTGGGCTCGCCGGCCAGCAGCTGGCCGGCGAAGGTCAGGCAGGCGGTGGCCAGGGCGAGGCGGGTGAAGGCAGTTTTCATGGTGGAGTCCTCTCGATTGTTATTGTGGATCAGAGAATCGGCAGGGTGTAGCCGATGACTACTCGGTATTCGTCCGAGTCGCGGGCGAAGTCGGAGCGGAAGTTTGCGTTGCGCAGGCGCACGAAGAGATTCTTGACCGGGCCGCTTTGCACCACGTACTTGACCTCGAAGTTGCTCTCCCTTTCGCCGCCACGCTCGTTGCTGCCGATGATTTGCGCGTCGCTGCCCTTGATATAGCGAGCGAAGGCCGTCAGGCCGGGAACGCCCAGGGCGGTGAAGTCGTAGTCGTAGCGTACCGACCAGGATTTTTCGTCAGGGTTGGCGTAGTCGTTGGCGGAGTCGTTGACCAGGTAGGGGTCGCTGCCGGCGATGTAGGCATAGCCGGTGTCGCCGCTCATGTCCTGATAGGCCAGGCTCAGCTTGTGGCCGCTGTGGGCGTAGCTGAGCACGCCGTTCAGCGCGCGGTTGTCGACCTCGCCGGCCTTGGCCGCGCCGCTGTCGTCGCTGAGCATCAGGCGCAGGTCGGCGGCCAGGGTGCCGCCGGCCAGGGGGTAGCTGGCCAGCAGGTTGAAGAAGTTCTGCCGGTAGACGTCCTCGAGCTCGGCATGGAAGTAGCGGCCTTTTAGGTTCTGGTTGAACTGGTAGTCGAGACCGAGCAAGTCGAGGTGGTCGGCGCTCACCCCGGCGTAGCGTCCATTCTTGCTTTCGAGCTGCAGCTCCTCGGCGTCGGTCGAGGCGCGGTCGATGGCCTTGTCCAGGCGCCCGCCGGTGAAGGTCAGGCCCTCCACTTCGGAGGAAGTCAGCAGACCACCCTCGAATACCTGTGGCAGCAAGCGGCTGTCGTTGGCCACTACCACCGGCAGGACGGGGCTGTGCGAACCGTAGCGCAGCTCGGTGGCGGAGACCTTGACCTTGGCGGTCAGCCCCAGCCGACCAAATTCGTCCGGTGCCTTGCCGTCGTCGTGCTTTGGCAGTAGGCCGGTTCTGGTGCGGTCGGCGCTGGAGTCCAGTTTGATGCCCAGCAGGCCCTGGGCGTCGAGGCCGAAGCCGACTGGGCCTTCGGTGTAACCGGACTGTAGGTTGAGCCAGAAGCTCTGGCCCCACTCCTCGCGCTTGTTCTGGCCATCGCCTTCGCGATAGTCACGGTTCAGGTAGATGTTGGTGGTCTTCAGGCTGGCAGAACTGTCAGCGATGAAGTCGGCCCGAGCAGCAGGGCTGAGCAGGGTTGCGGCTATGGCGAGGCTGAGCAGATGGACAGGCGCAATGGCCTTGGTCGATGCGAATAGCATCCTGTGGTCTCCAGTTGTTGTTTTTGTCACGGTCGTGCACCACTGCGCGAGCCGTTCTGGTCGGTGGGTCGAGCCACCTGCAGTCGATGCTAGGCGGGCAAGCTTTCGCCAAGCTTTCATCGCAGAAAGTTTTCCCATGTCGCTTGATGCCGCGCACTTGGACGATTCACAGCGCCGAGCGCGGCGCTACACTGCGCACCTGAACGAGCATTGGCGCTGGAGGTGAGGGTGCGAATCCTGCTGGTCGAAGACCATCCGCAACTGGCGGCGAGCGTGGCTCAGGCCTTGAAAGGGGCCGGCTGGACGGTGGACGTGCTGCACGATGGGGTCGCCGCCGACCTGGCCCTGAGCAGCGAGGACTACGCCCTGGCGATCCTCGACATCGGCTTGCCGCGGCTGGACGGCTTCGCGGTGCTAGCCCGCCTGCGCGACCGTGGCAAGACCCTGCCGGTGCTGATGCTGACCGCCCGCGGCGAGGTCAGTGACCGGGTGCACGGGCTCAACCTCGGCGCCGACGATTACCTGGCCAAGCCCTTCGAGCTGAGCGAACTGGAGGCGCGGGTCAAGGCCCTGCTGCGGCGCAGCCTGCTCGGCGGCGAGCAGCAGCAGCGTTGTGGCGCGTTGCTCTATGACCTGGGCACCCGGCGCTTCAGCCTGCGCGGCGAGCCCCTTAGCCTGACCTCCCGCGAGCAGGCGGTGCTGGGGGCGATGATCGCCCGGCCGGGGCGGGTGATGAGCAAGGAACAGCTGGCTGCCCAGGTATTCGGCCTGGACGAGGAGGCCAGCAGCGATGCCATGGAGATCTACGTGCATCGCCTGCGCAAGAAACTCGAGGGCAGCGGCGTGCGCATCGTCACCTTCCGCGGCCTGGGTTATCTGTTGGAAGCCGTCGATGACTGAGGGCCGGAGGCCGGCGGTGAACAGGCCGGGCAGCCTGAGCGGGCGGCTGCTGCGGCGCCTGGCGCTGCTGCTGGCGCTGATCCTGCTGCTCAGCAGCCTGAGCGCCTACTGGAGCGCACGGCGCGCCGCCGATACCGCCTACGACCGTACCCTGCTGGCCTCGGCACGGGCCATCGCCGACGGCCTGTACAGCGACGACGGCCGGCTCAAGGCCAACGTGCCCTACGTGGCCCTGGACACCTTCGCCTACGACAGCGCCGGGCGCATCTATTACCAGGTGCTGGACCCGAACGGAGCCCTGGTCTCCGGTTACCAGGGGCTGCCTGAACCCCCGTCTGGCACCCGCCGTACCGATGACTACCCGGCTTTGGCGCGTTTCTACGACGGCCAGTTCCGCGCTCAAGGCGTGCGTCTGGTCAGCCTGTTGCAGCCGGTCAGCGAGCCGCAGCTCAACGGCATCGCCGAGATACGTGTGGCCGAGACCCAGGGTGCCCGCGAGCGCATGGCCCGCGAGCTGCTGCTCGGTACCCTGTGGCGCATGGGCGCGTTGTCGCTCAGCGCGCTGCTGCTGGTGTGGCTGGCGGTCAGCGCCGCACTACGGCCGCTGGAGAGCCTGCGCCGGGCCGTGGCCGAGCGCGGCAGCGATGACCTGCGGCCATTGCCCGACGATGAGTTGCCGCGGGAGCTGCGGCCGCTGGTGCAGGCCCTCAACCAGTTCAATGAGCGCCTGCGTGGCCTGTTCGAGCGCCAGTCGCAGTTCATCGCCGAGGCCGCCCACGAGTTGCGCACGCCCCTGGCGGCGCTCAAGGCGCGGGTCGAACTGGGCCTACGCGCGCAGCAGCCGCAGGAGTGGCGCGGCACCCTGGAGGAGGCCGCGCAGAACACCGAACGCCTGACTCAGCTGGCCAACCAGCTGCTGTCCCTGGCGCGCATCGAGAGCGGGGCACGGGCCATCGCCGAGGGCGGTGCGCAGCGCCTGGACCTCAACCAGTTGGCCCGCGAGCTGGGCCTGGCCCTGGCGCCCCTGGCCCATGCCCGCGGCATCGCCCTGGCCCTGGAGGCCGAGCAGTCGGTGTGGCTGCGGGGCGAGCCGACGCTACTCAACGAGTTGCTGTGCAATCTGGTCGACAATGCCCTGGCCCATACCCCGGCGGGCGGCAACGTCGTGGTGCGGGTGCTGCCGCCGGCCGTGCTGGAGGTGCAGGACGATGGGCCGGGGATTCCCGCCGATGAGCGCGAGAAGGTGTTCCAGCGCTTCTATCGTGGCGGCCGCGGGGGGGATGGGGTCGGACTGGGGCTGGCCATAGTCGGGGAGGTCTGCCGCGCGCACCGGGCGCGCATCAGCCTGCATCAGGCGCAGCCGTGCGGTCTGCTGGTGCGGGTGGAGTTTGCTCAGGAGGCGGGCTGACCTGGGGAATCATGCTCAGTGGCTGCCGTGCTTCCAGCAGCCACCGAGCGATCTTGCCGTTCTCGTGCAGGCGCGCCAGGCCGTTATTGAAGCGCGCCATCAGCTCGGCGTTAGCGGCGATCCTGCGCGACAGCAAGAGATGCAGGCTGTGACTGCTCAGCGGCAGGGGATGAAAGCTCAATTGCGCCCGCTCGGCGCTGGTGAAGCGCCGGGCCAGCAGGCTCGAGGCGGCTAGGCGGGAAAGCGGGAACAGGTCGATCCGTCCCGCCAGCAATTGGCGCAGGGCCACTTCATCGCTGTTGATGCGCTGGACATTCAGCCGGCCGGTCGACTCGGCCCGCTCGAAGGCCTTGCCGTAATAGTAGCCACGGGTGGCGCCGATTCGCAGGCCCCGGAGATCGTCGAGGGTCTGCCAGGCGAACTCCACGGACTTGCGGTGGAGTAGATGGGTCTGGGTGTCAAGCACCGGGTCGCTGATGAAAAACAGGCGCTCGCGTTCGGCGTTGCGTCGCCACAGTGCGGTGCCGGCGCGCTGGCCTTGGGTGGCCAGCTGCATGGCGCGCGCCCAGGGCAGGAACTCCCACCGCACCTCGATGCCTTCGAGGGCGAAGGCTTCCGCGACTATCTGTGAGGCTACACCTTGCTTTGGCAGCTCCGCGCCGTGGAAAGGCGGCCATTCGCCGCTGGTCAAACGCAGCTGTTGTGCCGCCTCCACGCCGCTGCCCAGGAGCAAGGAGAACAGCAGCATCACAACGCGCATATGGCAGGTCCCTTAACCGAATGACTCCAAGTCTAGTGGCCGATTGCGCGCCACGACGCATTCAACTCACTGCAGCATGCCCATGGCGGCGTCCATAGCGGCGGAGAGGTCCTCGTCTTCCTGCATGTCGACATTCGGGTCGAGGCCGAGCTTGGCGAATGCCGGGATCTGTCCCCAGTCCAGCTGGGTATAGGGGTGCTGGCTGCCCAGGTAGCTCTGCAGCGTGGCGACTTGGACGATATCGACGTAATCGGCCTTGGCGCTGTCGCGGCCGAAGTCCAGGTGCTGGCCGGGCACCATGGCGATCGGCTCGGGGAACTCCCAGGTGCGCAGGATCTTGTCGCCGATGATCGGATGGATCTTCTCGATCACGTGGTTGAGGCTGATCGAGTCGGCCAGCAGCTCGCTGTGCTCCTCGGCATAGGTGAGGATCGGCAGCACGCCGATCTGGTGCACCAGGCCGGCGAGGGTGGCCTGGTCCGGCATCAGGCGGGTGTAGTGGCGGCACAGCACGTGGCAGATGCCGGCGATCTCCGTGCTCTTGTTCCACACCTCGCGCATCTTGCGGTCGACCACGTCGGAGGTGGCCTGGAACATCTGCTCCATGGCCAGGCCGGTGGCCAAGTTGCTGGTGTAGTTGATGCCCAGGCGGCCCACCGCCATCTGCAGGTCGGTGATCTCCTTGTTGGTCCGCAGCAGCGGGCTGTTGACCACCTTGATGATGCGCGCGGTCAGGGCCGCATCGTTGCCGATCACCTTGCTCAGCTGGGGGATGCCGATGTTCGGGTCTTCGGCGGCCTCGCGCACTTTCAGGGCGACCTCCGGCAGGGTGGGCAGCACCAGTTCATCGTTGTCGATGGCCTGCAGCAGTTCTTCTTGGACTTTCTCGGCGAGCTTGCTCATGCGCGGTTCTCTTCGGAGTCGGGCGGCGTGGAAGGGGTTCAGCGCTGGATTTCGCGATCGGCGTCCAGGCTGTAGGGCAGGTCGAGCAGGCGCAGCGGCGGGCCTTCGGGGGCGCCCAGGCGAATGCGTCCGTCCTTCATGGCGTCCTCCTGCAGCACGGCGAGCAGTTCGGTGCCGTTGTCGCTTCGGGCGGCCAGGACCACCTCGCCGACCCCCGAGTTATGCACGGGGGAGAAAAGCTCGACGGCCGGTTCCGGCAGTTGCCGGTCATCCAGGGCCAGGCGATACAGGCGGCGCTTGAGCTTGCCCAGGTACTGCATGCGCGCGACGATCTCCTGGCCGGTATAGCAGCCCTTCTTGAAGCTGACCGCGCCGAGGGCCTGCAGGTTGAGCATCTGCGGGATGAACAGTTCGCGGGTGCTGCCCAGTACCTGGCCGATGCCGGCGCGGACCTGGGCCAGCAGCCAGTCATTCAGCGGCGCCTCCTGCAGCTGTGCGGCCAGGCGGGCACGCAGGGTCGGCGCCTCTTCGGCGGGGGTCCAGAGTTCGCTGCGGCCATCGCTCAGGCGCAGGGCCAGCAGATTGTGGGCACGGGCCACGCAATCGGCCTCCTGGGGCAGGTCCAGCCCCAGGCTGACCAGCGCACCGTCGCCGCCGCTGAGGCCGAAGCGTACCCAGGCGTCGCCTTCGTCGGCGAGCTTGGACTTGGAGAACACCGCATATTTCTGCAGGTCGGCCAGCTGCGGCGCGACCAGCTCGCCGGCCATCGCCAGGAGGTAGCCGTCGGCCAGGCTGAGGATGCGGAAGCTCGACAGCATGCGGCCCTTGGGGGTGCAGCGGGCGCCGAGGCTGCTGCGGCTGTCGCTCAGGTAGTTGAGGTTGCAGGTCAGCTGGCCCTGGAGGAACTTGCTGGCATCGGGACCGCGAACGGCCAGGATGCCTTCGTGACTGAGGGTGCAGAAAAATGCGGTTTCGGCCATGGGGAGGAGGAGGTCGCCGGATAATGGGTCAGGGGCGACATCATAGAGCGCCACCGGAGGCTTGTCAGCGGCTGAGCGCACACCCGCGACCGGTGTTGCGGGTACTCGTCCGCTTAGGTCAACAGCCCGGGCTTTCATCGTTATACTGCCGGGCCGAATCAATGCCGGGCAATCTCAAGGAACCTTTTCATGGTCGACTCGACTGAACTCAATCGCCTGTTCTGGCACAGCCGTCGCGGCATGCTGGAGCTGGACGTCCTGCTGGTGCCCTTCGTCAAGGAGGTCTACCCGAGCCTCGATGCCGAGGACCAGGCGCGCTACCGCAAGCTGCTCGCGTGCGAGGATCAGGACATGTTCGGCTGGTTCATGCAGCGCGGCGAGCCCGAGGATGCCGACCTCAAGCGCATGGTTCGCATGATCCTGGATCGTGTCCAGCCCAAGTGAGGTATTCGAGTGCCGCTGGCGGCCCTCGCGGCTGCTGTTGCTGTGCTATGGGCTGACCCAGGCGCTGGCGCTGCTCAGTCTGCTATGGGTCGAGTTGCCGCCCTGGGGGTATGGGCTGGCAGTCGCCCTGTGCCTGGGGCATGCGGCCTGGGTGCTGCCGCGGCACATCCTGCTGAGCTCGGCCCAGGCATTCGGCGCCTTGCGTCATGATGCCGATGGCTGGCAGCTGTGGAACCGGGCGCGGGGCTGGCAGGCGATCCAGCTGCGCCCCGACAGCCTGGCCTTGCCGCCGATCGTGGTGCTGCGTTTTCGCCTGGCAAACGAGCGGCGCGTGCGCGGCCTGTGCATCCCCCGGGATGCGCTGGCGCACGATATCCATCGGCGCCTGCGGGTGCGGCTGAAATTTAGTCGCCGTAGGTGGGCGGCGCCAGAATAGTGTCCCTGGCCTCGGCCAGTTGCTCGGGGTAGTCCAGGGTGTAGTGCAGGCCGCGGCTCTCGTGGCGCTGCATGGCCGAACGGATCATCAGCTCGGCGACCTGGGCCAGGTTGCGCAGCTCGATCAGGTCGCGGCTGACTTTGTAGTTGCTGTAGAACTCGTCGATCTCGTCGAGCAGCAGGCGTACCCGGTGCTGGGCGCGCTGCAGGCGCTTGTTGGTGCGCACGATGCCCACGTAGTCCCACATGAAACGCCGCAGCTCGTCCCAGTTGTGCGCGATGATCACGTCCTCGTCCGAATCGGTCACCTGGCTGGCGTCCCAGCACGGCAGTCCGCTGGGCATGGGCACCCTGTCGAGTGCCTGGGCGATGTCGGCGGCGGCGGCGCGGGCATAGACGAAGCATTCGAGCAGCGAATTGCTGGCCATGCGGTTGGCGCCGTGCAGGCCGGTGAAGCTGGTCTCGCCTATGGCGTAGAGCCCCGGCACGTCGGTCTGGCCGTGGTGGTCGACGACCACGCCGCCGCAGGTGTAGTGCGCCGCCGGCACCACGGGGATGGGTTCGCGGGTGATGTCGATGCCGAAGTCCAGGCAGCGCTCATAGACGGTCGGGAAGTGCGCCTTGATGAACTCCGCCGGCTTGTGGCTGATGTCCAGGTAGACGCAGTCGGCGCCCAGGCGCTTCATCTCGTGGTCGATGGCGCGGGCGACTATGTCGCGCGGCGCCAGTTCGCCGCGCTTGTCGAAGCGCGGCATGAAGCGCTGGCCGTTGGGCAGCTTGAGCAGGGCGCCCTCGCCGCGCAGGGCCTCGGTCACCAGGAAACTCTTGGCCTGGGGGTGGTACAGGCAGGTGGGGTGGAATTGGTTGAATTCCAGGTTGCCGACCCGGCAGCCGGCGCGCCAGGCCATGGCGATGCCGTCGCCGCAGGCGCCGTCCGGGTTGCTGGTGTACAGGTAGACCTTGGCCGCGCCGCCGGTGGCGAGCACGACGAAGCGGGCACTGAAGGTGTCGACCTGGCCGCTGTTGCGGTTGAGCACGTAGGCGCCCAGGCAGCGCTGGCCGTCGAGGTCGAGCTTGCGTTCGGTGATCAGGTCGACGGCCACCCGCTGTTCCAGCAGCTCGATGTTGCTCCGCTGCCTGGCCTGCTCCAGCAGGGTGTTGAAGATCGCCGCGCCGGTGGCGTCGGCGGCATGGATGATGCGCCTGTGGCTGTGGCCACCCTCGCGGGTCAGGTGGAACTCGAAACCGCCGTCGTCGCTGGCGGTCTGCTCGTCGCGGGTGAAGGGCACGCCCTGGTCGATCAGCCACTGGATCGCGGCGCGGCTGTGTTCAACGGTGAAGCGCACGGCTTCTTCGCGGCACAGGCCGGCACCGGCGTTGAGGGTGTCCTCGACATGGGATTCGACTGTGTCGCTGTCGTCCAGCACTGCCGCTACGCCGCCCTGGGCCCAGTAGGTGGAGCCATTGGACAGGCTGCCCTTGCTCAGCACGGCGATGCGCAGGTGCTCAGGCAGGGTCAGGGCTAGGGTCAGGCCGGCCGCGCCGCTGCCGATGACGAGAACGTCGTGCTGATAGTGTTCGCTCATGTACAGATCCCGCGAGAAAGCGCCCCTAGTATATAGAGGGGGTGGTCGGCACAATAGCGCGCTTGTGGCTGGCTGTGGGGCTTGGGAACTTTCTTGTCGTTTCGAGTTCCATAATCGGTCGCTTAGAGTGGGTTTTGTCCACTCGGCATGTTGCCCTGTGGCTCAAGTGGCAGGCTCGCCGGTCGAGCGTGCGGGTGACCTAAGATTATTCACGCGGCAGGGCGCAGTCCCCTGTCGCGTTATTCCGTGCAACGCCGAAAAGGTCTTTGTCGGAAGCTTGTTTGTAAGGGGGAGAACTTTTGCGCAACGCCCGAGTCTATTTTGGCAAGCCGAGTCACCGGCAGGCGCTGCACTCCTTCGGACTGGGCGAGGAGTGTTCATGCTAACCCAGGAAGAGGACCAGCAACTGGTCGAGCGCGTGCAGCGCGGAGACAAGCGAGCATTCGATCTACTGGTGCTGAAGTATCAACACAAGATTCTCGGGTTGATCGTGCGTTTCGTGCACGACAGTCATGAGGCTCAGGATGTGGCGCAGGAAGCTTTCGTCAAAGCCTATCGGGCATTAGGGAATTTCCGTGGCGAGAGTGCGTTCTATACCTGGCTGTATCGTATCGCCATCAATACGGCGAAGAACCATCTGGTGTCGCGGGGACGGCGACCGCCAGACAGTGATGTAAGTGCTGAGGATGCGGAGTTTTACGACGGCGACCATGCCCTGAAGGATATCGAGTCGCCGGAGCGCATCATGTTGCGGGATGAGATCGAGGCCACCGTGCATCGCAGCATCCAGCAGTTGCCAGATGATTTACGTACGGCCCTAACCTTGCGTGAATTCGATGGTCTCAGTTACGAGGACATTGCCAGCGTCATGCAATGTCCGGTGGGCACCGTGCGCTCGCGGATATTTCGAGCGCGCGAGGCCATAGACAAGTCCCTGCAACCCTTGTTGCAGGAAGCCTAAGACAGCGGCGACAGCCAAGAGAGGAACCGCCATGAGTCGAGAAGCCCTGCAGGAATCGCTGTCCGCGGTGATGGATAACGAAGCGGACGAACTGGAATTGCGCCGAGTGCTTGGAGCGAGCGACGATGCCGAGCTGCGTGCGACCTGGTCGCGCTATCAGATCGCTCGCGCCGTGATGCACAAGGAGTTGCTGGAGCCGAAGCTGGATATCGCGGCGGCGGTTTCCGCGGCGTTGGCCGACGAGGCGCTGCCGGTGGTCGAGAAGACGTCTCGTGGGCCCTGGCGGGCAGTGGGTCGCCTGGCCGTGGCGGCCTCGGTGACCGTTGCCGTTCTGGCGGGTGTGCGTCTATACAATCAGGATGAGATCGGCGCTGCGCAGCTGGCGCAGCAGGCTTCTCAGCCGGCTCTGGTCAGTCCGCAAGCCCAGGGTCCAGCCATGCTGGCGGGCTTCAGTTCGGCCGCCGAGCAGCCGGGAGCGGCGCAGGCCGCCGCCGATGCCGAGGCGGGCTGGCATGAGCAGCGTTTGCCGGCTTATCTGCGTCAGCATGCCCAGCAAGCCGCGATGAGTGGCGGCGAGGGGGCGTTGCCCTATGCGCGCGCCGCAAGTCTGGAAGGCCGTTAAGGAGGCGCATGCGCTTTATTCCTCTCACCATTCTCCTGTATGGCGGATGGGCGATGTCGGCCTTCGCTGCAGAGGGCGCGCAAGACTGGTTGCAGCGCCTGGCTGAGGCGGACCGCAGTCAGAGTTTTCAGGGCACTTTCGTTTACGAGCGCAATGGCAGTTTCTCCACCCACGGCATCTGGCACAGGGTCGAGGCGGATGGGGCCGTGCGCGAGCGTCTCCTGCAATTGGACGGACCCGCTCAGGAAATAGTGCGGGTGAACGGGCGGGCCGAGTGCGTGAGCGGTACCCTGGCCGATCAGGTCGTGGGCGATCAGGCCTGGCCTGCTCGTGAGCTCGATGTTGAGCAGTTGGCGCGCTGGTACGAGCTGAAGAAGACCGGTGAGTCCCGCGTGGCGGGCCGCGCGGCGGTGGTGCTGGCGCTGGTGCCGCGTGATCAGCATCGCTATGCGGTAGAGCTGCATTTGGATCGTGAGAGTGGCCTGCCGCTGAAAACCCTGCTGCTCAACGATAAAGGCCAGCTGCTCGAGCGCTTCCAGTTCACCCGCCTGGAGCTTTCGTCCCCCCCTGGCGATGCGGCGCTACGGCCGAGCGCAGATTGTCGGTCTGTGCCCGTGGCTGAGGCGAGCACTGCCGATGGCGACGCCTGGCGGGCTGAATGGCTGCCCCCGGGTTTTAGCCTGAATACCGTGAGTCAGCGCCGTAGTCCGGCTTCGGATGAAACCGTCGCATGCCTGGTGTATGACGATGGTGTGGCCCGTTTCAGTGTGTTTCTGGAGCCTTTGCAGGGCGCCGTGGTCGCTGATGCGCGCAGTCAGCTCGGCCCGACCGTCGCGGTTTCCCGGCGCATGGCGACCAGCGACGGCGATGTGATGGTCACGGTGGTCGGCGAAATCCCTCTGGGTACGGCGGAGCGGGTGGCATTGTCGATGCGGGCTGGCGAAGCGCAGGCTACGCCGTGATCGAGGAGTCCGGGAGGGTCGTCGCGGTCGAGGCCGGCGCCGTCTGGGTCGAGACGCTGCGCAAGAGTACCTGCTCCAGTTGTTCGGTGAGTGCCGGCTGCGGCCAGGGAGTGCTCGAGCGGCTCGGTGTGGGCGGTCGCCGGGGTCATGTGCGTGCGCTATCCGATTTATCCTTGAGTGTGGGGGATGCCGTGGTGATCGGCATTCGCGAGGATTTACTGGTGCGTGGTTCACTGTTGGTCTATCTAGTGCCGCTTATGGGCTTGTTTGCCGCGGCGTTGCTCGCCGAGCGAATGGCCTTGAGCGAGCCTCTGGTGGTGCTGTGTGCCTTTGCCGGGTTGGCGCTGGCTGCGCTCGGCGTGCGGTGGCGCAGTGCCCGTGCCGCCGGCGATCCGGCGTTGCAGCCGGTGGTGCTGCGCGCAGCAATCGCGGGTAATGTGTCTTAGTTATAAGTCTTGTACGGTCTGGAGGGGGAGCTGGATGTCGATGCCTAGCCTTAAGCTATGTTTTTCTGCGGTCCTGGCGGTTTTGCTGTTGGGGCAGGCGGTTGCCGCGCATGCGCAATTGCCGGACTTCACCGAGTTGGTCGAGGAGGCTTCGCCGGCGGTGGTCAACATCAGTACCCGGCAGAAGATACCGGCGCGGGCGGCGACGGGGGGAGGCCAGCTGCCGATGCCCGATTTGGAGGGGTTGCCACCGATATTCCGAGAATTCTTCGAGCGCAACATTCCCCAGGTGCCGCGTTCGCCGGGCGGTGGTCGGCAGCGTGAAGCGCAGTCGCTGGGGTCGGGGTTCATCATCTCGGCCGACGGCTATGTGCTGACCAACAACCATGTGATCGCTGATGCCGACGAGATCATCGTGCGCCTGTCGGATCGCAGCGAGCTGGAGGCCAAGCTGGTAGGGGCCGATCCACGCAGCGACGTGGCACTGCTCAAGGTCGAGGGCGATGACCTGCCCACTGTGCGCTTGGGCAAGTCCGAGGATCTCAAGGTGGGCGAGTGGGTGTTGGCCATCGGTTCGCCGTTCGGTTTCGATCACTCGGTCACCGCCGGCATCGTCAGCGCCAAGGGGCGCAGCCTGCCGAACGAAAGCTATGTGCCGTTCATCCAGACCGACGTGGCCATCAATCCGGGCAACTCCGGTGGTCCGCTGTTCAATCTGGACGGCGAGGTTGTCGGCATCAATTCGCAGATTTTCACCCGTTCCGGCGGCTTCATGGGGCTGTCCTTCGCCATTCCCATGAGCGTGGCCATGGACGTCGCCGACCAGCTCAAGACCGACGGCAAGGTCAGTCGCGGCTGGCTGGGGGTGGTGATTCAGGAGGTCAACAAGGACCTGGCCGAGTCCTTCGGCCTGGACAAGCCGGCCGGGGCCCTGGTCGCCCAGGTGCTGGACAACGGACCGGCGGCCAAGGGCGGGCTGCAGGTCGGCGATGTGATTCTCAGTCTGAACGACAAGCCGATCATCATGTCGGCCGACCTGCCGCATCTGGTCGGTGGTCTCAAGCCCGGCAGTCAGGCCGAGATGGATGTGGTGCGCGAGGGTTCGCGCAAGAAGCTCAAACTCACCATCGGTGCTTTGCCGGAGGAGGGCGAGGTGTTGGCGGGCAGCGCGACACCGGGTGGTGAGCGCAGCAGCAACCGCCTGGGCGTCAAGGTGGTCGAGCTGACCGCCGAGCAGCGCAAGAGCCTCGACCTGCAAGGGGGGGTGGTGATCACCGAGGTGCAGGAAGGGCCGGCGGCGATGATCGGCTTGCGCCCGGGCGATGTGATTACCCACCTGAACAATCAGGCGATCGATTCTGCCCGCACCTTCACCCAGGTGGCGCAGTCGTTGCCGAAGAACCGTTCGGTGTCGATGCGCGTGTTGCGCCAGGGTCGCGCCAGCTTCATCACCTTCAAGTTGGCCGAGTAAGAACCCGGCGGGGATGAGCAAGGGCGACTGCGGTCGCCCTTTTCGTGCCTGCCGGCTGGCGCCTGGGCGTGACGTGCCGGGCCCGTATCGGGTACACTTCCCGGCTATTTTCGGCGGGCATTCGCCTGCGGCCTTTTCGAGTGTTGTTCTGTGAGTGACCTGAGTCATATCCGCAATTTCTCCATCATCGCCCATATCGATCATGGCAAGTCCACCCTGGCCGACCGCTTCATTCAGATATGCGGTGGCCTGAGCGAGCGTGAAATGGAGGCCCAGGTGCTGGACTCCATGGACTTGGAGCGTGAGCGCGGCATCACCATCAAGGCGCACAGCGTGACCCTGCACTACAAGGCGCGGGACGGTAAGACCTACCAGCTGAACTTCATCGACACCCCCGGCCACGTCGACTTCACCTATGAGGTCAGCCGCTCGCTGGCCGCCTGCGAGGGCGCCTTGCTGGTGGTCGACGCCGGCCAGGGCGTCGAGGCGCAGTCGGTGGCCAACTGCTACACCGCCATCGAGCAGGGCCTGGAGGTCATGCCGGTGCTGAACAAGATGGACCTGCCCCAGGCCGAGCCGGAGCGGGTCAAGGAAGAGATCGAGCACATCATCGGCATCGATGCCACCGACGCCGTGGCCTGCAGCGCCAAGAGCGGCATGGGCGTGGACGAGGTGCTGGAGCGCCTGGTCGCCACCATCCCGGCGCCGACCGGCGATATCGAGGCGCCCCTGCAGGCGCTGATCATCGATTCCTGGTTCGACAACTACCTGGGCGTGGTGTCCCTGGTGCGGGTGCGTCACGGCCGCATCAAGAAGGGCGACAAGGTGCTGGTGAAGTCCACCGGCAAGATCCACCAGGTCGACAGCGTCGGTGTGTTCACCCCCAAGCACACCGCCACGGCGGACCTGAAGGCGGGCGAGGTGGGCTTCATCATCGCCGGCATCAAGGACATTCACGGCGCCCCGGTGGGCGACACCCTGACCCTGTCCAGCACCCCCGACGTGGCCATGCTGCCGGGTTTCAAGCGGGTCAAGCCGCAGGTCTACGCCGGCCTGTTCCCGGTCAGCTCCGACGATTTCGAGGACTTCCGCGAAGCCCTGCAGAAATTGACCCTCAACGACGCCGCGCTGCAGTACGAGCCGGAAAGTTCCGACGCCCTGGGCTTCGGCTTCCGCATCGGCTTCCTCGGCATGCTGCACATGGAGATCATCCAGGAGCGCCTGGAGCGCGAGTACGACCTGGACCTGATCACCACCGCCCCGACCGTGGTGTTCGAGGTGGTGATGAAGAACGGCGAGACGCTCTACGTCGACAACCCGTCGAAGCTGCCGGATATTTCCTCGGTCGAGGACATGCGCGAGCCGATCGTGCGCGCCAATATCCTGGTGCCCCAGGAGCACCTGGGCAACGTCATCACCCTGTGCATCGAGAAGCGCGGCGTGCAGCGCGACATGCAGTTCCTCAGCAGCCAGGTGCAGGTGTCCTATGACCTGCCGATGAACGAGGTGGTGCTGGATTTCTTCGACCGCCTGAAGTCGGTCAGCCGCGGTTACGCCTCGCTGGACTACAGTTTCGATCGCTTCGAGTCGGCCAACCTGGTCAAGCTGGACGTGTTGATCAACGGCGAGAAGGTCGATGCCCTGGCGCTGATCGTGCACCGCGACAAGGCCCACTACAAAGGCCGTGCCCTGACCGAGAAGATGAAAGAGCTGATCCCGCGGCAGATGTTCGACGTGGCGATCCAGGCGGCCATCGGCGGGCAGATCGTCGCGAGGACCACCGTCAAGGCACTCAGGAAGAACGTGCTGGCCAAGTGTTACGGCGGTGACGTCAGCCGTAAACGCAAGTTGCTGGAGAAGCAGAAGGCCGGTAAGAAAAGGATGAAGCAGGTCGGCAGCGTGGAGATTCCCCAGGAAGCCTTCCTTGCCGTGCTCAAGGTGGATAGTTAAGGGCCTATGTCGATCAATTTTCCGCTGTTGCTGGTCATCGCCGTCGCGCTTTGCGGCGCCCTGGCGCTATTCGACCTGATCTTCCTGGCGCCGCGCCGGCGTGCGGCGATCGCCCAGTACCAGGGCCAGGTCGGCGAGCCCGACGAGGCGGTGGTCGAGCGCCTGAGCAAGGAACCCTTGCTGGTGGAGTACGGCAAGTCCTTCTTCCCGGTGCTGGCCATCGTGCTGGTGCTGCGCTCGTTCCTGGTCGAGCCGTTCCAGATTCCCTCCGGTTCGATGAAGCCGACCCTGGAGGTCGGCGATTTCATCCTGGTCAACAAGTTCGCCTACGGCATCCGCCTGCCGGTGTTGGACACCAAGATCATCGAGGTCGACGATCCGCAGCGTGGCGATGTGATGGTCTTCCGTTACCCGAGCGACCCGAACATCAACTACATCAAGCGCGTGGTCGGCCTGGCCGGCGATCATGTCCGCTACAGCAGCGACAAGCGCCTGTTCGTCAACGGCAAGCCAGTGGCGGAGCAATTGCTCGGCGAAGAGCCGGGCAGCCTCGGCAGCGTGGTGCTCTACCAGGAGCGTCTGGGCGAGATGGAGCACCTGATCCGCAAGGAAATGCACCGTTATCGCGTCGAGCCCGGGCGCGAATGGGTGGTGCCGCAAGGGCATTACTTCATGATGGGCGACAACCGCGACAACTCGAACGACAGCCGCTACTGGAACGATCCGAACATTCCCAAGCCATTGCTGGGCATGGTGCCGGACCAGAATATCGTCGGTAAGGCCTTCGCCGTGTGGATGAGCTGGCCGGACCCGAAGTTGCGCAATCTGCCGAATTTTTCCCGCGTCGGCCTGATTCATTGACGCGCTGAAATTTTGCGGCGCCGTTCAAGGCGCCGCCGCAGTCTATCTATAGTCTTGTAGTAGGGCCGCATGGCTCATTTTTACTCAGAATTTGGGGGGCAAACATGGTATTTGCACGTTCGCAGAAGGGGTTGTCGGTTCTTAGCTGGCTGGTCGTGCTGGCGGTGGTGGCGTTCTTCGCCAGCACCGCGTTCAAGATGTTGCCGCACTACCTCGATTACATGTCGATGGAAAAAATGATCACTTCGGTGGGCACCGAGCAGGCCCGGGAGATCAGGACAGTGGGTGACTTCTATTCCCATGTCGGCAAGGGCATGCAGGTGAACAACATCCGCGATCTGGACCTGCGCGAGGTGCTCAAGGTCAAGGTCGAGAACAACGAGTTCATCGCCCACCTGAAATACGAGAAGCGCGAGCCGCTGATCGAGAACCTCGACCTGGTGGCGCGATTCGACAAAGAATACCGCGTGCGCATGCCGTGAGTGTTTCGCTAGACCGCCTCGAGCGCAAGCTCGGTCATCAGTTCAAGGACCAGGACCTGATGGTCCTGGCCCTCACCCATCGCAGCTACGCCGGGCGCAACAACGAGCGCCTGGAGTTTCTCGGCGATGCCATTCTCAACTTCGTCGCCGGCGAGGCGCTGTTCGAGCGCTTTCCCCAGGCGCGCGAAGGCCAGCTGTCGCGCCTGCGCGCGCGGCTGGTGAAGGGCGAGACCCTGGCCGTGCTGGCCCGCGGCTTCGACCTGGGCGACTACCTGCGTCTGGGCTCGGGTGAGCTGAAGAGCGGCGGCTTCCGTCGCGAGTCGATCCTGGCCGATGCCCTGGAGGCGTTGATCGGTGCCATCTACCTGGATGCCGGCATGGCGGTGGCCCGCGAGCGGGTGCTGGCCTGGCTGAGCAACGAACTGGACGGCCTGACCCTGGTCGACACCAACAAGGACCCGAAGACCCGCCTGCAGGAGTTCCTGCAGTCGCGCGCCTGTGAACTGCCGCGCTACGAGGTGGTGGACGTGCAGGGCGAGCCGCACTGCCGGACCTTCGTGGTCGAGTGTCAGGTCACCCTATTGAACGACAAGACCCTGGGCCAGGGCGCCAGCCGCCGCATCGCCGAACAGGTTGCCGCGGCCGCCGCTTTGATCGCCCTGGGTGTGGAGAACGGCAATGACTGATTTACCCGCAACACGCTGTGGCTATGTCGCCATCGTCGGCCGGCCCAACGTGGGCAAGTCGACGCTGCTCAACCACATCCTCGGGCAGAAGCTGGCGATCACCTCGCGCAAGCCGCAGACCACCCGGCACAACATGCTGGGGATCAAGACCGAGGGCCAGGTGCAGGCCATCTACGTCGACACTCCCGGTCTGCATAAGAACAGCGACAAGGCCCTCAACCGCTACATGAACAAGAACGCCTCGTCGGCCCTGAAGGACGTCGATGTGGTGATCTTCGTGGTCGATCGCACCCGTTGGACCGACGAGGACCAGATGGTCCTGGAGCGGGTGCAGTACGTGCAGGGGCCGGTGATCCTGGCGGTGAACAAGACCGACCGCATCGAGGAGAAGGCCGAGCTGATGCCGCACCTGGAGTGGCTGGCGCAGCAGCTGCCGAACGCCGAGATCGTGCCGATCTCGGCCCAGCACGGGCACAACCTCGACACCCTGGAGAAGCTGGTCGGCGAGCGCCTGCCGGAGGGCGTGCACTTCTTTCCCGAGGACCAGGTCACCGACCGCTCCAGCCGTTTCTTCGCCGCCGAGCTGGTGCGCGAGAAGATCATGCGTCAGCTCGGCGCCGAGCTGCCCTACCAGATCACCGTGGAGATCGAGGAGTTCAAGCGCGAAGGGCGCATCCTGCATATCCATGCGCTGATCCTGGTCGAGCGCGACGGGCAGAAGAAGATCATCATCGGCGACAAGGGCGAGCGGATCAAACGCATCGGCCAGGAGGCGCGCAAGGACATGGAGGTGATGTTCGACTCCAAGGTCATGCTCAACCTCTGGGTCAAGGTCAAAGGCGGCTGGTCGGACGACGAGCGCGCCCTGCGTTCGCTGGGCTACGACGACATCTGAGCCGCGCCCGGGCGCATTCCGGCGCCCGCCATTGCGAGTAGCCCCATGCTTGCATTCAGTCAACCCGCCTATGTCCTGCACTCTCGCGCCTACCGCGAGAGCAGCGCACTGGTGGATTTGCTCACCCCCCAGGGCCGCCTGCGCGCCGTGCTACGCGGGGCGCGGGGGCGGGCCGGCACCCTGGCGCGCCCCTTCGTGCCGCTGGAGGCGGAGTTGCGCGGCCGCGGCGAGCTGAAGAACGTCGGTCGCCTCGAGGCCGCCGGCATTCCCAACCTGCTCACGGGCGAGGCGCTGTTCAGCGGCCTGTACCTGAACGAACTGCTCATTCGCCTGCTGCCGGCGGAGGTCCCGCACCCGGAGATCTTCGAGCACTATGCCCTGACCCTGCAGGCCCTGGCCCAGGGCCGCGCGCTGGAGCCGTTGCTGCGCGCCTTCGAATGGCGCCTGCTGGATGAACTGGGCTATGGTTTCGCCCTGGATCGGGATCGCCTCGGCCGGCCCATAGTCGCCGAGCGCCTCTATCGTCTGCAGCCCGATGCCGGACTGGAGCCCGTAGCGCAACTGCAGCCTGGCGTGTTTCAGGGGGCCGAACTGCTGGCCATGGCCGGGGCGGACTGGGCCGTCCCTGGCGCCTTGGCGGCAGCCAAGCGCCTGATGCGCCAGGCCCTGGCGCCCCATTTGGGCGGTCGACCCCTGGTCAGCCGCGAACTCTTCATGACCTTCAAGGAACCACCGCGTGACTGATGCCAATCGAATTCTGCTGGGTGTGAACATCGACCATGTGGCGACCCTGCGCCAGGCCCGGGGCACTCGCTACCCGGACCCGGTGAAGGCGGCGCTGGATGCCGAGGAGGCCGGCGCCGACGGCATCACCGTGCACCTGCGCGAGGACCGCCGGCATATCCAGGAGCGCGATGTGCGGCTGCTCAAGGAGGTGCTGCAGACGCGGATGAACTTCGAGATGGGCATCACCGAAGAGATGCTCGCCTTCGCCGAGAGCATCCGCCCCGCGCACGTCTGCCTGGTGCCGGAGACCCGTCAGGAACTGACCACCGAGGGCGGCCTGGACGTGGCCGGACAGGAGGCGCGGATTCGCGCGGCGGTCGAGCGGCTCAGCAAGATCGGCTGCGAGGTGTCGCTGTTCATCGACCCGGAGGCGCGACAGATCGAGGCGTCCAAGCGGGTCGGCGCACCGGCCATCGAGCTGCACACCGGCCGCTATGCCGACGCGCATACGCCAGAGGAGGCGGCCAGGGAGCTGGCGCGGATTCGCGACGGCGTGGCCTGCGGCCTGACCCATGGCCTGATCGTCAACGCCGGTCACGGCCTGCATTACCACAACGTCGAGGCGGTGGCGGCTATCGCCGGGATCAACGAGCTGAACATCGGCCATGCCCTGGTGGCCCACGCCCTGTTCGTCGGCTTCAAGCAGGCGGTGGCGGAGATGAAGCAGCTGATCGTCGCGGCGGCCAAGCGCGGCTGATACGTAGGATGGGGCGGGCCGCGTAGGTTAGCCGCGAAGCGGCGTAACCCATCAATTCGCCGATGGGTATCGCCGCGCTCAACCCATCCTACGGCTTGCGCGCGACCAATACGGCGCGGGTCGGTGCCGGCAGGCCTTCGATTGTGCGGCTGTGGTCGGCCGGGTCGAGGAACTCCGGCAGCGACTGGAAACGCATCCACTCGGTGGCGCGCTGTTCCTCGATCGAGGTCATGTTGACGTCGACGCAGCGGACGTCGACGAAGCCGGCACGGCGCAGCCACAGCTCCAGCGCCGGCACCGAAGGCAGGAACCAGACGTTGCGCATCTGTGCGTAGCGGTCTTCCGGCACCAGCACCTGTTGGGCGTCGCCTTCCACCACCAGGGTCTCGAGCACCAGCTCGCCGCCCTTGATCAGGCAGTCCTTGAGGTCCAGCAGGTGGTCGATCGGCGAGCGCCGGTGGTACAGCACGCCCATGGAGAACACCGTGTCGAAGCCCTGCAGCCTGGCAGGCAGCTCCTCGAAGGCCAGTGGCAGGTGCCAGGCCGGCAGATCCGGCAGGTAGTGCTTCATTGCCAGGAACTGGCAGAGAAACAGCCAGTTGGGATCGATGCCCACCACGCTCTCGGCGCCGGCGCCGAGCATGCGCCACATGTAGTAGCCATTGCCGCAGCCGACATCCAGCACCCGCTTGCCGCTCAGCTCGAGGTGCGGGGCGACCCGCTGCCACTTCCAGTCCGAGCGCCATTCGGTGTCGATGTGCACGCCGAACAGCTCGAAGGGGCCCTTGCGCCAGGGGATCAGCCCCTGCAGGGCGTTCTTCAGGGCGGCGCGGCTGCGCTCGTCGCAGGGGCCGTCGAACGCGAAGTGCCGGCGCAGCTCCAGCTGTTCCGCGTTCAGCGCCGGAAGGGCCTGTACCGCGCCGTACCAGCGCTGCAGGTCGCCGTGACCGATCGCCAGCTTGGCATCGAGCTGACCGGGCAGCCCGGCGGCCCAGTCCTGCAGCGGGGTGCCCGCCAGGCACTGCTGCAGGGCGTCGAGGTCGAGGTCGCGGATCATGGCAGGGCGACCAGCGAGGCGAAGTTCAGGCACTGGAACCAGGGCACCACCCGGCTGAAGCCGGCGGCCAGCAGACGCTCGCGATGCTGCTCGAGGCTGTCGGGGAGCATCACCTTCTCGATGGCGCTGCGTTTCTGGGCGATTTCCAGTTCGCTGTAGCCGTTGGCACGCTTGAAGGCGATATGCAGCTCGCTGAGCAGTTCATGTTGCTCGGCATCTTCGAAGCGCAGTTTTTCCGAGAGGATCAGCGCGCCGCCGGGCAGCAGGGCCTGGCGGATGCGCCCGAGCAGGGCCAGACGCTGTTCGGGGCGGATGAACTGCAGGGTGAAGTTCAGGGCCACCAGCGAGGCCGGCTGGAACTCGAGGGTGAGGATATCGGCTTCGATCACCTCCACCGGCAGCAGCTCCTGGAACATGGCGT